>DASSSJ010000225.1:0-30719 GCA_035708485.1 Anaeromyxobacter sp. | reverse complement strand
GGCGTGATGGCCGCCGCGGGCGCGACCTACGTCGCGCGCTGGACGGCCTACCACGTGAAGCAGCTCGCGAAGTCGATGGCCGAGGCCCTCGGGAAGAAGGGCTTCCGCTTCATCGAGATCATCGCCCCGTGCCCGACGCTGTACCTCCGCCGCAACCGGCTCGGCGAGGGCCTCGAGGAGATGAAGTTCTACAAGGAGAAGAGCGTCATCAAGAACGGCGCGGACCCGAAGGACGTCGGCCTCGACTACCGCGAGCAGATCGTCGTCGGCAAGTTCGTGGACGTCGAGCGTCCGACGCTCGAGGAGGCCATGGAGAAGCGCATGTCCGAGGCCCTCGGCGCCAAGTACGTCCCGTACAAGCAGCCCGGCAGGATGTCGCCGCGCGCGTCGTAGACAAGGAGACCAGCGAACATGGGTCCCATGGAGATCAAGGTCGGTGGCCTCGGCGGCCAGGGCGTCATCCTCGGCGGTATCATCATCGGGAAGGCCGCGGCGCTCTTCGACTCGAAGCACTCGTGCCTCACCCAGGCCTTCGGGCCCGAGGCGCGCGGCTCCGCGTGCAGCGCGCAGGTGGTGGTCGACAAGGACCCCATCCTGTACCCGTACGTCACGAAGCCGCACGTGCTGCTCGCGATGTCGCAGGACGCCTTCAAGAAGTTCGGGCCGGAGCTCCGGTCCGACGGGACGCTCCTCGTCGAGGAGGAGCTCGTGAAGCCCGAGGGGCTGCCCCCGACCGTGAAGGTGTACGCCATCCCCGCGACGCGCATCGCGGAGGAGCTGGGCAAGAAGATGGTGCTGAACATCGTGATGGTCGGCTTCTTCACCGCCATCACCGGCGTCGTGAGCGAGCAGGCGGCGAAGGAGGCCGTGAAGGACTCCGTCCCGCCGAGCACGATCGACCTCAACATGAAGGCCTTCGACCGCGGCTTCCAGTACGGCAAGAAGCTGCTCGCGAAGGCGTAGCAGCGCCGGCTCCGGCCGGCGCGACGCGTCGCGCTCCAGCGGACGCGTACCCCACGAGCGTTGGCGAGGGGCGCCCTGGAGCCCCTCGCAGCACGGCGCCGCCGGCCCTGGCCGGCGGCGCTTTCATCTCGACGGAGCCGCGCACGCCCGCGCGCCGCGCAGGCTCGTCCTGCACGCGTCCGCCCCCGGGGCGGCCTCCAGGCAGGCCTCGCACGCCCGGACCGCGTCGCCGCAGCGCCCGAGCCGCACGAGCGAGACGCACAGCCCGTGGAGCGCGTCCCGCGAGCGCGGCGCGAGCTCGGCCGCGCGGCGGTACCCGCGCTCGGCCGTCTCGTACCTGCCCTCCGTGAGCTCCATGAACGCGAGGTCGTGGTGCGCCGCGGCGCGGGCCGCGTCGGTCTCGAGCAGGTGCAGGTACTCGCGCCGCGCGCGCGCCCACGCGCTCGCGCGGTCGGCCCGGGGCGCGAGGCCACGCCGCAGGAAGGCCCGGGCGAGGTTCTGGCGCGCGTCGGCGAGGTCGGGGTCGATCGAGAGCGCGCGCGAGAGGGCCCGCACGGCGAGGTCGTCCCGGCCCATCGCGAGGAGCGTCTCGCCCAGGTTCGCGTGCCCCTCGGCGAAGTCGGGATCGACGTGCACCGCGCGCTCGAACCGGGCGCGCGCGGCCGGGAGGTCCTCGCGCATCCGGGCGACGATCCCGAGGCCGTTCATCGCCTCGGGGAGGTCGGGCGCGAAGGCGAGGGCGTGCTCGAAGGCGACGCCGGCGCGCTCGAGGTCCTCCTCGGCGATCCAGCGGTACCCGCGCGCGACCTGCTCGTGCGCGCGCGGGTGCGCCGCGGAGCGCCCGGCGCAGGCGACGGCGAGGAGGAGGAGCGCGAGCGCGAGCGCGCGACGGCGGGAGGGGAGGGCGGGGGCGCGGGTGAGGCCGGGGTCGAGGTCGAGGTCGAGGTCGAGGTCGGGGTCGCGGTCGAGGTCGGGGTCGCGGTCGAGGTCGAGGTCGCGGTCGCGGTCGGGGTCGGGGTCGCGGTCGCGGTCGCGGTCGAGGTCGGGGTCGCGGTCGCGGTCGAGGTCGAGGTCGAGGTCGCGGTCGCGGTCGCGGTCGAGTACGCGGTCGAAGTCGCCGTCGAGGTCGCCGCCGAGGTCGAGCTCGCGGTCGATCTCCAGCTCGACCCCCCGGTCCGACGCCACGGTCGCCACCACCGCCGCCACGTTCGCGTGCATGCGCACGCCTCTTGCTCCGCCCGTGCCGCATGCGCGCCACCGTCCTCGCCGCCGCCCTCGTCCTCTCCGCGCTGCCCACGCCCGCCGCCGCGCAGCTCGCGAACCACGCGATCTCCGTGGAATCGGGCGTCTCGACGCCGCTCCACGGCCGCGCGGCGCCGGGCGCCGCCTTCGCGCTCTCGGCCACCGCCTGGATCGACGGCTTCGACCGGGGAGACCTCGAGGGCGTCCTGCGCGTGGCGCTCGCGTCCGCGCCGCAGACCGTGGGCCGCGCCTCGACCGCCGTGCTCGCTACGGGCGGGCTCCGGTTGTCGCTCGGCCGCGCGCCGCTGCGCCCGCAGCTCTTCGCCGACCTCGGCTGGGCGCGGCTCCGCGGCGGGACCGCCGGGGACCGGGTGGCGTACGGGCTCGGCGCGGGGCTCGAGTGGTTCCCGGTGCCCGACCTCTCCGTCGCGGCGCGCGCCGCGCTGCGCGGCGCCGGCGCGGCCCTGGGCGCGGAGGGCGTCCTCGGGCTCGCCGCCTACTTCTGAGCGGGCCGGTCCTGGGCGGCGTCCTTCTCCGCCTCGCCCTGCGCGGCGCCCTCGGCGGCCTTCTTCGCCTCCCAGCGATCGACCTGCCCGTCGCCGTCCTCGTCCACGCCGATCCGGTCGACCTCGCCGTTCTCCCAGTACTCCCAGTAATCGACGTTCCGGTCGCCGTTCGTGTCCCGCTCCTTGCGAACGAGCTTGCCCTTCTCGTAGTAGTTCCAGCTCCGCGGCACGCCGTCGAACCCGAACGCCAGCTCCTTCTTCACGAGCTGATCCTTCTCGTAGAAGAGCGTCTCGTCGGGCTTGCCGTCGAAGTCGAGGTCGTAGACGGCGCGGACGAGGCTCGCGTCCGCCGCGTACTTCTCCCAGGTGTCGATCTTGCCGTCGCCGTTCAGGTCCTTCTCCTTGCGGAGGACGGTCTCCTTCCCCTCGGCGTCGCGCAGCACGTACTTCCACACGTCCGGCTTGCCGTCGTGCGTGAGGTCGTACTCGGACAGGATCTCGCTCTGCTGACGCTCGAACCCCTTCGGGACGATCACCGGCGTCTCGGCGGGGGCGGCGGCGTTCTGGGCCTTCTTGGGCCCCGCGCAGGCGAGCAGGCCGGCGAGGGCGAGGAGGAGGCGGCGCATGGGCTCGGAATTCTACCCGAAGCTGCGCCACGAAGGAGTGGCCATATTTGACAGCATACGCGTGGTCACATAGCTTCGGCGCAGCCATGGCCCGGAAGAAGATCTCGACGACGGTCTACATCACGCCCGAGCAGAACGAGCGGCTGAAGGTGCTCCACGACCGGACCAAGGTGCCCGTGGCCGAGTACATCCGTCAGGGGATCGATCTCGTCCTGCAGAAGTACCGCGGAGATCTGCCGGGACAGCTCACGCTCGATGAGCTGGGCGCGAAGAAGTAGATTCCGAGCGGGCATGAGCGAGCGAAGCGCGGTCATCCTCGGCGCGGCCGGGTTCATCGGCAGCCACCTCGTGGACCGGTTCCTCTCCGAGGGCTGGCGCGTCACGGGCGTGGACAACCTCATCACCGGGACGCGGCGGAACCTCGAGCACCTCACGCGCGAGCCGCGGTTCGAGCTCGTCGAGGCGGACATCTGCGCGCCGCTCGAGCTCGCGGGGCCGATCCACGCCGTGCTCGACTTCGCCTCGCCCGCGTCGCCGATCGACTACTTGAACCACCCGTTCGAGACGCTCCACGTCGGCTCCATCGGCGTCGAGAACGCGCTCCGCCTCGCGAAGCGGGCGGGCGCCACGTTCCTCCTCTCGTCCACCTCCGAGGTGTACGGCGATCCTCTCGAGCACCCGCAGCGCGAGTCCTACTGGGGCAACGTCAACCCCATCGGGCCGCGCGCCGTGTACGACGAGGCGAAGCGCTTCGCCGAGGCCATCACCATGGCCTACCGGCGCTACGAGAGGGTGGACGTCCGGATCGCGCGCATCTTCAACACCTACGGCCCGCGGATGCGGCTCGACGACGGCCGCGTCGTGCCGACGTTCGTCGCGCAGGCGCTGCGGGGCGAGCCGATCACGATGTTCGGCGACGGCTCGCAGACGCGCAGCTTCTGCTACGTGGACGACGAGGTCGAGGGGCTCTGGCGCCTCCTCCACTCCTCGTACCAGGAGCCGGTCAACGTGGGAAACCCGCACGAGCTCACGATCCTGGAGTTCGCGAAGGCGGTGCAGCGGCTCGTGGGCGCGGACGTGCCCATCGTCTCGAGGCCGCTCCCGGAGGACGATCCCAAGGTGCGGCGGCCGGACATCTCGCGCGCGAAGGAGCTGCTCGGCTGGGAGCCGAGGGTCCCGTTCGACGAGGGGATGCGCCGGACGATCGCGTGGTTCCGGAACCAGGTCTGAGGGCCCGGCCGCGCGGAGCGGGCGGCGACATCTGAACGCGGCGGGCGGCGCGCCCGGCGGGGAGGCGGTGGTGGCGAAGCGGATCCTGATCACGGGCGGCGCGGGCTTCATCGGCTCGACGATCGCGGACCTGTTCCTCGAGGCGGGCTGGGACGTCGCGGTGATCGACGACCTCTCCTCGGGGAAGCGCGAGAACGTGCCGGCCGGAGCGCGGTTCTACCCGGTGGACGTCCGCAGCGGCGCCGCGCGGGAGGCGGTCCTGAAGGAGCGGCCGCAGGTCGTCTGCCACCAGGCCGCGCAGATCGACGTCCGCCGCTCGATGGCGGACCCGCGCTTCGACGCGGACGTGAACGTGGGCGGGCTCCTGAACCTCATGCAGGCCGCCGTCGACGCGCGCTCGGTCGAGCACGTGGTGTTCGCCTCCTCCGGCGGCGCCACCTACGGCGACAGCGACGTCATCCCCACGCCGGAGCCGCACCCGCAGCGGCCGGTCTCGCACTACGGCGCCGCGAAGGCGGCGAGCGAGCTGTACCTCGGGGTCTACCGCGCGAACTTCGGGATCCCGTTCGCGGCGCTGCGCTACGCGAACGTCTACGGCCCGCGGCAGGACCCGCACGGCGAGGCGGGCGTGGTCGCGATCTTCTGCGGCCGCCTCCTCGACGGCCGGCCCTGCACCGTGTTCGGCGACGGCAAGCAGACGCGCGACTACGTGTTCGCGGGCGACGTCGCGCGCTCCAACCTGCTCGCGGCGGAGCGGCGGTTCGACGGCGCCCTGAACGTCGGCACCGGCGTCGAGACGGACGTCGTCGAGCTGTACGGCCACCTCGCGCGCGCCGCGGGCGTGGACCGCCCGCCGGAGCACGCGCCCGCGCGGCTCGGCGAGCAGCGGCGCTCGTGCGTCGACCCCTCCGCCGCCGCGAAGGCCATCGGCTGGCGGCCGGAGGTGAGGCTCGCCGACGGGCTCGCCCGGACGTTCGAGTGGTTCAAGGCGCGGCGCTGAGGCGCGCGTCGCCGGGCGGCCCGTGATTCCGCCCCCTTGAGCAGGTTACGATGCGGCACGCCCGCACCGCGGGCGCGGCCGGCACGTGAGCGGGATCACGCCCACCCACATCTCCTCCCTTCCAGGGCGCGGAATTCCGCGGGAAGGCTTTCCGTCGGAGACGGAGGAGCGTGTCTACGTCCTCGAGCGGACCGGAATGGACCGGCCGCACACGTCCGAGGCCACGATGAAGAAGCTCACCGCAACGCTCGCCGCCGCGCTCCTTCTCGCCGCGTGCGCCGAGAAGGTCGATCCCGCCCAGGAGTACCGCGACGCGCTCCCGACGGCCCAGGCGGTCCAGCTCGGCACGCCGTCGGCCGACGCGAACCCCGGCGCGATCTCCGTCAGCCGGGATGCGCTCGGCCAGAGCCCCTCCTACGGCTCCGAGTACGCCCAGACCAGCTACTGGACCGCGGTCACCGTGAACGTCGGCGTCTGGTGGACGCTCACGCTCGTCCAGGTGATCGCGTCGTTCAAGCCGACCCACTGCGACGACGCCGAGTGCTCCTGGGGCCCCTGGCCGGGCGACGACGGCCTCAACGAGTGGATGTTCCACGTGGCGAAGGTGGGCGAGTCGTACGAGTACGAGCTCATGGCGCGCCCGATCGAGGGGGCGGCCGACTGGACCAACATCCTGACGGGCACGGCGCTCCCCGGGGTGGACCGCCACCACGGCAGCGGGGACTTCACCATCAACTTCGACGCGCAGGACCTGCTCGCGCACGACCCCGACACCTACGTGAAGGAGGACCACGGCGTCCTCTCCGTCACGTACGACAACACGGCCGACGTCTCCATCGACGCGACGCTCGTCGGCGGCAAGAACGACGATCCCAGCAAGCCGCACATGATGGACGCCACCTACTCGTTCCTCGACACGGGCGCGGGCGGGACGCTGGGCCTCCGCGTGCTCAACCGCGACACGACCGAGCGCGTCTCGCTGTTCACCCGCTGGAACGGCACGGGCGCGGGCCGGAGCGACGTGCAGTACTCCGGCGCGGGCGGCGCCACCCCCGCCACGGCCAGCGAGTGCTGGGCGGGCGCGGGCGGCATCCCGCCGTGGGTCCCGGCCTGGGGCGAGACGTACGACTCCAAGGTGCCGTTCGGCGACGAGCTCACGGACTGCGTCTTCAACCCGGCGGAGTACCTCTCTCTCCCCGCGCTGCCGCAGTGAGACCGTGACGCGGCTGGCCGTCATCCCGGGCGGGCGGATCGGACAGATGTCCGGCTCCGCCCGCACGGGCGCAGAGGGAGCCCGGGAGCCCGGGCTCCTCGAGGAGCTGTACCGGCGGCACGCGGCGGCGGTCTACGCGCGCTGCCGGTACCTCCTCCGCGACGACGACGCGGCCCGCGACGCGACGCAGGACGTGTTCGTGCGGGCGCTCAAGGCGCTCCAGGACCTGCGCGCGGCCGCGTCTCCGACGGCGTTCCTCCTGCGGACGGCCACGAACCATTGCCTGAACCTGCTCCGCGCCTCCCGGGCGGCGTGGCGCCAGGAGGTGGCCCGGGTCGCGCTCCTGCGGACCGAGCGCGGCCTCGAGCCGGACGCCCGGGAGCTGGTCCGCGCGCTGCTCGGCGCGGCCCCGCCGGAGGCGCAGGAGATCGCCGTGCTCTACTTCGTGGACGAGCTCACCCAGGCGGAGATCGCGGAGGCGACGGGGCGCAGCGTCCCGACCGTCCGCGCCCGCCTGCGCGAGTTCCTCGGCGCCGCGCGCGGCGCGCTCGCCGAGGCGATGCCCGGGATCGCGCTCCCGGATCCGGAGGAGCTGCCATGACCTCGCTCGGCGGTCCCGGAGTGGCCTGCTCCGCGATGCGCGTCCGGCGGCTCGCCGCGGGCGAGCTCCAGGGCGACGACCGCGCCCGCACCGAGGCGCACGTCGCGGGGTGCGCGCGCTGCCAGGAGACGGAGCGCGCGCTCGCGGCGGAGCGGGTGCGCCTCGAGGCCGACCTCCCGTTCGAGGCGTTCGCGGCGGGGGTCGCGGAGCGGCTCGCCGTCGGCCGGCCGCGGCCGGCGCGCAGGTTCCGCGCGGTGGGGCTCGCGCTCGCGGCGGGGCTGGCCGCGGCCGTGGCCGTCCCGGCGGCGCTCCGGATCGCGCGGGACGACGACGGGCGCGACGTCGGCGCGCGCATCAAGGGCGCGGCGGAGCTCACGGTGTGGGTGGCGGAGGGCGGGAGCGTGCGCGCGCTCGGGGCCGGCGACCCGGTGCCGCGCGGCGCCACGCTCCGCGTCGGGCTCCCCCAGGTTCCGCAGCGGTTCGCGGCGGTCGCCCTCGTCGACCGCGACGGCGTCGTCGTCCTGCACGCCGGCGCGGCGGCGCCGGGCCCGCTCCCCGGCGCCTTCGAGTGGACCGGCGAGGGCGAGGGGACGCTCGTGGCGGTACTGGACGACCGCCCCGTGGACGGCGCCGCGCTCGCGGCCCGGCTCGGGCGCGGCGGGGTCGCCGCCGCGTCGCCGGGCGGGAAGGCGGAGGTCGTCGTCCGGCCGCTGCGGCGGGAGGCGCGGTGAGCGCGGCGCGCACCCTCGCGATCGCGATCGCCGTCCTGGCCGGCGGGACCGCCGCCGCGTCGGAGCGTCGCTTCGCGCTCCTCGCGGGCGAGCCCGACGGCGGCGGGGGGACCGTGCGCCTGCGCTACGCCGAGCGGGACGCCCGGCGGATGCACGAGATCCTGACGCGTGTCGGCGGCGTCCGGCCGGAGGACGCGCGGCTGCTCCTGTCCGCGGGCGCGGGCGCCTTCCGCCGCGCGCTCGACGACCTCGCGGCGGCGTCCGCCGCGGCGCGCGCGCGCGGCGAGCGGACGGTCCTCGTCGTGTACTACTCGGGGCACGCGAAGGACGGGGCGCTCCGGCTCGGCGGGGGACGCCTCCCGCTCGACGAGCTGCGCGCCGCGCTCGAGCGCGCGCCGGCCGACGTCCGCATCGGGCTGCTCGACTCGTGCCGCTCCGGGGCCATCGCCCGCACGAAGGGCGCGCGGCCGGCGCCGTCGTTCGACGTGAAGACGGGCGAGGAGGGGCCGAGCGGGCTCGTCCTCATCGCCTCGTCGGCGGCGGGCGAGGACTCGCAGGAGTCGGACGCGGTCGGCGCGAGCTGGTTCACGCACCACCTCGCCTCCGGGCTCCTGGGCGCCGCCGACGCGTCGGGCGACGCGCGCGTGACGCTCGCGGAGGCCTACGCCTACGCCTACGCGCGGACCGTCGGCTCGACCGCCTCGAGCGAGGGCGGCGTGCAGCACCCGGTGTTCCTCTACGCCCTCGGCGGCGCGGGCGACGTCGTGCTGGCGGACCTCGCGCCGGTGTCCGGCGGGATCGCGCTCCCCGCGCACGCGGAGGGGCTCTACGTGATCCTCGACCGCTCGGGGCGCGCCGTCGCGGAGGTGGCGAAGGCGGGGGGCTCGGAGCGGCGCGTCGCGCTGCCCGCGGGGCGCTACCAGGTGAAGAAGCGGCTGCCGGACGAGAGCGGGCTGCTCGTCGCGCGGCTCGACGTGGACCGCGTCACGGTGCCGCTCGACGACGCGCGGATGGACCGCGTGCCGCTCGATCGCGATCCGCAGAAGGGCTGGCGCGGGAAGCGCGTGTCGCTCCTCGCCGGCGCGGGCGCGCAGCGCTTCTTCTCGGAGGCCGCGCGCGACGGCCTCTTCCCGCCCGCGACGCTCCTCGGCGCGGAGCTCTCGATCCGCGACGACCTCGGCCACGGGATCGCGTGGGGGCTCGACTTCGCCCTCGGGGGCGGGAGGGGCGAGGTGCGCATCCCGGACGCTCCGCCGATCCCGGTGGAGTTCGGGGAGATCGCCGGCGGCGCCTCGCTCTGGAAGGACTGGCGGCTCGGCGCGCTCACGCTCTCGGCCGGCGGCCGCGTGGCGGTCACCTGGCTCGGGCGGAGCTTCCCCCCCGCCGAGAACCTGCCGCCCCAGTACTTCTTCACCGTGACGCCGGGCCTCACCGGCTCGGCGGCGTGGCGCTTCACGCGGCGGGTCTCGGCGGTCGCGCGCGTCCGCGCCTCGTACCTCTTCTACAACGTGGACGAGAACAGGAGCCTCGGGTTCGCCGAGGCGCTCGTCGGGGTGGAGTATGCGCTCGTGGACTAGACCGTTCCGACCTCCGGGCCAGGCGCTCCTCGCGAAGGGAAGCGCGCGGGCCCGTCCCCTGCGGCCGGGGGCCGCGCTGCTCGTCGCCGTCCTCGCGCTCGCGGGCTGCGGGAACTACTCGACCGAGGACCTCCGGTTCCTGGCGGCGCTGCCGCAGAAGGAGGACCTCCGGTTCGCGGTGCCGCCGCCGGGACAGCCGGGCGCGCTCTCCGCCTGCCCGCCCGCCAACGCGAGCGTCTGGCTCGAGGCGAAGCCCACCTCGGACAAGATCAACGCCGGCGTGGACTTCCTCCTCGCCCTCGTCGACGCGGTCCGGCGCCTGCCGCCCAGCTACCGGGAGGAGGACGCGCGCGGGTGGGGACCGTTCGACGCGGAGCGCCACCCCGGGCGCGAGGTCCGCGTGCTCATGGGCCGGAGCTTCCCCGCCGAGCTCGGCGGCGGGGCCCGCTACGCCTACGCCTTCGAGGCGCGCTGGAAGGGAACCGACACGTGGAGAGCGATCCTGTGGGGCGCGTTCGACGGCGGGTCGGCGTCCCGCGGGAAGGGCTGGCTGGTCCTGGAGTTCGACGCGCTGCACGCGCTCGGCATGAACGACCCGGACACGCCGCCGGGCCAGATGGGCGTCGGGTACGATCGGACCGGGGATCCCACGCTCCTTCAGCTCGTGCTCGGCGCCGACGGGTTCGGCGCGGTGCAGTTCGCGTATCAGCACGCGGGCTGGTCGGACGGCAGCGGCGTCTTCGACTTCGCGTTCCGGGACGCGAGCCTGAACGTGCTGTACGTGCGGACGCGCTACGACGCGGAGGGCGCCGGGCGGGCGGACGTCGGCTTCCAGGGGTCGGGCGGGGCGACCGGGAGCTTCACGCAGTGCTGGGGCGCGGACGCGTGCCTCGTTTACGTGAACGACCCGGGCAACTTCTCGTGTACGCCCGTTCCGCCGGAGACGTCCTGCAACTACGGCCTCGAGACCGCCTGCCCGTCGCCGCTGCCGGTCTCGCCGTTCCCCTGAGCGTCGGTCGCGGTCGAGGTCGGGGTCGCGCCAGGGCTCGGGGTCGGGCTCGCAGTCGGGCTCGGGCTCGGGGTCGAGGTCGGGGTCGAGGTCGAGGTCGAGGTCGGGGTCGGGGTCGGGGTCGGCGAGCGCGCGACGCACGTGCCGCCGTGACCGGTATCGGGCGGGAAGATGGGCGCGGTCCCATGGCGCGACCTGCTACGCTCGCCGCGATGCCGCTCCTGCCCGTCGCGACCCTCGCGGTCAGCCTCGCCGCCGCGGCGCCCGGATCGTCCAGCCCGACGGAGCGGCAGGCCCGGGCGCTCGTCTCCGACTTCGTGACGAGCGATCTCCAGGGCCGGGCCGAACGGTACGAGCTCTCCGAGCTCTCGCCGGAGCGGATGAAGGAGGTCCAGCCGCCGGAAGGCTCCGAGGAGATCCCGGACACCGGGCTCCTCTTCGACTCCGTGCGGGAGCCGTTCGTCGCCGTCACGTCGCACCGGGTGCTCGACGTGCAGGTGAGGGGCGCGACCGGCTTCGCGACCGTCGAGTACGCGAAGGTCGCGGAGTCCGGGCGGCTGCTCGAGCTCCGGGAGAGCGCCGGGATCGAGCGCCTCGTGCTCCGCCTCAGGCACGACGGCAGGCGGTGGTGGGTCGTCGATCCTCCGCCGGCGCACGTCGATCTCGGCGTGCTGGTGCGGATGTTCGAGGCGGAGCTGAAGCCGTACGACGCGGCCTGGGAGGCGCAGGCGACGCCGCAGCAGAAGGCGAGCCGCGACAGGACCGCCGCGGGGCTCCGGGTGCTGCGGGACGCCGCCGCGCGCGCGGGGAGCCCGGGGCGCTGAGCGGGGCCGCGCCCCCCCGACGCGGACCGGCCGGCGGGGCCGCGTCCTACGCGTCGTCCTCCTCGCCGTCGTCCGCGGCCGCCGGCGCCGCGCCGCCGCGGCCCGCCCGCGAGAGCCCGTGCTGCTTGATCTTCTTGTGCAGGTTCGTGCGCTCGACGCCGAGCGCCTGGGCGGCCTGCGTGATGTTCCAGTCGTGCTCCTCGAGCTTCTTCAGGATGTAGTCGCGCTCGACGAGATCGCGGAGCTCCTTCAGCGGCACCTCGCCGTACTTGGAGAGGTCGGCGGCGCCGGCGGCGGGCGGCGGAGCGGCGGCGCGCGGGCCGACGCTCTCGGGCACGTCGGCGAGCCCGATCCGGTCGGCGCTCATGATGATCATCCGCTCGCAGACGTTCCGGAGCTCGCGCACGTTCCCGGGCCAGCGGTAGGACCCGAGCCTCTCGTAGACGGCGGCGTCCACGAGCTTCGGCCGGACGCCGTTCTCGCGCGCGGCGAGCTGGAAGAAGCGCTCGGCGAGGAGCGGGACGTCCTCTAGCCGCTCGCGCAGCGCGGGCACCCGGATCGGCACGACGTTCAGCCGGAAGAAGAGGTCCTCGCGGAAGTTCCCCTCGCGCACCTCCGCCTCGAGGTCCTTGTTGGTCGCGGCGACGACGCGCACGTCGACCGAGATCGCCCGCTCGCTGCCGACGCGGGTGATCTCGCCGGTCTGGAGCGCGCGCAGCACCTTCGCCTGCGCGGACGCGCTCATGTCGCCGATCTCGTCGAGGAAGAGGGTCCCGCCGTGCGCCACCTCGAACTGGCCGCGCCGGCGCGCCGCCGCGCCGGAGAACGACCCCTTCTCGTGCCCGAACAGCTCGGACTCGATGAGCTCGCTCGGGATGGCGGCGCAGTTCACCTTCACGAACGGCCCCTGCGCGCGCTTCGAGAGCCGGTGCACCTCCGCGGCGACGAGCTCCTTCCCGGACCCCGACTCGCCCACCACGAGCACGCGGCCGCTCGTGGGCGCGACCTTCCCGATGTCCTCGCGGAGCTTCCGCATCGCCGGGCTGTCGCCGAGCATCTCGTCGTCGAAGCGCCGCTCTCGCGCGGAGAGCGTCTGGACCTTGGTCTCCAGCGCGCGCCGGTCGAGCGCGTTCTTGACCGACACGAGCACGCGGTCGCGCTCGACGGGCTTGTTGAAGAAGTCGGTCGCGCCGCGCCGCATGGCGTCCACCACGTCGCTCGTGTCGGCGTGGCCGGAGACGACGACGACCGGCAGGTCGCGCCAGAGCTCGCGGGCCTTCGACAGGAGCGTGAGGCCGTCCATCCCGGGGAGCCGGATGTCGAACACGCCGAGGTCGACCGGCTCCGCGCCGAGCACCTCGAGGGCCTTCTCCGCGCTCTCCGCCTCGACCACGGCGTAGCCCTCGTCCTCGAGCGTCCGCCGGAGCATGAGCCGGATGTTCTTCTCGTCGTCGACGACGAGGATGACCTGACGCGACCCGTCCATGACCGCGCATCTTACCGGGGCGGACGCCCCGGCGCCGTGACGAAGCGCACGCCCGGCGCGGCTACCGGGCGGCCGGCCGCGAGAGGACCACGGTGGAGCGGGCCTCCACCTTCAGGGTGCGGCGGGCCGCGACGAGGTCGCGCTTGTGGTCGCTCGCCCCGGCCGTGTCGACGAGCACCTCCCACTCCTGGCCCCACTCCAGCTCGGGGAGGACGTACTCGACGGGCTCGTGCCAGGCGTTGAGCAGGACGAGGATCGTGTCGCCCACGATCTTCTCGCCGCGCTCGTCGGGGGTCGCGATCGCGTCCCCGCCAAGGAGGAACGCGACCGACCGCGCGAACGGCTTCTGCCAGTCCTCCTCGGTCATCTCCGTGCCGTCCGGCCGGAACCAGGCGAGGTCCTTCAGCGACGAGTCCCACATCTGCTTGCCGCGGAAGAACCGGCGCCGCTGCAGCACGGGCTGGGCGAGCCGCAGCCGGACGAGCCGCCGCGTGAAGCCGAGCAGCGCGCGCCGGCGGTCGTCGAGCTCCCAGTCGAGCCAGCTGATCTCGTCGTCCTGGCAGTAGGCGTTGTTGTTCCCGCCCTGCGTCTTCCCCATCTCGTCGCCGGCGGCGATCATCGGCACGCCCTGGGAGACGAGGAGCGTCGTGAGGAGGTTGCGCACCTGCCGGTCGCGCAGGGCGTTCACCGCGGGGTCGTCGGTCTCGCCCTCCACGCCGCAGTTCCAGGAGTGGTTGTCGTCGGTCCCGTCGCGGTTGTCCTCCCGGTTCGCCTCGTTGTGCTTCGCGTTGTAGGTCACGAGATCCCGGAGCGTGAACCCGTCGTGCGCGGTGACGAAGTTCACGCTCGCGAAGATCTTCCGGCCGGCGGCCTCGTAGAGGTCGGCCGACCCGGTGAGCCGGTACCCCAGCTCGCCCGCGAGGTTCTCGTCCCCCTTCCAGAACCGGCGGACGACGTCGCGGTACCGGCCGTTCCACTCCGACCAGCGCACCGGGAACGCGCCGACCTTGTACCCCTCCGGCCCGAGGTCCCACGGCTCGGCGATGAGCTTCACGCGCTCGAGGACGGGGTCCTGGTGCACCGCGGCGAGGAAGCGGGACGCCTCGTCGAAGAGCACCGGGTCGCGCCCGAGCGTGACCGCGAGGTCGAAGCGGAACCCGTCCACGTGCATCTCCTCCACCCAGTAGCGGAGCGAGTCCATGACGAGCTTCAGCGTCCACGGGTTCGTGGTGTCGAGGGAGTTCCCGCAGCCGGTCGAGTCCCAGTAGTGGCGCGGCGACTCCTCGCCGAGCCGGTAGTACGTCGGGTTGTCGAGCCCCTTCAGCGAGAGCGTCGGGCCGAGGTGGTTGCCCTCGGCGGTGTGGTTGTAGACGACGTCGAGGATCACCTCGATGCCGGCCTTGTGGAGCGCCTTCACCATCTCGCGGAACTCGGTGACCTGCTCGCCGCGCGAGCCGCGCGCGTACCGCTGCTCCGGCGCGAAGAAGCCGAGGGTCGAGTAGCCCCAGTAGTTCGTGAGCCCCTTCGCGACGAGGAACGGGTCGTCGACGAACTCGTGGACCGGGAGGAGCTCGACCGCCGTCACGCCGAGCTTCACGAGGTGGTCGATGGCGGCGGTCGACGCGAAGCCGAGGTACGTGCCGCGCAGCTCGGGCGGGACCTCGGGGTGGCGCGCCGTGAACCCCTTCACGTGCACCTCGTAGATGATCGACCGGTGCCACGGGTGGGCCGGGCGCCGGTCGTCTCCCCAGTCGAAGTGGTTTCCGACGACGACCGAGCGCGGCACGGAGGGCGCGCTGTCGCGGTCGTCGTAGGCGAGGTCGCCCTCGGGGGCGCCGGGCCGGTACCCGAAGATCGGCC
The DNA here is from genome assembly GCA_035708485.1 of Anaeromyxobacter sp. Taxonomy (GTDB): domain Bacteria; phylum Myxococcota; class Myxococcia; order Myxococcales; family Anaeromyxobacteraceae; genus Anaeromyxobacter. The sequence continues at coordinate 15,851 of DASSSJ010000225.1, read as the reverse complement.
CGGAGAGGTCGGTCTCGCCGGAGATCGCGCGCGCGTACGGGTCGACGAGGAGCTTCGACGGGTTGAAGCGGAGGCCGCCTTCGGGATCGTACGGGCCGTGGGCGCGGAACCCGTAGAGCGTGCCCGGCCGGATGTGGGGCAGGTAGGCGTGCCGCACGTGCCCGGTCTTCTCGTGAAGCTTCACGCGCCGGACCTCCTTCGCCGGCTCGCCGGGGTCGAACAGGCACAGCTCGACCGCGTCCGCGTGGCGCGCGTACACCGCGAAGTTCGTCCCCTCGCCGTCGAAGGTCGCTCCGAGCGGGAAGGGGCGCCCGGGCCAGATCAGCTCGCCGTCCATGGATCGCCCGCCTCGTACCGGGCGGATCACAACCTGGGGACGCGCGGCCCGGCCGGCAGCCGCGCGCGCGGCCCCCTGGCGGTTCTTTCATCTCCCCGCCGCACCCCGGTACGCCTCGTGGTTCGTCACGAGTCGCCCGTCGGGCGTGCCCCGGCCAGGCGAGGGCCGCGGAGCGGCGGTCGGGGACGCAGCAGCGACCACCTCGTCGCGCGCGACGGCGGCGAGCTGCGCCGGCACCTCCGCGCGATCCTCCACGACCCCGGCGTCGCGGCCGCGCTCGCCGCGAGCGGGCTCGAGCGCGTGCGCGCGCGGCACACCTGCGCGCACAGGGTGGACGAGCTCCTCACCGTCCTCGACGCGCTCGGCCGAGCGCGCGGCGCACCGGTACCGCGCGTGAAGCGCCCGCGGCGCGCCCGCGCCCGCGGCGGTGCGCGGCCGGGCCGCCCCCGGGCGGACGAGCCACACCCGGGGGACATGACGGACCGTGTAATCGGGCGCATATGATCGCGGCCACCGGGGGGGCGATGCAGGTCAGCACGCGCGCGCATGCGATGGGGGCCGTCGTCGCCGGTGGCGGCGTGCTGCTGCTCGGCGCGGCGGACGTCCAGCGGGGCGGCCCGGACCTCGGCGTGATCCTCGCGGCCCGCGCGGTCTCGGCGGGGGCGCTCCTCGCCCTCGCGGCGTGCATCCTCCGCGCGCGCGACCGGCAGCTGCCGCTGTCCGCGTCGGTCGCCGCGCTCGCGTCCATCGGCGCGCTCGCCGCGATCGCGTGGGCGGAGCGGCTCTCGGGGACCGGCGCGATCTCGTACCTCGTGGCCTCGCCGCTGCTCGCCGCGCTCCTCGTGCCGGACCGCCGCGTCGCGACGGTCGCCGCCGCGGCGTCCCTCGCCGGGACGGTCGCGGTCGGCGCGGCGCTCGGGCTCCCCGCCCTCGACGCGGCGGCGGTCGCCGTCCGCTCCGCGTTCGCGGGCGCGTTCGCGATCTTCGGCTGCGTCCTGCAGGAGCGCGCGCGCGGCGCGGAGCGCGCGCTCGCGGAGGAGCGCGCCCGCGCCGTGGAGGCGCTCGCCGCGAGCGAGCGCCGGCGCGCCGAGGCCGAGCCGCTCGCGGCGGCCGGGTCGCGCGCCGCCGCGGCGGCGCACCACATGTCCGGCCCGATCGCCGCGATCCGCGCGAACCTCGACTGGCTGGACGACGCCCTGCGCGGCGGCCGCCTCGTCGCGGAGGACCCGGAGACGCGCGCGGCCGTCGGCGACGGGCGGGCCGCGGTGGACGCGCTCGTCCGGGCGCTCGGCGAGCTGCGCCGTGCGTCCAGCGCGACGGCCGGGGGCGGCGGGGACGGCGGGGCGGGCGAGCGCGCGGGCCCCCGTGCGGCCGCCGCGGCCCGCGCCGGGGAATGACCCGCCGCGCGCGGGGCCGGTCCTCCGCGCGCACGCCGCTCCGCCTCCAGGTGGGCGGGCCTCCTCCGTGCGGCCGAGCTCCTCGCGCCGACGCGCGCGTGGTGACCGGCGCCCGCCCCGCGGTGCTGCGCGTGCCGCCGCTCGTGCCGTACGGCGCGGCGCTGGTGGAGTGGAGCGCGCCGGGGAGCGCGCGACGGAGGATCGAGCGCGGGGCGCGGGCGCCCGCGGGCGCGTGACGCCACCGACGCCGGACGGCCGAGCCGGCGCGCGGTGGCGTACACTCGGGCCGGACCCTCGCGCCGGAGCCGCCATGCCCGCCCGCCTCGCCGCCGCCGTCCTGCTCACGCTCCTGCTGACGGCCCCGCTCGCCGCCGCCGGGCAGCCGCAGCTCCCGCCGCCGCCCCCGCCGGACCCGCTGATGCTCGAGGTGCAGGCCGCGAAGGCCGCCGCCGCCGCCGCCGCCGCGGACGCGAGGGCGGCGCGCGCGGAGGCCGCCGCCGCGCGCCAGGAGGCCGACCGCGCGCGGCAGGAGGCGTCGTCCGCGCGGCAGGAGGCGTCGAAGGCGCGCGGCCAGGCCGAGGAAGGCAAGGACGCGGCCGACGACGCGAGGGAAGCCTCGAACGCGGCTCGCGACGCGGCGAAGGACACGAAGGAGCTCGTCGAGCGGCTGCGGCGCGAGGTGAGGGAGCTGTCCGACCGGCTCAAGAGGTAGGCGGCGTGGGCGCGCGGCGGGGCGGGCGCCGGTGTGCGGACGTCCGTCCGCGGCCGGATCACGCGGCGCGCGCGACCAGGAACACCCGCCGGAAGCGCAGGTCGAGCCGGCCGTCCGCCCCCGCGCGGCGCGCGAGCGCGGCGCGGACGATGTCGCGGACGGCGTCGGCGAAGCCGGCCGGCAGCGGCGCGGGGTAGCAGTCGGGGTCGAGGTAGCCCTGCGCCGCGCCGGAGCCATAGACGCGCAGCGCGCCCTCGGGCGTCTCGCGCGCCACGAGCTCGTCCACCCGCGCGACGCTCACCCGCAGGTCCGCCGCCTCGAGGAGGGCCGCGTACGCGTCCGCCGACTCCCGGAAGAACCACGGGCTGCGGAAGGTCGCCCAGGCGGCCGCGGTGCGCGGATCGCGCGCGACGTCCTCCATCGCCTCCACGAACTCGGGGCAGTAGAGCCGGGTCGCCGGGGCCTGGATCGCGGCGCGTCCGCCGGGGCGGAGCGCCGCGCGGACGCGGGCGAGGGCGCGCGCCACGTCGTGGAACCACTGGAGGGCCGAGTTCGAGAGGGCGAGATCGAACTCGGCGCGGTAGGGCAGGTCCTCGGCCGCGCGCCGCTCGAGCGCCACCCCGGGCGGCGCGTCACGCCGCGCCGCCGCGATCATCCCCGCCGACGGATCGACGCCGACGACGCGCCCGGAGGTGAGCGCGCGCACGCGGGCGACGAGCGCGCCGGTCCCGCAGCCGACGTCGAGGACGTCGTCGCGCGGCCCGACCGGCGCGAGGCGGAGGAGGACCTCCGCCGCCGTGCGCTGGACGGTGGAGTCGCGAGCGTAGCGGGAGGAGACGGCGTCGAAGCCGGGCACGCCTCCTTCTACCCCAGCTTCTGCCTACCCCAGCTTCTGCGCCGCGTCCTTGTCGGGCGACGTCGGGTTCCCGAGGAACGGGTCGATCGCGAGGACGGTGCCGCCCGGCGTCCTCAGGACGAACGCGGCGTGGCCGTACCAGGTCAGCTCGGTCTTGCCGCCCTGGCCCTGCACGGGCTTGCCCTGCGCGGAGGCGGCGAGCGGGATCGAGGCGGCGAGACAGGCGAGGGAGCGAGCGAGCGGGTGCATGACGTCCCACCTCCGGCGTGCGCGGGGAGCGCGGCGAGGCGGCGATCTATCGGGCGCCCGAGCCGCGCCGAAAGGCCCTCACGGGGCGTCAAACGCCCGCCAGGGCTCCCGTCCGGGAGCCCCGCGAACGGGCGCCCCTGTCGCGCTTACCGAACGCTCGGCGTCGTTCTTACAGAGTGCGCCTTCGCCGGCGGGGTTGCACGCGCGGCGAACCCGCACCGAGCGGCGGATCCCGGCGATCCCCCGAGACGGCACGCCCGTTGCTGCGCGGGGGGCGGGGCCCCGCAGCCAGGAGGAACGATGAGCCGAGCCACCATCGCGAGCAGCACGCTCGACCAGTACCTTCGCGAGATCAACCGCGTCGCGCTCCTCACGGTGGAGGAGGAGCGGCGCCTCGCCCGCCAGTTCCGCGACCAGGGTGACAAGCGGGCGGGCCATCAGCTCGTCGAGGCGAACCTCCGCTTCGTCGTGAAGGTCGCGTTCGAGTACCGCTCGTACGGGCTGCGGATGGCCGATCTCATCCAGGAGGGGAACATCGGCCTCATGAAGGCCGTGCAGAAGTTCGACCCGGACAAGGAGATCCGGCTCATCTCGTACGCGGTGTGGTGGATCCGCGCCTACATCCAGAACCACATCCTGAAGTCCTGGTCGCTCGTCAAGATCGGGACCACGCAGGCGCAGCGAAAGCTGTTCTTCTCCCTCGCGCGCACCCGCCACGAGATCGAGCGCCTCTCGCCGGGCGCCGGCCTCGACCAGGAGGGGATCGACGTGAACCTCGTCGCGAAGAAGCTCCGCGTGCGGGCGTCGGACGTCGTCGAGATGCAGCAGCGGATGGAGGGGCGGGACCTCTCGCTCGACGCGCCGGTCGCCGACGGGACGAGCACGCACCTCGAGTTCACGGCGGGCGAGAGCGAGCCGCAGGACGAGGAGCTGGCGCGGGTGGAGGAGGAGACGCTCGTGCACCGCCGCGTCGCCGAGGCGATGGGTCGCCTCGACCCGCGCGAGCGGCACATCGTCGCCGCCCGGATCATGGGCGACGGCAAGGAGACGCTCCGCGACCTCGGCCAGCACTTCGGGTTCTCGCGCGAGCGCGCGCGCCAGCTCGAGATCCGCGCGCTCGAGAAGCTCCGGCGCGACCTGCAGCCGCTCGCCGACGAGATCGGCTGGCCGGTCTCCGCGCCGGGCGACGTGGACTTCTAGGCCCTCGGCGGCACCCCGGTTCGCCCGAGCCCGCGGCCGAGCCCGGCAGCTCCGGGCGCGGCCGCGTCGTTCAGGGAGCGACGACGCGATCCGGCGCCACCGTCACCCCGCCCGCCCGCCCGGCTGGACGACGCCGCAGCGGCACAGCACCTCGAGGAACGTGCTCGGCCGGCGGGACAGCGCGGCCCGGAGGCACGCGACGTAGCACCCGAGCCCCCAGATGCGAACGATGGTGCCGCCGTGCCGGAAGACTTCCCTCGCCGTGATCGTGCCGCGCATACGCCGTCTCGACGCTCCGGGCGCCGCCTCCATTCACCGCGTCCCTCACCCCTACAGACGCGCGAGGGCGGCCCGGTGCGACAATCCCTATCGGGGGGTGGGAGCGGCGCGAGCCGGCCGCTCAGGACGTCTTCCTGGAGATCGTGAACGGCGAGAACGCCTGCTGGACCGGCATGAGCTCGATCGCGTTCACGTTCACGTGCGCGGGGAGCGACACCGCCCAGACGATCGCCTCGGCGACGTCGTCGCCGGAGAGCGGCGTCACGCCCTCGTACACCTTGGCCGCGCGCGCCGCGTCGCCCTGGAAGCGGACGAGCGAGAACTCGGTCTCCGCCATCCCGGGCTCGACGGACGTCGCGCGCACCGCGGTGCCGGCGAGGTCGGCCCGCAGGTTGAGCGTGAACTGGCGCACGAACGCCTTGGTCGCGCCGTACACGTTGCCGCCGGGGTAGGGGTAGGTGCCGGCGACCGATCCCACGTTCACGACGTGGCCGCGGTTCCGCTCCACCATCCCGGGCAACACCGCGCGCGTCATCGTGACGAGCCCGGCGCAGTTCGTGTCGATCATCGTCTGCCACTCGTCGAGCGACGCCCGCTGCGCGGGCTCCAGGCCGAGCGCGAGCCCGGCGTTGTTCACGAGGACGTCGATCGCGCGCCACTCCGCCGCGAGCGCCGGGATCGCCGCCTCGACCGCGGCGCGGTCGCGCACGTCGAGGACCACGGGGTGGATCCTGCCGGGGTGGCGCGCGGCGAGCTCCCGGAGCCGGTCGCCGCGCCGCCCCGTCGCGACGACGCGCGCGCCGGCCCGGACGAGCGCCTCCGCCGTCGCGCGCCCGAAGCCGCTCGTCGCGCCCGTGACGAGCGCGAGCCTTCCGCCGAGATCGTGAGCCATGGCCGGGAATGTAGCAGAGGCCCGGCGCGCGGGGGCGTCCCGGGCGAGCGCCGCGCGGCCGGCGCTACGCCTGCGCGCGGAGCGGCAGCGCGAGGGAGAACGAGGCCCCGCCGCCGGGGCGATCGCCGGCCTGGATCTCGCCGCCGTGCTGCAGGACGATCTTCTTCACGATGGCGAGGCCGAGGCCGGTGCCGGTCTTCTTGGTCGTGTAGTACGGGTCGAAGATCCGGTCCCGCGCGGCGCGATCGATGCCGGGTCCCTCGTCGGCGACCGTGAGGACGGCGCGGTCGCGCGTCCGGGCGACGCCGAGGTGGAGCCGCGCCCGCGCCGGGCGCGACGCCTCGACGGCGTTCGCGCAGAGGTTCGCGAGCACCCGGCGCATGAGCGCGCGGTCGAGCGCGACCGGCGTCGCGGGGCTCGCCTTGACGACCTCGACGTCGGCCGACTCGCCGACGTCGGGGCTCGTGCGGAGGAAGTCCTCGACGAACTCGCCGAGGTCGGCGGGCTCCGGCTTCACCTCCGGCAGCTTCGCGAAGCCCGAGAACTCGTCGACGAGCCGCTGCAGGGTGCCGATCTCGTCGCGCACCACCTCGCCCGCCTCGGCGAGGCGCTCGCCGAACGCCGGGTCGAGCTCGCGCACCTCCGAGGCGCGCCAGCGCGCCTCCAGCTGCTGGAACGCGAGCTTCAGCGGCGTGAGCGGGTTCTTGATCTCGTGGGCGAGCCGGCGCGCGACCTCCTGCCACCCGGAGATCTTCTCCAGGTACACGATGCGGTCGCGGCTCTCCCGCACCTCGCGCACCATGGCGTTGAACGCGTGGATGAGGCCGGCGACCTCGTCGTGGGCGCGCCCGGGGTCGACCTGCACGTCGAGGTCTCCCCGGGCGAGCCGCCGGACCGCCGCGACCAGGCTCGACACGCGCCGCGTGATCCGGCGGGCGATGAGGATGCCGAAGGCCGCCGCGAGCGCCGCGATCCCGGCCAGGAACACCCCGAACGAGCGCACGTAGCTCCGCCGGACCTCGGCGCGGAGCGCGTCCACGCCCTGGACGAGCTCGGCGAGCTCGCGCGCCTCGTCCACCTCCGCGAAGTACCGCGCCTCGATCTCGAACGAGCAGTCGAGCTGGCCGCCGCCGGGGAGCGCCACGCGCGCGGGCGCCTCGCGCCACTCCCCCTCCGCCTCCGAGAGCGGCTTCTCGGCCTCGGCGAGGACGCGGCCGTCGGCGCCGATCCACGCCGCGCGGCGGAGCCGCGGCGTGCGCGCGATCGCGGCCTCGAGGGCCGCCCCGGCGCGCGCGGGATCGCGGGGGAGGTCGCGCGCGATCTCGCGCGTCTGCTCGGCGTAGAGCTGCTTCCGGGCCTGGAAGAGGTCGCGGTACAGGAGCGGGATCGCCTCGAGCCGCTCGACCACGCGCGGGTCGAACCCGAGCGAGAGGTTGTCCTCGGCGAGGGTGCGGGCGAGGTAGAGCGCGCCTGCGAGCGGGACCGTCGCCGCGAAGACGAGCAAGAACGAGATGGTGAGCTCGAAGCGGGAGACGCGGAGCGCCGCCGCGGCGGTCCGCAGGCGGGCCGCGATCCGGCGGTCCGGCGCGCTCACCGCGCCGACACCTCGCCCGGCCCGTAGGGGCGCGAGCGGAAGAGGACGACGTCCGAGCCGGGATCGGGCTCGCGGAGGAGGAAGCTCGCCATCGCGCCGAGCACGCTGCGCGTGCCGCCGCCGCCGCGCGCGCTGCCGGCGGGGCTCGCGATGAACTCGCGGGTGCGCTGGAGCTGCTCCTTCGAGACGGGGTTCACCTCGACGCGCGCCTCCACCACGAACCCGCCGGGCGGGAGGAGCGCCGCCGGGCCGAGGTCGAGATCGCGCTCCTGCGACAGGAAGCGCCGCAGCGCGGCGAAGTCGGGGAGGACGAACCGGACGCCCTGCGGGACGTGCGGGTCCTTCACCGTGACCGAGAAGGCCTCCTCCCAGACGTCGAAGAGGATCTCCACCACGCGCCCGTAGATGAGCGCCGGGCCCCCGCCGCGCGCCGGGACCACCGCCACGTAGACCGCGACGACGTTGGTGAGGCCGTTCCCCAGCTCCCGCTCGAGCGTGGCCGGGAACGCGGCCGAGAGGTCCACCGTCGCCACGAGCCGGCCGCGGCGGGCCGCGAGCTGCGGCGCGAGCGCGACGGGCGCCGCGGCCGCCGTCCCGGCGCCGAGGGCGAGGGCCGCGAGCGCGGCGAGGGCGATCCGGCGGAGGATCACAGGGCGATGTCCAGCCAGTAGGCGACGGAGGCGTTGAAGACGCCGACGGGGGTGTCGAAGCGGACCGCCAGCTCGGCCGAGACGGGCGACCTGGAGAACGTCGTGCGGGAGCCGCCGAGCGTCTCGGTGGAGTAGATCCCGCGCGCGCCGAGGGCGAGGTAGCCGCGCCGGAAGAACCCCGAGCTCGCCCAGAGCGGCACGGCGTACTCGAGGCCGACGCCGGAGACGAACTGGTCGTAGCGCGCGTCCGTCGAGAAGTTGAGCTCGAGCGCGCGCGCGAGCGCCGGGCCGACCGCGAAGTACGAGTAGTCCGCCGCGTAGAAGCGCTCGAAGAAGGGCGGGGACCCCTGGGCGGCGCCGAGCACGGCCTGGAGCTTGAGCGGGCGGCCGAAGAGGCCGAAGGAGGTGTCGAGCTCGAGCCGGTACCGGCTGTACTCGTAGTCGCTGCCGAGCAGCTTCGAGCCGAACGTCACCTGCGCGATCGCGCGGAACCCCTCGCGCGGCAGGAAGAAGTCGTCGCGGGTGTCGATCTCCCAGGTGCCGGTGATCGCCGACAGCGTCGATTCGCCGAGCAGGATGGGCGGTCCCGCGTCCTCGGTGGGCGGCGGGGACCCCGCGCGGCTCGCGTCGAGCCGCTCGTACCGGTACGTGGCGTGGATCCGCTCGAACGGACCGGGACGGCCGCCCACCGTCACCTCGCCGGCCAGCCGGTCGTAGCGGATGACCGGCGCGGTCCCGACGTCGGGGTACGCGTCGCAGTCGGGGTCCCCGCAGACGAGCTCCTCGCCGTGGAGGAAGAGGACCATGCCGCCGAGCACGAGGCCGTGCCGGAAGCCGGGGAACTCCACGTCCGGCGCGAAGAAGCTCGCCCGGACCGCGAACCGCTCCGGATCCTGCGGCCGGTCGCTCGGCGTCCCGCCGTAGACGAACGCGCCCGAGAGCCCGAGCCCGCGCCCGAGGAAGTTCTGCTGCGAGAGCCCGAACCCACCGTAGAGCGGCTGCGCCTCCGTCGCGGCGAGGACGAGGTCCGTGATCAGGATCGTGTTCCGCTCCGCCACCTGGAACACGAGCACGACGAGCCCCCGCTCCGAGCCGCGCTCGACCCGCGTCTCGACGCGCGAGAACCAGCCGAGCTGCAGGAGCCGCAGGCGGGAGAGGAGCACCTTCTCCTCGTCGAGCACCTCGCCGTCCGCGACGAGGAGCCGCCGCCGGACCTCGGCCTCGCGCACGTGCGAGAGGCCGTCGACCCGGACCCTCTCGACCTGGTACCGGCGGGCCGGGCCGGGCACCGCCCGGCCGGCGTCGTCGCCGAGGAGGCGCGCCTCGGGCGAGGGTGCCACGGCCGGCGGCGCCGCGGTGGTCGCGGCCGGGGCGTCGGTCGCGGGCGGGGCGGCGGGCGGGGCCGGGGCGGCGGGCGCGGCCGGGGCGGCGGGCGCGGTCGGGGCGGCGGGCGGGGCCGCCGCGGGCGCGACGGTCGTCGCGGGCCGCGGGGCGGCGGGGGGCGCGCCGCCTCCGGGCGCGACGAGCGCGAGCGCGAGGAAGGCGGCGGGGAGGAGCGCGGTCATCGCGGCGGGATTCTACCCGGTCCGTCGCGCGGGCCGGACCCGTTCGTCGCGGACGCCCTCGGAGCCGCGCGCATGTCGCAGGGACGTCCTGCCGGCGCGGGAATTCAACGCCCCGCCGCGGGGCGGGAGAACGCCGCGAACGCGGCGTGCGCCTCGAGGTCGAGCGGGTCCGCCGCGAGCGCCGCCTCGTACGCCCGGCGCGCGGCCCCGGCGTTCCCGAGCTTGCGCGCCACCTCGGCGCGCGCGAGCTGCCGCCGCGCCTCGTCGCCGCGCGCCGGGAACTCGGCCAGCAGCTCGCGCCGGCGCGCCTCGACGAGCGCCGCCGGGACGCCGGCGGCGACGCAGCGCGCGACGCCGGCGAAGTTGCCCGCCCGCGCGTCGTGCAGGAGCCGCGCCGCCGGGGATCCGAGCGCGTCCTGCGCGCCCTCGAGCCGCGCGAGAAGCGCCGTCGCGCGGGCGGGGTGGTCGGCGGCCCGGGGCCGCGCGCGGACCGCCTCCAGCTCCTCGCGGATCGCGCGCAGCGACCGGCGGACGTCGGAGAACTCCGCGTCCGGCTCGAGGGCGAGGAACGCGTACGGCGACTCGCGGCGCGCCTCGAGCGCCGCCAGCCGGTCCGAGATCTCCGCGGGGGAGGCGGGCGGCGCGGGCGCCGGCGTCTCGCGCCTGAGCTCGTCCGCCAGCGCCCCGATCGCCGCGCGCGCCTCGGGCGGCGGGGACACGAACTGCACGGCGTACCCCGGCGTCATCCGCCAGGCCGCCGCCTCCGCGGCGGAGACGTGGCGGACCACCTCCGCCTCGAGCTCGAGCGGCGAGCGGAGCGAGGGGTGGGCGAGCGCGAGGCGGAGGCGCGCGCGCAGCGGCGGGAGCGCGCCGTCCGCGCGCAGGAAGAGGCCGCCGCGGGTCAGCTCGACCGCGGGCGTCCGCGCCGGCGCCCCGCCCGCGAGCGCGACCTCGACGGCGAGGCCTTCCAGCGGCGGGGGCGAGGCCGCGGTCGAGGTCGCGGCCGCCGCGGTCGGGGCGGGCGCCGAGGCCGCCGCCTTCGCGGGGGACGCCACCGCGCGCAGCGCGCCGGCGAACGCCTCCATGTCCTGGAAGCGCGCGGCGGGGTCCTTCTCGAGCGCGCGCAGGATCGCCCGCTCGAAGGCGGGATCCACCGGCGCGAGCTCGGAGGGGCGCGGCGGCCGCTCTCGCAGGTGCGCGAGGAGGAGCTGCGCGACCGTCGCGCCCCGGAACGGGAGGCGCCCGGTGGCGAGCTCGAACGCGATCACGCCGAGCGCGTAGACGTCGGTGCGGGCGTCGATGGGGCCGTCGTCGCACTGCTCGGGCGACATGTACTCCGGCGTCCCCACGATGAAGCCCGCCTGCGTGCGGCCCGGCACGCTCGCGCCGCGCAGCTTCGCGATCCCGAAGTCCACGAGCTTGACGAAGTGCGCCTTGCCGCGGCGCCGGACGAGGAAGACGTTCTCCGGCTTCAGGTCGCGGTGCACGACGCCGTGCTCGTGCGCGCACTGGAGGGCCTCGCAGACCTGGACGAGGACGTCGATCGCCACGCGCGGATCGAGCGGGCGCCCGTCGCGCAGCAGCGCCTGGAGCGTCTCCCCCTCCAGGTACTCCATCACGAAGTAGTAGCGGGCCGGCGCGAGCAGGCTGAGGTCGTAGATCCCGACGATGTTCTCGTGCCCGATCAGGTTCACCGCGCGCGCCTCGTCGAAGAAGCGCGACACGATCGCCGGATCCGACGCCATCGACTCGTGGAGGAACTTCACCGCGACGCGGCTGCCGATGACGGGGTGCTCGGCGAGGTACACCGTGCCCATCCCGCCTCGGCCGAGGAGCCGGACGATCTTGAAGCTGCCGACCTGGCCACCGATCAGGGGATCGGCGTCGCCAGGGCGCGCCCGTTCGTCCGCCGGCGCGGCAGCGGCGGCGTCGCCGCCGAGCGCGACGGTCGCGGGCGGGCGGGGGCAGGGCGCGCCGGCGGCGTGGTGCTCGCCACAGCGCGCGCACGCGAGCGGATCCGTCCTAGGCGAGCCCGGTTCCTGCAAGGTCCCCCCGTCGTTGCAACCCTGGAGCCTAGCAGACGCGATCCGTCGGAGTTGCCCCGCGCAGGAGGGACACCCCCCGTTCAAACCCCGCGAAACCGCTTGACGCTCAGCGCGCCTCTTGGTTCTTGAACCCGAGCCATGCCCGATCTCAAGAAGATGACGTTGGAAAGCCTGCGCGAGCTCGCGCGGAAGAAGCTCGGTCCCGGTCATTCCCGGCTGAAGACGAAGGGAGAGATCATCGCGGCCCTCGAGGCGGGCGAGGCCGGCGAGCCCGCCCGTCCTCCGGGCGCGCGTGCGCGCGCCGCGAGCACCGGCGAGGCGCAGCCCGCCGGCAAGGCCGTCCGCGCGGTGAAGGAGGTCGCGAAGGCGGCCCGCGCCGGGGTCCGCGCGGCGGTCCGCGCGGGCAAGGGCGCGGCGGAGGGCGCGCGCGCCGCGAAGGGCGCGGCGGGCGGCGGCAAGGGCGGCAGGCTCCGGAAGGCGGCCGCCGTCGCCGCGGGCGCCGCGGCGGGCGCGGTCGAGGCGGCGCGGCGGCCGGGCGCGCGGCCCGGCGAGGGCCGCCTCGACCCGGAGGGGCACTTCGTCGCGCGCGTCCGGGGGGAGGAGGCCGTCCGGGAGGCGCCGCACGCGATGGCGGAGACCGGCGCGGACGCGCCGTGGCGCGGCGAGCCCGAGGGCGTCGGCGGTCCCAAGTACGAGGAGGGCCTCGGCGATCTGCCGTGGGGCTACGGCGACGACGCGTTCGTCGCGCTGCCGCGGGACCCGACGTCGCTCTTCCTGTACTGGGACCTGTCGCACGAGACGACCGCGCGCGCGTTCGAGGGGCTCGACCACGGCCGCGCGCAGCTGTGGCTCTTCGTCGACGCCGGCGAGGGGTGGAGCAGGCTCCGCACGCTGGAGTTCGCGCTCGAGTCGCGCGGCTGGTACCTGCACGACCTCGAGCCCGGCCGCACGTACCGCGCCGAGATCCACGCCATCGACTGGCGCGGCCGGGACCGGCTCGTGCGCTCGTCGAACCCCGTGCGCCTGCCGCCCGTCGGCCCGTCGCCGATCGTGGACGATCGCTTCGTCCGCATCCCCTGGGACATGCCCCTCGGCCGGCTGCTCGGGCCGGGCCACCGCGGCGCCCCGTTCTCGGACGAGGCCCGCGCGCTGCTCGCGCGGCTCTCCGACTGGGGGCGCTTCCAGGGCTCGAGCTGGGGCGCCGGCGGGATGGGCGGGCGCCCGTTCTCCCCGACCTCGTCGCCGGGCACGACGCCCGGGCCGCAGGGCGGCGGGGAGGAGCGATGACCCGCGACGTCCTCGGGTACGTGTCGCTCCACCTGCACGCGCACCTCCCCTTCGTGCGTCACCCCGAGTACGAGGACTTCCTGGAGGAGGACTGGCTGTACGAGGCGATCAGCGAGACGTACCTCCCGCTCCTCAAGGCCTTCGACCGGCTGGCCGACGAGAACGTCCCGTTCCGCATCTCGATGACGATGACGCCGCCGCTCGTCGCGATGCTCCGCGACGAGCTGCTCATGGGCCGGTACGCGCGCCGCCTCGACGCGCTCTGCGAGCTCGCCGACAAGGAGGTCCACCGGACCCGGAACGACGGGACGTTTCACGGCCTCGCGCTCCACTACCAGCACGAGTTCCGCGATCTGCGGCAGCTGTTCAACGACCGCTACCACCGCGACCTCGTCGGCGCCTTCCGCCGCCTCGACGACGCGGGCCGGCTGGAGATCCTCACCTGCGGCGCGACCCACGGCTTCCTGCCGCTGATGCAGCAGTACCCCGAGGCGGTCCGGGCGCAGATCTCCGTCGCGGCGACGAACCACCGCCGCCACTTCGGGAAGGACCCCGTCGGCATCTGGCTCCCCGAGTGCGGCTACTACCCGGGGCTCGAGGCGTTCCTCGCCGAGGAGAACATCCGCTACTTCTACGTGGACACGCACGGGATCACCGACGCGACCCCGCGGCCGCGCTTCGGCGTGTACGCGCCGATCTACACGGGGACGGGCCCGGCGGCCTTCGGGCGCGACCCGGAGTCGTCCATGCAGGTGTGGAGCGCGGAGTCCGGCTACCCGGGCGATCCCGACTACCGCGAGTTCTACCGGGACGTCGGCTGGGACCTCGACTACGACTACGTGAAGCCGTACATCCAGCCGACCGGCCAGCGGAAGAACGTCGGGATCAAGTACTACCGGATCACCGGCAAGACCGCCCACAAGGAGCCGTACGACCCGGGGCGGGCGCGCGAGCGCGCGGCGGCGCACGCGGCGAACTTCATGTTCAACCGCGAGCGGCAGATCGAGCACCTCTCGTCGCGCATGGCCGGCGTGCGGCCCATCGTGATCTCGCCGTACGACGCCGAGCTGTACGGTCACTGGTGGTACGAGGGGCCGACGTTCATCGACTACCTCGTCCGCAAGACGGCGTTCGACCAGCGCGTCTTCCGGCTCGCCACGCCCGGAGACTACCTCCGGGAGAACCCGGAGCAGCAGCTCGCGACGCCGCCGCTCTGCTCGTGGGGCGCCGGCGGCTACGCCGGCGTGTGGCTGGACGGGTCGAACGACTGGATCTACCGGCACCTCCACAAGGCGGCGGAGCGGATGATCGCGCTCGCGCGCGACTACCGCGAGCCGACGCCGCTCGAGCGGCGCGCCCTCGATCAGGCCGCGCGCGAGCTCCTCCTCGCGCAGTCGTCCGACTGGGCCTTCATCATGAAGACCGGGACGATGGTGGACTACGCGATCCGGCGGACCAAGGAGCACGTGCTCCGCTTCACGCGGCTGCACGACCAGGTCCGCTCGGGCCGCATCGACGAGGGCTGGCTCGGCCACGTCGAGCAGAAGGACAACATCTTCCCCGAGATCGACTACCGGGTCTACGCGCCGCGCGGGTGAGGGCGGCGCCACACCCCGCGGCGCGCCGCGCGCGCGGCCGTCACGACCAGTGCAGGATCATGACGACCACCCCGACGACCAGGGTGGCGGCGAGCACCGCCTCGGGGTGCCGCCGGGCGGCCCGGATCGCGCGCGCGATCCGCGCCCGCGCGGCGGGGAGGGCTCCGCCGCGGAGCCACGCCGCGAGCGCCTCACCCCGCATGGTGGATCCTCCGCTCCGGCGAGAAGCGCACCGCCGCGATCCGCAGCGCGCCGAGCACGAGCAGCAGGAGCGCGAGCGCGCCGGTCTCGGTCGCGTGGAGGGAGTGCTTGTACAGGCCGATCATCGCCTCGCGCAGCACGAACACGAGCGCCGCGTCGAGGATGAAGGTGATCTTGATGCGGTGCACCTCGAAGTACTCGACGATGGACCTGAGCAGCTCGATCACCACGAACATCGAGAGGATGTCCGTGACGAGCACGTCGAAGGCGGCCGCGATGCTCGGGGTGCGCCACACGCTCCCGAGGTCGAGGAACACGCGCGCGATCCCCATCATGAGCGCCACGATCGCGAGCGGCACGAGCAGCTTCACGATGAGGTCCACCGCGCGCCTGAACCACCGGCTCGCCGCCCCGTCCAGCGCCAACCCCACGTCCCTCACGCCCTCGAACATGCTCGGCCTCCTTCGCCATGGGTGCACCCCCCCGCCGGTCGCCCGGCGGCGACGGGGAGGAGAACTGGCGAGCGCCCGGGCGCATTCCTCACCGCCGGTGAGGGAGGGGAACGGGCGAGGGCCCGATCGCATTCCCGCGGCGCGGCGACGGCGAGGGTGCGACCCGGACGTGGCGCGCGCGGGGCCATCGCGTGACGCGGCGGTGAAGCCCGCCGCCGCCGACCGGAAACCCCGGCGGGCGCGCCCCCCCTCGGCGGCTGGCCGCCGCCCGCGCCGCTCCGCAGCGTGCGAGCGACCGGGCGGCGTCCGCCCGGGCCGAGGTAGGTCGATGCCGGCTGCGGTGTGGGTGGCGGTGCTCGCGGTCGCCGCGGGCGCGGGCGAGGTGGCGGCGCGTGGGGCGGAGTGGGAGCTCATCCCGGCGCCCCGGGCCGCGGTGGCGCAGGGCGCGGCCCCGCCCGCCGCGCGGGCGAGCGCGACCCCGACCGCGGCTGCGAGCCCGACCGCGGCTGCGACCCCGACCGCGGCTGCGACCCCGAC
>DASSSJ010000224.1:0-16396 GCA_035708485.1 Anaeromyxobacter sp. | reverse complement strand
GGACGTGCTGCCCGCCTGGATCTCCGGAACCCATGAGGCCCTGCCGCCCGGGAAGGCCGTGCCGAGGAGGACGCCGCTCGAGATCCGGTTCGGGCCGCCGATCCCGGCGGCGGAGCTGCGGCGCCGGACGGACGGTCTCTCGCGGAGCGACGCGTACCGCGCCGCGACCGCGGTGATGGAGGACGCGGTGAAGGCGCTCCGCGACGCCGCGGAGGAGAGGCGCGCCGAGGGTGCGGCGGACACGATCGAGGCGGCGGTGACGGCGGCGGCGACGTCGTCGACCACCGCGATCCCGGCCGCGACGGCGGCCCGGACCGCGACCCCGACCGCGACCCCGACCCCGACCGCGACCGCGACCCCGACCCCGACCGCGACCCCGACCCCGACCCCGACCGCGGCCGCGACGCTGGCCTCCGCCCTCGCGGCCGCCGCCAGCGCGGGCGCCGCTGCGGCCGACGAAGAAGGTCCGCTTCCCCCCGAGTCCCCCCTCCCCGAGCGAGGACCGCAGGGAGAGGGGGCGGTCCCCGCCCGCCGCGAGAAGCCCCGCAGGCGCAAGCTCTCCGCGAAGCCGCCGGAGGACTCGTGAACCTCCTCGTGACCGGGGGCACGGGCTTCCTCGGCTCCGCGCTCGTCCCGCTGCTCGCCGCGGGCGGGCACCGCCTGCGCCTCGTCCAGCGGTCGGCGGCGCCGGACGCGGAGGCGCTCGGCGCGGAGGTCGTTCGCGCGCCGCTCTCCGACGCGGGCGCGACCGCGGCCGCGCTCGACGGCGTGGATGCCGTGTTCCACCTGGCGGGTCAGGTCTCGTTCGACCCCGACGACCCCGTCGCGATGTACGACCTGCACGTCCAGGCGACGCGGCGGCTCCTCGAGGCGTGCGCGGCGCGCGGCGTGAAGCGCGTCGTGCTCGCGTCGTCGTCCGGCACCATCGCCGTCTCGCGCGCGGAGCGCGTCGCGACCGAGGAGGACGACTACCCGATCTCGGTCGTGGGGAGCTGGCCCTACTACCTGTCGAAGATCTACCAGGAGAAGGCGGCGCTCCGGATCCACCGCGACACCGGCCTCCCGGTGGTCGTCCTGAACCCGTCGCTCCTACTCGGGCCGGGCGACGCGCGCCTCTCCTCGACGGACGTGGTCTTCAAGTTCATGGAGCGCCGCATCCCGGCGATGCCGACGGGCGGCCTCTCCTTCGTGGACGTGCGCGACGCCGCGGCGGCGTTCGCCGCGGCGCTGGAGAGGGGGCGCCCGGGGGAGCGCTACCTGCTCGGCGGCGCCAACATGACCTTCCGCGAGCTGTTCTCCCGGCTCGAGCGGCTCACCGGCATCCGCGCGCCGCGGGTGACGCTGCCCACCGCGGTGAACGTCGCCGGCTCGAGGCTCCTCGAGAAGCTCCACGCCTGGCGCGGCTCCGAGACGCCGCTCGACCCGCGCTCCGCGGAGATGGGCGAGCGGTGGTGGTACTGCGACTCCTCCAAGGCGGCGCGGGAGCTCGGGTTCGCCGCGCGCGATCCCCAGGAGACGCTGTTCGAGACGGTGCGCTGGCTCGACGAGCACGTGCGCACGCCGGGGCGCGGCCCGAGGACGGTCGCCGAGCTCGGCCGCGAGCGGCGCGGCTGATCGACGGCCGCGGTCACGAATCTGCGGCCGGCGCCTCCGATCCGCCGTGGACCCGGCGGTCCGGGAGGCCCGGCATGTTCACCGCATCCGAGACGACGCGGCTCTTGCTGTTCGTGCTCGCGTTCACGGCCGCGATCGCCCTCGGCGTCGTCGCGCTCGGCTGGCTCGTCGGCCGGCTGTTCCCGCGCGTCCGCCACCTCGCCCCGCTCGTGATCGCGGCCATCGCCTGCTGGATCCTGCGCTCCGCGTGGCCGCTCGGCGTCGTCTGGCTCGTGGCCGGCGCCGCCACCGTGGCGGGCTTCGTCGCGCGGGACTCCAGGAGACGGCGCCGCGGCGACCCGGGCGCCCGCTGACGCGCCGCTCACATCGTCCCGTTGCTCACGTCGCGGATCTTCCGCATCGCCGCCACGCCGCAGCGCTCGCCGCACGCGGCGCAGACCTCGTAGGTCATCTCCTTCACGACGAGGACGTCGGGGTGGTCCTCGGCCGGCGCGATCTCGACGCCGCAGGTCGGGCAGGTGAGGCTCCGGACGCGCTCGCGCCGGGCGAGGACGAGCGAGCGGCGCACCTCCGGCCGGCACCGCGCGCACTCGACGCCGTACAGCCAGCCGACCTCGTGCCGGGGAGGCGTCTCGTCGAGATCGACGCCGCAGTACTGGCAGATCTGCGAGGCCACGCCGCTCCATTAACGCCGCCGCGGCCGCGCGCCAAGCTGCCCGCTCGCCGGCCGTCGCGCCGCCCGCCCGCCGCCCGGGTGCCGCGCGGCGGCCGGCCGACGCACCTTCGGGGGCATGGCCCACGCGCGGCGCCTCGCGGCGGTGTGTGCGCGGGTGCGAGCGCGGGGACTGCCCGGCGTGGGCCGCACGCGCGGTGTTCGTGTAGAATTCGCGGCTCCGCATGGACGCCCGCCGCCTCGCCCCCCGGCTGCTCGCCGTGGTCCTCGCCGCCGCGGCCTCCGCCCCGGCGCGCGCCGGCCCCGCGGAGGCGGCGTTCCAGAAGTGCTGGCAGAAGGAGGTCAGCACCGCCTGCAACCGGCTCGGCCGCGAGGAGCGCACGACGGTGGACGAGTGCACGGCCGAGTTCGCCAAGACGAAGTGCCTCGACGAGCGCGACGCCTACGAGAAGGAGCTCGCCGCGGGGCTCGCCGCGGACGTCCTCGAGCTCCTCGCCGCGAGCATCAAGAAGGTGTGCGGCTCGGAGGCCCAGGCCGCGGCGACCGGCCGGCCCGACGCGTCGAAGGAGGACGAGATCGCCGCCGGCTGGCGCGAGGCGCTCCAGGTCCGCTCCGAGTTCATGAAGGCCTGCGAGCGCTCCGGCCGCGAGGCGCGGGAGTGCGACGAGCGCGCGAGCGACGCCGAGCGCAACGCGCGCGCGCAGTCCTGCGCCGCCCCCACGGCCGCAAGGTGACGGCGAGGCCGAGGCGGGAGAGGGTTGGAGGCACCGCCCGGATTCGAACCGGGGAATGAGGGTTTTGCAGACCCTTGCCTTACCACTTGGCGACGGTGCCGTGCCGGAGGACCGGTTCT
This sequence comes from Anaeromyxobacter sp., assembly GCA_035708485.1. Taxonomy (GTDB): domain Bacteria; phylum Myxococcota; class Myxococcia; order Myxococcales; family Anaeromyxobacteraceae; genus Anaeromyxobacter. The sequence goes on along the minus strand of DASSSJ010000224.1, from coordinate 13,256 downwards.
AGCGGAGGGGCGCGGAGACGTCAACGCGCCGGCCCGCGTCCGCGCGCTCGGCCCTCGGCCGCACCTCGGCGCGGGCGACCGCGATCCCGCGGGACCGCAGCGCCGCGACGAGCGCAGGCAGCTCCGCGGCCGCCGCCCGCGCGAGGCGCGGGTCGGGGCGGAGCACGACCTCGACGCCCGCCGCCGCGGCGCGGAGGTCCACCTCGAGCGCGCGCCCGAGCGAGAGCGACAGCGGCGCGCCGTCGCGCACCCGCGCGGCCTCGATCGCGACCGGCAGGGCGCGGAGGACCGCCCGGAGCTCGGCGGCCCCTGCGACGTCCGCGGGCGGCGCGGACGGCGCGCGGTGCGCCGCCGCCGGCGCGGGCCCCGCCTCCCCGGCGCGCTCCACGTCGCGGAACGCGCCGCGCCGCCCCGCGAGCCGCGCGTCCTCGCCGTCCGCCGACCTCCGCCGCGCCAGGCCGGCCCGGGCGGCGGCGTCGCGCGCCGCCGCGTCGCGCGCCCCGCCCGCCGCGCGATCGCGGACGCGCCGCAGCGCCTCGGCGAAGCCGCGCGATCCGGCTCCGGCCGGCGCCTGCCGCGAGGCCGGGGCGCGGCCGCTCACGCGCATCCGCCGCCTCCCGCGCCGTCGAGCGCGCCGCACCGGATCGCCGCGTCGAGCGCGGCCCCGAGCGGCCCGCCCGCGGCGCCCCGCGCGGACGCGAGCGCGCGGCGCGCCGCCTCGCGCTCCCCCGCGAACCAGAGCGCCTCCGCGTGGAGCGCGCGCGTGAACGGCTCGTCCGGAGCGACGGCGAGCGCGCCGCGCAGGGCGCGGACCGCGAGCGCGAACTTCCCCTGCGCGAACAGCGCCTGGCCGACGAGCCTGAGCCCCGCGGGGCTCCGCGGCGCCGCCTCGGCCGCGCCGCTCCCGACGAGCTCCGCCTGGGCGAGCCGGCCGGCGGCGAGCGCGACGTGGCCGGCGGCGATCGCGCCGCGGAGGCCCGTGGGCCGGAACGGCGCGACCCCGACGTCCGGCGCGAGCTGCGCGAGCAGCCGGGCCGCGATCCGGAGCCCGCGGGCGCCGCGCCGGAGCGCCTCCGCCCGGAGCGCCGGCTCGACGCCGGCGCGGACGTCGAGCGCGCACGCCTGCGCGGCGCAGGACGCCGCCGCGCCCTGGCGCGCGTACCCGCGCGCCATCTCCTGGAAGGTGACGGTGTGGGACATGGGGCGACGCGCCTGCAGCGCCGGTGCCGGCGTGGGGGCCCGTGATCACGGGCGATCTCGGCGCGTCCCGTCCGGCGCGCGGCCCCGGACGGCCGCCCGGCGCACGCGGCCGCCGCGGCGCGCCCGGCGCGCGGCGTCCGCGCAGATCCATCCGGGCGCTCGCCCGTTCCTCCCCGTGGACGAACCCCACGGAGGAACCATGAAGACGCTCGCCGTCGCCGGAACGCTCGCCGCCCTCGCCGCGCAGAGCCCCGCTCAGGTCGCCCCGCAGCCGCGTCCCGCCCCCGCCGCCTACGACGCCGTGGTCCAGCGCGTCGCCGGGACGGTCTCCGACGGCGAGGCCCAGGCGCTCGCGTCGCGGCACGGCCTCCGGCTCCTGAACGTCCTCTGGGAGGACACGGGGCGCTGGCAGGGCTCGTCGCTCGGCCCGAACATCAGCGACGTCACGATCGAGGTCGTCTCGGGCGACGGCGCGGGTCGCAAGCTCGCCCTCATGCCGGTGCTCCGGTTCCCGAACTACGAGAAGGGTGACTTCGTCGGCTCGCTCGTGGTCCCCGGCCCGGGCGACCCGCGACGCCCGACGGCCTGGGACGGCGCGTCGCCGCCCCCGGCGGACGTCGCGTGGTGGGACTTCCCCGCCCTCCTCGAGCGCTGGCGCGGCCGCGCGCCGAGGGACCCGGCGGGCATTCGCTGACGGGGCGGCGAGCGACGCCGCCCCCCGCCCCGGCGCCGCCCCCGCGGCGCCGCGGGCGGGCAGGACGCCTCGGCCCGCGCCACCGTTGCGGCATGGGCCGGCGCTGGAGCCGCGAGCGGTGGGCACGCGAGGCGGGGACCGCGGTCCTCGCCGCCGCGATCGTCGGAACGATCGTCGTGCGACCGCTGCGGAGGATGCTCCGCCGGCTCGGCGCGGGGAGGCGAGCGATGGCGGAGCGCGAAAAGCCGGGACGGCCGGGCGTCGAGGGCGAGGGCAGCCGGACGGCCGCGGAGGGGTACCGGAAGGGCGTCGAGGAGCACCTGCGGCGGGGGAAGGTCGAGGAGGAGGCGGAGCGCGCGGCGCGCGAGCTCGACGAGCACCCCGACGAGCTCCGGCGCGCCGAGGACGAGGGGAAGCGCCGCAGCGCGGGCGACCTCCCCTCGGATCTCGAGCGGTAGCTGCCGCGATCGAGTCGGCACGCGAGCCGGGCCGCGCGCCCGCGCGCGCGGCCCTTCCCGGCCGTGGACACGGGGGCCCGTCTGGCACTCTCATCGCCCCGTGCAGGTCGCGGCGAACGTGAAGCGGGCGGCGCTCGTCGCCCTCCCGGCCGTGCTCCTCGTGGCGGCCGGGTGGGCCCTGGAGCGCGAGCTGCACGGCTTCCACTTCCGCGACCTCGAGCGCGGCCTCGCGGGCATCCCGCGGGCGGCGCTGTGGGCGGCGGCCGCGGCGACCGCGGCCGACTACCTGCTCCTCTCCGCCTACGACCTCCTCGCCCTCGTCTACGCGGGGAAGCGACTGCCGGCGTCGCGCGTCGTCTTCACCTCGTTCGTCGCGTACGCGTTCGGGAACAACGTCGGCCTGTCGCTCCTCTCCTCCGGCTCGGTCCGCGTCCGCCTCTACTCGCAGTGGGGGCTCGGCTCCGCCGACATCGCGAGGATCGTCGCCTTCACCGCCGCGCAGCTCTGGGCGGGCCTCCTGCCCCTCGCCGGGATCGCGCTCCTCGCCGGCGCCCCCGGGCCACTCCCGGAGCCCGTCGCCCGGAGCGCGGGCGTCCTCGCCCTGGCGGCGACCGCCGCCTACCTCGTCCTCGCCGCGCGCGGGCGGGAGCTGTCGGTCCGCGGCCTCTCCTTCCGGCTGCCGAGCCTCGCGCTCGCGTCCGCCCAGGTCGTCGTCTCCGCCGCGGACTGGGCGCTCGCGGCGTTCGTCCTGTACCTGCTCCTCCCGTCCGGCGCCGCGATCTCGTTCCCCGCCTTCCTCGGCCTGTTCATCGCGGCGCAGATCGGCGGCCTGGCCTCGCAGATCCCGGGCGGCGTGGGCGTGTTCGACTCGATCGTCCTCGCCGCGCTCACGCCGTCCGTCCCGGCGCCGGAGGCCCTCTCGAGCCTCGTCGCGTTCCGCGTCGTGTACTACCTCGTCCCCTTCCTGGCGGCGTTCGCGATGCTCGTGGGGAACGAGCTCGTGGTCCGGCGCGAGAAGGTCGGGCGCGTGCTCCGCGGCGCGCACGCGTCGTTCGCGCCGGTCGTCCCCTGGCTCGCCGCGGGCGGCGCGGTCCTCGCCGGCGCGGTGCTCCTCTTCTCCGGCGCCACGCCGGCCGAGAACGACCGGCTCCACGCGCTGCGCCGCGCGATCCCGCTCGCGGTGCTCGAGGCGTCGCACCTCGTCGGCAGCCTGGTGGGCATCGGGCTCCTGCTCCTCGCGCGGGCGCTCTCGCGGCGGCTCGACGGCGCGTGGGTGCTCGCGCTCGCCCTCCTCGCCGCGGGCGCGATCGCCTCGATCGCGAAGGGGCTCGACTACGAGGAGGCGACGATCCTCCTCGTGCTCTTCCTCGCGCTGCTCCCCTTCCGCGGCCAGTTCTACCGGCGGAGCCCCCTCCTCGGCGAGCCGCTCGGCCCGTCCTGGCTCCTCGGCGTCGCGTCGATCCTCGCCGCGTCCGTCTGGATCGGGCAGTTCGCGTACCGGCACGTCGAGTACTCGCGCGACGCGCTCCTCGAGTTCGCGTTCCACGCGCAGGTGCCGCGGTTCCTGCGCGCGACGGTGCTCGCCGTGTCGGCGGTGGCGCTGTACGGCGTCGCGGCGCTGCTCCGGCCGCGCGCGCCGGCGCCGTCGCTCCCCGGCCCGGCGGAGCTGGCGCGCGCGCGCCCGCTCGTGGACCGCGCGCCGGAGTCGCTCGCCCACGCCGCCCTCGTCGGCGACAAGGCGCTCCTGTTCTCGCCCGACGGCGACGCGTTCCTGATGTACGCGATCGAGGGGCGGAGCTGGGTCGCGCTCGGCGATCCCGGCGGCCCGGACCGCGCCGCGACCGAGCTCGCGTGGCGGTTCCGCGAGCTGTCGGACCGTCACCACGGGTGGGCGTGCTTCTACCAGGTCGGACCGGGTTCGCTGCCGCGCTACCTCGACCTGGGCCTCTCGCTGTACCGGCTCGGCGAGGAGGCCGTCGTGCCGCTCCACGGGTTCACGCTGGAGGGCGGCGAGCGGCGCGGCCTGCGGCAGTCGTACCACCGCGGCCTCCGCGACGGCCTCGAGCTCGAGGTCGTCCCCGCGGACGGCGTCCCGCCGCTCCTCCCCGACCTCCGCGCGATCTCCGACGCCTGGCTCGCCGAGAAGAACGTCCGCGAGCGGGGGTTCTCCATCGGGTACTTCGACGAGCGGTACCTCGCGGAGGGCCCCGTGGCGATCGCGAGGCTCGGCGGGAGGCGCGTCGCGTTCGCGAACCTGTGGACGTCGTCGTGCCGCGAGGAGCTGTCCTTCGACCTCATGCGCCACCTCCCGGACGCGCCGCGGTCCACGATGGACTTCCTCTTCGTCTCGATGATCCAGTGGGGGAAGGACCAGGGGTACCGCCGGTTCAGCCTCGGGATGGCCCCGCTCTCGGGCCTGGAAGACCGCGCCCTCGCGCCGCTCTGGACCAAGGTCGGCGCGCGCCTCTACCGCCACGGCGAGTACTTCTACAACTTCCAGGGGCTGCGGCAGTACAAGGAGAAGTTCGCGCCGGAGTGGCGGCCGCGCTTCCTCGCGTCGCCGGGCGGCCTCCGGCTGCCGCGGATCCTCGCCAGCATCGCCGCGCTCGGCTCGCGTGGACTGAAGGGGGTGGTCGGCAAGTGATCCCGCTCGCCCCGCTGCTCGCCGGCGCGCTCGCCGCCGCGCCCGCGCGCGTGGACAGCGCCGGCTTCGGCCCGGTCTCCGTCCACGCGCCGCCCGGCCCGCCCTCGCGCGTCGTGCTGCTCCTCTCCGGCGCGGGCGGCGTCGACGCGGCCGCCGCGGAGGCGGCCTCCGCGCTCGCCGCGCGCGGCGCGCTCGTGGTGGCGATCGACACGCCCGCCTACCTCGCGGCGCGGCCGGCCGGGAGGTGCGTCTACCCCGCGGGCGACCTCGAGGAGCTCGCCCAGCGGATCCAGAAGCTCCGGGGCGTCGCGTCGTACCAGCGGCCGGTCCTGGTCGGCCACTCGCGCGGCGCGGCGCTCGCGTGGGCGGCGGTGTCGAACGCGCCGTCCGGCACCTTCCTCGGCGCCGTCGCCGCGGCCCCCTGCCCCGGCCGTCCGCTCCCGGTGAAGCTCTGCGCCCACGGCGCGCCGCCGCGCGCGCTCGAGGGCGGGACGTTGCCGCCCCTCGCGCCGCCGCCCGCCCCGGTGGAGGTCGTCGCGGCCGCGCAGGACGCGATCTGCCCGGCGGCCGCCGCGGCGGAGCTCGCCCGCGCGCTCGCGGCCCGGCTCACCACCGTGCAGGGCGCCGGCCACGCGCTGTCGCCGCCGCTCGTCGGCGCGATCGCCGACGCGGTCGCGCGGCTCGCGCCCGCGAGCCCTCCGCCGGCGCCCGCGAGCGCGGCGCGCGCGGCGGCCCCCGCCGTCCCGCTCGGCGGCCTGCCCGTGGTCGAGGTCCCCTCGACGCGGCCGGGGCGCCGGATCGCGCTCCTCGTCACGGGCGACGGCGGCTGGGTCGGCGCGGACAGGGCGCTCGCGGCCGCGCTCGCGGACGGCGGCGTCTCCGTCGTGGCGCTCGACGCGCTCCGCTACTTCTGGCAGCGGCGCACGCCGCAGGAGACGGTCCGCGACGCGGCGCGGATCCTCGCCCACTACCGCGCCGCGTGGGGCCGCGACGAGACCGTCCTCGTCGGCTACTCGCGGGGCGCGGACGTCGTGCCCATCCTGGCGGCCCTCCTGCCGGCGGACGAGCGCGCGCGCCTCGTCCTCGTCGCGATGCTCGGGCCGAGCACCTTCGCGGAGCTCGAGGTGCACGCCGTCGACCTCTTCGCGAGCAGGCGGCGGGCGGGCGCGATCCCGACCGAGCCGGCCGTCCGCGCGACGGCCGGCGCCGTCCGCATGCTGTGCTTCCACGGCGAGGACGAGAAGGGTAGCCTCTGCCCGAAGCTGGCGGACCTGCCGTGGGTGACGGTCAGGCTCCACGCCGGCGGCCACCGCCTCGGCGGCGGCGAGACCTCGGAGATGGCGCGGGAGATCCTCTCGGCGATGGAGGCGCGGTGAGCCGGGCGCGGACGCGCGAGCGCGGGCGCGGCGCGGGCGGCGCGCGCCGGCCGCGCCGCGCGCGGACGGGGGTCCTCGCGGCGGCGCTCCTCCTCTGGGCCGCGCCCGCCGCCGCGCGCACGGCGCCGCCGCTGCGGACCGAGGGGGGCGAGATCCTCGCCCGGCGGCCGCCGGGGCCGGAGTGGGAGTGCGAGGCCAACTCCCGCGCGGGCGAGGGCTTCAGGCTCGCCGAGCTCCGCTGCAGCCGCGCCGCCGCGGGCGGGACGCTGCGGCTCTACGCGAAGGACTACGACGGGCCCGCCGAGACGCTCGCGGCGATCTGCGGCCGCGACTGGAGGTCCTACTACCGGGGCACGTTCCGGGAGGTGTCGCGCCTGGACGCGAGGAGGTCCCGGATCGGCGGGAGGCGCGTCTGCGCCGTGGACGCGGAGGGCACCTCGACGGCGGGGGAGCCCCTCCGGCTCCGGGAGTGGTACGCCGTGGCGCGGCGCCACGTCCTCCTCGTCACCGCCGCCGGGCCCGCCGAGGCGATGCGCGCGAACGCCCGCGCGATCGCCGCGTGGCGCGACGGCGTGCGCTTCCGCGCGGCGCGCCGGTGAGCCTCACTCCCCCTCGCCCAGGATCCGGTACAGCGTCTTCCGGTCGATCCCGAGCAGCTCGGCGGCGCGCGTCTTGTTCCCGCCGCACTCGCCCAGCACGAGGGCGGCGTAACGCCGCGAGAGCTCGTCCAGGGTGGGCCGGAAGCCGGGCGGCAGCGGCAGGCCGCGGGCGGGCTCGGACGCGCGGGCGCGGAGGCGCTCGGGGAGATCCGCCGGGACCACGACGCCGGAGGGGTTGAGCGCGAGGGCGCGGGAGACGACGTTCTCGAGCTCGCGCACGTTCCCCGGCCAGTCGTACGCCTGCAGCACCTCGCGCGCCTCCGGCGAGATCGCCCCCTTGCCGCGCCCGTGCTTCGCGGCGAAGTGCTCCGCGAGGAGCGGCACGTCCTCGCGCCGATCGCGCAGGGGCGGGATCCGGATCGTCACCACGTTGAGCCGGTAGTAGAGGTCCTCGCGGAACCCGCCGGACTTCACGGCGGCCTCGAGGTCCTTGTTGGTCGCGGCGACGACGCGGACGTCCACCGGGATCGCCTCGTTCGCGCCGACGCGCCGGATCGTCCCCTCCTGCAGCGTCCGCAGGAGCCGCGCCTGGAGGCCCGGGCCGACGTCGCCGATCTCGTCGAGGAAGACGGTGCCGCCGCTCGCCTCCTCGAACAGCCCTCGCCGCGCCGCCTGCGCGCCGGTGAACGCGCCGCGCACGTGGCCGAACAGCTCCGACTCGAGGAGGCCCTCCGCGATGGCCCCGCAGTCCACCGGCACGAACGGCCCGGCGGCGCGGGGCGACGCCTGGTGGATGGCGCGCGCGACGAGCTCCTTCCCGGTGCCCGACTCGCCGAGGATGAGCACCGTCGCGTCGCTCGCGGCGACGCGGGCGGCGGTCTTGAAGACCTGCAGCATCGCCTCGCTGCGCCCGACCGCGGTCTCCAGCCGATAGCGGTCGCGGAGCTGCCGCCGCAGCACGTCGTTCTCCGCCGCGAGGCGCCGCTGCTCGAGCGCGCGGGCGGCGGTGAGCTGCACCGCGTCCACGTCGTAGGGCTTGGAGACGTAGTCGAACGCGCCGCGGCGGATCGCCTCGACCGCGCCGTCCACGTTGCCGAAGGCGGTGACGAGGATCACCGGCGTGTCCGGCGCCTCGCGCCGGAACGCCTCCGTCACCTCGAGCCCCCCGACCTCCGCCATCCGGATGTCCGACACGACGAGGTCGGGCGGGCCCTGCGCCGCGAGCCGCTCGAGCGCCTCGCGCCCGTCGGAGAGCTGCGACACCTCCCACCCGCGCGACGCGAGGATGCGCGCGAGCAGCTCGCGGCTCGCGGCGTCGTCGTCCACGACCCAGATGCGCGTCCCGGTCATCTCACCCCGCGGCGCGCCAGGCGGGCGCGGGCACCACCAGCGTGAACGTCGAGCCCTGCCCCGGCTCGCTCTCGACGTCGATGCGCCCCTTCAGCGCCGAGGCGATCTCGCGGCAGATGGCGAGCCCCAGGCCGGTGCCGCGGCCGGGCGCCTTCGTCGAGTAGAACGGCTCGAAGATGCGCCGCCGCTCCTCGGGCGCGATGCCCTCGCCGGTGTCGGAGACCGCGAGCGCGAGCTGCCCGCCGCGGCGCTCCGCCCGGACGGTGAGGGTCCCCCCCGCGGGCATCGCGTCCACCGCGTTGGAGATGAAGTTCGTGAGGACGTGCCGGACGAGGCCCGGGTCGGTGACGGCGCTGCCGAGCTCGGCGGGGACGGCGCGCTCGACGCGGAGCCGCGCGCGGGCGTCGGCGGAGAGCGACAGCGAGACGGCCTCCTCCACGAGCGCCCCCACGTCCACCGGCTCCGGCGCGGGGGTGAGCGCCCGGGCGGAGTCGAGGAAGCGCCGGATGATCGCGGTCATCCGCCGGACCTCGCCCTCGATCCCCGCGAGCTCGGTCCGCATCTCCGGCGGGCACGCCGGGTCGCGGGCGAGCAGCTGGACGCGGCCGCTCATCGCGTTGAGCGGGTTCCCGAGCTCGTGGGCGATCGTGCCGGAGAGCTGCCCGAGCGCGGCCAGCCGCTCCTTCGCGGTCAGGTCGCGGCGCGCCGCGACGAGCAGGTCGTTCAGCTCGGCGAGCGCGCGGTTCTTCCGCGCGAGATCCGCGGTCGCCTCGTCGATGCGCGAGCGCAGCTCGGCGTTGAAGTTCCGCACGCGCGAGAGCATCGCGTCGAGGCCGCGCGCGACGACGCCGATCTCGTCGGAGCGGTCCGCGCCGGGGACGCGCGGCGCGTCGAGCGCGCCCGACTCGACGCGGCCCATCACCTCGGCGAGGCGCGAGAGCGGCCGCGCGAGCATCGGGCCGAGCACCAGCGTGAAGAGGATCGCGAGGAGCGTCGCGCTCGCCGCGGTGACCCACAGGAACACCGTTCGCTCCCGCTCCCAGATCTGCTCGGCGTAGGAGACGTCCGCGACCAGCCGGAGCAGCCCCAGGGGCGGGCGCCTCGGCGCGTCGAGGATCGCGATCTCGGCCGTCGCGACGCGCGCGTCCTCCTCCTTCGCCATCGACGCCGCCTGCGCGGCGGGGAGCGGGCCGGGCTGCGTGTCGGTCGTGACCTCGAGGCCGCCCGGCGTCGCGGCGATCTGCGTGACCTCGAGCGTGGCGCCGCGCGCGACGAGCAGCTCGGCGTGGCGGATGCCGCGGTGGAGCGGCATGAGCGCCGCGAGCCGGTCCGCGATGGCGTCGTGGTCGAGCGTCCGCAGCGCGCGGTGGCTGAGCTCCAGGTCCGCCACGAGCGAGCGCGCGACCTCGACGGTGCGCTCCTCCACCACCTCCTCGACGGCCCGCCGCGCCGTGGACGCGCCGAGGGTCGCCGCGACCGCCATCGTGACGATCAGGACGGCGCCGAACAGCAGGGTGAGCTGGAGGCGGAGGGACACGGGACCCGCGAAGGATACCGCAGGTAAGAGAAGGGCCGGCTGCTCGCGCAGCCGGCCCCGGTCTCGTTCGCGGCGGGACGGACGCTACTTCGCGGCCGGCGCGGCGGGAGCGGCGGGCGTCGCGGGCGCGGCCGGCTCGGCGGCGGGGGCCTTCTCCGCCGCCTTCTCGGGCGCCTTCTTCGCGGCGGCCTTCTTCGCCGCCTTCTTCTCGGTCTTCGCCGGGGCCTTCTCCTCGGCCTTCGCCGGGGCGGCGGCCTTGTCGGCGGCCGGGGCGGCGGGCGTCGCCGGCGCGGCGGCGGGAGCGGCGGCGGGAGCGGCGGCCGCGGCGGGGGCGGCGGCGGCGGCGGGCTGGTGGTGGTCGGCGAGCACGGCGGCGGCGAAGAACAGCGAGGCGACGAACGCGACGAGCTTCATGGAGTGACTCCGTTCGTGAGGGCCCTCGCGACGGGCGGGGGCGGTGTGCCCCCGCTGGGAGCATCCCGCGTGCCGCGCCGGCCGCGCTCGAAACGAACGTCTCTTCACCGGGTTGTGTCCACCCGGCCACCGCGTTCGGGGAATTCCGGGACGCCCCGCCAGGGGCTGCCGGGGCGGATCGCCACGACCGGGCTCAGCTCCGGTAGTCGGCGTTCTCCGTCACGTACTCGTGTGTGAGGTCCGCCCCGAGCACCGCACACGACGCGGAGCCGAGCGCGAGGTCGATCTCGATCTCCACGCGCCGCTCGTGCGGCGGGTAGTCCACCGGAGGACGGAAGGTCATCCCGTCCGGCGCGGGCGCGCTCGCGTAGAGCTCCGCGGCGCGCATGTGGCGCACGAGCCGCTGCTCCTTCTCCGGATCGAGCCGCATCGCGCCGCCGTCGAGCACGACCTCGCCGCCGACCTTCATCGTGACGCGGGCGGGGTCGAGCGGGATGCCGAGCGCGCCGGCGTGCTTCCCCGCCGCGCACGCGAGCCGGCCGACGTTCGGGTCGTTCCCGTTCACCGCCGCCTTGAGCAGCGGCGAGTTCACGACGGCCTTCCCGAGCCCGCGCGCCTCGTCGAACGACCGCGCGCCGCGGACGGAGACGCGCATGACGTGGTGGACGCCCTCGCCGTTGCGGACCACGTCCTCGGCGAGGTCGGCGCACACGCGCGCGAGCGCGTCCGCGAAGGCGCCCGCGGGCGGCGCCGGCCGGCGGCGCGACGAGAGCAGCGCGACCGTGTCGGACGTGCTCGTGTCCGAGTCCACCGAGATGCAGTTGAAGGTCGCCTCGACCGCCTCGTCGAGCGCGGCCCGGAGCTCGGCCCGCGGGACGTCGAGGTCGGTGAGGAGGTAGACGAGCATCGTGGCGAGGTTCGGCTCGATCATCCCCGCGCCCTTGGCGATCCCGACGATGCTCCCCTCCCCCACCGGCGCGCGCCGGACCTTGGGGTAGAGGTCGGTCGTCGTGATCGCCTCCGCGGCGGCGAGCGCCGATCCGCCCCGCAGCGACGCCGCCGCCGCGGGGAGCGCCGCGAGCATCGCCTCGACCGGGAGCCGCCAGCCGATGACGCCGGTGGACGACGGGAGGACCTCCTCCGGCCTGCAGCCGACGAGCCGCGCGGCCTCGGCGCACACCCGCTCCGCGGCGTCGACCCCGCCGGGCGCGCAGACGTTCGAGATCTTGTTGTTCACGACGACCGCCGCGAGCGCGGGGCCGTCGAGGCGGCGCCGGCCCACGATCACCGGCGCGCCGGGGAGCGCGTTGCGCGTGAGCTTGACGGCGAAGGCGGGCGTCGGGCGGTCGAGCGCGAGCAGCGTCACCCGCATGCGCGCCGGCTTCGGGACCTCGACCGGGACGAACTCGAACGACGCGGTGCCGGCGCGGAAGCCGTCCGGCAGCGCCGCCTGCGACTCGAGCCAGGCGCGGTGCGCGTCGCGGCTCGCGAACTCGAGGGAGGTGCTGGGCATGCGTCCGTCTCTTACCACGCGCGGCCCGCGCCCACCCGGGGACGTTGCCGCCGCGGAGGCGCCGGGGGATGCTTGCCGCGATGGCCCGCCCGGACGCCGCCGTCTTCGACGTCATCGAGACGATCTTCCCGCTCGAGCCGCTCCGCCCGCGCCTCGCCGCGCTCGACCTCGGGGGCGAGCTCGACCTGTTCCTCACGCGGATCCTGCGCGACGCGTTCGCGCTCGACGCGACCGGCACGTTCAAGCCGTTCCACGAGATCGCGAGCGGCGCGCTCGAGGTGCTCGCCGCGCAGCGCGGCCTCGCCCCGGAGCCGGCCGCGGTGGACGCCGTGCTGGCCGGGTTCGCGACGCTCGACCCGGCCCCCGACGTGCGCCCCGCCATGGAGCGGCTCCGGGGCGCGGGCGTCACCGTCGCGACGCTCTCGAACGGCGGCGTCGACGCGACGCGCGCGCTCCTCGCGCGGGCCGGGCTCCTCCCGCTCGTGTCCCGCGTCATGGGCGTGGACGAGATCCGCCGGTACAAGCCGGCGAGGGACGTCTACCTGCACGCCGCGTCGTCGCTCGGCCTCGCGCCGGGCCGGATGGCCATGATCGCGGTGCACGCGTGGGACCTCGAGGGCGCGCGCCGCGCCGGGCTCGTCACCGGGTGGGCCTCGCGCCTCGAGCGGAAGTACCACCCCGCGATGCAGCCGGCGGACGTGACGGGCAGGGACCTCGTCGCGGTGGTGGAGGGGCTGCTCGCGCGGTAGCGCCGGGGCGGGTGCTCGCGAGCCCCCTCACCCACCCCCGTGCCTCTCCCGCAGCGCGCGCTTGTTCACCTTCCCGACGCTGGTCCTCTCGATCGCGTCCACGAACCTCACGTGGAGCGTCACGACCTGCTTCGGGAGGAGCCCCTTGTCCACGTAGTCGCGCGCGTGGTGCTGGAGGTCGCGCTCGGTCGCGCCGTCGTGGCCGGGCTTCCGGACCACGAGCGCGAGCGGCGTCTCGCCCCACTTCGCGTCGGCCGCGCCGATCACCGCCACCTCCGCCACGGCGGGGTGCGCCGCGAGGACGTCCTCCACCTCCAGCGACGAGACCCACTCGCCGCCCACCTTGATGAGGTCCTTCATGCGGTCGGTGATCTTCACGAACCCGCGCGCGTCGCGCCAGGCGACGTCGCCCGTGTGGAGGAACCCGCCGCGCCAGAGCGCGTCGGTCGCCTTCTGGTCCTTCAGGTAGCCCTGCGTGAGCCACGGCGCGCGCACCACGATCTCGCCCGTGCTGCGGCCGTCGCTCGGGACCTCCGCGAGCCGCTCGTCCACGACGCGCAGGTCCACGAGCGGGAGCGCGCGCCCGGTGCGGGTCCGGAGCTCCGCCTGCGCGTCGGCGTCCGCGGCGAGATCGGCCGGGTCGAGCTGCGCGAGCGTCAGGATGGGCGCCGTCTCGCTCATCCCGTACCCGACCACCACGTCGATCCCGCGGTCCAGGGCGA
>DASSSJ010000223.1:0-6544 GCA_035708485.1 Anaeromyxobacter sp. | reverse complement strand
GCGCTGCCGTCCTGACGGACGGTCCGACGGGCAGCTGAGGAGTGGGCAAGATGAGGACTCGTTTCGTCGACATCGACGATCGGATGGACGATCTCGCCGACCGGATGCGGTCGAACCCCGAGCTCACGGGCGAGTTCCTCCGCCGGTACGAGCTGTCCTGGCTGCACCACGAGAACGCGCTGGAGGGCGTCGTCTACTCGGGCCTCGAGCTCGCCACGGCGCTCGACAACCCGCCGCTGGCGGACGCGACGTTCGTCTCGGCGCTGCAGGAGATCCGGAACCACAAGACCGCCTACGACCTCGTCCGCGAGGAGGCCAGGGCGAAGAAGCTCCGGATCAACCTCACCCTCGTCCGCAAGCTCTATGACACGCTCGTCGCCGGCTCCGAGGGCAAGAACGGCGCGGAGTTCCGCAAGGACATGCCGCTCCACCGGGCGTACTTCCACGAGATCGCCCAGCCCGCGAAGATCCCGGCGCTGCTCCAGAAGCTGCTCGACGCCTGCGACACCGCGGAGTTCCGCAACGCGCACCCGATCCAGCGCGCCTCGAAGCTGCACCACGGCTTCATGCAGGTCTTCCCTTACACCGACAACTCGGGCCGGGTGGCGCGGCTCCTCGCGAACCTCGTCCTGCTGAACGGCGGGTTCCGCGTGCCCTGCATCATCCACGCGACCGACCGGCAGCGGTACTACGAGTCGCTCCGGTTGCCCGAGCCGATCCTCCGGGACCTGACGGTGGAGGCGCTCGACAACGCCCTCTCCCAGGCCGAGAAGTTCCTCCGCGAGGCCCCGGCCCGGTCGCGGAAAGCCGTCCGTTAGGGGGGGCCGCGCCCCGCGCGGCCCTCTCAACCTGCCGACATCCCTGGCGTATCCTACACGGTGTGCCCGTGCTCCACCGAGCGTGGCGGCACGGGGGCCCGTCATTGTATAGGTACGCCCCCCATGCTCCTCGGAGCCCATGAAGGCATCGCCGGCGGGGTCTCGAAGGCGTTCGCGCGCGCGGAGGCCGACGGCGCGGACTGCCTGCAGATCTTCACGCGGAACGCCCGGGGGTGGGCCGCGAGGCCGCTCGAGGACGGCGAGGTGGAGGCCTTCCGGACGGAGGCCCGCCGGACCGGGAAGCCGGTGGCCGCCCACTCGTCGTACCTCATCAACTGCGCGTCGTCCGACCGGGCCATCCGCAGGAAGAGCTGGGAGGCGCTCGCCGACGAGCTCGGCCGCTGCGAGCGGCTCGGGATCCCCGCCCTCATCTTCCACCCGGGGAGCCATGAGGACGAATCCGAGGGGATGCGCCTCGTGGGGGAGGCGATGACGCGGGCGCTCGAGGAGGTGCCTGGCAAGGCGCGGCTGCTCCTCGAGAACACCGCCGGCCAGGGCACCTGCCTCGGCTGGCGGTTCGAGCAGCTCGCCGCGATGCGCGACGCCGTCCCCGCGAGGCTGCGGCGCCGCGTCGGCGTGTGCGTGGACACCTGCCACCTCTTCTCGGCCGGGTACGACATCGCGACCGACGACGGCTACGCGCTCACCGTCGAGGCGCTCGACCGCGTCCTCGGGCTGTCGAGCGTGCGCGCGTTCCACCTGAACGACTCCAAGCGCCCGCTCGGCTGCCGCGTCGACCGCCACGAGCACATCGGCGAGGGCACGCTCGGGCTCCGGCCGTTCCGCCTCCTCGTGAACGACCCGCGCTTCGCGGACGTCCCGGGCTTCGTCGAGACGGAGTCCCGCTTCAAGGAGAACATCGAGGTGCTCCGCCGCCTCGTGCGCCGATGAAGCCGACCCTCCCCATGCGCCGTCCGGCCGACGAGCCGCACCACCGCGTCCGCGGATCGCGCCACGTCGCGCTCCGGGCCGCGCGGATGGCGCTCTACCCGCGCCACGCGGAGTCCACCCGCGCCAAGCTGGACCGGCTCATCGAGTACGCCCGCAGCCACAAGCGCGCGCTCATCCTCACGCACGACAACCCGGACCCCGACTCGATCGCGGCGGGCGTCGGGCTCGCGCACCTGCTCGAGAAGCTCGCGGGGGTCGAGGCCATCGTCGCCTACGGCGGCATCGTCGGCCGCGCCGAGAACCGCGCGCTCGTCCGCGTGCTGAAGCTGCCGGTGGTCCCGGTGTCGCGCGTCGTGTTCGACGACTTCGACCTCATCTGCATGGTCGACACCCAGCCGGAGCAGGGGAACCACTCGCTGCCGGCGCGCCACTTCCCGGACGTCGTCATCGACCACCACCCGGAGCGGCCGGACTCGCACCTCGCGCCCATCGCGGACGTCGGCGGCCCGATCGGCGCGACGTCCACGGTGGTCGCGGACTACTTCCGCGCGAGCCGGCTCAAGGTCCCGCAGCAGGTCGCGACCGCGCTCTTCTACGGGATCAAGGCGGACACCCGCGACCTCGGGCGCCAGACGACGAAGCAGGACGTGGACGCGTACCTGTGGCTCTTCCCGATGACCGACAAGGACGCGCTCGCGGAGATCGAGCACCCGAAGCTCCCCGACGAGTACTTCCGCCTGTACCACACCGCGATCGAGAAGGCGCTCGTCTACGGCGACGCGGTGGTGTGCGACCTCGCCGACATCTACGCGCCCGACATGGTGGCCGAGGTCGCCGAGCGCTTCTCGTTCCTCGAGGACGTGAAGTGGTCGCTCGCGTTCGGCGAGTACGAGGACGCGCTCTACTACTCGCTGCGCACGAGCGACCGGCGCATGAACGCCGGCCGGCTCATCCGCGAGGTCATCGAGGCGAAGGGCGGCTCCGCCGGCGGCCACGGCACGATGGCCGGCGCGCGCATCCCCCTGCGAGGCCTGTCCGGCGCGGCGACGAAGCGGCTCCGCGACGACGTCGTGCGCGCCTTCCTCGACGCCTTCGGCGTGAAGGCGCGCAAGGGGAAGAAGCTGGTGTAGAAGAAGCTCGCACAGGCAAGATGACCCGGAGCAGGCCGTAAGGAGCGGGCCGGCACATTTCGCTTCGCGAAAAGTGCCTGGCCCGAAGATCGGAGCGGCCTGGTGATCTACCTCGACCACAACGCGATCACGCCCGTGCGCCCCGAGGCGCGCGCGGCCGTGCTCGAGGCGCTCGACGCGTTCGGCAACCCCTCGTCGGTGCACGCGGCCGGGCGCGCGGCGCGCGACCTCCTCGATCGCGCGCGCGAGCAGGTGGCGCGCGCGATCGGCGCGCGGCCCGCCGACCTCGTCCTCACCTCCGGCGCGACGGAGGGCGCGGCGCTCGCGGTCCGGGGCGCGCTCGCCGCGGCGCCCGCCGGCCGGACGCGCCTCGTCGTGACGGCGGTCGAGCACCCGTGCGTGCTCTCGCTCGCGCGCGCCCTCGAGCGCGCGGAGACGCCGCTCAGCGTCGTGCCGGTGGACCGGCGCGGGCTCGTCGATCCCGCCGCCTTCCGCGCCGCGCTGGGCCCCGACGTGGCGCTCGCGGCCGCCATGCGGGCGAACAACGAGACCGGGGTGATCCTCCCGGTCCCGGAGCTGGCGGCGGCGGCGCGCGAGGCGGGCGCCCTCTTCCTCTGCGACGCGGTCCAGGCCGCCGGGAAGATCGAGGTGGACGTCCGGACGCTCGGCGCCGACCTCGTCCTCCTCACCGGCCAGAAGCTCGGCGGACCCCGCGGCGCGGGCGCGCTCTGGATCTCGCCCGGCGTCCGGCTCGGGGCGCTGTTCGGCGGCGAGCAGGAGCGCGGCCGGCGCGCGGGGACGGAGAACCTGCCCGGCGCGGCGGGGCTCGGCGCCGCCATCGAGGTCGCCGTCGCGCGCCGCGCCGCGGACGCCGAGCGGATCCGCGCCCTGCGCGACCGGCTCGAGGCGGGGCTCCTCGCCGCGGTGCCGCGCGCCCGCGTGAACGGCGCCGGCGCGCCGCGCCTCCCCGGGACGTCGTCGATCGTCTTCGAGGGCTGCGACGCCGAGACGCTGCTCATGGCGATGGACCTCGAGGGGCTCTGCGCGAGCGCCGGCGCGGCGTGCCACTCCGGCTCGACGAGGCTCTCGGGCGTCCTGCTCGCGATGGGGCTCACCGACGCCGAGGCGCGCGCGACGATCCGCTTCTCGCTCGGCTGGACCTCGACCGCGGACGACGTGGAGCGCGCGCTCGCGATCGTGCCGCCGCTCGTGGAGCGGGTCCGGCGCGAGGTCCGGCCGTGAGCCCCCTGTCCGGGCCGCGGCGGCGGAGCCCCGCCCCGACTAGGCTCGCCCTCGGAGCGCTCCTCGCCGTCGCGCTCTGCGGCGAGGCTGCCGCCGCGAACCGCTCGGAGGGCCGTATGTTCGCGACCCGCTCGGTCGTCCACGCGCGCAACGGGATGATCGCCTCCGCCCACCCGCTCGCGACCCAGGTCGGCGTCGACGTGCTGAAGCGCGGCGGCACCGCCGTGGACGCCGCCATCGCCGTGAACGCCGCGCTCGGGTTCCTCGAGCCCGTCTCGTGCGGCGTGGGGGGCGATCTCTTCGCGATCCTGTGGGACCCGAAGACGAGGAAGCTCCACGCGCTCAACGCCTCCGGGCGGGCGCCGCGCGCGGCCCGGCCCGAGGCCGTCCCGCCGGAGCCGGACGGGACGATCCCGCTCTACTCGCCCTACGCCTGGACGGTGCCGGGGGCCGTGGACGGCTGGTTCGCCCTGCACGGCCGCTTCGGCCGGGTCGCGATGAAGGACCTGCTCGCGCCCGCCGTCGACCTCGCCGAGAAGGGCGCGCCGGTCCCGCAGGTCATCGCGGGCGCGTGGGCGCTCGGGGCCGCGCGGTTCAAGGACAAGCCGGGCTTCGCGGCCACCTTCCTGCCCGGCGGGCGCGCGCCGCGCGAGGGCGAGATCTTCCGGAACCCGGCGCTCGCGCGGACGTACCGCGAGCTCGCCCAGGGCGGCCGCGCCGCGTTCTACGAGGGACCGATCGCCGCCGCCGTCGACGCGTTCTCGCGCAAGGTGGGCGGGCTCCTCCGCCGCGAGGACCTCGCGGCGCACCGCTCGGAGTGGGTGGAGCCGATCTCGACGCGCTACCGCGGCGTGGACGTCTGGGAGCTGCCGCCGAACGGCCAGGGGATCACCGCGCTCGAGCTCCTCAACATCCTGGAGCGCTTCGACCTCCGGGCGATGGGGCGGGACTCCCCCGACTTCTGGCACGTCATGGTGGAGGCGAAGAAGCTCGCCTTCGAGGACCGCGCGCGGTTCATCGCCGACCCCGCGTTCGCGAAGGTCCCGGTGGCGGGGCTCGTCTCCAAGGACTACGCGCGCGATCGGGCCGCGCGCATCGACCTGGCGCGGGCGGCGCGGACGGTCGAGCCCGGCGACCCGCGCTTCGGCGCGGGGGACACCACCTTCCTCGTCACGGCGGACGCGGACGGCATGATGGTCGCCCTCATCCAGAGCAACTACACCGGGTTCGGATCCGGCTACGCGGTCGAGGGCTGGGGCTTCGGCCTCCAGGATCGCGGCGCGCAGTTCGACCTGCGGCCGGGGCGGCCGAACTCGCTCGAGCCGGGGAAGCGCCCGTTCCACACCATCATCCCCGCCTTCGCCACGCGGGACGGCAAGCCGTGGCTCGCCTTCGGCGTCATGGGGGGCGACATGCAGCCCCAGGGGCACGCGCAGATCATCGTGAACCTCCTCGACTTCGGCATGAACCTGCAGGAGGCCGGCGACGCGCCGCGCTACTACCACACCGACTCGTCGGAGCCGACCGGCACCGCCATGAAGGACGGCGGCGTGCTCGCGCTCGAGCCCGGCGTCCCCGACGAGATCCGCCGCGAGCTCGCGCGCCGCGGCCACCGCATCCGCGAGGCGTCGCCGCTCTCGTTCGGCGGGTACCAGGCGATCGCGCGCGACCCGGAGACGGGCGTCCTCTCGGGCGCGAGCGAGTCGCGCAAGGACGGCTGCGCGATGGGCTGGTGACGGGCGCGCGCCGCGCTCAGGGCCTCCGGCCCGCGAGCCGCTCCCACAGGAACGCGTACGTGAGCGCCCACATGCGCGCGGCCTGCGCGTTGTTCGCGGCGCCGCCGTGGCCGCCCTCGACGTTCTCCCAGTAGCGGACGTCGTGCCCCCACGCCTCCATCCGCGCGGCCATCTTGCGCGCGTGGCCCGGGTGGACGCGGTCGTCGCGCGTCGAGGTGAGGAAGAGCGCGGGCGGGTACCGCCCGTCCTCGCGGACGAGCTGGTACGGCGAGTACGTCCGGAGGAAGCTCCAGTCCTCGGGCCGGTCGGGGTCGCCGTACTCCGCCATCCAGGAGGCGCCCGCGAGGAGGCGGCTGTACCGCCGCATGTCGAGGAGCGGCACCTGCAGCACGATCGCGCCGAACAGGCGGGGCTCGCGGACGAGCATGTTGCCCATGAGGAGCCCGCCGTTGCTGCCGCCCAGGATCCGCCGGGGGTGAGGACGGTGAGCGTGCTCTTCACGTCGTCGAGCACCCCGAGGACGAGGTGGTGCCGGGTCCAGGTGACCGACTCGATCGACGTGGTCGGGCTCGGCGCGTGGAGCACGTCGAGCGCGCGCCGGCCGGCCATGAAGTCGTCGAGGCGGGTCGCGAGGAGCGCGCCGGCCGGGTAGGTCTTCCCGTCCACC
>DASSSJ010000222.1:0-18182 GCA_035708485.1 Anaeromyxobacter sp. | reverse complement strand
GGCCTCCGCCACCTCGCGTGACGTCGAGCGCGTCGAGGCCGCTCCGCAGCGCGTTCAGGTCCACCGGGCCGGCGATCCCCGCGACGCGGCCGCGGGGCCAGAACTGCCATATCGCCCACGCGTGCGCGGGATCGAGGCGCGGCTCCCGGACGACGTCCCGGATCCAGAGCGGGTGCGCCATCGTCCTGCCACGGACGAACAGCGCGTACGTCTCCGCCGTGACGTAGAGCACGGGGCGCTTCCCGAGCCCGCGCTCCACGTCCGCGAGCCAGGCGGCCACCTCGCCCGCGACGACCTCGGGCGGAGGCCGCCGCGCGCAGCTCCCGCCCAGCTCGAGGTCGAGCGCGGGCGGGAGCGCGTCCCGATCCCGCGGCAGGACGGAGAGGAAGTGGCGCGCCTGGTCCGCGGCCGGCCGGCAGAACGAGAAGAAGTGGTACGCGCCGACGCGGAGGCCGGCGCGCCGCGCGCCTCGCCAGTTGTCCGCGAACCGGGGATCGACGAAGTCGCCGCCCTCGGTCGCCTTCACGTACGCGAAGCGGAGCCGCCGGTCGCCGGCGACGCGTGCCCAGTCGATCGGCCCCTGGTGGTGCGAGACGTCGACGCCCCACACGTCGTACCGGCGCGCGGCGAGCGGGTGGATCGTCCACCACCCGGACGCGGCGCCGAGCGCGGCCACGGCGACGGCGGCCGCCGCCGCGACGCCGAGCCCCGCCACGAGCCGCCTCGCGCGCACGGCGGCGGGAAGGAGCAACGCGCGTGCCCGCGCGGACGCCCCGTGGTTCCGGCCGCTTCCGCGCCGTGCCGCCCGGAAAGCCGCGGCGCGCGCGTGTCGCGGGACACGCCGCGAACGTGGACCCTCCCGCGGCGGGGGTCGCGTATCCTCTGCGGCGGGAGGGACCCATGGACCACCTGAAGGGCGCCGTCGCGCTCGTGACCGGAGCCTCGCGCGGCATCGGTCCACACCTCGTGCGGGCGCTCGCGGCCGAGGGAGCGGACGTCGCGCTCGCGGCGCGCGACGGCGCCGCGCTCGAGAACGTCGCCGCGGCGGCGCGCGCGAGCGGCGTCCGCGCGGAGGCCGTCGCCGCGGACCTCGGCCGCGCGGCGGAGCGGTCGAGGCTCGTCCGGGCGGCGGAGGCGGCCCTCGGGCCGATCGACGTCCTCGTGAACAACGCGGGCGTCGAGTCGGAGGGCCCCTTCGCGACGCTCGACCCCGAGGTCGTCGCCGCGACGGTCGAGGTGAACTTCACGGCGCCCGTCCACCTGGCGCGGCTGGTCGTCCCGGGGATGATCGCGCGCCGGCGCGGGCACGTCGTGAACATGGCCTCGCTCGGCGGCAAGCAGGGCGCGCCGTACTCGGCGGTGTACTGCGGGACGAAGGCCGCCCTCGTGGAGTGGACGAGCGCGCTCCGGAGCGAGCTCGCGGGGACGGGCGTGTCGCTCTCCGCGATCTGTCCGGGATACGTCACGGGGGAGGGGATGTTCGCGAGGTTCGGGATCCCGCCGCCGCGGCTCCTCGGCTCGTGCACCCCCGAGCAGGTCGCCGCCGCGGTGATGCGCGCGCTCCGGGACGACGTCCCCGAGATCGTCGTGAACTCGATGCCGGTGCGGCCGCTCCTCGCGGTCGCCGCGCTGTTCCCGCGGGCGCGCGGCTGGTTCCTCGAGCGGCTCGGGATCGTCGAGTTCCAGCGCCGCAAGGCCGGCGCGCCCCCGGTGTAGGATCGGCGCGCGATGACCGCCCGCCTCCTCCTCCTCGCCGGCGCGCTCGCGCTCGCGGGGTGCCAGCGACTCCTCACGAGCGCCACCGGGGCGCGGACCGTGGAGCCGTCGTCGGTGCGCGCGGCGGGCGAGGTCGAGGCGATCGACCTGCGCGAGCCGGCCGAGTACGAGGCCGGGCACCTGCCCGGCGCGGTGAACGTGCCGGTGCTCGGGCTCGACGGCTACCTCGCCCGGACCGCGGCGACGCCGGGACGGCCGCTCCTGCTCGTCTGCGCCCACGGCAAGCTCGCGGCGCTCGCCGCCCCCACGGCGAGCCTGTACCGCGACGAGGTGCTCGTCCTCGCGGGCGGCATGGAGGGGTGGCGGCGCGCCGGCCTCGCCGCCGCCGCGGGGCCGTCGCCGCCGCCCGGCGTGGACACGGCGATCCCGGTGCGCGCCCTCGGCCCGCTGGAGCAGCTCGTCGCCTGCGCCTCGGGGTGCGCGATGAAGCCCCTCTACCTCATCCTCGCGTTCGGCGTCCTGCGCCTGCTCCGGCGCGCGGGGTCCACGCCGCTGCGGCTCCTCCGCCACGGCGTCCTCTGGTTCTTCGTGGGCGAGCTGCTCTGCGCGGCGAACTTCTACCTGCACCGGCCCGGCCTCCTCTTCCCCATCGAGCTCCTCCACGGGCTCGGGATGGTGGCGATGTCGGCGCTCGTCCCGTGGGGGCTCTGGCGCCTGCTGGAGGACCGGGTGCTCCACTACGACGACCCGGACCACGGCTGCGCGATCCAGCGCTTCTGCGGCCGCTGCTGGAAGCGGGATCCGGTCCGCTGCGGGCTCCACGACCTCATGATCCCGGTCGTGATCGGGCTCGCGGTCGTGGCGCTCATGCCGCTCAGCGCGCCGCTCCGCCCGACGATGTTCCGCACCGAGGTGTTCGGCTCCGCGGCGGACTACGGCGAGCCGATCCTGAACCACCTCGTCGAGCTGCGCCTCTATCCCGTGCTGGGCGCGCTCCTCTTCCTCGCGACGCTCCCCTTCCTCCTGCGCGGCGGCCCGGGGTCGCTCCGGCGCGCCGAGCCGGTCTTCTACGCGGCGCTCGGCTTCACCCTGTACCCGGCGCTGCGCCACCTGCTCGTGAACGCCTACCGCGAGCGCCTGCACTGGTCGGACTTCTGGGAGGAGCTGACGGAGCTCCTCGCGATGGTCACCCTCGGCCTCCTGCTCTGGATCTTCCGCGGTCAGCTCGGGCTCGCGCGGCGCGGCGCGGAGGCGCCCGCGGCCGCGGCGCCGCCGGGGGCCGCCGCGGGCTGAGCCGTGCGCATCCGCCTCGTCCAGCCGCCGCTCGTCCAGCCGCTCTACCGGCAGCTCACGCTCCCGGTCGTCGGCGCGGAGCTCGCCGCGGCCGGGCTCGAGGTCGAGGCGTGCGACGAGAACGTGGAGGAGCTGGACGAGAGCGACGTGGACCTCGTCGGCGTCACCTGCCACGTCTACAACGCGCCGCGCGCGTTCGCGATCGCGGATCGCTTCCGCGCGCGCGGCATCCCCGTGATCCTGGGCGGAACGTTCCCGACGATCGCGCCGCACCTCGTCCGTCGGCACGCGGACAGCGTGGTCGTCGGCGAGGTCGAGGGGCTCGCGGCCGCGATCGCCGCCGACGCCCGCGCCGGCCGGCTGCGCCCGGTCTACCGGGCGGACGCGCCGCCGTCGCTGGAGCGGACCGCGCGGCCGGACTGGTCGCTCCTCGACGTCTCGCGCTACCTCCGCTTCAACTTCCCGGTGGAGCTCTCGCGCGGCTGCCGCTTCGCGTGCCGCTTCTGCACGCAGGGGGCGCTCTTCCCGACGCCGCGCGTGCGGGCGCTCCGCGACGTCGAGCGCGACCTCGGGCAGCACGACCACGGCCTCGTCGAGGTCGTGGACGTGAACTTCCTGAACGACCCGCACCACTTCCGCCGGGCCGCGCCGCTCCTGCGGGCCGCGCCCGGCCCGGGCTGGATGGGGCAGACGACGGTCGCCGACCTCGCCGCGGACCCGACGCTCCCCGCGCGGCTCGCGGAGAGCCGCTGCCGGGCGGTGTTCGTCGGCGTCGAGTCCATCACGCCGGACGGCCTCCGCTCGATCCACAAGAGCTGGTCCCGGCCCGAGGACTTCCTGGAGGTCGCGCGGCGCCTGCGCGAGGCGGGAGTGCTCGTGCAGGCGGGGCTCGTCGTGGGGCTCGACGGCGACGACCGCGCGACCCTCGCCGCGGCCGCCCGCTTCTTCGAGCGCGCCCGGGCGCAGTCGGTCTCGATCACCTGGCTGCACTACGTGCCGGGGACCCGCGCGCACGCGGAGCTGGCGGCCGGCGGGCGCCGGCAGTCGGCGGAGCTGCGCGACTACGACGGCACCCGGCCGGTCATCGAGCCGGCCGGCGCCTCCCCGGACGCGCTCGTCGTCGAGGTGGGCCGCTTCCTCGACGAGGTCTACTCCTGGCGCTCCATCCTCCGGCGCGCCATGCACCGCGGGATGCTGCGCCGCCCCGGGCAGCTCCTGCACCACCTCGTCGTGAACGCCGCGCTGCGCGGCTACTACCGCGCCGGCGGGCGGGGGCCGTGGACGGTCGAGGGGGAGCGCTACCTCCGGGCGCCGCGGCCGAGCCGGGCCGAGCTGCGCGGGGCGGCGGTCGGGGCGTGGCTGCTCGACCGCGCGCTGGCGCTCGCCGGGTGAGCGCCGGTCAGCGCTGGTTCACGCGCGTCACGGCCGCGCGCCGGGCGTCGGCGTGCTGGAAGAGGCACATGGGGACGCGCGCCCCGCCCGCCTGGACGCTGCACGTCGTGCAGCGGGCGAGCCGCTCCTCGTCCTGGTGCCGGCCGTCGAGGAACTGCTCGACCACGACCGCGACGACCGAGCTGCGCCCCCGGCGGAGGAGCATGCCGAGGAGCATGCGGGCGAGCGGGACGACCTTGCGGAGGCGGATCGACCGCCAGAGGAGGACGTTGAAGAGGAGGAGCGCGCGGGTCCGGCTGAACCGGCCGCGCGCCTCGCGCATGCGCCGGTGGAGCGCGGCGACGTCGAGGTACTCGTCGAGCGGGCGCAGGACGCCGCGGTCGAGCGCGAGGAGCAGGAGGGCCCCGCAGTCCGGGTGCACGTCGAGGCCGAGCGGCGCGAACCGCGGGAACGGCCAGAAGTGGTCGAGCGAGAGCCCGGCCACCGCGCCCGAGCCGACGAGCGCGTGCATCACGTCCTCGCGCGTCACGGTGGACTCGGCGCCGAGGAGGTATCGCCCCGTCCTGCCCGCCGCGAGGAAGGTGACGATCCCGAGGGCCGGCGCGTGCTCGACCGCGCGCCGGAGGAGGGCGCCCACCTCGGGGAGGTTCTCCCGGACGACCGTGGCGTTGATCCCGAGCCGGAGCCCGCCCTCGCGCGCGTGGCGCAGCGCGCGGAGCCGGACCTCGACCTTCCGGTCGCCGCGGATCGCCGCGCAGACCTCCTCGCGCAGGGTGTCGAGCTGCAGGTACGCGTAGGCGACCCCGCTCGCCGCCAGCCGCCGCGCGAGCGACGGGTCCTCCCCGAGCCGCAGGCCGTTCGAGACGAGCGTGACGTCGAGCCGCTCGCGGCGCGCGGTCCGGACGATCCGCTCGAGGTCCGGGTGCAGGGTCGGCTCGCCGCCCGAGAGCGAGACCGCCTTCAGGCCCTGGGCCCGCAGGCTCCGCGCGATCTCCCGCACCTCGTCCACGGAGAGGTACCCGCCGGCGCCGGGGCGAGCGCCGGCGAAGCAGACGGGGCAGGCGCAGTTGCAGTCGCGGGTGATCTCCAGGATGTTCACCCACGAGACGCCGCGCGCGGAGGCGAGCGGCGCGTCGGGGAGGGCGCTCCTCTCGCGGATCCGCCGGAAGGTCGCCGCGTCGCTCGACACCTGCGCCGTGCCGGGGCCGCGCGGGCAGCGCACCTCGAGGACCACCGCGCCGGCGACGTCCCTCAGGACCGCCTCGTGGACCACGCCGCACTCGCAGCAGTGGCACCGCGTGCGATGGAACACGCCGTCGGCGGGCGCCGCCGCCGCGGCGGCCTGCGCAGGGCCGCTCATGCCCTGCGCTCGCAGCTCGCGAGCCGCGGCGCGGCCGCCTTCTGCCTGCGGCAGCCGTCGAGCGACGTGCAGGTGCGCCCCGCCGCCGGGAACCGATCCCAGAGCGCGTGGAGCGGCGCGTCGCGCACGTTGCCGACGCTCGCGGGGTCGAAGTCGCAGGGGCACACCTCGCCGCCGGCGGAGACGTAGAGCTGGCTCACCCCTCCGGCGCACCCGATGCCGCGGTGGCTCTTCGAGTAGGCGTAGCAGTGGACGCCCGGGTAGTCGGCGCGGCGCTGGTAGGCGGCGCAGGCGTCGACGATCTCGTCGAGCTGGGGGCTCGACCAGGCGAGCTCGGCGCGGTCGAGGTAGCCGCCGGTCGGGACCGCGTCGAAGAAGAGGAGCTGGTTGACGCGCAGGCGCCTGCCGAGGTCGCACAGCCGCCCGAGCGCGCCGCTCGCGACGTCGCCCGGCCGCACCACGGCGGAGATCCCGACGAGGAGCCCGCGCCGCCGCGCCGCCTCGACGCCGGCGAGCGCGCGGTCGAACGCGCCGGGGAGCGCCTTGCGCCGGTCGTGCTCGGCCGCGTCCGCCGAGTCGAGGCTCACGAGCACCGAGGTGAGCCCCGCGCGCGCGAGGTCGCGGGCGCGCTCCGCGAGCGCCCAGCCGTTCGTGAACAGGATGGCCTGGCTGCGATCCCCGTCCACCGACGCGACGAGCTCGCAGACGTCCTCCCGCAGGAGCGGCTCCCCGCCGACGAAGGCCACCGAGGAGACGCCGAGGTCCTGGGCCTGGCGGATGACGCTCCGCCACTCGCCGGTCGAGAGGAGCGGCGCGGGCGACGCCATCGACGTCGCGCTGCAGTGCTCGCAAGCGCAGTTGCAGGCGTCGGTGACGGCGAGGCTCGCGAAGTCGGGGAGCGCGCGCCACTGGTAGACGCTCATGATCCGGGTGGTGAGCCCGTTCAGCGCGGGGCGGCTCATCACGGGCGGCGCGAGCAGGTAGTAGCTCGGGTAGCCGCGGTGCCAGCCGACGATCTTGGACGCGCTGTTGCAGAAGCGCCGGTTCGTCAGCTCGAGGAAGTCGGCGCCGAGCCGCGAGCCCTTCGTGAGGAGGGCCCACCAGAAGCGGAGCCGGTTCAGCCACGGGTGCATGCGCGGGGTCCTCGGGGAGGGGATCTACCTCGGCCGGGCCGAGGCGAGGAAGGTCGCGACGTCGTCGTCGCCGCCCGGGCCGGAGAGGATCCGGTCGAGCACCGGGCGGCTCCCGACGAACCGGTCGATGGCGGCGAGGTCGGCGGTGTGCGCCTCGAGGAGGTTGCGCAGCAGCAGCGCGATCGCCTCGCGGCGGCTCTCCGCGGAGCCCCAGCCGAGGAGCAGCACCGCCCCGACCTTCCCGTCGCCGCTCACGAACGAGTCGATCACCGCGGGCTCGGCGAGGAGCCGGGCGACGAGCGCGGGATCCGGAATCAGCGCGCGGAGGCGGTTCCCCACGATGCGGCGCACGGCGTCGCGATCGCCGACGATCCGCTCGGCGAGCGCGGCGTCCGGCGAGGACGCGGCGGCGCTCACGTACTCGGGCTTCCGCGCCGCGGCGCGCAGCACCCGCGCGTTCTCGAGGACGGAGTCCCGCGCGGCGTAGTTCGCGAGGAAGGCGGGGATGTTTCCGGCCGGATCGATCCGCGAGGTGTAGACGACCCCGGTCTTCTCCCGGCTCAGGTACTCGACGACGAACTGCGCCTCGAAGTCGCGGATGAGGACGGCGCCGCGGGGGAGCGCCACCTTCGGCGCCGGGACGGCGCGGAGGTCCGCGACCACCCGCCCGTGGTCGAGGTCGTAGCGATTCGCGACGCTCACCACCGCGACCCGGTCGTGGAACGGGCCGGGCACGTCGTAGGCGGCGTAGAACGTGTAGTGGTCGCGGTCGGGCTGCTCGAGCACGCGCGCCTCGTAGCACGACGAGCCCGGGCGCTTCAGCCCCGCGACGTCGCGCAGCACCGCGCCCACGACCTCGATCGGCGCGTCGACCACCGCGACCGAGCGCAGCTCGAGGACGCGCGAGCCGGGCACGGCGCGGGCGTAGCCGCTGACGCCGTCCTCCTGGACGAACCGCTCCCACTCGCCCGGCGAGGCGGGCGCCGCGAGGAGCGCCGTCACGATCAGGCCCGCGCACCGCATCCGCCCTCCCCGGCGGGGCGACCACGCCCCGCGTCGCGCAGCATCATAGCGCGCCCGCGGCGGGGGCCATCCGACGTCGGACCACATCGGCGCCGGAGAACGTCGTACACGGTTCGTGACGGGCGTGCGACCATGTCTCTCTCCGTTGTCGGGAGGGGAGCCATGGCGCGTGCGACGGGGAGCTGGCTGCGCCGGCCGCTGCGCCGACGACGGCGCGGGGACCCGCCGGTGCCTCGTGGGGTGCGAGACGACCGGGAGCACGTGCCTCGGTCCCGCGGACTGCTGCAGCGGCCTGTGCTACGTCCCGGACGGCGCGGGCGCCGGGATCTGCGTCGTGCCGATCCCGGAGGGCTGCGCGACGAGCGGCACGAGGTGCGCGAGCGGCGCCGAGTGCTGCTCGGGGAGCTGCACGAAGCGCCGCTGCGATCCGCCCGACATGTGCATCCCGCTCGGCTCGATCTGCCAGTTCTCCGAGCAGTGCTGCGGCGACTCGTCGTCCTGCCGGATGGATCTGGGCGGAGTCCTCCGGTGCATGCCGCTCGTGACGTGCCTGCCGGACGGAGAGACGTGCCAGGCCGACCCCGAGTGCTGCTCGGGCTCGTGCCTGGACGGCGCGTGCGGTCGCCCGGTCTGCCAGGTCGTGGGCGCGGGCTGCACCGTCACCGCCGAGTGCTGCCCGGGGCTGGCGTGCGAGATCCCGCCCGGCGCGACGAGCGGCGCGTGCGCGCCCGTCTGCGTCCCCGCCGGCGGCGTCTGCCTCGGGAGCTCGGACTGCTGCGGGGGCTGGTGCGACGTCCCGCTGGGCTCCACGAGCGGCACGTGCACCCCGTGGTGCGCCGGACCGTGCACGATGGACGTGGACTGCTGCGCCGGACAGGTGTGCGACGTGCCTCCCGGCGCGACGAGCGGAACGTGCGCGCTGCCGTGCGCCTCGACCGGCGCGCCCTGCAGCGAGAACCTGGACTGCTGCTCCGGCACCTGCGACGTCGCTCGGGGCACCTGCGGGTGCGTCACGACCGCGCCCTGAGGGCCTCCGCTCGGGGCGCGCTCCGCGGCGCGCCGGCGGAGGGGCGGCCGATCGACACCGTGCGGCCGCCGGCGAGCGCGCGCAGCGACGCCGCGGCGAGCAGCGGCTCGAGCCGCGCGTCCACCGGGCCGTCGAGCCGCAGCCGGACCACCGCGTCGCCGGGGGTCGCGCGGAGCGCGCGCTCGAGCTCCGCGCGCGCCGCGGCGCCGTCGAGGCCGGCGAGCGCGAGCCGCCGGACGACCATCGGCCGCGTCGGCAGCGGCCGGAACGCGATCGCCGGCGGGCGGTCCGCCGCGAGCTCGACCACGACCGCGCCCTTCGGCTCGCCCGCCTCCGCGAAGGACGTGCGCTCGACCGAGCCGGCGTACACCACCGGCGGCGCCCGCGCGTGGCGGAGCACCTGGTGACGGTGCACGTGCCCGGCGAGCACGACCGCGACGTCCGACGGCAGGTCGGCCCGCCGGATCACGTCGTCGCCGTCGCGGAACGTGAACTCCCCCGGCCCGCACGTCGCGCCCTCCACGCACTGGTGCACGCAGAGGACGCCCGCGTCCGCGCTCCGCTCGTCCCGCCGGGCCGCCGCGAGGAGCGACGGGAAACGGTCCCGCACGCCGGGGGCGTACGGGAACCCGGCGAACGCGACGCGCAGCCCCCTCGCCTCGAGGTGGATCGTGCGCGGCGCGTGGAACACGTGGAGGCGCTCGTGCAGCGCGAGGAGCGGGTACGGCAGGCGCGACCGCTCGTGGTTCCCCGGGACGAGGAGGACCGGGACGCCGCGCGCGGCGACGCGCCGGAGGGGCGCGAGCGCGGCCTCCGCGAGCCAGGCGGGCACGCGGCTCCGGTAGTGCAGGTCGCCGCCATGCACGACGGCGTCCACCTCGCCCGCGAGCGCGGGCGCGAGGGCGAGCTCGAGGTTGCGGAAGAAGTCCTCTCCGCGGCGGGGCCGCTCGACGCGCGGCCGGGCCGGGAGATCGAGCCCGAGGTGGGTGTCCGAGACGAAGAGGATCCGCACCGAGGTCGAGTACAGCGCGGCCCTGACGTCGCGCGAGCCGGTCGCGGCGCCTCTTCGAGGAGGGCGCGTGCCCCTTAAGGCTTGGCCTCCCGCAGGAACGCCTGCTGGAAGGCCGCGGGCATGTGGACCTGGTGGCAGGGGAGGCAGCTCATCTCGTTGATGTCCTGGAACAGGTGCGCGTACTCCGAGGCGCGCGTCTCGCCCCGGCGCAGGAGGCCGCCGATCTTCAGGATGCGCCCCTTCACGGTCTTGTCGATGAAGTACTCGCGCGGCTGGTCGTGGCAGCTCACGCACAGCTGCTCCATGGTGTTGAAGCGATCGGTGAGCTGCTTGTACGCGCCCAGCGCGTCGGCGAAGTGCCCGGCCTGGACGTCCGCCCGGACCGCGCCGAGGCTGTTCGAGAGGTCGAGCATGAGCTGGTGGAAGGTGAGCGTGCCCTGCTCGCCCTGGACGCTCGCGCTCGCGAAGTTGCCCCAGCGGTAGCGCGCCTGCACCGGGAACATGTACCGCGCGTGACAGGCCGTGCAGGTCCGCTCGATCTTCGTCACGAGCTTGCGGCGCGCGGCGACGTCCGCCCTCGCGCTCACCGCGGTCTCGAGCTCCGCGATCGCGCCGTCGCGGAACTGCTCCTTCCACGCGGGGACGAGCTTCGCGACCGCGGCGTTGTGCTCGCGGAACGACTTCAGGGCCGCGAGCGCCCGGTCGCGGTCGTCGCGGAGCGCGGCCGTCGTCGCCGCGCCCATGCGCATGCCGAGCTCGAGCATCGCGAGCGTGTAGGCGTGACCCTCGCGACCGCCCTGGAAGTGCGGATCGAGCTCGGCCACGGGAAGCTCGATCTCCGCCGCGGCGCCGCGCGCCGCCATGACGAGGAGACCCAGGGCCAGCCCTGCGCGGACGAACCTCACGCGGTGTCGCGACATCGCTTGCTCTCCTCTCCCGCTCGATGGGCGCTGCGATGCTCCGGGGTTGCTTCGCCGCCCCTCATCCCTTCAGGGGATGGACGCCGGGTGCGACAATTTGGCACACGGTACCTCTCCGAGCGTTCGAGGGGCAACCGACCCGGAGGACCGAGCCGCCCCGCGCGGCGAGGAGGCGGCATGTACGGGACGATCCGGCGGTACAAGGTCTCGAATCCCAAGGCGTTCAGCCAGAAGGTGAACGCGGAGTTCATCAACCTCGTGCGCAAGGTGCCGGGGTTCGTCTCCTACGTCGCGATCGACGAGGGGAACGGGAACTGGGCGTCGGTCGGCCTGTTCACCACCGCCGAGGGCATCACCCGCTCCGATCAGCTCGCGGCCGAGTGGGTCGCGAGGACGTGTCCCGACCTCGTCTCGGGGCCGCCGGAGATCACCGAAGGGCCCGTGGCGGTGAAGTGACGGAGGACGGCGCGCGTGTTCCAGATCCACTCGATAGAGCAGCTCCTCAAGCTGGTCGCGGTCGTCTGCGCGATCTCCTCGCTGGTCGTGACCGGCTGGTACCTCGTCCGGCGGCCGCACCTCAACCGCACGACGAAGGTGCTCCTCCTCGTCGGCCTCGGCCTGCTCCCCGCGGTGGTCTCGCTCACCGGCAACATCGCGAGCTTCGAGTACACGATGACGCGCCCGTTCTGCGGCTCGTGCCACGTGATGGGGCCGTACCTGCGCGACGCGGAGGACCCCGAGTCGACGAGCCTCGCGGCCGCCCACAGCCGCAACGGCAAGTTCGGCGAGAACAGCTGCTACACCTGCCACTCCGACTACCAGATGTTCGGCGCCATCACGACCAAGCTGAACGGCATGAGGCACCTGTTCTCGTACGTGACCGAGTACGCGAACACCGGCCCCGACGGCGAGGGCGGGCCGGCCATCCACATGTTCAAGCCGTTCGAGAACGATCGCTGCATGCAGTGCCACTCGACGCGGGCGAGGAGGTACCTCGAGAAGCACGGCGACGAGGTGGAGGCGATCCGGTCGGGCGACGTCCGCTGCATCGACTGCCACGACGAGGTCCACCCGCTCGCGCTGCACCGCCGCGACAAGAAGGAGGCGCGCCGATGACCAGCCCGCTCGTGAAGCGCCTCGTCCTGATCTCCGTGCTCGGCACCTCGGCCTCGATGCTGCTCATGCTGGCCGGGATCGTCTTCCCGAGCCCCTTCCTGCTCGTGCTCGTGATGAGCATCGGCCAGGGGCTCGGGCTCCTCTCCCTCGCGCTGTTCCTGCTCGCCGTCACGCTGGACATCCAGGGCGCCATGGCGGCCGCGTACGACTACCTGCCGCCGGGCGGCGACGAGGAGCCGTCGCAGGACGACGCGGCCGCGCCGCCCGCCGCGAGCCGCGGGGCGTAGCCCCCGCGAGGCCTCCAGCCAAGGAGCGCACCATGTACGGCAGCATCCGGCGCTACAAGATCCGGCACCCGAAGGAGTTCACCGAGAAGGTGAACGAGTCGTTCATCAACGTCATCCGGACCATCCCCGGCTTCATCTCGTACATGGCGATCGACGAGGGGGACGGCTGGTGGGCGTCGGTGAGCGTCTTCGCCACGCGCGAGGCGATCGCGCAGTCGGACGCGCTCGCCGCGCGCTGGGTGAAGGAGAACGCGGCGAAGCTGGTGTGGGGACCGCCGGAGATCACGGCGGGTCCCGTCGTGGTGAAGTGACCGCGCTCCGCGCGCGTCCCGCCGGCCGCGCGCCGGAGCCGCTCACTCGCCGCCGGGCGCGGCCCGCTCGTGGGGCGGCTGGGCCCCGGCGCGGACGTCCGACATCGCGGGCACGATCTCGCGCAGCACGAGCGCGGCGACGAGCACCACCGCCGCCGCCACGAGCGCGGGCCGCCACGGCCGGATCCGCCACGCGAACGGGCGCTCCTGCGCGCGCCGGAAGCGGGGGAGGGCGACGTACTCGCGCCAGGCCTCGTCCCGCGCGCGCGCCGCGCCGGCCGCGTCGCCCTGGAGCGCGAGGGCGCGGGCGAGCCAGAACCGCCCCTCCACGGTGCCGGGGCGCTCCGCCACGAGCCGGGCGAGCGGCTCGATCGCGCCGGCCGCGTCCCCCTTCCGCACGCGCATGCGCCCGACCTCGAGGTCGATCTCGCCCGTCCGGAACGACGGATCGCGGGCGCGCGCGGCCGCGAGGAACGGCTCGGCGCGCTCGGCGGCGCCGCTCCGCGC
Organism: Anaeromyxobacter sp.; assembly: GCA_035708485.1. Classification (GTDB taxonomy): domain Bacteria; phylum Myxococcota; class Myxococcia; order Myxococcales; family Anaeromyxobacteraceae; genus Anaeromyxobacter. Next base: position 5,085 of record DASSSJ010000222.1, on the reverse strand, counting down.
GAGGGCCGCGCCCATCGTGAAGCTCGTGTGGACGTCGTCGTCGCCCGCCTCGACGTTGGGGCGGAGGAGCTCCGCCGCCTGCTTCGGCCGGCGCGCGTCGAGGAGCAGGGTGGCGAGCTCGAGCCGCGCGCGCCGGTCGTGGGGGTTCGCGGCGAGCGTCCGGCGGAGGGCGGCGACGCGGCTCCGGCGCCCGAACAGCCGGACCGGGTCGGGCAGCACCCGGAACGTCGCGCGATCCCCCAGCCACCAGAGCGCCAGCAGGACGAGGAGCGCGACGAGCGGGTTGCCGAGCAGCCAGGACAGCAGGATCCACGACATCCACTGGGACATGGCGCCCCCCGGGCCGTTCCGGCCGGCGCCATCCTACCCCAGCTCGTGACGCGCAGTGGACGGACCGCGCGCAGCGGCGGGCGCGAGCCGGACCGCGGGTCCGCGCGCCGCGCGCGCGGCGGGCTGCGGACGTGCCCGCCCCGCCCGCCGGTGGATTCCGGGGCTTCGCGGCGGTATGACGCTGGGGTGACCCCGCAGGAGCGGCTCGCCCACCGCAGGACCCTGGAGCGGCTCCGCGCCGAGCTCCTCCGCGTCGGCGCGGAGAAGATCGAGCCGAACCGCCGCGACCCGGCGACGACCGGCGTCGCCGACGAGGACGCGCAGGCGCTCTCGGAGATGCTGCAGGTGCTGGCGTCGAAGCGGAACGAGGGCCGGGCCGTCCTGCTCCGCCAGGTGGACCGGGCGCTCGCGAAGCTCGCCGACGCGCCGGAGGACTTCGGGCTGTGCGAGACCTGCGAGGAGGAGATCGCGCCGCGGCGGCTCGCGCTCGTGCCGTACGCGACGCTCTGCCTCGAGTGCCAGGCGAGGCGGGACCCGAAGCTCGGCGGGTCGAGGAAGAAGCTCACCGACTTCCGCTGAGGCGCGCGCGCGGATGGCGTCAGTGAAGATCCTGCTCGTCGCCGCCCCGGCCGGCCTGCTCCTCGCCTGGCTGGCGGCGCGCGCCCTCGGGCGAGCGCCGCCGGCGCGGAGCACGGTCACCATCGGCCTCAGCGTGGTCACGCTCCTCTACTTCCTCGGCGTCGTCGGGACGGGCGTCTTCTGGGTCGCGGCCCAGGAGCTCCCCGTCTTCGACTGGCACTACCTGACGGGCTACGTCCTGCTGGCGCTCGCCGGCACGCACGTCGTGCTGCACTGGCGGAACGTGGCCGCGTTCCTGCGGCGGCAGGCGCCGGCGGCCGTCCTCGAGCCCGACGGGCGCCGCTTCAGGGCTTGGGCGCGGCGCGCGGGGCAAGCCGCCGCGATCGCGGCCGGGCTCGCGATCGTGTTCGTGCTCGGGATGCGCCAGGGGTCGCGCACGCTCACGCTGCTCCAGAGGACGGACGCCTCCGCCGCCGCTCCCCTCGGCCGCGGAGCGCTGCTCGCCGTCCAGGTGGTCGAGGCCGGGGGGGAACGCATGCCGCTCGCGCACCTCTATCACCGGGGGAGCTCGTACCCCGCGCGCGTCGGGCTCCCCGGGCTCACCCTCTCGGCGCGGCCGCCGGTGTACCTGGAGTACCCGGGCGAGGGGATCCCGCTCCCGCCGCCCGCGTCTCGCGGAGGCGCGGGCGTCGTCGAGGCGTACGAGGCCTGGCGCACGGGGCGGCCGCTCGGCGCGGCGGGGCCGCTCACGCTCGAGACGCTCGCGTCGCTCCTCCACCACGCGCAGGGGATCAGCGCGACGGTGCAGCGGCAGTCCGTGGACTTCGAGCTGCGCACCGCGCCGTCGGCCGGAGCGCTGTACCCCGTGAACCTCTACCTCGCCGCGGAGCAGGTCCCCGGCCTCGCGCCCGGCTTCTACTACTATCACCCGAAGCGGCACGCCCTGCTGCTCGTGCGGGCGGACGGCTACCCCCCGTCGCGCCTCGCCGTGGCGTCGGGGTCGCCCGGCGCGTTCGAGCGCGCGCCCGCCGCGCTGGTGCTCACGGTCACCTTCGGCCGCACCGCCTTCAAGTACGCCGAGCGCGCCTACCGCTACGTCGCGATGGACGCCGGGCACGCGGCGTACAACCTCTCCCTCGCCGCGGCCGCCGCGGGCTGGCGCGCGCCGCTCGTGGCCCGCTTCGACGATCGCGCCGTCGCGACGGCCCTGGCGCTCACCCCCGCGATCGAGGCCCCGCTGCTCGTGGTCCCGCTCGCGCGCGAGGCGACCGCGACCGACGAGCCCCGCTTCGCGCCCGACGTGCGCGCGGCCGCGCGCGCCACCTTCGTGGACCTGATCCACGGCGCCACGTCGATGCGCGTCGTCGGCGGGCGCGCGCCGCTGGCGCGTCACCCCTCGGCGCCGGTGGCGCCGGGCGCCGCCGACGTGCCGCTCCCCGCGCCGCGCGCGGGCACGCCGCTCCTCGAGGCGATCCGCGCGCGCCGCTCGGTGCGCGAGTACGGCGGCGCGCCGCTGTCCCTGGCGGAGCTCTCCGCGCTGCTCGCGGCCTCCGCCGCGGAGCCGGCGGGGACGGTGACCGAGGATCCGCTCCTCGCCGCGACCGCTCCGCTGCAGGTGTATCTCGTGGTGCGGGAGGTCGAGCGCCTGCCGCCCGGCGTGTACCGCTACGTGCGCGGGACGCACGCGCTGCAGCCCGTCGCGGCGGGGGAGCGCGCGGCCGCCACCCGTCACGCCTGTTTCGACCAGGACTTCTGCGGGAAGGCCGACGTCGTCGTCGTGAAGGCCGTCCGCTGGGACGACCTGTACCTCCCCGACGGCGACCGCGGCTACCGCTACGCGAACCTCCGGGCGGGAGTGGTCGGCGAGGGGCTGTACGTGGCGGCGACGTCGCTCGGGCTCGGCGCCTGCGGCGTGGGCGCGTTCGGCGACGACCACGTCGCGGCGCTCGTCGGCCTCGACCCCGCGCTGGAGGTCCCGCTCTATCTCACGGCCGTCGGGCGGAGGGCCTCGCCCTGAGGAGCGGCGGGCGCCGCCGCGGGCGGGCCGCTCACATCACGAGCCCTCCGTCCACGTCCACGGTCCGGCCGTCGAAGTAGTCGCACTCGACGACGAACCGCACCGCCTTCCAGACGTCCTCGGGCTCCCCGATCCGGCCGACCGGCACCGCGGCGACGAGCGCGTCGCGCGCCTTCTGGTTCATGCCGCGGGTCATCGGCGTCTCGATCATGCCCGGCGCGACGGCGCCGACCCGGATCCCGAACGGCCCGAACTCGCGGGCCCAGGTCACGGTGTTCGCGGCCAGCGCCGCCTTCGCCGCCACGTAGTTCGACTGGCCGCGGTTCCCGTGGCGCGCCACCGACGAGAGGTTCACGACCACGCCCGGCCGCGTGCCGACCCGGACCATGTGCGCCACCACCTCGCGCGCCATGCGCGTCGCGCCGGTGAGGTTCACGGCGACGACCGCGTCCCAGTCGGCCTCCGAGAGCGCCGTCACCTCGCCGGTGGCGCGGTCCTTCTTCACGAGCAGCCCGTCGCGGATGATGCCGGCGTTGTTCACGAGCGCGTTGAGCCCGCCCATCACCCCCGCCGCCCAGCCGACGAAGCCGCGCACGTCCTCGGGGTGCGTCACGTCGAGCCGCCGCCGGTGGATCCCCTGGGGCAGCTCGGCGAGCCCCGCCTCGTTCACGTCGCCCGCGGCGACCGCCGCGCCCGCCTCCGCGAGCCGCCGCGCGAAGTGCGCCCCCATCCCCTGCGCCGCGCCGGTGACGATCACCTTCAGGTCCCGAAGCTCCATCGCCTGCCTCCCTCGCGGCCGCGCCGCACCGTGCACGGTAGCCGCGCCGCACGCCCGGCGGCGCGGCCCTCTTGGGCGCCCCCGCGCCCCGGCCCGCCGGGCGGGCGGCGCGCCCTCTCCGGCCTACGCGCGCACGAAGCGGCTGAACTGGAAGCGCTGGACCTTCCCGGCGGGCGTGACGTGCTCGTCGCGCGCGCTCTCGACGAGGCGGAACCCGGGCCCGAGCTCGGCCGCGAGCGTCTCCGGCTCCCAGCGGACGACGGGCAGCCCGCTGCACTTCTCCGGACCCGCCGACGAGAACGTCCCGATCACCACCTGGCCGCCGGGCCGGAGCGCGGCGCCGAGCGCGGCCCGGTACGCCTGGCGGTCCTCGGGACGCGTCAGGAAGTGGAACACGGCGCGGTCGTGCCACAGGTCGAACGGGGCGCCGGGCCTCCACGCCGTGACGTCGCAGGCGATCCACTCGACCGCGGCGGCGCGCGGCCCGAGGCGGCGCCGGGACTTCTCGAGCGCGCCGTCCGCGACGTCGAGGACCGCGACGCGCCGGAACCCGGCGTCGAGCAGGGCGTCGACGAGGCGCGAGGCGCCGCCCCCCACGTCCACGATGCGCGCGTCCGGCCCGACGCCGGCGCTCGCGACGAGGCGCAGCGAGACGGCGGGGCGCGCCTGGAACCAGGACAGCTCCTCCTCGGATCTCGAGGCGTAGATGCCCTCCCAGTGCTCGCGGCGCGACGGGGCCGCGTCGGAGGCGAGGCTGCGCGTGTCGGCCATGGCCGGCTCCCCGAGCGCGTCCCGGAGTCTACCCGATCCCGCGCGCACGGGACCCCCCCGGTGCGGTGGCGCCGGCGCGCTGCCGCCGCGGCCCGGACGGCGCGGGCCGCCCGCCGCCGGGGTCGTGTCCGACCTCAGCGCATGTCCCGCGGCTGCCCGGTGGAGGCGAGGACGCTGCTCCACAGGTCGCCCTCGGGGTCGATCTTCCTCCGGCGCACCACCGCCAGCGGGATGGGCACGTGCGTGTCGCGCGGATCACGTCGTTCAGCCCGGGGCAGAGGCCGCCGCAGGTGACGATCCCCGCCGCGATCTTGGAGGGATCGAAGAAGATCCGCTCCCGCGGCCCGGCGGCCTCCATGGACGGCGGGGCCTCGCACCGCGCGACGCACGCGCCGATCTCGTCGAGCCGCGAGGGGTAGAGGACCCGCTCTTCGTCGCGGGTGAAGCGGACGCGGGTGAGCGGGGACGCGATGCGGCACTCCCCGAGGCGGCGGATGGAGAAGTCGAGCTCGACGTCGGCCATCGGGGTCCTCCTTCGCGCGCCGGCATCGGAACACGCGCGCGACCGCGCTGACAAGTGAGCCCTTCGGCCCGGCCGCGGGCCCCGGGC
>DASSSJ010000221.1:0-28475 GCA_035708485.1 Anaeromyxobacter sp. | reverse complement strand
GCGCGACCGGCGCGAGCTCCGGCGCGGGGAGCGGCGGCGGGAGCGGCGCTGCACCCTCCGCGGCGCCCGGGGTGGGCGTCGGGGTCGCGGGCGGGGTCGGGGTCGGGGTCGAGGTCGCGGGCGGGGTCGAGGTCGAGGTCGAGGTCGAGGTCGAGGTCGAGGTCGAGGGCGGGGTCGAGGTCGAGGTCGGGGACGCGGTCGCCGTCGGGGACGCGGCCGCGGTCGGGGACGCGGCCGCGGCGTGCGCGGGACCGGGGGCCGCCCGCGCGCCGCCGCCCGCCGCGGCGGTGCCGGCGGAGGACCCGGTCGCGCAGGCGGCGAGGGCGATCGCGAGGACGAGGGTCCTCCTCACGACCGGAGCCGCGCCTCCTTCTCCGACGCGACGCGCTCGAGCTCGTCCGCGGCCTCGGCGCGCGAGGCCGGCGCGGCCGACGGATCGCGCAGCGTCGCGGCGGCGCGGGCGACCGCGTCGCGCTCGCGCTCCTCCCGGTCGCGGAGCGCGTCCACCATCCCCGCGACGTCGTCCGCGAGATCCACGAGGAGATCGTGGCTCCGCAGGGGCCGCGGCCGCACGAGGCTCCCCTCCGCGACCTGCCGGCACGTCCGCCCGATGACGAAGGCGGGGCCCGCGATCCGATGCGTGATGACGACCGAGGCGAGGAGCAGCGCGACGAGCACCACCGTGAGGGCCGCGGCGATGAGGAACATGCGCCAGCGGTCCTCGCTCGCGAGCGCCTTGGCGATCGAGTCGCCCACGTCCGGCTCGCCGAGCGCGATGACGCGGCTCGTCTCGCGGTACGCCGACCAGAGCAGCCACCCGAGCCCCGTCGAGAGCGCCACCGCGACGGCGAGCAGGTAGCTCGCGAGGCGGAGCTGCAGGCCCGTGTCGAGCAGGTAGTTGCGCACGTACCGCTTCGGATGCGCGGACGTCCCGGTCGCCGCCGGCGGGCCGGCGGGGGGCGTCGCGGGCGCGCTGCCGGTCGGGCTGGCCACGGCGGGTTCCATGGACCCTCTTTCTACCTCCCTCCGAGGCGCGCGGCGAGGTCCTCCGACAGGTTCTTGGCGGCGGCGTCGATCGCCCGGGCGGCGTAGGCCTGCAGCTTCCCGTCCGGGATCGCGCCCGTCACGGACGCCCGGGCGCTCGACTCGACCATGTCCACGCGGCCGTCCCCGTCCACGAGGACCACCGACGCCCTGATCGCGATGACCGTCTTCGCGCCGCTGCGCTCCACGTCCACCTTGATGGCCGGCTTCAGGCGGTACTCGCCGCCCGGGCCGACCTCGTACCCGCGCTCCCGGAGGTGCGCCGCGAGCGCCTCGCGCATCGGGCCCCGCGCCGACCCCGGGCCCGACGGCTCGTCGATCGACACCGCGACGGGCCCGAGCGCCTCGAGCGCGCGCTTCGCGGCGGAGCGGACCGCGCCGTCGGGATCGGCGTCGCTCGCTGCCCTCAGCGTCGAGCGCGCGCCGCGATCCCCGATCTTCGCGAGCGCCGCGACCGCCGCGATGCGGACGGCGGCGGCCTGGTCCTCCGCGACCGCCTCGCGGAGCGCCGGCACCGCCTGGGCGACGAGCCGCTGCCCGAGCACGATCGCCGCCTGGGTGCGGACCTTCATCGACGAGTCGCGGCGCAGCGCGCGGATGGCCGCGTCGATCTGGGGATCGGCGGAGGCGGGGACGGCGAGCGAGAGGACGAGTGCTGCGACGGAGAAGCGGCGCATGCGACGACCGAAGGATACCCGGATCCGAGCGCCGGCCGCGCCGGCGTTTTGCTCCCTACGTTGGCGCCGCGAGACTCACAGGCCCGCCCGCGCGCCGGCGGAACGCGTCGTGGAGGCGCCGCGTGACGGGTCCGGGACGCCCCGCACCCACGGCACGCCCGCCGAGCCGGGTCACCGGCACGATCTCGCGGACGGTGGACGTGATGAACACCTCGTCCGCGCCCTCCAGGTCCTCCGGCGCGAGCGGGGCCTCCGCGGCGGAGACGCCGATCTCGCGCGCGAGGCGCAGCACGACCCCGCGGGTCACGCCCTCGAGGATGCCGGCGGCGAGCGGGGGGGTCGTCACCCGCCCCGCGCGCACCGCGAAGACGTTGGACGAGGAGCCCTCGGTCACCGCGCCGCGCTCGTCGAGCAGGAGCGCCTCGTGCGCGCCCCGGTCTCGCGCCTCGCGGACCGCGAGGACGTTCGGGAGGTGGGCGCCCGTCTTGGCGGTCGGATCGATGGCGGCAGGCGAGGCGCGCCGGACGCCGACGATCGCCGCCGTGACGCCGTCCCGGTACGCGCGCGCGGGGGGGCCGCGCAGCGGCTGGACGACGACGATCGCGACCGGGTCCACCGCGAGCGCGGGATCGAGCCCGATCTCGCCCGCGCCGCGCGTCATCACCACGCGCACGTAGCGCTCCCCCACGTTCCAGGGCGCCGCCTCGGCGTCGGGCGCGTCGCCGCCCCGCGCCGCCTCCAGCGTCCGCGCGATCTCGGCGGCCGTCCGGGCGGCGTCCCACTTCGGCTCGAGGCCGATCCGGTCGGCCGAGTGCCGGAGCCGGCGGAGGTGCGCCTCGAGCTCGAACGGCCGCCCGGCGTACGTGCGGATGACCTCGTAGACGCTGTCGCCGTAGAGGAAGCCCCGGTCGAACACGGAGACGCGCGCCTCGGAGGGCCGGACGAGCGTGCCGTCGAGGTTCACGACGGTCGGCATGCGCGACACGATAACCCCGCCGGCGGCGCCGCGCGTGCGGCGGCGCGACCGGCCCCGCCGGGCGGGGCCCGCCGGGCCCCGTCACACCCGGATCTGGATCGTGAGCCTCGGCGGCGTCCCGACGATGGCGAGCACGGTCTTCCGCTGGCGCGGCGCCGCAACCCCTGGCGCCTCCGGATCCGAGATCCCCGAGTGATCTTGCCGTTTTCTTGACCCACCGATGCCGGGTGATATCGAGGGATGGCGATGAAGGAAGCCTCCGTCGAGTGCACGCACTGCCGGGTGGTCATGACCTCCTGGTCCGCCCCCGGGAGCCCGATCCGCTACTTCCAGTGCCCGTTCTGCCAGCGCACGCACTCGTCGCTCTACGGGGAGGTGTTCCGGCGGCGCGCCGGCGCCCGCGTGGTCGAGGCGCCCGCGCGCGCCTCCGCTCCGCAGGCCATCCCGATGGCGACGCCGGAGGAGATGCACTGGGCGCGCGTGAAGCAGACCGCCTCGCGGTGGTTCGCGCGGCTCGAGGCGGACGAGCGGCGCTGCGCCGCTTCCGGCGGAGGGCCCGTCCGCGCCGCGAACGCGCCGCGCTCGGCGCCCGGCGACGACGTCCCGGAGCCGGTCGCGGACGACGTGATCGAGCTCGTGCGGGTGGTGCCCGCCGGTCGGGGCCGGTAGCCGCGCCGCGGACCGGGCTCAGCGGGACGCGAGCGCGCCCGCGGGCGCCGGCGCGGGGAGCTCGCCGCCGAGCTGGATCTCCGGGAGATCCATCTGGCGCACCCTGCTCTTCAGCTCGACGGAGACGTCCGCGATCATGCCGTCGCCGAGCGGGACCTGGAACGCCGCCTCGACGGCCCGACCGAACGACGTCGCGGCGATGCGGTAGTTGCCGGGGCGGAGGCGGCGCATCTCGAAGCGCCCGCGGACGTCGGCGGACGCCTCGGCCCCGTCGTTCGCGTCCTCCGAGAGCGCCACCACGCGGACGCCCGGCATGACCGCGCCGTTCGCGTCGCGGACCGTGCCGGTGATGGTGCCGCCGCGGTGCAGCTTCACCGCCGGCAGGGGCTCGCGGGTGTTCACCGGCACGAACTCGGGGAGGTAGTCGGGGTGCTGCACGACGAGCACGAGCAGTCCGCGGGGCGCGCGGCGCAGCTCGAACCAGCCGCCGCCGCCGCTGACGCCGAGGCCGGCCACGCGCTCGGGACGGACGAACCGCAGCCGCTCGAGCTTCGCCGGGTCGGCGAGCGACGCGCGCGCGTCGCGGACCGGGACACCCGTCTCCGCGTCCACGACCTCGCCGAGGACGTGCTCGCCCTGGCCGAGGCGGATCTCGGGGATCGTGAGCTTCTTCCCGGACGCGCCCTGGACGTGGAACACGTTCGGCGCGAAGCCGTCCGCGCGGACGACCACGCGGAACTCGCCCTCGGGCGGCGTCAGGATCTTGAAGCGGCCCTGCGGGTCCTCGAACCGGACGCCGTTCACCGTGAAGCGCGTGACCGGCGGCCCTCCCGCGCTCAGCACCTCGCCGCGCAGCTCGCCGGGCGGCAGCGGCACGTCGGCGGCGCTGCCCGCGGGGACGGCTGCGAGCGTGAGGGCGACGATCGAGAACAGCATGGCGGGCCTCTTCCTGGTCTTTTCCCGGGCCGCTGCAAGCACCGCGCCCCGCGTTTCCTTCGTGGCGCCGAGGCGGTCCGGGGGGTATCCCCGGGTCCGGGGTCCGGTCTGCCCCAACGCCGCTTCGCCCATCGTGAACGCACGCGGTCGCCGCGCCGTGTCCCCTGTGCGTGGGGCAGCCCGTCGCCGCTCGAGCCGAGGCCCACGGCAGGCGTGGCGCCCTCGGCCGGGTGTCGCATGCGTACGGGCGAACCCCACGTGCCTCCGCCATCCGAGCTTTCTGGGCTCGCTCGAGCCTGCTCCAGTCGCCGGGCTGCATCACCGGGAGCGTATCGGCGCACCCGCCGCACGCAGCCTGCCCCGCAGGCTCTCGCGTGCTAGATCCTCGATCCGGGGCGCTAGCTCAACTGGCAGAGCATCGGCCTTTTAAGCCGGTGGTTCCGGGTTCGATTCCCGGGCGCCTCACTCCGCCTCGCCGGCCTCGACGGGAGCGGCGCGCCGGCGCCGGCGCGCCGCGGCTCGTGCGGGCGGCGGGATCACTCGCTCGCCGCCTTCACGCGGTGCCAGAGCGGCGAGCCCGTCGTCACGAGCCGCCCGCCGGTCGCGGTCACCTCCAGGCGCGACTCGGCCTTCCGGAACGGCCGCGGCGGCGCGTTCGGCTGCCGCGGGTCCAGATCGTGGACCGCGACCTGCTCGTCCACGGCGAACCCCGGCGGCCCGAACGTGATCGCGCCGTCGAGCCGCGTCCGCCGCCGCCACCCCGAGGGGAGCTTCTCGCTCTCCTCCCGGCCGAGCCAGAACCACGCGGGCGACGCGCAGCCGCCCTCGGGCGTCTCGACGCGCGTGGGCAGGAACCGGTCGCGGACGAGCGGCACGACCCGCACCGCGCGCTCGCAGCTCGCCGGATCGGCGCTGCCGCACCGCTCGCCCTCCGCCACCAGCGCCTCGGTCGCGGCGAGCGGCTCGAGCCGCAGCCGCGCGCGGACGACGTTCGCGCGGATCGCGCCGATGGCGCGCACCACGAGCCGCTGGTCGTACACCTCCACGACCGCCGCGGGGCCGAGGCCGTCGCCGCTCGCGTAGCGGTTGGTCACGATCCAGACGAGCCGGGTGCGGCCCTCGAGCGGCGTCACCACGAGGTCCTCGGGGCCGAGCGGCCGGTCCGGGAGCACCGCCCGCGCCGTGCTGCCGTCGTCGCAGGCCAGCGCGGGCCCCTCCCAGCGGACCTGGGTCCCGGTGCAGTCCACGGCCGGGCTCGTGGCCCGCCCGGTCTCGGCGTCCCATCCGCGGAGGAGGAGCCTCGCCCAGTCCGACGCGCCCGGCTCGGCGCCGCCGCCCGCGCGGTCCATCTCGCACAGCGCCGTCCGCGACCACGGGTGCGGCCCGGCGCAGCCGGCGGCGAGGACGGCGAGGGAGAGCGAGGCGAGGACTCGGTGCATGGCGGATCTCCCGGCGCGCGCGGCGCGCCTCGTCGGTCAGCGATCGCGGGCGCCGCCGTCGGACGGCGCGGGCGTGTCGTCCTCCCCGGGGGCGGGCGCGCGGCGGCCGGCGACCGCCGCGTACGCGCGCGCGAACGCCTTGCCGAAGAGGACGTCGGCGAGCGCGCTCTCCTCCTCCGCGAGGGCGCGGTGGCGCGCCACGTACGCCCGCCACTGCGCGCCCTCGCGGAGCGGCCTGACGCCGAGCGCGAGCTTGCCGCCGCCCTCGCGGTCGAGCTCGGCCGTGACCGCCTCCGGCGAGAGCCGCGCGAGGAGGTCCTTCGCGCCCTCGGTCACGCCGTTGAGCAGCGCGACCTGGTGGATCATGAGGTCGGCGAACGCGCCGGCGAGCTCCCGGGCGCGCGGCTCCCCGTCGGGCGCCGGCGAGAGCAGGTACGCGAGCAGCGGGCCGGCGTCGCGCATCCGCGACAGCCCGCCCTCCGGCCGCGGCACCCGGACGCCCATCTCGCGCCCGAACTCGTCGTAGCCGCGGCGGAGCTCGAGGTACGACTTCACCGACGTCTCGAGCACCTCGGCGAGGCCGCGCAGGAACGCCTCCGTCGCCCCGGGCGCGTCGAGGACGGCGTCGGGCACGTACGAGGCGGCGAACGCGCGCAGGGGGTCGGCCGCGGACGGAGCCGCCGGCCCGGGACCGCCCGCCGGCGCGGCGGCGTCCGCGAAGCGGCGCGCGACGAGCGCGCGCGCCCGCGCCCGGTCCCCCTCCTCGAGCGGCAGGAGCGCCTGGCCGAGCGCCGTCTCGAAGTTCTCGCGCGCCTGGCGGACCGAGTCGTGGAGCACGCCGAGCTGCCACGCGGCGGCCTCGACGGCGTCCGCCGCCCGGTCCGCCCCCGGCGGCGGGGGCGGCGGGGCGGCCGCGGCGGCGGGGGCGGCGGGTCCGACGCGGGAGGCGTCGGCGGCGCGCAGCGCGTACTGCGTCGCGGTGCGGCGCTCCACCGGCCGCTCCGCGAGCGCGCCGCGGACGAGCCGGAGGCGCAGCGTCCCGATCCGGAGGTCGGAGTCCGGGAGGATCGCCGCGGGCGCGTTCCGCTCGAGCCGGACGCCGTCGAGCCAGGTGCCGTTCGTGGAGCCGAGGTCCACGAACCGGACGCCGTCCTCGTCGAACTGGATGACGCCGTGCCAGGTCGAGACGAACGGCGCGTCGAGGGTGAGGTCGTTCAGCTCGCCGCGCCCGACGCGCACCGGAGACTTGATGAACGCGTAGGGCACGCTCGTGCGGGCCTCGAGGTCCTCGACGTGGACGGCGAGCGGGATCACGCGCGGCTCCTCCTAGGCGTCCGCGAAGTCGAGCCGCCAGCCGCCGTCCGCGGCGAGGCCGACCTCGACGCGCGCGGTCCGGGCGCCGGACGCCATCCGCTCGAGCAGCCCGCGCGACAGCACCGGCAGGAGCGAGCCGCGCAGCACGTGGTCCACGTTCCGCGCGCCCGTCTCCGGATCGGTGCAGCGGTCCGCGAGGTGGTCGAGCAGCTCCGGCGCGAAGGTCGCGGGGAGCGCGTGGCTCTCCTGGAGCCGGCGCGCCAGGGCCCGCAGCTTCAGGTCCACGATGTCGCGCAGCACGTCGCGCGGCAGCGGCGCGAAGGGGACGATGCTCATGCGGGCGAGCAGCGCCGCCTTGAAGTGCTTCGAGAGCACCGGCCGGATCTGCTTCGTCACCTCGTCCGCGGTCGGCGTCGCGCCGTCCTCGAACGCCTTCATCACGAGGTCGGACGCGAGGTTCGACGTCAGGACGACCAGCGTGTTCCTGAAGTCGATCTCCCGCCCCTCGCCGTCCGTGAGGCTCCCCTTGTCGAACACCTGGTAGAAGAGGTTCATCACCTCGAGGTCGGCCTTCTCGCACTCGTCGAGCAGCACCACCGAGTACGGGCGCTGCCGGACGGCCTCGGTGAGCACGCCGCCCTCCCCGAAGCCGACGTACCCCGGGGGCGAGCCGATGAGCCGCGAGACCGAGTGCTTCTCCTGGTACTCGGACATGTTGATGGTCGTCATGAAGCGCTCGCCGCCGTAGAGCAGGTCCGCGAGCGCCACCGCGGTCTCGGTCTTGCCGACGCCGCTCGGGCCGACGAAGAGCAGCACGCCGAGCGGCGTCCCCGGGTTCCGGATCCCGGCCGACGAGATGCGGAGGACCTCCGCCACGGTGCGCAGCGCCTCGGGCTGCCCGCGCACCCGCTCGCCGAGCCGCCGCTCCACGTCGAGGACCGCCTGGATCTGGTCGGCGCGCATCTTGCCCGCGGGCACGCCCGTCCACGCCTGGATCACCCGCGCCACCGCGTCGGCGTCCACCTCGGCGTGCACGAGCGGCTCCTCGCCGCGCGCCTTCGCGAGCGCCGCCGCCGCCTCGTCGAGCGCCGCGCGGTCGCCGCCCGGCTTCGCCGCCGCGCGCGCGGCCCGGAGCCGCTCCACCGCGGCGCGCTCCGCGGCGAGGCGCGCCTCGAGCTCGCCCGCTCGCCCGCGCGCCGCGGCGATGCGGTCCTCGATCGCCTTCACCGCGCCGGCGTCGGCGCGCTCGCCCTCCGCGACGTCGCGCGCCACCGCGTCGCGCTCGCGCTCGAGGCCGGCGATCTCGAGCTCGAGGGCCGCGAGCGCCTCGGGCTTCGCGCCCTGCTCGATCTTCACGCGCGCCGCGGCCGTGTCGAGGAGGTCCACCGCCTTGTCCGGGAGCTGGCGGCCGGCGAGGTACCGGCGCGAGAGCTTCACCGCCGAGACCACCGCCTCGTCGCGGATCGTGACCCCGTGGGCCTTCTCGTAGGTCGGGCGGAGGCCGCGCAGCATCAGGATGGCGTCGTCGTCCGAGGGCTCCTCCACCTTGACGGGCTGGAACCGCCGCTCGAGGGCGGCGTCCTTCTCGAAGTACTTCTTGTACTCCGACCAGGTGGTCGCGGCGATGGTGCGGAGCTCGCCGCGCGCGAGCGCCGGCTTGAGCAGGTTCGCGGCGTCGCTGCCGCCCGCCGCCCCGCCCGCGCCGATGAGCGTGTGCGCCTCGTCGATGAAGAGCACGATGGGCTGCGGCGACGCCTTCACCTCGGCGATCACCGACTTGAGCCGGTTCTCGAACTCGCCGCGGACGCTCGCGCCGGCCTGGAGGAGGCCCAGGTCGAGCCCGAGGAGCTGCACGGGCCGCAGCGACTCGGGGACCGAGCCGGCCGCGATCTCGAGGGCGAGCCCCTCGACGAGCGCGGTCTTCCCGACGCCCGGCTCGCCCACGACGATCGGGTTGTTCTTGCGGCGGCGGGCGAGGATGTCGATGACCTGGCGGATCTCGCGGTGGCGGCCGAAGATGGGGTCGATCTTCCCCTCTCGCGCGCGCTCCGTGAAGTTCGTCGCGAACCGCCTCAGCGCCTCTCCCGCGGCCGCCCCGGACGGCGCCGCCGCGCCCTCGCCCGCGGGCCCGAGGTCCGCGACGGCCTCCGCGGACTCCGGCGAAGGGGCGAGCACCACCTCCAGATCGCGCCGCAGCTCGTCGAGCTTCAGCTCCTCGACCTCGGGCCACGGCTCGACGGTGTAGCGGTCGGGCCTCGCCACGAGCTGCACGAGGAGGTGGCCGGTCCGGAGCTTGAGCGCGCCGAGCTCGACCGAGGCGAGGAGCCACGCGTCCTCGATCCAGTTGAAGACGCTCTCCGAGATGACCGGCCGGCCCGCGTTCCCCTGCTTCATCCGCGCGAGCGCGCGCTCGACCCGCGTCGCGAGCCGCCGCCGGTCCACGTTCCAGTTGTGGAAGACGCGCGCGACGTCGCCCTCGTCCGGCTCGAGCAGCGCCTGGAGCAGGTGCTCGACCCCGATCTCGTAGTACCCGCCCTGCGCGGCGCGGCCGACGGCGGCCTCGAGCGCGCGCGTGGCGGTCGGGGTGAGCTTCCGGACGAGCGATCTCGGCTCGACGCGCATCGGGGTTCCTTCCTAGAGGGGCAGCGCGAACTCGATGGAGAGCGGCGTCCCGGCGTGCGACGCCTTCACGCGCGCGGCGACGCGGAGCGCGCGGACCTCCCCGTCGGAGTCCACCCGCGCCGCGAGCGTCGCCGCCTGCCCGAGGCCGGGGAAGAGGAAGACGCCCGCCGCCTGCTCCATCACGGCCTGGACCGAGGCCGGGTCGCCCGCCGGATCGATCTGCGCCCGCGCCCAGCGGGCGAAGCGGACGATCCGGCCGGCGAGGAGCTGGGCGGGGAGCGGCTGCGCGTCCGGGGCGGACGAGACGGCCGGCGCGCCCAGCGCGACCACCTTGTCCTGGTTGCGGGGGCTGCCGAGGCCGACGACGCCCGCCGCGGCGAGCGCGCCCTGCGCGGCGATGGGGAGGAACGCCTCCGTCGGCGCGCGCACGCCCTGCCCCGCGCCGGCCGGGATCGTCCAGGCGGCGGGCGCGGCGAGCGCGTTCGCGGGCCCGGCGATCGCGGCGAACGCCCCCTGCTTGCGGTAGCTCTCCGCGAGCATCGCGCCGAGCGCCCAGACCGGGCTCCCGAAGGCCGTGCGCTTGAAGGCGCCCGCGCCCTCGGAGTGCAGCGCGACGCGGTTCACCGCCGCGCAGAGCCAGCGCGCGGCGGGCTCGGCGCGGAGCGCCTCCCAGCCCTCCGGCGCCTTCGCGCCCTTCTCGAGCCGGGCGGCGAGCTCCTCCGCGTCCGCCGCCTCGAGCAGCGCGGGCGGCACCTCGGCGACCGCCGGGGCGAGGAGCGCCTCCGCCTCGCCGGCGAGCGCCGCGAGCGCGCGCGCGTCCGCCACGGGCTCCGCGACGAGCACGGCGTCCGGGTCGTCGAACTCGCCCGACGGGGGGCGCGCCGCGAGGAGCCCCGGGACGTCCGCGGCGTCCGCGTCGAGCGCCTCGACGTGCATGTCCGCGCCCTTCGGGCAGCGCTCGAGGAGGAGCCGGAGCCCGCGCCACGCGGACTCGACGCGGGCGACCGGGGCGGAGCGGAGGACGTCGAGCGCCGTCCCGTAGACCGCCGCCTCGAGGGCGTCCCGGAGGGCGCGCGCGGCGCCGGACGGCGAGGCGGCCGCCCCGGCCCACGCGCGCGCGAGCCGGCCGCCCTCGCCCGCGAGCCGCGCGAGCTCGGCGGAGACCGCGGCCGGATCGGCGGGCGGCTTCGCCGCGAGCGCGAGGAGCGCCTTCAGCTCCGGCACCGCCTCGGCGACGCCGCCCAGCGTGAACGTCCGGAGCCCGGCGATCGGGAGCGCCACCCGGCGGCGATCCTCGCGGCCGAGCCGGTCGGGGACGTCCACCTCGAGGGACGGGACCCGGCGCGCGAGCTCCGCGTCCAGCGTCCGCAGGGACGGCTCGAACGCCTCGCCCGCGGGCGACGCGCCGAAGCGCGCCGCGACGAGCCAGTGCACGCGCGCCGCGGCGCGCTCGGTGTCGGGCGGCATCCTTCGCTCCTCCCCGGTGCGGGAACGCGCCACTCTACCACCAACGGCCGAGGCGCCCGAGCGGGGCGCGACCCTCGCTGGCGGAGCGTCGCCGGTACGCCCGATCCCGGGGATCGGAAACGAATCCGCGCGCGAGCAGGGCCGGGACCACGCTGCGCCCCTCGCGCCAGGTCGAGGCGAGCGCGCTCGCGGGCGCCGCCGCCTACGGGCAGACCGGGAGGTTGGGCGAGATGGCGGAGGAGTAGGACGGCTTGCAGGGCGGGTCGATGGGGCCGCAGACCGAGCCGAGCCTCAGGCAGGAATCCGTGTCGAGGCAGTAGAAGTAGTTCGCCTTGCAGGTGAAGTCGCAGTAGCTGCCCGCGCAGTACCAGTCCGTGGAGGCGGTGTCGCTCGGGCAGGCGTTGCCGCACGAGCCGCAGTTCGCGGTGGTGTTCAGGCTCACGCACGCCCCGCTGCAGAGCGACGTCCCGCCGTCGCAGGCGAACCCGCACACCCCGCCGGCGCAGGTCGCGTGCGCGTTGGCGGGCGCGGTGCAGACCGTGCCGCACGCGCCGCAGTTCGCGGGGTCGGACTGGAACGCGCTCGGCGCCAGGCAGGCGCCGTTGCAGTTCGTCGTCCCCTCCGGGCAGCTCGCGAAGCACTGTCCGCCGTTGCACACGGGGTCGATCCCCGTGCACGCGTGGTCGCAGCTGCCGCAGTTGGAGACGTCGTCGGAGAGCCTCACGCACGCGGAGCCGCACCTCGCGTACCCGTCGTCGCAGGCGAAGTCGCAGCCGCCGGCCGTGCAGACGGGGTGACCGAACGCGGGCGCCGCGCTGCACGCGTTCCCGCACGCGCCGCAGTTCGCGGCGTCCGCCTGGACGTCCACGCACCCGCCCGAGCAGCAGGTCGCCGCGGCGTCGCACGCCGCCCCGCCGCCGCAGGCGCACGTCCCCGCGCACCGGTCCGCCCTGGCGAGATCGCACGGCGTGCAGTCGGCGCCGCAGTGGGCGACGTCGGTCGAGGCCGTCGTGCCGGTGTTCGGGCACGCCGGGAACGCGTTGTTCGCGCAGACGTAGTGGCTCATGCTGCACTGGCCGGCGAGCGCCCCGGTGCCCGGCGTCGTGCACTCCCGGACCTCGCCCTCCGCGCAGAAGACGACCCGGAGGCTCAGGGTCGTCTGGGCGGTCTGCTGGTTCGCGTCCTCGACGTTCACGAGGAAGCTGACCGGGGCCGACTCCGCGTCGGGCACGCCGGAGAGCACGCCCGTCGCGGGATCGATCGAGAGCCAGCCGATGTTCGCCGGGATCTCCGCGGAGAACGCGAACGGCGCCGTGCCGCCCGCCACCTCGACGGAGAACGTGTAGTCGGCGCCCACGATCCCCTGCGGAAGCTGCCCCGCGGAGGTGATCCGGAGCGAGTCGATCTTCTTCTCCGGGCTGCACGCGGCGAGCGCCAGCGCTGCCGCGGCGATCGAGACGAGGGGGCGTCGGGACATCGCGGGTTCCTCCGGCGGGGTTCGCGGTTCGTGCGCGAGGCTACCACAGGCCGTGGGACGGGGGTCCCCTGGACAGCGAGGCGCGGCGGGGAAACAATGCCCGCGTGAAGCCCGCGAAGCGGCACGCGCCCGTCGCCCTCGCCGAGGTGCTCGCGCACCCGGGGTCGGGCATCCGGGTCGGCGTCGTCGCGGGCGAGGAGGCGGGGGCGCCGCTCGTCGAGCTTCCGGGGGCGCCGGGCGGCCCGGTGCGCGCGCGCTCGATGATCGCGCTCGGCGCGGACGAGCTCGCGGACGCCGTCGCGCGCCGCCGCGAGGTGGTGCTCCTCCTCGAGGACGGCGACCCGGGCCGCCCGATCGTCGCGGGGTTTCTCGAGGCGCCCAGCGCGACGCCCCGCCTCGACGCGGCGCTCGAGGCGACGCTGGAGGCGCGCCCGGACGTCGCGGTGGTGGACGGGCGGAGGGTCGTGATCGACGCCGAGGACGAGGTCGTCCTGCGCTGCGGCGAGGCGAGCATCACGCTGCGGCGCAACGGGAAGATCGTCGTGCGCGGCCTCTACGTCGAGACGCACGCCGCGGGGACGAACCGGATCAAGGGCGGATCCGTGAAGATCAACTAGGGTCCGCCGGGATGCCGCGGGAGGCGCCGCCGCCGATCTGGGACGTCGTCGAGGAGCACCTCGACGAGGCGGCGTTCCTCTGGACGCAGTGGGAGGCCGCGCTCGCGTCGGCGCGGTACGCGATCGCCGAGGTCGCGGCGGGGCCGGAGGAACGGCTGCGGGCGCACCTCGACGGCGTCGCGATCGGCGGCGAGGCCGCCGAGGCGAAGCTGCTCGCGCCCGCGCTCGCCGACCCCGACCTGGGGCGCGTCGCGGCGGCGGCGGCCGTCCTCGCGGCCCGCGGCCGGCTCGAGCCCCTCCGCGCGGCCGTGAAGCCGGACGCGCCGGACGCGGCGCGCGCGATCACCCGCGCCCTCGGCCTCGCGCTCGCGCCCGACGCGGAGAAGCGGCTCGCGCGCTGGCTCGACGACCCGGACCCCGCCGCCCAGGTGGTCGCGATCGACGCGCTCGCGTTCCGCGGCGCGGCCCCCGCGCCGGACGTGCGCGCCCTGCTCGGCACGGCCGACCCGGCGCTGCGGGCGGCGGTCCTGCGCGCGTCGCCCATCCTCGGCGACGGCGGCCGCCAGGCCGTGGAAGGCGCGCTCGACGATCCCGACCCGGCGACCCGCGACGCCGCGGTCGAGGCGGGGCTCCGGCTCGGCCTGCGCTCCGCCTGGACCGCGTGCCAGCGGGCCGCCGACGCCGGACGGCCGACGCCGCTCGCCCTCGAGGTGCTCGCGGCGAGCGGCGAGCCGGCGGACGTGGAGCGGATCGCCGCGGCGGCCGAGGTCAAGGAGCTGCGGCGGGCCGCGCTCTTCGCGGCCGGCCTCTCGGGGCGGGCACGCGGCGCCGCCGTCTGCGCGGCGCACCTCGGCGATCCGGTCGCGGGCCGCGCGGCGGGCGATGGGCTCCGGGCCGTCACCGGCGTCGCCGTCGCAGGCGCCCTCGAGGCGCCCGAGCCGGAGGAGCCGGACGAGCCCGCCGCGCTCGAGGCCGACGACCTCGATCGGCCCGCCCTCCCCCCGGACGACGCGGCGCTCCCGCGCCCCGATGCCGCGGCCGTGCTCCAGTGGTGGCGCGAGGCGCGGGCGAGCTTCCCGGACGGGCCGCGCTGGATCGAGGGCCGGCCGTGGTCGGCGGAGGAGGCGCTCCGCGCGTTCCGCGTGGGACCGACGCGGCGGCGACCGGCGATCGGCCGCGAGCTCGCGATCCGGAGCCGCGGCGCCTGGCGCATCGAGACGCGCGCCTGGGCGCGCGATCAGCTCCGGGCGGAGACGGAGCGGCCGCTCGCCCTCCGCGGCGACCTCGGCGCGCCGTTCTCGCGCCTCCTGCGGGCGTGATCAGCGCGCGCGGGGCGCGGCGCGCGGCGCCGCCGCGGCGGGCTCTCGCGCGGCGCGGAAGAAGACCGCCTGGAGGCGGCGGAGGTCGTCGCCGACGGGCAGGACCGCCCGGTACGTGATCGCGAGCCGCCCCTCGTCCGGCTCGACGAGCAGGGTGTCCGCCGTCATCGGGAGCACCGTCTCCCCGTCGCGCACCCGGAACGCGGCCGTGAAGGCCAGCCGCGGGATCCCGAGCGCGACGCGCTCCGCCTCGGGGTGGACGTTCAGCAGCTCGAGCCGCTCGCCGCCCTGGAGCTTCGGGCGCAGCACCTGGTCCTGCGGGACCGTGTTCCAGAAGCGCTCGTCGAGGTCCTCCGGCAGGAGCGGCCGCCGGGTCCTCTCCCACGCGGCGTCGAACGTGCCTGCGAACCGCGCGCGCTGCCGCCAGCCGGCCGGGACGAACCCGAGCCCCGCCGGCGCCGGGCGGTCCTTGAGCGCCCGGTAGCGCGCGCCCCTGAGCTCGATCGACGGGAGCGGCGCGCGGTCGACGACCGCCCGCGCGAAGCCGACGCCGACCGGGTTGTCGGGCCAGGCGACGCGCCCCCTGCCCTCCTCCTCGTACCCGCCGCCGAACGCGTGCTCCCAGCGGAGCGGCGTCCGCTCGAACGCGACCGGCCCGGCGACGGTGACCGGGAAGCCCGCCACCCAGACGCGCGGCCCCGACGCGACCACGAGCTTCTCGACGGCCCCGATCCGGAGGCCCGCCTCGACCTCGCGGCGGCCGCGGCCGTAGGCGTGGCCGGCGAGGGCGACGTCGGTGCCGGCCTTCGCGGGGGAGACGTCGCTCGCCCACCGCAAACTCGTCGTGGCGGGGTCGCCGTGGTGGACGTCGGCCCGGTGCACCGGGAGCTGCGCGTCGGGCGGCGCGGGCGAGACCGCGCCGCGCGCGTCGAACCGGAGGGTGGCCTTGAGGACCGCGACCGCGAGGTCGCCGCCGTCGCGGTCCTGGGCGGGCGCGATCGCGGCGGCGTACGGGGTCGAGTTGACGACGCGGTGCATGCGCGCGGGCTCAGCCGGGCGGCGCGACCTTCACCTTCAGGCCGTCCACGTAGCACTCGTCGAGCTGCACCGAGCCGTCCCGGCCCACCTCGTAGAACAGCACGACCTTCACGAACCCGGTCGCGTCGATCCTCGTGAGCGCCGCGAGCCGGTCCTTCGCGACGGGGTCGCGGCTGAACGCGTCGAACACGCCCTTCGACGTGCGCACGAGCGGGTACAGCGTGAGGAACACCTGCTCGGTCGGGTAGACGTTCGCGTACTTCCCGAAGTCCTTGTGGCCGTCGAAGTTGCCGCTGCCGGTCGGCCGCAGCACGAGGGAGCGGCCCGTCCCGACCACGAAGTTCCGCCCGTACCTCTTCGGATCGTACGGGACGACCCCGTTCCACTCGCCCGCCTTCGGCTTGCGCTTCGCCGCCTCGAGCAGCTCCTTCGGCCCGAGGTTCGCGAGCACGCGCGTCGAGAAGACGCGCAGCCCGCTCCGCGCGGCCGCCGCGTCGTCGTCCGGCACGTCGCGGAACTCGAGGAGCCCCTTCTTCTTGCGGACCTCCTTGAGCCACTCCTTCGTCTTCACCGGCTCGGTGCGCAGGCCGGTGGAGGAGCCCCACGGCTCGGCGGGCTCCTGCGCGGCGCCGTCGAGGCCCACCGCGGTGTCCGCGTACAGGAAGAGCCCCAGCTTCTCGGCGGCGCCGAGCGACGGGATGGGGACGCGCAGCCAGAGGTTGAGGCGGTCGATCACCTCCTGGCAGAGGACCTGCGTCTCGCCCTCGCCGGCCTTGCGCTGCGTCTCGCCGTCGGCGGGCGGCTTTCCGCCCCCGTTCGCCGCGGCGACGGACGCGGAGGGGACCTCGCACACCTGGGCCGGCTCGGCGTCGGTCTTCTCGAAGAACGCGTCGAGCGAGACCGGCTTCATCGCGTTCGCCTGCGGCGAGCGGAGCGGGACCCGCTCGAGGAGCGCGTCCTCCCGCTCCGCCACCGCGCGGATGCCGGCGAACGGCTCCGCGCGGTACGTCTCGTACGCGGGGCGCTGCTGCGGGTACTCGAACTCGCCCGGCTTCCGCTTGTCGAGGTACCCCTGGCCGTCCGCGCACCGCTCGAACCCGAGCGGCCCGCTCGCGGCGGCGACCTCGAAGGCGTGGCAGAAGTCGAGCTGGGTGATGACCTCCTTCGCGAGGTCCGAGCGGACGCGCCGGACCTGCAGGCCGAGCCCGCAGTCGAGGTTCCAGAACCGGCCGAGGTCCGGCAGGCTCACGTCGTCGGCATTGCCGCTCCTCGGCGGCTGCTCGTACGCGCCGGACAGCTGCTTCACGAACGCGCTCGCGAGCTTCGCGGCGCGGGTGGCGAAGGCCTCCACCGCCCGGATCTCGTAGAAGGCGGTCCCGTACTTCTTCAGCTTCTCGAAGTCGGGGCAGACGACGTAGGTGAGGTAGTTGTTGCTGCAGTTGTCCGTCCCCATGTTGCGCGAGCTCGTGAAGAACTCGAGCTTCTTGCGCTCGCTGCGGCCCCGCTGCGTGTCGCCGCGGTCGTCCAGCATCTGGAAGGAGTCGGCCTCCTCGTCGGCGAGGCCGAACACCTCCGTCCGCGGGTACGCGCCGGAGAGCTTGTCGATCACGACGGAGTAGACGAACGGCCTCAGGTCGCCGCGGTTGCAGACGCGGTCGGCGGCGAGCCAGGGGAACGCGATGGGCTTCTCGATCCCGAACCGGACGAGCTCGTCGTCGAGCGCCGCGAGGAGCGCGTCGCGCGCGGCGCCGCGCTTCGTCGCCTCGACCCTGCGGACGAGCCCCTCGCGCGTGGGCAGCCCGATCGGCGAGAACGCGGGCTGGGCGGGCTCCCCCGGCGGCCCGAACACGGGGCCCCAGTCGCCGAGGTACCGGTACCGCATGTAGGTGTCCCAGTAGTGCTCGACCTTGTTGTGCGTGCTCCAGATGTTCTTGGTGAGGTAGCCCTGCTCGTTCTCCCAGCGCTTCTCGAGCAGGTTGTACGCGCCCGCGTAGACGTTCACGAGCTCGTGCAGGACGAGGTCGCACCCGACGTGCGTCGCCATGCCGAGGAAGTAGGACTTCTCGACGCGCGCCTGGAGGTCGTCCGCGGCGCCCGCGAGCTTCGCGACGGACACCTGGAACTGCCGGTGCGTGCGGTTGTAGTGGCCGAGGTCGAAGTGCTTGCCCGCGAAGTCCGGGATCTTCTCGTGCCTCGACTTGGACGGCACGGTCCACACGTCCGGCCCGCACGCGCCCAGCATGTACGCGGAGAAGCAGGCGGCGTCGTCCCAGGTGCCCGGCAGCTCGGGGTCGGTCCTCAGGCCGTCGCGCCAGGTGTCGCAGGCCTCGAGGAACGCGTCCTCGAGCGCCTCGACCTCCGCGTCGTCGTCGGCGCCTTCGACGACGCGCCGGAGGCTCTTGGCGTACTTCTGGGCGGCCGCGAGCCACCGCGCCCGGCCGTCGGCGATCCAGCTCGGCGCCGACGACGTCGCCTGCAGCGCGACGGTCCAGTGGGTGTGGAAGTTCGGCACTCAGGGCCCCGTCACGACGGCGAAGCGGGGCGCCGGCTTGCCCGGCGCGCCGACGTCCAGCGCGAGCACGGCGGTCACCGCGTTCCCGCGCGCGCGGAAGTCCACGATGGGGCGGCGCAGCACGGGATCGCGGAACGGGTGATACCCGGCCGCGCGGAAGGCGGCGGCGACGGCGCCGCGGCGCACGAGCGCGAAGGCGGTCTCCCCCGGCGCCACGAGCCCGTCGCGCCACGCGACCCACCCCTCGTAGTCGCGGAAGCCGACGCGCCTCGGCTCGCCCTCCGGGAACAGCGCGACCTTCAGCGCGATCTGGTAGGTCGCGCGCGCGGACGCGTTCCACTTCGCGTACGACTCGGGGAGCCGGGTGCGCCACTCGTCCACGGTCTTCGGCCGCTCCAGGCCCTTGCGCGCGCGCTCCTCGTCGATGATCCGGTCGCGCATCGCGTCCTCGTCGTCGAGCCTCGGCACGAGCGCGCTGCGGTGGAGCGCGAGCTTCTTCGGCGCGACGTACCGCTCCGCCGCGGCCTCCAGCTCCTCGAGCGAGAGCGTCCGCGCCTCGGGCGCGCGGTCGTGCACGACGAGGAACTCGTCCGCGCGGGTGGCCGACCTCGCCACGGCGAGGAGGTGGTGGGCCGGCGACGGGGCCGCGATCCGGAAGAACGGGTCGGGCTTCTTCGCGGCCGCCCAGGCGCCGTCCGGCCCGGCGACGAAGAACGCGCCCGCCTCGTCCACCGCGTACACGGCCGCCCCCGCCTGGACGATCGCCTTCGGCGCGGTGGACGCGTCGGCGACCCCGAGGAGCCGGCCCGCGCTCGACGCGAGCTCGGGGAGCTTCCCCAGCTCGACCGCGCGGATCCAGTTCGCCGGCTTCTCCGGCGCGACGAAGTAGACGCGCGCGGCGCCGCGGTCGAACGCGACGGCGCGGCCGCTCTGCGGCAGGAACTCGAACGCGCAGTCGGCGGAGTCCGGGAAGGGCACGTAGATCTTCCGCGGCGGCGCGAGCAGCTTGCCGTCGGGCGCGTGCCGGGACAGGACCGGGTCGTCCGCGCCCGTCCGGCTCACGACCACGAGCTCGTCGATCCCGGCGGAGCCCGGCCGGCTCACCGCGCCGAGCGCGATCACCTTCTCCGGGCGGAACCCGTCCGCCTCGAGCGTGAGCGGGGCGGCGCCGCGCTCGTCGATCCGTACGAGCCGGTTCCGCTCGGCGTAGCCGCGGCTCGCCAGCTCCGCGTCCGTCGCCTTCGCCAGCACCTTGCGGGCGTGGACGACGAACAGGACGTCCTTGCTCCCGGCCCGGGCGCGGTGGACGACCCGCGGGAAGTAGCCGGCGATGGTCGCGCGCGACCCGATCCCCTGCGGGCGCGCGACGACGCGATCGATCCCGAGGACCTCCGCGCCGCCGCCCTGCCGGAGCAGGACGAGCTCGTCCGCGCCGTCCCCGTCGAGATCGGCGACGGGGACGTGGTCGGTGTCGTAGAGGTCGAGCAGGTCCTCGGTCTCGGCGTCGTCCGGGAGCGTGTCGGACGCGGCGACGGGGAACGGGCCGGCCTTCCGCTCGTCGGCGCGGGCGAAGCGCTGCTTCACGTGCCCGGTGAGCCGGTTCGTCTCCGACTCGTACCGGAGCACGAGGGGCTGGCCCGCGCGGTCCCACAGCACGATGGGCGCGACGTCAACGCGGGAGGTCGTCACCGCGCCGCTCTCGTCCCTCCTGGGCCCGACCTCGCCGATCGTCTTCACCGTCGCGTCCATCGATCCTCCGCCCGCGCTCGCCGGCGCCGGGGCTCCGCACGCCGCGAGGGCGACCGCGAGCGCGCAGGCGGCGCGCCGCGCCGCGCCCGCGAACGGGGCGAGGCCGCCGGCGTCGCGCGCCCTCATCCCTCCAGCACCTCGACCGAGATCTCCGGGTGATCGGGGAAGGTGATGCGGCCGATGCCCGTCACCGTCTCGTCCACGACGATCTTGCCCGCGCCGTCGGTGTTCCCCTCGACGCTCCGCCCGTCGGGCGTCTCGAGGACGTAGTGCACGTCGGCGAGCGGGTTCCCGGCGCCGTCCGTGACGAGGACGGTGAGCCGGTCCGGCTGCAGCTCGCCCGGCGCGACCTCGCGCGCCGCGGGCGCGGGGGCCTGCTGCTCCGGCGCCGACGGCGTGTTCGCGGCCGCGCTCTTGTTGCCGACCATGAGGTCCGAGAAGCGCGCGACGCCCTTCCCCTCCGCCTGGACGTCGAACGAGTACGCGACGAACTCGGCCGCGCCCTTCGTGCAGCCGCTCGTGACGCCGCCGGCAGCGCCGGCCTCGTCGCCCGCGCTCTGCCGGAACGTGGAGCCCTGGACCAGGATCGGGTTCCCGTCGCACGTGACGGTCCTCGCGCCGAGGTCCGCGTCGATCGACAGCGCCGAGTTCGGGTACGGGATCGGGACGGGCGGCCCGGAGGGCTGCGGCGTGAGGCACACGTCCGGCATGAACGACACGGTGCCCCCCGAGTCCTTGTGGACGATCGACAGCCCGTTCACGCCCACCGTGGTCGGCATCGCCCGCTCCTCACGCGCGCTCGAGGGCGAGCGCGCGCCGCTCTCCGTCCTCCGACGCGGCCCAGACGACGGCGGGCCGGCCGGCGTGCTTCGTCGCGAGCCATTGTACCGCGAGTGCCACCTGGACGGCGCCCGCCGCCGCCCCCACGTCGCCGAGGACGGAGGCGGGGTGCTCGACGGCGAACCCGCCCTCCAGCCTGCGCCCGAGCCGCCCCACGGCGAGCGCCCACTCCTTCGCGCGGCGGGCCTCGCCGTTGAGATCGCACACGAACACCGGCCCGGCGCCGGGGCGCAGCAGCTCGCCGACGGCGGAGGCGAGGGCGGCGCCCGCGTCCGGGAGCCCCTTCGAGGCGTCGCGGCGGGCCGCCGCGGAGCCGCCCAGGTGCGCGAGCGGCGCCGCACCGCGCCGCGCGGCGTCGGCCGCGGGCTCGAGCAGGAAGAACGCGGCGGCCTCGCCCGGCTGGAACCCGTCGGGGTTCCGCGGACAGAGGAGGCGCCAGTCGGCGTCGGCGGCCTCGAGCCACGGCCGGAAGAGCCAGGAGTCGGCCGCGCCGACGGCCGCCGCGCCGAGCCGGCCCGACGAGACGGCCGCCGCCGCGCGCTCGGCGGCGGCGAGCGCCGCCGCGTGCCCGCCGAACGAGACCTCGAAGGCCGGGAGGAGGTCGCGCTCGGCGTGGTTGTGGAAGTGGTAGGCGAGCTCGTCGCGCTGCTCCGCCCCGAGCCCGGGGCGGGCCGGGAGCGCGAGGAACACGCCGAGCCGCGCGCCGTCGGCGGGCGAGAGCCGCGCGCGCCGCTCGAGATCGCGGAACGCCTGGGCGGCGAGGAACGCGAGCCACTCCGCGGGGCGCCCCTCGCGCCTTGCGCGCGCGTCGAGGTGGGTGATGGCGGAGGCGACGAGCGGGGCGGGCTGCTCGAGGGCCGGCTTCGCGGGGCGGCAGGCGTACAGCCCCGGGCGCTCCTGCATCCGGCGAAGGCCGGCGCGGACGGACGTGAAGGTCTGGGCGGCGTCCGAACCCACGGGGGAGACCATGCCGACGGCGGTGACCGCGGCGCCGGCGCGGCGTTCCGGCGTGCGCGCTGCTGCCCCCGTCACTCCCATGCCCGCCTCCGGCTCACTTCTTCTTCCCGATGACGCTCGCGGCCGGCCCGCCCGGAACCAGGAGGGCGCCGACGTCCTTCGCCGGCACGAGCAGCGCCTGCTCCGGGAACTTGCCGGTGCCCGGCTTGCACCCGACGAACAGCCGGAGGGCACCCCGCCCCGTGATCGCGATCCCGTTCAGCTGCGTCGGGCAGTCGAGGGCGTCGTAGTGGAGCGCCTTCACGAGCGCGTCGAGCCGCTTCGGCCAGCTCGCGTCGATCCGCAGGACGTCCTCCACGGCGAGGCGCGCGAGCTTGCCGCCCTTGTAGCCGAACAGCAGGCCCTCGTGGACCGTCTGGCCGTCCCGGGCGCCCTCGAACACGACGCTCACGAGGCGATCCGACCAGAAGGTCGGCACGTACCCACAGCACGGCTTCGCCGGCTGGACCTGCGATCCCGCCAGGAGCCGCTCGGCGTGCGCGCGCACCTCGTCGTTCGCGAGGCGGGCGATGTCGGGCTTCAGGTCCAGGAACTCCAGCAGCAGGATCCGCCGGTCGGGCGCGTCGCCCCACGCCACCGTTCGCGCGAACGCGGAGAAGTCGAACGGGAGCGGCTTGCCCGCGCCCTTCGATCCCTCGGGCGCGCTCCAGGTCCCCGTGAGGCGGGAGCGCGCTCCGTCCACTCGGCCGGAGAAGTGCCCCGACTCCATCGGGACCCCGCTCGATCCGACCTCCGCGACGGTCGACTCGTCGATCTCGACGGCGCCGTCGGGCGCGAGGGTCCCGGCCATCGAGAGCCAGCCCGAGCTCCCGTACGGAATGCTCGCGTACGCGTACTCCCCCTTCACCTCCCCGTCGCCGAACCGGAGGGACGCGAACGCCTTCGTCCGGCCGACCGTGCCCGCGAAGTGTCGCACCTCGTAGATCTGGGGCGCAGCCTCCGCGGCGAGTGCCGCGCTCGCCGCGCAGAGCAGCGCGGCGGCCGCGAGCGTTCGAGTCGTCATCGCGCTCTCCCGTCCGTGGTCCAGAGGTCCGCGTCGCCGTGCCCCCGCGAGATGTCGATCGACGGGCTCACGAGCGCGCGTGCTCGAGGAAGTCGTACGTGTGCTTCAGCACGGCCGTCCACTGCTTCAGGTCGTCGTTCGCGAGCGCGGGGGCCGGCGTGGGGAAGGGCTGCTTGGCCTCGTGGTTCGCCTCCCAGAGCAGCTGCGCCGCGCCGCCGGGGTACCCGATCTTCTTCAGGAAGGCGTCGTGCGTCGACGCCCACGCGTCCCAGGTCGCGCGCTGGAACGGTTGCCCCTTGCCCGGATACGCCAGCCCGCGGGCGCAGAGCACGATGTACGCGCTCCGGCGCGGGCCGTCCGTCATCGCGCCCGGCGCCCGCCTGCCCTTCACGATCGCGTCGATCCGCTCGTACTCCTGCTCCGCGCCGAACTCGGCCCAGTCGATCTTCGCCGCCAGGTTGAGCCCCTTGGTCCACCCCTTGATCGCGTTCGTCGGGGAGTTGATGTGCCAGTCGAGCATCAGCGCCTGCGCCAGCTGCGTCTCGAGGAGCTTCCCCAGCGTGACCGGCTCGCCGCCGAGCGTCTCCTTCAGGGCGCGGATGATCCTCACCCGCGTGAACCCGTACGCGTAGAAGAGCCGGATGAACAGGGGATCCCTGAGCGCCCGCACCACGCACCAGGACCAGACGAACCAGCGCGCCCGCGCGAGATCGGCGAGGGTGGTCACCTCGGCGGGGCCGCCCGGGGACGGCGGGGCGACGTCGAACGCGAGCGTCCGCGTGGCGGCGGCCGTCCCCGCGGGCGTGTTCTTGCTCCCGGTGTCGAGCCCGTACCGGCCGAAGTAGCGCTCGAAGAGCCGCGCGCCTTCGGGCCCCGACGTCTTGACCGCGTGCATGGCGGCGCCGAGCTCGCCCTGCGTCTTGAACGAGCCGCCCGCCGACACCGGCCCCGCGATCTGCTGGAGGGCCCCGACCGACAGGTGCCCGTTGTCGTACGAGTTGAACGCGTCGAGCCCGCCCTCGCTGTGCCAGATGGCCGCCCACACGTTCCTCAGGTCGCGCACCAGCGCGCCCTTCGCGGCGGCGTCCCCGTCCGGCAGCATCGCGCTCGCGCAGTCCGCGACGGCGCTCGCCAGCGCCGGGTTCGCATCCGCGCGGCCGACGAGGCCGGTGTAGAGGTCGGGCTTGCCGGTGTACCCCAGCCCCGCCCACCCGGGCTCGGTCCCCCCGCCCTTCTTCGGGACCTGCCGGTCGCCCGCGGCGAAGGGGTAGTTCTTCCGCTTCTCGAGGATCCACTCGTCCGGCTCGACGGGCTGCTCGTCCGGGAAGCGCGGCTCGTACACGGAGACGGTGTCCTGGACCGCCGGATCGAGGTGGTCGGGCTTCGAGACGACGTAGCGGACGGGCTTCCCGCCCTCCTTCCGCTCGAGGAAGAAGACCGGCGCGCGAGGCACGCGCTCGCTCAGGTACCGGAGCAGCTCGAGCGGGTGGTAGTGGAAGAGGAGCGAGGACTTCGGGAGCATGCCCTTCGCGCCCCCCGGCAGCTCCCGCCACCAGGAGTAGCGCGTCGCGGCGTCGAGGACGTCGTCGGGCAGTGCGAAGCTCGCGCACCAGCCCTCGTTCTCGCTCCGCTTCGCCATCGCCTTCCAGTCGATGGCCCAGAAGGACGTGTTGCGGGTGATGATGCGCCGGAGCTTCGCCTTGTCCTCCGCGGAGAGCCGGCTCTCGTACTCGCGCCGGGCGACCGACAGGGTCTGCCCGAAGATCCGGTCCCACAGCGCCTTCAGCCGCGTGAAGAAGTCCGGGTCCGCCGCCTGGATCTGCCCGAGCAGCGCGCGGTCCTCGCAGATCACGTCGTCGGCGCTCGTGTCCTCGCACACCGTCCAGCCGTTCGCGGCGGGGCTCGTGACGAGGTTCTCCGCGGAGAAGATCTCGGCGTGCACGCCGCGGCCGGACTCCGCGTCCCCGGTCCCCTCGGCGGCGATCGGCCCGGCGTGGCCGACGCACTCGCCCGCCTCGACCGTGCACCCGACGTGCACGACGCCGCCGTTCTGGAGGTCGCGGATGATCCGCTCCGCGTCCGTCTGCTCGATCCGGTCCCCGTCGACGCGGATCCAGCCGTCCGCCCACTGGGCCCGCGCCTTCCCGGGCTCGATGACCTTCACGTGCCGGTAGACGTGGTGCTCCGCCCCGAGCTGCGCCTCGACGGGATCGCCGAGGAGCTCGACGAGCGCGCCGGCCCTCGTCGACCCGGTGACGGCGGGGCGGCGCTCGATCTCGCCGTCCACCGGCTTCGGCTCCGCGTGGAGGGGGATCGGCGCGCGGGCGGGCTTCTTCACGCGCCAGACCTGGCCCTCGTACCGCAGGCCGTCCCGCAGGAAGGGACGGTAGCTCGCGAGCCACGGCACCTCGTCCAGCTTGTCGATCCGAGGATCGAGGTGCATGTACAGCGAGTAGAAGGTCACGTCCCGCACGCTCGACCACGTGTCGGTGTCCCACGACCGCCGCTGGGCGGGGTCGTCGATCAGGCTCAGCTCGTGCCGGAGCAGGACGAAGCAGTTGCTGCCGAACGGGTGGAGCTTCTCGTCCCAGTCCTCCGTCAGGCGCGCGGCGACGATCGTGCCGTCCGCGACGGCGTGGACGGTCCCGCCCCCGCCCGCGGCGTGCAGGTGGATCCCGTTGTGCCACGTCTGGTTCGCGCCCAGGGGATACCAGCCGCCCCGGCCGCGCTCGTTGTTCGCGTAGTGGTCCGGGAGCCGGGCGGGATCGAACCGGAGCGTCCCGCCCGCGATCGGGAGCGGGAATCCCAGCCCTCCCCGGAAGTGCATCCTCTTCTTGGCCGCCATGGCTCTCCTCGAGACGCCGGCTTCCGCCGCACCGGCTCCCGATCACCCCGAGAACACGAACTTGCGCTTGCGAAGGACCAGCTTCACCGCGCGTCCGGTCGGCACCGGCACTCCCGCCGCGAGCTGCGCGGGCGTGCACCCGATCTGCTTGGGGGCCTTCTTGCGGGACCCGGAGGGCTGGCCGTTCGACATCGTCACTCCTCCCGCGCCCGGAAGCCGGGGAACACCGCGCGGCAGCCGCCCGGCGGGACGCCCTCGACCCGCGCCTTGCCGCCGCCGTCGAGCCGCCCCTTCCGCACCTCGCCGTTCGCGAGGTGGAGCTCGAACGGCTCGTTCGCGACGGGGTTCCCCTCGTCGTCCACGAGCTCGAGCTCGACGAAGTCCTCCTGCTGCTGGACGGACTGGGGCTGGATCTTCTTCACCGCCGCCCCCTTCAGCTGGAGGGCGGACCCGTCGATCGTCGCGTTCGTGGCGAGCACCTGCACGTTGCCCTGATCGTCCATGACGAGCGCCGGCTTCCCGCCGACCTCGATGGTGAGGCGCGTCGCCTGGAGCTCCTGCTTCCCGGCGCTCCACGTCGAGCCCGGGCCGGCCGCGACGTGCGCGCTCCCGCCGGCGTCCGCCGTCGCGTCGCCGCCGACCGCGAGGCCCGCCGAGCCCTGCACCGCCCGCTCGTCGTCGCCGCCGACGGTGGCGCTGCGCTCCGCCCCGACCCGCTCCTCGTGGTGCGCGCCCACGGCGACGAGCGCCTCCCCCGCGACCTGGGAGGCCTTGAGCCCGAGGACGGCCTCGTTGACCGCGCCGCCGACGTTCACGGCGTACACCGCCCCCACGTTGAGCGCGGCCGCCGCCCCGATCCGGACGGAGCTCACCGCGCCCACGGAGACCTCCTGCACGCCGCCCACCGTCACCGCCTGCGCGAGCCCGACCCGCTCCTCCTGCGACCCGCCCACCCGCGTCTCCCGCCCGAGCGCGACCGCGAGGTTCTGCACCCCGCCCACGCCCTCCTGGTCGTCGCCGGCGACGTCGAGCGCCTGGCTCCCCAGGATCGCCTGCGTCCGATCGGCGCCGACGTCGAGCGTCGCGCTCGCCCGCACCTCGGCGACGCTCTCCTCCCCGACCTCGACCGCGTGGTCCCGCTCCGCGTGCAGGTAGACCTGCTCGCTCCCGGCCTGGTCCTCGAAGCGCAGCTCGTTCGACCCGTCGCTCCCGGGCGACGAGTCGCTCCGCAGCGTCGCGCGCGTCTTCTCCATCGGCAGCTCGAGCGGCGGCGGGTTCGCGCCGTCGTAGACCGCGCCCGTGACGAGCGGCCGGTCCGGGTCGCCGTCGAGGAACCGGACGACCACCTCCTGGCCGACGCGCGGGACGAAGCTCGCGCCCATCCCCGCCCCCGCCCACGCCTGCGCGACGCGCACCCACGCGCTGGAGCGGTCCTCGCGGGCGCCCTCGCGGTCCCAGTGGAAGAGGACCTTCACGCGCCCGTGCGCGTCGGTGTGGATCTCCTCCCCCGCCGGGCCGACCACGGTCGCGGTCTGGAGCCCCGCGATCCGCGGCGCCGGCGTGCGCCGCGGCGGCCGGTAGGGCCGGGACGCCTCGATCCCCTCGAACGCGTTCTCGTAGCGCGCCTTCACGGCCTCCGCGCCGCCCGCCGCCCGCTCCTGCTCTCCCGCGTGGCGCACCCGCACCGCGAGCACGCGCGCCTCGCCCTCGACGTCGAGCGCGGTCCCGGGCTGGAGCGCGACCGCCGTGCTCCGCCCCTCGAACGTCTCCGCGCCGTGACGCGCCTCCTCGAGGCGGGTCCGGCCGAGCCGCCTCCCCTCGGCGGGATCGCGGTACCCGCCCGGCCACTCGTGCACCTCGGGCGCCGCGCCCTGCTCCTCGGCGCGCGCCTCGAGGTCGAGCCCGGGCCGCGCGAAGTCGAAGTCCCGGAGCGCGACCGCGCCGGGCACGAGGCGGTGCGTCCGCGAGAGCCGCGACAGGTGCTCGACCCCGTCGCCCTGCGCCGCGTCACGCCGGAGCGGCAGGGCGGCGCCGAGGTCGGCGTACGCGCCCGGCGCGTCCGCGAGGACGAGCTCGTGCCCGCCCTCGGAGTGCTCGAAGCGCCACCAGATCCCCTCCCCCTCGAGGAGCCGCGACACGAAGGCGAGGTCCGACTCGCGGTGCTGCACGACCAGCTCGCGCGCGGGGTAGCTCCCGGAGAGATCCAGCCGGCGCGCGATGGCGTGCTCGCCGAGCACCTCGTCCACGACCTCCGGGAAGGTCCGGTCGAGGAACACGCGGCTCCGGACGACGCGCGCGAGCCGCGCGAGCCGCGGCGCGATCCAGACGACGTACAGCGGCTTCCCCGCCGCCACGCCCGCCAGCTCGACCCGCAGCGCCTCGCCGTGGACGATCCGCTCCTCGCCCGTCGGGCGGCGCATCGTGAGCACCGCCTCGCGCCCGAGCACCGCCTCGAGGTCGAACGGCTCGCCGTCCCTGGGCGCGAGCTGCACCGCGAACGCGTACGGCTCGGAGAGCCCCTCGTAGCCGTCCACCCGCAGGACGTCGACGTCCGCCTCGGCGAGCGGGCCGGCGCGCAGCTCGAACGCGATGCGGGCGCCGCGCGCCATCAGGCCACCTCCGCGCCGAGCGAGAGCCGCGCCTCGGCGCCCTGCCGCCCGAGCCAGGCGTTCCGGCCGACCCGGAACGGGCCGGCGGCGGAGAGCGCGGGCGGCGGCGCCGCGTCGGGGGCGAGCCGGAGCACCACCTCGTGCTCGAGCGCGCTCCCGGCGAGCGCCCGGACCACCCGGGACGCGCGGCGCGCGAGCGCGCCGTCCGCGAACCGCTCGTACCCGGCGCGGTCGAGCGGCCCCACCACGACGCAGAACTTCCCCGCGCGATCGAACACCCGCGACCCGAGGACCGCGCTGCGCCC
>DASSSJ010000220.1:0-36186 GCA_035708485.1 Anaeromyxobacter sp. | reverse complement strand
GTGCGAGACGGTGAGCGTGCCCGACTTCTTCGAGTCGTAGACGAAGTAGCCCTGCGCGTAGTTGGGCGTGTCCTCGCCGATGATCTTGATCGAGTTCTTGTTCGCGCCGACGGTGCCGTCCGCGCCGAGGCCGAAGAAGAGGGCGCGGACCACGTCCTTGCCCTCCGCGTCGAAGGCCGGGTCCCACTTGAGCGAGGTGTGGGAGACGTCGTCGTTGATGCCCACGGTGAAGTGGCGCTTCGGGCGTGCCTGGGCGAGCTCGTCGTAGACCGCCTTCACCATCGCGGGGGTGAACTCCTTCGAGGAGAGGCCGTAGCGGCCTCCGACGACGGTGAGCTGGTGGTGGAACCGGTCGATGTGCGCCTGCTCCGCCTCGCGGAGCGCGGTCACGACGTCCTGGTAGAGCGGCTCGCCGAGGGAGCCCGGCTCCTTCGTGCGGTCGAGCACGGCGATGTGGTGCACCGACCGCGGGAGCGACGTCATGAAGGCGCCGAGGTCGAAGGGCCGGTACAGCCGGACCTTCACGAGGCCGACCTTCTCGCCCCTGCCGACGAGGACGTCCACCGTCTCCTGCGCGGTCTCGCAGCCGGAGCCCATCGCCACGACGACGCGCTCGGCCTCGGGGTGGCCGTGGTACTCGAACAGCCGGTACCTGCGGCCGGTGATCTTCGCGAAGTGGTCCATCGCGGCCTGCACGTGGCCGGCGGCCGCCGCGTAGTACCCGTTGATCGCCTCGCGCGCCTGGAAGAAGGCGTCGGGGTTCTGCGCGGAGCCGCGGAGCACCGGGCGGTCCGGGGTGAGGGCGCGGGCGCGGTGCGTCGCGACGAGGTCCTCCCCGATCATCTGGCGGAGGTCGTCGTCGGTGAGCTCCTCGATCTTGGCGACCTCGTGCGAGGTGCGGAAGCCGTCGAAGAAGTGGAGGAACGGGACCCGCGAGAGCAGCGAGGCGCGCTGCGCGATCGCGGCGAAGTCGTGCGCCTCCTGGACCGAGGCGGAGGAGAGCAGCCCGTACCCGGTCTGGCGGACCGCCATCACGTCGGAGTGATCGCCGAAGATCGAGAGCGCGTGCGTCGCGACCGTGCGCGCCGACACGTGCATGCACATCGGCGTGAGCTCGCCGGCGATCTTGTACATGTTGGGGATCATGAGGAGCAGGCCCTGCGACGCCGTGAAGGTCGTCGTGAGCGCCCCCGCCTGCAGCGCGCCGTGGACCGCGCCCGCGGCGCCGCCCTCGGACTGCATCTCGGTGACGGACGGCACCGAGCCCCAGATGTTCTTCTGCCCCTTCGCGGACCACTCGTCGGCCCACTCGCCCATGTTGGACGAGGGGGTGATCGGGTAGATGGCGATCACCTCGTTGATCCGATGGGCGACCGAGGCGACGGCCTCGTTCCCGTCCATCGTCACCATGCGCCGCTGCGCCATTTCTTCCTCCTCAAGAATGCACGGCCCGGCGGCCCGTCCGCGCACGGGCCGCGCAAAGCCTGCGACGTGATCCAGAGCAACCCGACCCCTGCAAGGTCAGGGCCTTCCTCGTCTTTTGCCGTGAACGCTCGCGGGGGCAGACAAAATCCGCGGGAGTGTAGCAGATCACCCACCGCGGAGGGCAAGCGGTCGCATGCCCGCCGGCGCGAGAATTGCGCGACGCGCCGGCCGCAGCGCACTTGAGTGCGAGCCGCCGGGCTTGCGATCCTTCGCCCGCGATGGTGCGCAAGGTCGGCACGTCCCGGATCGTCCGCGAGATCGGTCGCGGCGGCATGGGGGTCGTCTACGTGGGCGAGCAGGAGGAGCTCGCCCGGCAGGTCGCCGTGAAGGCGCTCGACATGAAGCTCGCCCGCTCGAAGGAGATCGTCGAGCGGTTCCGGCGCGAGGGGCGGGCGTACGCGAAGCTCCGCCACGAGGCGATCGTCCAGGTCCACGACCTGGTCGAGAAGGAGGACGGCCTCTACCTCGTCACCGAGTTCGTCGACGGCGCGGACCTCGCCCGCGCCCTCCACAAGGGCGGCGCGCTCCCCGCCGACTGCGTCGCGGTGGTCGGCGCCCGCGTCGCCGACGCGCTCGACTACGTCCACTACAACAAGCTCCTCCACCGCGACGTGAAGCCGGCGAACGTGATGGTCTCGCGCGAGGGCGAGGTCAAGCTCATGGACTTCGGCATCGCCAAGGGCGAGGACGACATGTCCCTCACGCGGCAGGGCATGCTCATCGGCAGCCCCTCGTACATGGCGCCGGAGGTCCTCGCGGGCGGCGAGGTCGGGCCGAGCTCGGACGTCTGGGCGCTCGGGGTGTCGCTCTACGAGCTCCTCACCGGCGAGAAGCCCTTCCGCGGGCGCGACGCGGAGGACCTCTTCGCCTCGATCCAGCGGGGCAGGTACCGGCGGGTCCGCGCCCTCGCGCCGTCCTGCCCGCGGCGGCTCGCCCGCGTCGTCGAGCGCTGCCTCGCGCAGGCGCCGAAGGACCGCTTCAAGAGCGCCGGCGCGCTCGCGCGCGCGCTCGACGCGATCGCCGCGCGCCTCCTCCCCCGCGGCCTCAACCCGCGCGCCCGGCTGGTCGCGCTCCTCGCGAACCGCGGCTTCGTCACCGAGCAGATCGCGCTCGAGCGGCTCGACGCGTCCACCCTCGCCGCGACCCGCGTCGCGGACTCCCGCGGCACGGCGACGATGGCGGAGTTTCCCACGCCGCGCCGGCGCCGCGCGAGCCTCGCCCTCGCGATGGCGCTCGCGGCCGCCGCCGGGCTCTTCGCCTTCTTCGTGCGCCACTAGCGCGACGCTCCACACCGCAACTCCCGGAGGTGTCCCCTTGGCTCTCCTCCGCACGCTCGAGCTCGCATCGCCCCGGCGCGTCGCCGCGCTCGCCGTCCTCGCGCTCCTCGCCGCCGCCTGCGATTCCCGGCGCGTCCTCGAGGACGAGGTCCCCCTCTGCGAGCGCTGCCACGGCGGCGGCGGCACCGGCGCGCCGCCGAAGACGCCGCGCGGCGAGAGCGCCACCTCCGCGCGCGGCGTCGGCGCGCACCGGCGCCACCTCGCGCTCCAGGGCGACGACGTGCGCGCCGCGCTCCCCTGCGAGACCTGTCACGCCGTGCCGACCTCGGTGGACGCGCACCTCGACGGCGTCGTCCCGGTACGACTCCTCGATCCGATCACCGCGGGCGGCGCGGCCGCGCGCTGGAACCCCGCCACCGGCCGGTGCGAGAACGTCTACTGCCACGGCGCGACGCTCCGGGCCGGCACGCGCGGAAGCGCCACCGCGCCCGACTGGACGGGCGCGGAGGGCACCCAGATGACGTGCGGGTCGTGCCACCTCGCGCCGCCCGCGTCGCACGCGATCTACGCGGAGCGGACGAGGTGCCAGCGCTGCCACGCCGGGACCGTGAAGGCGGACGGCACGATCGACGTCGCGTCCGGCCAGCACATCGACGGCACGACGCCCACCACGACGGCCTGCGACGGGTGCCACCTCGCGCCGCCCGACACCGGCGCCCACCGCGCTCACGCGAACCCTGCCGATCCCGCGTCGGTCTCGTACGGCAGCCTCGCCGTCGGCGTCGGGACGTCCCCGGGCAGCGCGCCGGCGTACGTCTTCGGCTGCGGCTACTGCCACCCGCTCGACGGAGCGTTCCACCAGGATGGCACGACGCAGGTGGACCTCCTCCCCGCGGGCGAGGGCGTCAAGCTGCTGAACGACGCCGGCGCCGCCTTCGATCCCTCGGACTCGACCTGCAGCGGCGTCTACTGCCACGGCGCGACGCTCGGCGCCGGGTACGCGGGCGCAGACACGTCTCCCGCCTGGACGGGCGGCGCGACGAGCTGCGCCTCGTGCCACGCCGCGCCGCCCGCGTCGCACGCGGTGTACGCGACGCCGACGCAGTGCCAGCGCTGCCACTCCGAGACGGTCGGTCCGGACGGCAGCATCGACCTCCCCTCCAGGAAGCACATCGACGGGACGAGGACTCCGGTCCCGACCGCCTGCGACGGCTGCCACCTCGCCCCGCCCGACGGCGGCGCCCACCGAGCCCACGCGAACCCGACCGATCCCGCGTCGGTCTCGTACGGGAGCCTCGCCGTCGACGTCGGGACCTCGCCGGCCGACGCGCCGGCGTACGTCTTCGGCTGCGGCCACTGCCACCCGCTCGACGGCGCGAAGCACCGGGACGGGACGGCCGAGGTGGACCTCGCGCCGGCCGGCGGCGGGCTCAGGTCGCTGAACGCCGCCGCGGCGGCCTTCGACCGGGCGGCCTCGACGTGCAGCGGCGTCTACTGCCACGGCGCGACGCTCCTCGCCGGGAGCCGCGGGGCGGACACGTCGCCGGGATGGTCGGGGAGCCCGAGGACCTGCGCCTCCTGCCACGCCGCGCCGCCCGCGTCGCACGCGGTGTACGCCGCGCCGTCGGAGTGCCAGCGCTGCCACTCCGCGACGCTGCACGGGGACGGCTCGATCGACCTCGCCGGCCGCGAGCACCTCGACGGCTCGACGCCCGTCCCGACCGCCTGCGACGGCTGCCACCTCGCCCCGCCGGACACCGGCGCCCATCGCGCGCACGCGAACCCCGCGGACCCGGCGTCGGTGTCCTACGGCAGCCTCGCGGTGGACGTCGGCGTCTCGCCGACCGGCGCGCCGGCCTACGTGTTCGGCTGCGGCCACTGCCACCCCCTGAGCGGCGAGCCGAAGCACCGCGACGGGACGCGCGACGTGGACCTCGCGCCCGCCGGCGGCGGCCTCAAGTCGCTGAACGACCCCGGCGCGGCGTGGACCCAGGGCGACTCCGCGTGCAGCGGCGTCTACTGCCACGGCGCGACGCTCCGCGTCGGCACCCAGGGCGCCGACCCGTCGCCCGCGTGGACCGGGACCGCGAGGACCTGCGCGTCCTGCCACTCCTCGCCGCCCGCCTCGCACGCGGGGTACCCGGGCGCCTCGACGTGCCAGACGTGCCACGGCGCGACCGTGAATCCGGACGGCACGGTCCACGTCGCCGGAATGCAGCACGTGGACGGCGACGTGGACGCGCCGACCGGCGGCGGCTGCAACGGCTGCCACGGCGCGCCGCCGGACACCGGCGTCCACCGCGTCCACTCGAACCCGCAGGATCCGGCGGCGGTCGCGTACGGCAGCCTCGACGTGCTCGAGGACGTCGCGCCCTCCGGCGGGCCGTCGTACGACTTCGGCTGCGGCCACTGCCACCCGCTCGACATCGCGAGCCACGCGGCCGCGGCGCCCGCGGCGCAGGTCGACCTCGCGCCGCCGGCGCCGCCGGTCGCCGGCGACGAGATCAAGGCGCGGAACGATCCCGCCGCCGCGTTCGACGCCGTCGCGAAGACGTGCTCGAGCGTCTACTGCCACTCCTCCGGCCAGGTGGCGCCCGCGTACGCCGCGGTTCCGGCGTGGACCTCCGCCCCCGGGGCGCTCGGGTGCGGCGGCTGCCACGGGAACCCGCCGCGCTATCCGTCCGGCGGGCCCGGTCTCGCCGACGCGAACAGCCACCTCGTGCTCGCCGACGACGGCTGGGAGTCGGGGCACTTCCTGGGCCTGCCGGGGCCGTGGCACTCGCCGCAGTCGAAGCACGGCGGATCGTGGGGGCCCGGCGAGGACGCCGCGCCGATGACCTGCCAGACGTGCCACGCCGACACGGTGGACCCCGCCGCCGCCGGGCCGTCCGGCTTCTACTGGCTCGATACGACGGGCGACCACCACCTGCCGGGCGGCGACCCGGGCCGCGTCACGAGCCCACAGTACCTGCAGCTCCAGTGCACCGCGTGCCACGACGGGGCCGTCGCGCCGCTCGGGGCTGGAAGGGTGCTCCCTCTCCGCCACGTGAACGGGACGCGGGAGGTCGTGTTCGATCCGCGGACGACGCTCCCCGCGATCCCGTGGCTGCCGCCGCCGCCCGACGCGCCGACGCGCCCGTACTGGGTGACGAACGCCTTCCCCGGCGTCTCGCTCCCGGATCCGGCGATCCCGGACGCGATCATGGAGGGGGGCACGATGTCGCTCCACCTCGGGAGCGCGCGGTACGAGGCGGCGACGAAGACCTGCACCAACGCCGCGTGTCATCTGCTCCAGGCGCAGGTCACCTGGGGCGCCGTGCACGGCTGGTCCGCGTGCGACCAGTGCCACTCCGCGTTCTGAGTCGGGCTTCGCCCTTCTTCGGGCGGGGAACCGCGAGACGCGAGCCCGACGGCGGGCGTGTACGCCGGCGCAGGTCTCGCCGCACCGCGTCGCGCGCCGACACCGGGAGTTGATGCGGATCATCCGCTGGCGCCACGAACCGCGCGATCCTCTGTGAACCCTGGAGGGGGTGCCCCTTGGACCACGCCCACTGCCTCCGCGCCGCACGCCGCCTCGCGGCCGCCACCGCGATCGCGCTGCTCGCGTCCGCCTGCGACAAGACCCGCCCGCTCGAGCCGTCCGCGCTCTCGGGCTGCGAGCGGTGCCACGTGGACACGCCGGTCACCGGCGCGCATCTCGCCCACGTGAACCCGGCGGATCCCGCCTGGGCGTCGTACGGCAGCCTCGCCGTCCTCGAGGACGTCTCGCCGTCGGGCGGGACCGCGTACTACTTCGGCTGCGGCCACTGCCACCCCGCCGACCTCGCGCGCCACATGGACGGGTCGTTCGACGTCGATCTCTCGCCGCCCGCGACCCCGGTGCCCGGCGACGAGATCAAGGCGCGGAACGATCCCACGGCGGCGTTCGACCCGACGAGCGGCACGTGCAGCAACGTCTACTGCCACTCGTCGGGCCAGGAGACGCCGGTCTACGTCACGACGCCCGGGTGGAGGACCGCGGTCCCCGGGGCGCTCGGCTGCTCCGGCTGCCACGGCAACCCGCCCAAGTACCCGTCCGGCGGCCCCGGCGCGGTCGACGCCAACTCGCACGTGGACCTCGGCTACGCGCAGGATCCGGCCACGTCCCAGTGGGTCGACGACTGCTGGGAGTTCGGCCACTTCGCGGGGATGCCGGGCGCCACGCACCCCTCGAAGCACGGCGGCGGCGATCCCGCGACGTGGCCCGCCGGCTCGGTGGCGTCGCCGATCACCTGCCAGACCTGCCACTTCGAGTCGGTGGACGCGTCGAAGGTGCGCGCGGGCGGCTTCTTCTACTTCGACCCGGACGGCGACTACGACCTGCGCGACGATCGCCCCGGCGCCTGCGCCACCCGCGGGTCGTTCGCCTCCTGGACGAGCTCGCAGTGCGTCACCTGCCACGGCGCGGAGCTCGGCGGCGGGGGGCGCGCGAGCCCGCTCCGCCACGTCAACGGGACGCGCGACGTCGCGTTCGACGCGCGCCGCTCGGTGCCGGCGGGTTACTCCAGCGGGATCCCGGCGCTCGCCGACCCCGACCCGGATCCGGCGATCGTCCTGCGGCCGTACTTCGTGTTCGGCGTCAGCTCCTCGGTCGCGGCGATGGCGCCCGCGCCCGACGCGGTGGTCCGGCGCACGGCCGGCGCGACCCCCGGGACCTTCGGTCCGCCCGTCCTCACGGCGACCCTCGAGAGCGCGGCCTACGATCCCGCCTCGAAGACGTGCTCCAACGTCGCCTGCCACGTCGCGCGGGAGGCGCTGGTCCAGTCGCGCGTGATGCAGCCGCTCCGGTGGGGCGAGCCCTACGCGCCGGAGACCGAGCCCTGCACCGCGTGCCACCCGATGTGAGCGGGCGTCGCGCCGCGGCTCACGCCTCGACCTGGAACCTGGGCGCGTCGGCCCAGAGCCCCTCCAGGTCGTAGAACCCGCGCGACTCGCGGCTCATGACGTGCGCGACGACGTCGCCGTAGTCGATGAGGATCCAGCGCCCCGTCTCGTACCCCTCGACGCCCACCTTCGAGATCCCGGCGGACTTCATCGCCTCCTCGACGTGGTCGGCGATGGCCGAGGCCTGCCGGTCCGAGTCGGCGGTCATCACGACGAAGTAGTCCGCGTAGCCGGTGAGGCCGCGGACGTCGAGGACCGTCACGTCCTCCGCCTTCTTGTCGAGGCCGGCCTTCGCGATGGCGAGGGCGGTGGGGCGCCCGGTGTCGGGCAGGCCGGACGGCGGCGCGGCGGGGGGCGCGGCGCGCTTCGGCCGGAGCGGGGCCTGCGGCGCCGGCGCCTTGCGGCGCGGGCCCGCCTTCCTCCTGCCCCGCGCCGGCTTCTTCGCGGCCTCGCTCCGCCTGGCCGCCTTCGCCGTCTTCGTCCTCGCCATCAAAGGTCTCCTAGCCCCGGACGTGGCCGTCACCCTCGACCACGAACTTCTGCGTCGTCAGCTCCTCGAGGCCCATCGGCCCGAAGGCGTGCAGCTTCGACGTGGAGATGCCGATCTCGGCGCCGAGGCCCAGCTCGCCGCCGTCGTTGAACCGCGTGGACGCGTTCACCATCACCGCGCTCGCCACGACCTCCCGCTCGAACCGCCGCGCGCTGGCGAGGTCCTTCGTGAGGATCGCCTCGGTGTGCAGCGAGCCGAAGCGGGCGACGTGGTCGAGCGCCGCGTCCAGGTCGTGCACCACGCGCACGGCGAGGATCTTCTCGCCGAACTCCTTGCCGTAGTCGTCCGGCCGGGCCGCGATCGCGGCGACGCCGGCGCGGCGCAGGATCGTGAGCGAGGTCGGGTCGCAGCGCAGCTCGACGCCCGCGTCCGCGAGCGCGCGCCCCACCGCCGGCAGGAGCTTTCCGGCCGCGGCGCGGTGCACGAGGAGGCACTCGAGCGCGTTGCACACGGCCGGGCGCTGCACCTTGCCGTTCATGGCGAGCTCGATCGCCTGCTGCACCGGCGCGCTCTGGTCGAGGAAGAGGTGGCAGACGCCCTGGTAGTGCTTGACGACCGGGACGCGCGAGCGCTCCGCGACGGCGCGGATGAGCGACGGGCCGCCGCGCGGGATGGCCAGATCGACGAGATCGTCGAGCCGCAGCAGCTCGAACGTCGCCTCGCGGTCCGACGTGGGCACCACCTGCGCGCTCGCGGCGGGGAGCCCCGCCTTCTCGAGCCCCTCCGCGAACGCCTCTCCGAGCGCGAGCGACGAGCGGAGCGCGTCCGAGCCGGGCCGGAGGATCGCGGCGTTGCCGCTCTTCACGCACAGCGCGGCGGCCTCGATGG
The DNA here is from genome assembly GCA_035708485.1 of Anaeromyxobacter sp. Classification (GTDB taxonomy): domain Bacteria; phylum Myxococcota; class Myxococcia; order Myxococcales; family Anaeromyxobacteraceae; genus Anaeromyxobacter. Next base: position 27,123 of record DASSSJ010000220.1, on the reverse strand, counting down.
TCACGTTGGGCCGCGCCTCGTACACCATCAGGACGACGCCGAGCGGGATCCGGACCTTCTTCACGGTGAGGCCGTTGGGCCGCCGCCACGTCGCGGTGATCGCGCCCACCGGATCGGGCAGCGCCGCGACCTCGAGGAGCGCCTTCGCGATCCCCTCGAGCCGCTTCGGGTCGAGGGCGAGCCGGTCGAGGAACGCCGCCGACTGGCCGGCCTTCCGGGCGGCCTCCACGTCCCTGGCGTTCTCCGCGAGGATCCGCTTCTGGCGCCTCGAGAGCGCCTCGGCCGCGGCGCGCAGCGCCGCGTCCTTGGCGCGGGTGGGCGCGTGGCCGAGCGCGCGCGAGGCGCCGCGCGCGGCCTCGGCGAGCTTCCGCATCTCCGCCGCGAGACCCTCGCTCGCCGTCCGCATCGTCTCACTCCCGCGCCGCATCCAGGACCACGAGGTCGTCCCGGTGGACGACCTCGTCGAGGTACTTATACCCGAGGGCGCCCTCGATCTCGCCGGTCTTGAGCCCCGCGATCCGGCGGACCTCGTCGGCGGCGTAGCCGGCGAGCCCGCGCGCGAAGGGGCGGGCGGGGTCGACCGCGATGTCGACCGGGTCCCCCACGCCGAACTGGCCCTGCACGGCGCGGACGCCGGAGGGGAGCAGCGAGCGCTTCTGATCGACGAGCGCCTTCCTCGCCCCGGCGTCCACGACGATGACGCCCTTCCCGCGCGCGGCGACGGCGAGCCAGCCCTTGCGCGACGGCATCCGCTCCTTGCCCGCGGCGAACACGGTGCCCACCGCCTCGCCCGCGAGCAGCGCGCGGAGGGCGCCGGGCCGCCTGCCGGAGAGGAGCGCCGTCGGCACGCCCTGGGCGGCGAGGCGGCGCGCGGCCTTCACCTTGGTCGCCATGCCGCCGACGCTCCGCTCGCTCCCGGCGTCGCCCGCCATCCGCTCGATCTCCGCGGTGACGCGGGCCACCTCGTGGACGAGCGCCGCGCCCGGCTCCTCGGGGCTCCGGTCGTAGAGCCCCTCCACGTCGGTCATCATGAGGACGAGGTCCGCCTCGACGCAGCCCGCGACGAGGGCCGCGAGCGAGTCGTTGTCGCCGACCTTGATCTCGTCGACCGCGACGGTGTCGTTCTCGTTCACGACGGGGACGACGTCCGCGCCGAGGAGCCGCTCGAACGTGCGGCGGGCGTTCAGGAACCGCTTGCGCGAGGCGAGGTCGTCGGCCGTGAGGAGGACCTGCGCGACGGTGCGGCCGCGGGCCGCGAGCGCCTCGCCCCAGGCGGCCATGAGGTGCGGCTGGCCGACCGCGGCGCAGGCCTGCTTGGTGGGGATGTCCCAGGGCTTGCCGCGCGTCCGCACGAGGCCGAGGCGCTCGGCGCCGAGGGCGACCGCGCCGGACGACACGAGCACGAGCCGCCGCCCCCGCGCGATCTCCGCGAGCTCCGCGGCGAGGCGCGCGCAGTTCGGCCGGTCGAACCGGCCCTCGGGGCCGGTGAGGGAGCCGGTCCCGACCTTCACGACGATCCGCTTCGCGCGGGAGAGGGCGCTCCGGGGCATTCGGCGCGGGATATTACGGCGGCGTCACGGCAGGCGGTAGGTCACGGACGCCGCGATCGGCATGAGGTTCGCGCCGGCCTCGCGCGAGAGCTGGAAGTACACGAAGTAGCCGTACGCCGACGCGTCCACCTTCCGCTCCTTCACGACGTCGGTCTCGGAGAACCGGACCTCGGCGCGCGCGCCCTGCGTGAGCACGCCGGCGAGCACGGCGTCGTCGGTGCGGTACAGGTAGGCGGCGCCGTCGATCCGCTCGTCCGCGTCCCAGAAGGTGTAGCCGAACCCCGTCACGCTCGCGCCGTCCGGCAGCTGGACCGGGACGACGAGGAAGTCGTCGTCGCCCGCGGTCTGGTAGCGCCCCACCCCGCCCTGCACGGTCCCCTGCACCGTCGCCGTCGTGGACTGGCGCGGCACGCCCGCGACGGCCGCGACCGAGGCGACGCCGCGCGGCAGCCGCTGGCACACGACGGCGCCGTTCTCCTCGACGACGCGGATGGCCGACCCCGGCGCGCAGGTGCCGGTGATGCGCGACTGCTTCGACGCGAGCACCTCGGCCGTCTTCACGATCTCGGCGGAGTGCAGCTCGAGCGCGCCGGTCACCTCGGGCGGCATCACCTGGATCTGGAGCTTGCCCGTGACCTGCGCCGCGTCGATGGGGTGGCCGCCCGGGTAGTCGGGCGACGGCGCCGGCGCGCGCGCGGCCGACTCCCACGGCCGCGTGAGCGCCGCCCAGCTCAGCGCGCCGCCGGCGGCGGCGGAGGCGCAGAGCGCGGCGATGAGGACGCCCTTCTTCATCCGGAGCGGCCCATTCCTATCACGCGCCGGCCACCCCGCGCCCGACGTGCCACAGCCCGAGCACGACGAGGGCGATCCCCGACGCGGCGCCCAGCCCGCGCGCGAACCCCGGGCCGAGCCCGGAGACGCGCGCGGCGAGCAGGACGAGGAGGAGGTTCCCGCCGACGAGGAACAGGTAGAAGCCCGCGACGAACGCGAGCGCGCGGGCCGGGGAGGCGCGCCACGCCGCGGAGACGACGGGCCCCATGACGACGCTCCACGCGATCCACACGCTCGGGTTCGTGAGGTTCAGGAACACGGCGCGCCAGAAGCCGCGCGGGCGTCGGAGGTCGCCGGAGTCCGCCCCCCGGGTCCGCGCGGACCTCGCCGCCCGGAGCGCGCCCGCCCCGAGCCACAGGAGGATCCCCCCGCCCATGACCTGCAGCACCCGCAGGAAGCCCGCGGGCACCTGCGCGAGCGCGGCGAGGACGACCGCGATCACGAGCGGATCCGAGACGAGCGGGACCATCGTCACCGGGAAGGTGCGACCGGCGCCGTTTCGCACGGACTGCGCGAGCAGGTAGGCCTGGAGCGGCCCCGGCTGCGCCGCCGCGGAGAAGCCCAGCACCAGCCCTTGCACGAAGAGCGCCACGGCGCGCCAAAAGAGCACCGTTCGGGGCGTTCGTCCAGGGGCGCTCGAACGTGTACGCTTCAGGGTCTTCCGCTGGCCCGAGGGGGGCAGCCATGGGCGACCCCAGGATCGCGCAGTACCTCGACGCCGCGTCGCACCTCGCGCGCGGCGAGTTCCCGGTCCGCGTCGGTGCCTCGGGCGACGACGAGGTCGGCCGGCTCGGCCGCGCGCTCGACGGGCTCGCGCGGCGGATGGAGCGCATGTGGGACGAGGCGAGGCTCCTCGCGTCGGTCACCGAGCGCGTCAACCAGGGGCTCATCCTCCACGACGTGCTCGACCAGGTGTACGAGTCGTTCCGGCCGGTGATCCCCTACGATCGGATCGGGTTCGCGCTCGTGTCCCCCGACGGCAGCGAGGCGCGGGCGCTCTGGGCCCGCTCGGAGTCGCGCGAGATCCGGCTCGGCACCGGCTACGTCGGCCGGCTCGCGGGGTCGTCGCTGCGGCAGGTCCTCGACACGCGCAGCCCGCGGATCCTGAACGACCTCGAGGCGTACCTGCGCGCCCACCCCGGCTCCGAGTCCACGCGGCTCGTGGTCGAGGAGGGGATGCGCTCGTCGCTCACCTGTCCCCTCGTCGCGATGGGCAAGCCGGTCGGCTTCCTCTTCTTCTCGTCGCGGACGCCGGGCGCCTACGCGGACGCGCACGTCGAGACGTTCCTCGCGCTCTCGGGCCAGCTCTCCGTGATCCTCGAGAAGAGCCGGCTCTACGAGCAGATCCTCCACGAGCAGGCCCGCTCCGAGCGGCTCCTCCTGAACGTGCTCCCCGAGCCCATCGCCCTGCGCCTGAAGGGCGGCGCGGAGGTGATCGCGGACGGGGCGGAGGCGACCGTGATCTTCGCGGACGTCGCGGGGTTCTCGTCGCTCGCGGCGCGCGTCTCGCCCGCGGCGCTCGTGGCGTTCCTCGACGGCTTCTTCTCCGAGCTGGACGCCATCGCGGCGCGCTGCGGCGTCGAGAAGATCAAGACCATCGGCGACGCGTACCTCGCCGCGGCCGGCGTGCCGCGGGCGCGTCCGGACCACGCCCGCGCGGCGGCGGACATGGCGCTCGAGGCGGCGGCGCTCGCCTCGCGGATGGTCCGCCCGGACGGCGAGCCGCTGCGGCTCCGCGTCGGGCTCCACTCCGGGCCGGTCGTGGCGGGGGTGCTGGGGCGCAGCCGGCTCGTGTACGACCTCTGGGGCGACACCGTGAACGTCGCGCGCTGCATGGAGGCCCAGGGCATCCCGGGGCGCATCCAGCTGTCGTGGGCGACGCGCGAGCGGCTCGGCGACGCGTTCCGCACCTCCGAGCGCGGCCTCGTGCCGATCAAGAGCGGCGGCGAGGTTCGCACGTTCTGGCTCGAGGGGCGGGCGTGACGCCGCTCGGCGGAACCTAACGGACCGTCAGCTTCAGCCCCATGTCCACGAGCGCGAGGAGCGCCTCGGCGTTCCCCCTCGCGTCGTTCACCGGATCGTGGTCGTGCGCCGTCCGCCGCAGGTGCTTCCACTGCGCGTACGCGTCCTTCACGAGCCCGCAGTAGAGGTCGCCGATGCGACGCCCGCTCCAGCCGAACGGGTTCCGGCCCAGGTACTGGTGGAAGTACCAGTTCACGAACTGCCAGTCGAACGCGAGGTTGTCCGAGAAGAACACCGGCCTGCCGCGCGTCGTCTCGCCGATCCAGCGGTCGAAGGCCTCCATCACCTGCGCGGGCTCGTCGTGGCGCAGGTGCTCCTCGCGCGAGACGCCGGACACGGCGAGCGCCTCGGGCAGCCACGCGTCCGAGATCGGCCGGGTGCGGCCCCGGAACGTCCGCCCGAGCCCGGGCTCGACGAGCACCGCGCCGAACGACACCATCGAGTACTTGCCGGGGATCGGCCCGTCCGCCTCGACGTCCACCACGTAGAGCGACATGGGTGGGATCTCGTCACACCCCGGGATGGCAGAGAACCACCCCGGAGGTGTCGGTGCCGCCTTCCCCGGGCTCGGAGCCCGGGCCTTCGCGCCCGCCGGTCGCGAGCGCGATCCCCGTTCGGGCGCGATCCCGTGCCGCACCGCGCCGATCGGTCCGCACCCCCTCGGGAATTTTGCGATCTCGCCGGAAAACCGCCCGGTCTCCCGCGATCGCGGCACGTCGCGGGATCGCGGGATGCGTCACACTTTGCACTCGGAATCGGACCACGCGCTGGCCGACTACCAGGGAGCGGACATGAGCAACGGAGCAGGCGAAGTGGTGATCCGCCTCGAGGGGGTGTTCGACGCGGCCGCCGCGCAGCGGCTCTCGAGCGCCATCGAGCACGCGGACGGAGACGAGATCCGCGTCGATCTCACCGACGTGCGGGAGTTCCACGACTTCGGGATCGCGATGCTGGCGCACGCCCTCTCGGGGCGGAGCGGGGTCGCGATCTCCGGGCTGCGCCAGCATCAGCTCAGGCTGCTGCGCTACTTCGGGATCGACGCCGGCCCGGCCGACCTCGGCACCGCGGTCGAGCTGCAGTAGGACGCCGCGGGCGCACCGGCGCCGCGCCCGCTACACTCGGCGCGCCCCATGCGCGACGCCGCCGTCCGTCTCCTCTCGCAGAACCCCCTCCTCCTCCTGTTCCTCGTGGCGGCGATCGGCTACCCGCTCGGACGCGTGCGCCTCCGCGGCAGCCAGCTCGGCGTGGCGGCGGTGCTGTTCGTCGGGCTCGCCGCGGGGGCGGTCGACCCCGCGCTCGCGCTCCCCGAGATCGTCTACATGCTCGGGCTCGCGATCTTCGTCTACACGGTCGGGCTCTCGTCCGGCCGCGCGTTCGTGTCGTCGCTCCGCCGCGACGGGCTCCGGAACGCGGCGCTCGCGGTCGGCGCGATCGCCCTCGCGACCGCGCTCGCCGCGGCGGCGCAGCGGCTCCTCGGCCTCGACGGCGCGACCTCGGCCGGCCTCTTCACCGGCGCGCTCACCAACACGCCCGCGCTCGCCGCCGCCGTCGAGGCGCTGCGGCAGGCCGCGCCCGACCGCGCCTCGGCGCCGGTGGTGGCGTACTCGATCTGCTACCCGATGGGCGTCGTGGGGGTCGTCCTCGCGATCCGGGTGGCGCGGCGCCTGTGGCGGCCCGACCTCGCGGCGGAGGCCGAGCGCCTCGCCGCGCTCGGCGCCGCGAACGCGCCGCTCGCGAGCGAGACCGTCCGCGTCGCGCACGACCTGGGCGGCCTCTCGATCGAGGAGCTCGTGCGCGGGCTCCGCTGGCGCGTCATCTTCGGCCGCATCCGGCGGGGCGGCCAGCTGCTGCTCGCGACGCCGGACGAGCGGCTCCGCTCCGGCGACCTCGTCACCGTGGTGGGCCCGCGGCCCGAGCTCGATCGGGTCGCCGCGCGGATCGGCGGCGTCTCGGAGGAGCGGATCGACCTCGACCGCAGCGAGTTCGACCTGCGTCGCATCTTCGTGTCGAACCCGGAGGTGGCGGGCATCCCGCTGCAGGACCTCGACGTGCCGCGGAAGCTCGGGGTGGTGATCACCCGCGTCCGCCGCGGCGACGAGGATCTCCTCCCGTCCGACGGGATGCGGCTCGAGCTCGGCGACCGCGTCCGGGTGCTCGGCCCGGTGCGCGCGCTGCAGGAGGTGACCGCGTTCTTCGGGGACTCGTACCGCGCGGCGAGCGAGGTGGACATCCTCGCCTTCGGGCTCGGGCTGGCGCTCGGGCTCCTGCTCGGGATCCTCCCCATCCCGCTGCCCGGCGGGATCCGCGTGTCCCTCGGGTTCGCGGGCGGGCCGCTCGTCGTCGCGCTCGCGCTCGGGACCGTCGGGCGCACGGGCGGCATGATCTGGAACCTGCCGTTCGGCGCCAACGTCGCGCTCCGGCAGATCGGGCTCATCCTGTTCCTCGCCGGCATCGGGACGCGGGCCGGCCCCGGGTTCGTCGCGGCGTTCGCGGGGGGCGGCGGCCTCGCGATCCTGGCGGGTGGCGCGGTCGTCACCTTCGCGACCGCGTTCGCGACGCTCCTCGTCGCGCACCGCCTCATGCACGTCCCGATGAGCCTCGCGCTCGGGATGGTCGCCGGCGTCCACACGCAGCCCGCGGTCCTCGGGTACGCGCTCGACGAGACGCGGAACGAGATCCCGAACCTCGGGTACGCGGCGACCTATCCCGCCGCGACGATCGCGAAGCTGCTGCTCGTCCAGGTGCTCGTCGCGGTCGGTTGACCGGCCCCCCAGGGGCCCGCCGGAAAGGATCGGGGTCGCCCCGCGGCGCGGCCGCGGCTATGCTTGGGGCACGGAATGCAAGACGTCTTCGGGAACACCCTCGGCCTCAAGCCCTCCCAGCTCCACGCCCTCCGCCGCACCTACCGCCGCCGCGTCGACGCCCGCTCGGTCGTCTCGCCCGAGCTCGCGCGGCACCTGTGCGAGGTCTCGCACGAGACGAACCGCCAGATCGGCGTGCTGCTCGACCGCAAGGGCGACGTCCAGGCGGTGATCGTCGGCGACGCGCGCCGCCTCGAGCTGCCCGACGTCGGCCGCGCCCGCGCGGGCGAGAGCCGCCTGCGCGGCCTGCGGCTCGTGCACACGCACCTCCACGGCGAGCCGCTCACGCGCGACGACCACACCGACCTCGCGCTCCTGCGGCTCGACCTCGTCGCCGCCCTCGAGGTGCGCGAGGACGGGCTGCCGGGCAGGGTCCACTGGGCGCACCTCCTGCCGGAGAACCCGCACGGCGCGATGTGGAAGGACGAGGAGGCGAGCGGCGTCCACGACCTCGGCTGGGATCCGCTCGCCGGCGCGCTCGCGCTCGAGGAGGAGTTCGCGCGGGCGCGGGCGCTGCGCCGGACCGGCGGCGCGGAGCGGGCCATCCTCGTCGGCTTCGGCGGGCGCGAGCGCGGCCGCGCGCAGGCGGAGGCGTCGCTCCACGAGCTGCGCGAGCTCGCCCGGACGGCCGGCGTCGAGGTGCTCGAGGCGACGCTCCAGCTGCGCCGCGATCCCGACCCGCGCTACCTCATCGGGAAGGGCAAGCTCGAGGACATCGTCCTGCGCTCGATGCAGCGGATGGCGACCCTCATCGTCTTCGACGCCGAGCTCTCGCCGTCGCAGGCGCGCCACATCGCCGAGGCGACGAGCCTCAAGATCCTCGACCGCACCCAGCTCATCCTCGACATCTTCGCGCAGCGCGCGCAGTCCGCGGACGGCAAGCTCCAGGTCGAGCTCGCGCAGCTCCGGTATCTCTACCCGCGCCTCGTCGGCCGCGACGAGTCGCTCTCGCGCCTCGCCGGCGGGATCGGCGGCCGCGGCCCCGGCGAGACGAAGCTCGAGATCGACCGGCGCCGCGTGCGCGACCGGATCACCGCGCTGGAGCGCCGGATCGACGCGCTCGGCGCCGACCGGCACCTGCGGCGCAAGCAGCGCAGCGCGCGCGGGCTCCCCGTCCTCTCCATCGTCGGCTACACGAACGCCGGCAAGTCCACGCTCCTCAACGCGCTCACCGACTCGCGCGTGCTCGCCGAGGACAAGCTCTTCGCGACGCTCGACCCGACCAGCCGGCGGCTCCGGTTCCCGCGCGACCGCGAGGTCATCGTCACCGACACGGTCGGGTTCATCCGCGACCTGCCGCCCGACCTCGTGACGGCGTTCCGGGCGACGCTCGAGGAGCTCGGCGACGCCGACCTCCTCCTCCACGTCGTGGACGCGTCCGACCCCCGCCACGAGGAGCAGATCGAGGCGGTCGAGGCGATCCTGCGCGAGCTGGGCCTCGCCGGGAAGCCGCGCGTCCTCGTCATGAACAAGGTGGACCGGCTGCCCGCGGGCGACGGCGCCGCGATCGCCCACCGCCGCGACGCGGTGGCCGTCTCCGCCGCGACCCGCGAGGGCCTCCCGGAGCTGCTCCACGCCTGCGACCGCCTCCTCTTCGCGGGCGGGCGGGTGGCGTTCGCGGACGTCGAGGCCGGCGCGCCCCGGCCCGCCGAGCCTCCGCCCGCCGCGCCGCCCGTCGCCGAGGCCGCCGCGCCGGCGCGGCTGCTGCCGACGGCGCTCCGGCGCGTCTCGTGAGGGCGAGCTTCCCGTGCGCCGCCGTCCGGTCTAGAGTCGCGGCGGTCCGGAGCCGAACCGTGCGCCGCCTCGCCGTCCCGCTCCTGCTCGTCGCCCTCGTGGCCGCCTGCACGCGCGGCGCCGACGAGGAGCCCGCGCCGCGCCGCGCCGCGGCCGGCGCCGGCCCCGGCGGGGAGCCGGCTCCGTTCGACTTCGGGCGGCCGCTCGCCGCGCTCGCGCTCGACCCCGACGACGTGGCGCGGCGGCTCGGCTCGTTCGAGTGGACGGCCGGGATCGAGTGGACCTTCGTCCGCCAGGGCGACGACGCGCAGCGGGTCCGGGCCGTCGAGCGCCACCGCGTCCGGCAAGCCGCGACCGGGGACTTCGACGTCTCCGCCGAGGTGGACCCCGGCCTCGGCCCCGGATCGGACGCCGGGAAGGACGTCATCTGGGCGGGCGGGGTGACCTACGCGCGCGCGAGGTACGCGCCGTGGCGCGTGCGCCCCACCGACCGCGGGCGCGACGCGCGCCTCTTCCGCGACGAGAGCTTCTCCGCGCCCGCCGCGCTGCTCCGCCTGTGCGGCGCCGTGACCGCGACGCCCGCCGGCGAGGTGACGGCGCTCGGCCGGGCCGCGCGCCGCTGGCGGCTGTCGCTCGACGCCTCGGCCACCGCGCCGCCCGCCGCCGCCCCCGCCCGGCCCGCCGGGGCGCCGGAGCCGGACGAGGACACGCGGCGGCGCCTCGCCTTCCTCGAGGGCCGCGTCCCCACCTCGCTCGACGGCGAGCTCGTCCTCGACGCGACCGGGGCCCCGCTCCGCGTCCGGCTCGCGGCGGCGTTCGGCGTCCGGGGCGAGCCGAAGGTCCGCGCCACCGTCGAGCTCGCGGCGCAGGTGAAGGGGCTCGGGGGCGAGGTGCCCGCGATCCTTCCCCCCAAGGCGCCGCTCCCCGACGAGCGGAAGCCGGCCGGGGTCGCGAACGCGCTCGACGCGGCCGGGCTGCGCAAGCGCGTCGAGGAGAAGCCGGCGCGCGCCGAGCCGGTCGACGACGCGGACGAGCGCGAGTAGGCGGCCTCGCCGGCTCACCGCGCGAGCCGGCGCCACTCGACCATCAGGCAGCGGTCCTGCACCACCAGGATGCCCTCCCGCGCGAGCGCCTCGGCCGCCCGATCGTTCCGGATCCCGAGCTGCAGCCAGACCGCGCGCGGCCGCTTCGCCTTGAGATCCTCGAGGTGGCCGGGCACGTCGGAAGGCTTGCGGAAGACGTCCACGACGTCGATCGCGCCGGGTACGTCGGCGACCTTCCGGTACACCGGCTTCCCGAGGATCTCCTTCACGTCGGGGTAGTAGACCGGCACCGGGACGACGTCGACGCCGGCGTCGGCGAGGTACCTCGGCACGTAGAAGGCGGGCTGATCCGCCTGCGCCTCCGTCTTCATGCCGAGCACCGCCACGCGCCTCGTCGAGCGCAGCAGCTCCCGGATCCTCGCGTCGTCCGTCAGGACGTTCTCGCGCCAGTCGGCCATGGAATCTCCCGCTCCCGTCGTTAGAGCCGGGCCGCTGCCATCCGGCAACGGCCCTGCCGTGCCGGCCGTTCGGGGGAGCGGCCCGGCCCGAGTTCCGCCAGGGAAACCGGGCGGTTGTACGCTGGGCGGCGGGCGGGGCGGCCGGGCCTGGAAAAGTGGACAGTCCGGCCGGGGCGCCTACGATGGCTTCATGGTGACGAAGAAGACGTCCGGCGCCGGCGTCGTGACCGAGGGTGCGGCACAGGCCGCCCTTCGCCGCGGACCGGCGAAGGAGCTCTCGCCGGAGGAGGAGAAGGTCCTGCGGATGCGGCTCGGCGCCGCGCCGGCGAGGAGCGCGCCGCTCGAGCGCGCGGCGGAGGGGCTCACCGACCTCGAGATCGAGATCTACGCCGCGGAGATCGAGGCCTACATGAGGTGGAAGGCGCGCGAGGAGCGCCGCGCGAACGGCGCCGCGCGCGCCCAGCCGTCGCGGACGAAGGAGAAGATCGTCCGGGCGCTCCGCAAGCTGAGCTGAGCCGGCTCTCCACGGCCGGCGCGACCGGCCGTCTACTCGCGCCCCTCGAGCCTGGCGACGAGCGCGCGCGCCCCGCCCGTGGGCGGCGGCCGGGCGTCGCCGTCCGCGTCGGGCAGCCGGCCCGCGGCGAGCAGCGCCGCGAGGTGCGCGGCGGTCCGCGGGTTGCGCCACCAGTCCTCGTCGAACCGCTCGCGCAGCTCCCGCCGGAGCCGCTCCCCCGCGGCCGCGCCGCGGACACGCGCGGCGAGCGCCGCCGCGTCGGCGTCGCGGGAGGCGCGCGCGGCGTCCCACGCGGCGCCGGTCGCGGCGGAGAGCGCGTCGCGGTGCGCGTCGCGCCACGCGAGACCCGAGAGGCCGCGCTCGACCTCCGTCGCCACCCGGAGCGCGGCCGCGTCGCAGCGGAGCGCGAACAGGCGCCGCAGCGCGAGCTCCCGCACGAGGTCGGGGGCGTCGCGCCGCTCGGCGTCGGCGCGCGCGGCGAGCCACCGCGGCTCGAGCGCGAGCGATCCGAGGACCCACGCGAGCGCCTCCGCCAGGACGGGGTCGCGGCGCGTCGGCGGCGCCGCCGCCGCGCAGAGCGCGCGCGCCGCCGCGGCGAGGAGGTCCTGCCAGTCCGCCGCGCCGCCGCGGGCGCGGAACGAGACGCGCGCGCCGACGGCGTGCGCGCCCGGCCACTTCGCCGGCCGCGCGGCGTCGTCGATCCGGGCGCGCCCGGCGTCGAGGCCGAGCCCCTCCAGCGTGAGCTTCAGCGCGACCGCGAGCATGCCCGGGCGGAACAGCCCGTCCCAGCGCGCGAGCGCGAGGACGTGCAGGAGGTCTGCCCGCGCGAGCCCCGCGGGCGGCGCCTCGCCGAGGACGCGCCGCGCCGCCCAGGCGGAGACGTCGCGCCAGGCGTCGTCGGACGCCGCGAGCGCCTCGTCGCCGTCCACGACCGCGCCCCAGTCGGGCGCGAGCCCGACCTCGGCGCGCGCCCGCGCCCGCGCCTCCGCCCAGCCCTCGCGCGCGCTCGCGGCGGGCGCGAGCGCCCCGGCCGCCGCCCGGGCGAGCGCGGCGCGCAGCTCGCGGTCGCGCTCGCGCGGCAGGGCGACCTCGAGCGCCGCGAGGGGCTCCGGCCCGCGCGGGCCGATCCCGGCCGCGCGGGCTTCCGCCGCCCGCCAGGCCTCCTCCTGTTCGGCCGCCGCGCGCTCGGCGCGGAGCGCCGCCACCCGCGCCGCGAGCGGCTCGGCCCCGCGCTCGCGCAGCGCCGCGACGGTGTCCCGGTGCGCCGCGCGCGACCGGGCCGCGAACGCGCTCGCGACGGCGGGGGCCGCCTCCATCCCGGCGACGTGCCGGAACCGCTCCTGGTCGAGGGCCCCGGCGAGCGCGTCCACCTCCCCGGCGAGGTGATCCATCTCGAGCGCGTCCATGGTAGAAGGCTCCTCCCCCGCCTGGGGGTGGCCAGGGTTCCTGAACCGCCCGGTCACCCGCGGCGCTCCCACCGCCGGGTGCGCCTTGACAGCGGTGGGCGGGATTTTACGTTTCCGGTCGGAGATTTCGCGGCTATGCCCATCTACGAGTACGAGTGTCCCAAGTGCGGCCGGTTCGACGCGCTCCAGAAGATGTCGGCGCCCGCCCTGAAGACGCACGACGTCTGCGGCTCGAAGGTGACGAAGGTGATGTCCGCGAGCGCGTTCGCCTTCAAGGGGTCCGGGTTCTACATCACGGACTACGACGGCCGGAACTCCGCCGCCATCACCGGCCGGGCCGAGAAGGCCGAGAAGTCCGAGAAGAAGCCGGACGCGAAGCCCAAGCCCGACGCCTGCGCGACCTGCCCCGCGAACAAGAGCGCGGCGTGACCGCGCCGTGAGGCGCCTCTCGCTCGCCGTCGGCGCCGCGGACGCGGGCGAGCGCATCGACCGCTTCATCGCCGCGCGCGGCGGGATCTCCCGCGGCGAGGCGCGGCGCGCGCTGGGCACGGGCGGGGTCTTCCTCGACGGCCGCCGGTGCAAGGTCGCCGGCCGCGCCGTGCGCGAGGGACAGCGCGTCGTCGTGAACCTCGCCGAGGGCGGGCGCGAGGCCGCCGCGCCGCCGCCGCTCGACCGCGGCCGGCTCCTCTACGCCGACGCGGACGTCGCGGCGGTGGACAAGCCCCCGGGCGTGCCGTCGCAGCCGACGCTCACGACGGACCGCGGCACGCTGCCGGAGCTCGTCTCCGCGCTGCTCGGCGCGCCGGTCAGGCTCGTGCACCGGCTCGACCGCGACACCTCGGGCGTCACGATCTTCGCGCGGACGCCCGCCGCCGCCGCGGCGCTCGCGGCGGCGTTCCGCGACGGCGCGCCGGAGAAGACCTACCTCGCGCTCTGCGGGCGGGCGCCCGAGCCGCGCGAGGGCCGGCTCGAGGCCGCGCTCGGGAGGGACCCCGCGCGCGCCGGGCTGCGGCGCGTGGACCCGCACGGCGAGCCCGCCGCCACGCGCTTCCGCACGCTGCGCGAGTCGCCGCGCGCCGCGGCGGTCGAGGCGCGCCCGGAGACCGGGCGGACGCACCAGATCCGGGTCCACCTCGCGCACCTCGGCGCGCCGCTCCTCGGGGACGCCCGCTACGGCGGCGCGCGCCGGGTCGGCGAGCTGCCGATCCCGCGGGTGCTGCTCCACGCGCGGCGGCTCGAGCTCGACCACCCGGTCACCGGCGCGCGGCTCGTCCTGGAGGCGGCCGTGCCGGAGGACTTCCTCGCGGTCGAGCGGGCGCTGCTCGGGCCGGGGTAGGACGGTCACCGCGGCGGCACGAGCAGGCCGCGCCGCGTGCGCGCGAGCCGGTCGGGGACGGCCGCGACGAGGGGCTCGAGCGCCTCGACGACCTCGCGCGCGCTCGGTCGCGCCGCCGGATCACGCGCGAGCATCCGCCGGACCAGCTCGGACACCGCCGCCGGGACGCGGTCGCCGAGCGGCTCGGGCGCGCGCACGAGCTGCGGGAAGCGCGTCGGCGCATCGGCGCTCCTCGCCGCTTCCGGCCTCCGCGGGAACGGCGGCCGCCCGGCGGCGGCGTGGAACAGCGTCGCGCCGAGCGCCCAGACGTCGGCCGCCGGGCCGATCGGCGGCGCGTCCGGTCCAGGCAGGCACTGCTCGGGCGCCATGTACGCATCGGTCCCGATCGGGACGCGCAGCGTGCGCGCCTCCTCGACGGAGCGCGCGACGGAGAGGTCGATGAGGCGCGGCGGCGCGCTCATGACGACGTTCGCCGGCTTGACGTCGAGGTGCACCACGCCGCGCCCCGCGAGGTGGTGCAGCACCGCCGCGACGTGGAGCGCGAGCGGCAGGAGCTGCTCCATCGCGGCCGGCCCCGACCGCTCGACGAGACGGTGCAGCGTGGGCCCCTCGACGTGCTCGAGCACGACGTGCGGGTACGCTCCGTCGAGCACCGCGCCGAAGCCGCGGACGAGGCAGGGGTGCGCGAGCCGCTCCACGAGCGACGCCTCGCGCCGGAGCTCCTCGCGCGCGCGCGCGTCGCCCACCGCGCCGGGCCTGAGGATCTTCGCGACGACGAGCGCGAACAGGGCCTCGTCCCACGCCAGGTACACCTCGTACCGGCTCCCGCCGCCGAGGCGCCCGAGGACGTGGCGCCCGGGCGCGATCTCGGCGCCCTCGGCGAAGCCCCACCGGCCGCGGCGCGGGCCGGGGGCCCGCGGCGCACGCCCGGTGGTCGCCGGCCTCGCGCTGCGGAACGGCCACGCCATCGCCCGCGCTACCCGCCCATGGTCCCGCCGGGACCGCCGCTGCCGCCGCCGCCGCTGCCGCCGCCGCCGCCGCCGCCGCCGCTGCCGCCGCCGCCCGTGCCGCCGGTGCCGGTGCCCGTATCGCCGCCGGTCTGCGTCGCGGCCGTGTCCGTCACGCCGTCCACGACGGTCGCGGTCCGGGTCTCGGTCGCCGTGGCGTCCAACGTCGCGGGGTCCGTCGCGGTCGCGGTGCGCGTCGCGTCCGGCGGCCCCGCGCCGGTCATGGTCCCGGTGGCGGTCGCGGTGGCGGCGGCGGCCGTGTCGGTCGCGGTCGCCGTCGCGGACGCATCGCCCGTCGCGGTGGCCGTCCCGGCGGTCGCCGCGTCCTCGGCGTCGGTGGCCGTCGCCGTCGTCACGCCCTCGCCGGTGCCGGTCGCCGTCGCGGTGGCGTCGAGCGCGTCCTCGTCGTCGCCGGGATCGGCGCCCGCGCCGCACGCCGCGAGCCCGAGCCCGCCTGCGAGCAGCGCCGTCGCGCGCAGCCACCGCGATCTCCGGCCAGGACCGCCCGCCGGTTCCTCCACGAGCGACAGGTAGATCGCCGCGTGCTCCCTCCAGCTGCGCATGGCCCCCTCCTCCCGCGCCGTCGTTCGGCGCGCCCTCCAAGGCTAAGATGCCGATGCGGCTCCGGGGCGCGCGGTTACAGGCGGGGGCCGCGCCGGCAGCGCCCCGGCGTCCAGGCGTCCGAGGGGCGCGCGTCCTGCGGCGCGGCCGTCCGCCTACCGGCCCGCGCGCGCCTCGCCGCGCGTCCTCGGCACGAAGTGCTCCGGGTTCAGGAGCTTGTACGTCTGCCGGTCCATCACGCTCGGCGGGAAGCGCCGCGGCCGCAGCTCGTGGAGCACGCGCGCGGTGTTCTCGGCGAGCGTGGACGCGACGCGCAGGCGCCGGTCGCGATCCACGAACTCGCCGACGAGCCGCTGGAGCCGGGCGATCTCCTTCTCCGTCACGAGCCCGATCCGGCGCACCAGGAAGAGCGCGCTGCCGGCGAGCCAGACCTCCCGCGTCTCGAGGCCGCGCGCGTGATCGAACGCGGAGGCGAAGCCGTAGTGGGCGACGAGGTCCACGAGCTTCGGGACGACCTTCGGCCCGAACCGGACGAGCTCCTCCTCGACCTCCCACGGCGAGAACCCCCGCGCGCGCGCCTCCTCGGCGATCGCCGTCCTCCACTCCATGTAGAGGTCCTCGTACAGCGCGAGCCAGATCCGCATCCGCTCGCGGCGGGGGGCGCGGTTCACGCACCGGACGAACGGCTCGCGCGCGGTCTCGTGCCGGTGGCGCTCCACCGTGGGGACCGGGTTCAGCCGCACGAGCCCCTTCCCGAAGAAGGCCGGCGACGCGCCCTCGCACAGGACGTTCACGGTGAGGAAGGCGCGCTCCGCCCCGCGCCCGAACAGGCCGGCGCGGTCCACCGCCTTGAGCGCGCCGACGAACGCCTCGTAGATCGCGGCGTCGAGCGTCTCGCGGCGCTCCGCCGGGTCGGGGAAGCGGACGTCGCGCAGCGCGTGGGAGAAGTCGTGGTACTCCCAGTCGGGCGCCCGCCAGCGCAGGAGCCGCCGCCCCGCCTCGCCCCGGAAGCGCGTGTCGCCCTCGGCCATCCGGTCCGCGCGGCGCGCGAGCCCCTCCTCCGTGTTCGCCGAGGCGCGCACCCACGCGAAGCGTCGCTCCCCGCTCGTGAAGAGCGCGAACGCGTACGGCGTCTCCGAGCCGATCCGCCGCCGGAGCTCGAGCACCGCGTCCGCGGCAGCGCGGGTGAGGTCCCGGCGGAAGACGGCGAGGTCGAAGGCGGCCACGGCTGGCGACCATAGCGGCGCCGCGGAGAGCGGTCGAGGGCCGGTCCGGTCCACGACCCGCGCCGCGTCAGGCGACGCAGCGGAAGTCGTCGAGCTCGCGGAACCCCGCCCGCCCGAGCTCCGCCCGGATGAGCCCCCGGGCGCCGGGCGCGCCGACCGCGACGAGGAGCGGGAGACCGCGGGCGCGGCCGACCTCCTCGTACGAGACGACCGGCGCGCCGCGGAGGGTCCGGCCGATCTTCCTGCGGTCCACGTCGAGGAACAGCGCGACCGAGATCCCCTCCGCCGCGAGGGCGTCCGCGAACGCGCGCCCGGTGTCGCCCGCGCCCCACAGCGCGACCTCGCGCCGGCCCGCGAGCGGCCCCCGCGCGAGGTGCGCGCACTTGAGCGCCACGTGGCGTGCGAGGGCGTAGCGCGGGTCGGTCCGGGTGAGCCGGCCCCCCGACTCGCGCCAGGCGAGGAGCGTCTCCGGCAGGTTCCGGAGCGCGCCGCCCGCCAGGGCGAGCCGGAGCCAGAGGTCGTAGTCCTCGGGGAACGGGCCGTCGCGCCAGCCGCCCGCCGCCTCCAGCGCGCGCCGCCGGACGGCGGCCGCGGGGTGGACGAGCGGCGCCTCGACGAAGAGGTCGCGCCGCACGAGGTCCGGCGTGGTGAGCGCGTTGAGCCACGCCGCGTAGCGGCGCATCCCGTCGCGCACGTCGCGCCGCGGGAAGAGCGAGACGGCGCTCCCGACCGCGGCGAGGGAGGGCTCCGCGTCGAGCGCCTCGAGCTGGCGCGCGAGCCGGGCCGGGTGGGCGACGTCGTCCGCGTCCATCCGCGCGATCACCTCGCCGTCGCAGCGCGCGAGCCCGCGGCCGAGCGCGCGCGCGATCCCCTCCCCGGGGCCGCGCACGACCGCCACGCGCCGGTCGCGCTCGGCGAGGCGCGCGAGGATCGCGGGCGTCCCGTCGGTCGAGCCGTCGTCCACGCACACGAGCGCGAGGTCGCGCTCGCTCTGACGGAGGATGGACGCCGCCGCGGCCCGCACCGTCCTCGCCGCGTCGCGGACGGGCATGAGCACGGAGACGCGCGGCATCGATCCCACCCGGCGCCCGGGCCGGACGCCTCCCTCGCGCGCCGCTCAGCGGCCGCGGCGCGCCGGCCGCTTCGCGGCGACGACGCGGAGCGGCTTCGCGGTCTCGGCGCAGAGCCACTCCGCGGCGAGCAGGTACCCGCGCGGCCCGAGGCCGGAGATCTGGCCGCGGCACGCCGGCGCCACGACGCTCGTGCGGCGGAACTCCTCGCGCGCGTGGACGTTCGAGAGGTGCACCTCGATGGCGGGGAGGTCGGCCGCCTTGAGGCAGTCGTGGAGCGCGTAGCTCGTGTGCGTGAGCGCGCCCGGGTTCACGATCACGCCGCGCGCCCGCTTCCGGTGCTCCTGGATGAAGTCGATGATCTCGCCCTCGTGGTTCGACTGGAAGGCGACGACGTCCACCTTCCACCCCGCGCAGGCGTGCCGGACCATCTCCTCGATCTCGCGCAGGGTCGTGCGGCCGTACACGTCCGGCTCGCGCTCGCCGAGCAGGTTCAGATTCGGGCCGTTGACGAGGAGGATCATGGGCGCGCTCCGCTCGGTGAAGGTTCCGTCCGGGCGAGCCTACCGCCGTTCCGGAGCGCGCGGGAGGGCGATCTCGCTCACCGCCTCGGCGACCGCCCGGGCGTCCGCCTCCACGTCCCACTCCACGGTCCACGTGGCGCCGAGCGCGCGCGGCAGCACCCAGCGGAGCCCCGCCGCGGTCCGCTTCTTGTCGTACCCCATGAGGAACGCGGCGCGGCGCGCCACCGCCGCGGGCACCCGGATGGGCAGGCCGGCGCCCCGGATCGCGTCCTCCACCTCCGCGACGGCGAGCGGCCCGATCCGCCCCAGGACGGCCGCGAGGCGGAACGCGAACGCGAGCCCGACCGCGACGGCCTCCCCGTGCGTGTAGCGCTCGAACCGGCCGGCGGCCTCGACCCCGTGGCCGAAGGTGTGGCCGAGGTTGAGGAGCTTGCGGGCGCCCTGCTCCGTCGGATCCTCCCGCACGACGCCGACCTTCGCGCGCGCGCAGGCGGCGACGACGTCGGGGCCGGGGAGCGCGCGCCCGAGCGCGGCGACGCGCCCCATCATCTCGGGGCGCAGCGCGGCGTACTTCAGGACCTCGCCCATGCCGGAGCGCAGCTCGCGGGCGGGGAGCGTCGAGAGCGCCGCGGGGTCGGCCAGCACCGCGTCCGGCGGGTGAAAGGCGCCGACCGCGTTCTTCGCCGCCGGGAGGTTCACCGCGGTCTTGCCGCCGATGGCGGCGTCCACCATGGCGAGGAGCGTCGTCGGGATCGCCGCCCAGGAGACGCCGCGCATGAACGTCGCGGCGAGGAACCCGGCCGCGTCGGAGACCGCCCCGCCGCCGACGGCGACGACGAGGCTCCGCCGCGTGCAGCC
The DNA here is from genome assembly GCA_035708485.1 of Anaeromyxobacter sp. Taxonomy (GTDB): domain Bacteria; phylum Myxococcota; class Myxococcia; order Myxococcales; family Anaeromyxobacteraceae; genus Anaeromyxobacter. The sequence goes on along the minus strand of DASSSJ010000220.1, from coordinate 8,122 downwards.
GGCGCGCAGGAGCCTCGTCGCGGCCCGCTCGAGCTCGGCGAGCGTCTTCCCGCGCTCGCCGTCGGGCAGGAGGTGGACGAGCGCGACGGGCGCCTCCTTGCGGAGCAGCGCGATCGCGCGCGCCGCGGGCGGGCTGCGCAGCACGGGCCGGGCGGTCACGACCGCGACGCGGTCGTGCCGCGCGGCGAGCTCCAGGACGGACTCCGCCGCGCCGCGGCCGACCCGCACGTCGTAGGCGTGTCGGCCCTGCCGCGCCCTGATCACGTCGAGCCCCGTCTCCGCGTCGCTCATTCGCCTCACAGGGCCTCCACGATGCGCCGCGCCACCGCCTCCGGCGAGAGGCCGCCCACGGGGACGACGAGGTGCGCCCGCCGGTAGTGCGGGAGCCGGCGCGCGAGCAGCGCGTCCCACCGCGCCGCGAGCGGCCGCTCGTCGCGGCCGGCGCCGCTCCCGATGCGCCGCGCCGCCTCCGCCGAGGAGACGTCGAGGAACACCACCCGGCCGACGGCGAGGAGCCGCGCCGCGTTGTGCGGATCGCAGAACGCGCCGCCGCCCAGGTCGGCGACGACGCCGGCGGGGAGCGACGCGACCGCGGCGCGCTCGAGCGCGCGGAACGCCGCCTCGCCGTCCTCCGCGAAGATGGCGGCGACCGGCTTCCCCGCGGCGCGCGCGATCTCCTCGTCGAGCGACACGACCCGCCGGCCGAGCAGCCGCCCGAGGATCGCCGCGACCGTCGACTTCCCGGACCCCATCATGCCCGCCAGGGCGAGCGTCTCAGCGGATCCGATCGGCATAGGCGGCGAGCGCCCTCTCCACGTCGACGATCGCGTCGCCCCCGAACTTCTCGAGGAAGGCGTTCGCGAGCTCCCAGGCGACCACCGCCTCGCCCACGATCGCGGCCGCGGGGACGGCGCACACGTCGCTCCGCTCGTAGCGCGCCTGGGTGGCCTCCCGCGTCTCGAGGTCCACGGTGGGGAGCGGCGTCAGCATGGTCGGGATCGGCTTCATGTAGCCGCGGACGCGGACCGGCATCCCGTCCGTCATCCCGCCCTCGAGGCCGCCGGCGCGGTTCGTCTGGCGGTAGAAGCCGCGGTCCTTCGCGTGGAAGATGGCGTCGTGGAACTCCTGGCCGGGGCGGCCCACCTGCGTCCCGTCGCCGATCTCCGCCGCCCGGATCGCCTGCACGCCGCAGAGCGCGCCGGCGAGGCGGGCGTCGAGGCGCCGGTCGGGGTGGACGTGGCTCCCGAGGCCGATCGGGAGGCCCGTCGCGTAGATCTCGAAGGTCCCGCCGATGGAGCCGCCGCGCGCCTTCTCGGCGTCGATGAGCGCGCGCCACTCCGCCGCGACCGCCTCGTCGTCCACGTGGAGGTCCGAGGCCTCGACGGCGGCGCGCTGCGCGTCGTCGGGCGGCGCGCCGGGCTGGAACGCCCGCGGCCCGATGGCGACCACCCGGGACGAGACCCGGACGCCGAAGCGCGCGAGGAGCTGCTTCGCGAGCGAGCCGAGCGCCACCGTGGCCGCCGTCGAGCGCGCGCTCGCGCGCTCGAGGACGTCGCGCGCGTCGTCGAGCCCGTACTTGAGCGCGCCGGCGAGGTCGGCGTGGCCGGGGCGGACCTGCGTGAACTTCCTCCCGCCGCGGGCGGTCGGGGAGACGAGGTCCTTCCAGTTCTCGTGGTCCTTGTTCCAGACGACCAGCGCGATCGGCGCGCCGAGGGTGACGCCTCCGCGCAGGCCGGCGAGGAACTGCGCCTCGTCCTTCTCGATCTTCTGGCGGCCGCCGCGCCCGTAGCCCTTCTGGCGGCGCGCGAGATCGCGGTTCACCTCCGCGAAGTCGATCGCGAGGCCGGCGGGGAAGCCCTCCGCGATCGCGACGAGGGCCGGCCCGTGCGACTCGCCGGCGGTGAGGTAGCGCAAGATCATCGCGGGATCCGATCCCCCGCCTCTCCACGTGCAGGGGAGGGCTGGGCGGGTGAGGCGAGCGCCGAGGCCATCTCGGCCTCCGGCGCGGGGCGCCCGGTCCAGAGGGCGAAGGCGAGCGCGCCCTGCCGCACCAGGATCTGCTCCCCGGTCACGAGCCGGGCTCCCGCCGCGCGCGCGGCGCGCGCGAACGCGGTGTCGCCGTAGACGAAGTCGGCCGCGACCTGGCCCGACCGGAGACGGATCCCGGGCAGCGCGTCCGGCTCGTGGCCGGGGAGCCCCACGGAGGTGCCGTTCACGACGACGTCGGCCGCGTCGGCCTCGGCGGCGAGGTCCTCCCACGCGGCCGCGCGCGGGGCGGGCGTGCCGGGGGGGTTCGCCCGGCCGAGCGCGCCGGCGAGCGCGCGAGCGGCCTCGGGCCGGCGCGCGGCGATCCGCACCTCCGCGCCGCGCCGCGCGAGCGCCCAGGCGCCGGCGCGGGCGGCGCCCCCCGCCCCGACGAGGAGCGCGCGCGCGCCGGAGCCGACGCCGGCCGCCTCGAGCAGCGCGGCGAGCGCCGGCGCGTCGGTGTTGAAGCCCTCCCAGCCGCTCCCGCCCCGCCGCAGCGTGTTCACGGCGCCGATCTCGCGCGCGGCCGGATCGAGGGAGGCGCAGAGCGGCAGGACCGCCTGCTTGTGCGGCACGGTCACGTTGAGGCCGGAGAAGCCGAGGGCGAGCGCGCCGGCGATCGCCTCCGGGACGCGCTCCGGCGGGACCGGCAGCGCGACGTACACCGCGTCGATCCCGGCCCGCGCGAAGGCGGCGTTCTGCATCTCGGGCGAGCGGCTGTGCGCGACCGGGTGCCCGATCACGCCGTACAGCGCCGTGCGGCCGGTGATCACCTGCGGCCCCCCTCACCCCGGCCCTCCCGCCCCGCTGGCGCGCCGTCGGCGGCGGCGAGGGAGTCGAGCAGCCGGAAGAAGGACGGGAAGCTCGTCGCCACGCACGCGACGTCGTCCAGGACGACCTCGCCGCCGCCGGTGAGGAGCTGCGCGATCGCCATCGACATGGCGATCCGGTGGTCGAGGCGCGTCGCGACCTCCACGCCGGAGAGCGGCGTCGGGCCGTCGATGGCGCAGCCGTCCTCGAACAGCTCGATCCTCGCGCCCGCGCGCGCGAGCGTCTCGCCCATGGCGGCGAGCCGGTCGGACTCCTTGACCCGCAGCTCCCTCGCGTCGCGGATCACGGTCCGGCCGCGCGCCTGCGTGGCCATCACCATCACGACGGGCAGCTCGTCGATGAGGCGCGGGATGATGGCGCCGCGGATCTCCGTGCCGCGCAGCTCCCTCGCGCGCACGGTCACGTCGGCGCGCGGCTCGCCGGCGACCTCGCGCTCGTTCGCGAGCGACACGTCCGCGCCCATCGCGCGGAGCACGTCGAGGACGCCGGTGCGCGTCGGGTTCGTGCCGAGCGCGCGGACGGTCACCTCGGAGCCCGGCAGGGCGGCGGCCCCGCACAGGAAGAACGCGGCGGAGGAGATGTCGCCCGGCACGTCCACCCTGCCGCCGCGGGGCCTCGCCGCGCGGATCCCGACGGTCGGGCCGTCCACCGTCACCGGGACGCCCATCCCGGAGAGCATCCGCTCGGTGTGATCGCGCGAGCGCTCCGGCTCGGTGACGGTGGTCTCGCCCTCGGCGAAGAGGCCGGCGAGCAGGATCGCGCTCTTCACCTGCGCGCTCGCCACCTCGAGGACGTGCCGCGCCCCCGCGAGCGGGCCGCCGTGCACGAGGACCGGCGGCAGCCGGTCGCCCGCGCGCGCGGACAGGTCGGCGCCCATGCGGCGGAGCGGCTCGATCACCCGGCGCACGGGCCGGTTGCGGAGCGAGGCGTCGCCCGTGAGCACGGACACCCCGGGGATCGCCGCGAGGACGCCGGTGAGGAGCCGCAGGCTCGTCCCGGAGTTCCCGCAGTCGATGACGTCCCCCGGCTCGCGAAGCCGCTCCGGCGGGACGACCACGATCTCCGCGCCCTCCTCTCGGACGGTCGCGCCGAGCGCCTCGACGGCGCGGCGGGTGGAGCGGACGTCCTCGGCGTCGAGCAGGCCCGCGACGCGCGTCTCGCCCGAGGCGAGGGCGCCGAACAGGAGCGAGCGGTGCGAGATGGACTTGTCGCCCGGGACCGAGATCGTGCCCCGGAGCGGCCCGGTCCTGCGGCAGGAGAGCGGCCCCTTCAAAAGAGCTCCTCCCGGGCGGCGCGCGCCTCCTCGAGGGCGGCGCGCGCCATCTCCGGCGACTGCGTGATGGCGGACAGGATGCGGGAGAGGTGCCGCTCGAGGCGGCGCGCGGCGTCGGGGAGGTGCGCGTTGCGGCGCGCGACCTCGCCCTGGATGTCGAACGGGAAGGACGCGAGGCGCGTCATGTCCTTCAGGCCGGGGCCCGCGAGCCGCTTCGCGAGCGGCCCCGCCTCCCGCGTCGCCGCGGCGAGCGCCGACGCGACGAGGTAGGGCAGGTGCGAGACGATCGCCACCGCGTCGTCGTGCTCCGCCGCGCGGCAGCGGACGACGGTCGCGCCGAGCGCGGCGTGGAGGGCCGCGACCACCTCGACGGCGGCGGGGTCGCCGTCCGTGCAGACCGCGACGGTCCCGCCCCTCCAGCGCTCCGCGCTCGCGGCCGCGTACCCGCCGTGGCCGCCGAACATGGGGTGAGCGCCGACGAACCGGATGCCGGGGCGGACCGCGGCGCGGGCCGCCTCGATCACCCGCTCCTTCGCCCCGCCCACGTCGGTGAGGACGGCGCCCTCGCGCATGAGGCGCGACACCGGCGCGAGGAGCGCCTCGATCGCCGCGACCGGCGTGCAGAGCACGACGACGTCGCACCCCGCGAGCGCCTCTCCCGGCGCCGGCAGCGCCACGTCGGCGACGCCGTCCGGCACCGCGCGCTCGCGCACCTCGGCGCGCGGCTCGGCGGCGACGACGCGGACGGCCGGATCGAGCGCCTTCGCGGCGCGCGCCAGCGAGGCGCCCATCAGGCCGAGGCCGACGACGCCGAGGGTCCCGGGGAGCGCGGTCACGGCTTCACGTGGAGGTCGGGGCGCAGCGCCTGCGCGCCGCGGAGGTACACGTGGTTGCGCGGCCCCGCCGAGTCGACGTGCAGGAGGACGCGCACGACGCGCGGCATGGACCCGGGGACCGGGATCTCGCGCGAGCAGATCATCGGGACCTCGGTCCAGCCCGCCGCCCGCGCGGAGCGGGCGGGGAAGTCGGCGTCGAGGTCGTGCGTCACCGTGAAGATCGCCCAGACGATGTCCGCGGGGCCGAGCTCGTTCCGCCGCTCGATCTCCCCGCAGAGCTCGACGACGGCCTCCTCCATGGCCTGGACGGTGTTGGCTGCGATCTGCGTCGCGCCGCGGATGCCGCGCATGGGACCGGACAGTCTATGGAAACGCCGTACCCGTGTCCACGCGGCCGCCGTCCGGGCGAGCGGCCGGGCCGGCCGTCAGGGCGCGCGCGACGGCGCGGGCGCGGCGCACGCGGCGGGCGCGCCCGCGGGGAGGTCCACGCCGCGCGACAGCGACGGCAGGAGGAGCGCGGCGGCGAGCGCGACGGCGGCGGCGATCACCGTGGGCGACACGCCGCCGGGCGGATCGCGGCGGTGCGGGCTCACGGCGAGCCCCCCTCGCAGACGCGCCACCGGCGATCGCCGGCGGCGAGCGCGAGCCGCCAGACCCGCTTGCAGCGCCGGCACTTCAGCTCGACCGCGCCGTCCACCACGCGCGCGAGGAGGCTCCCGCAGCCGCAGCGGACGTCCTCGCAGGCCCCCGGCGTCGGGGCGGGCTCGACCTCGTCGATGTTGCGAACGATTCTCATGTTCACGAGGACAATAACGGCCGCGCGCGGGCGTGTCAACCGCGCCCGCGCGCGCGGCCGCGGCGCGGGGCGGGAGCTGGGCCACGGCGCGGCAGCTTCCTCGTCGGCGACCTCTCGGCCAGGAGCCGCTGCTCACGGACCGCGGCGAGCGGATCCGGGAGGTGGTCGGGGGACCCGACGGCGCGCCGTACCTCCTCGCCGACGCGGCGAACGGGAAGCTGCTTCGGGGTCGCGCCCGGATGACGCGAGGTCGTGCGCGGGTCACCCGCGCGCCGCGATCGCGTCCGCGAGCGCGACGGCGCGGCGGGCCTCCTCGACGTGGAGCGCCTCGACGAGCCGGCCGTCAACCACGACGACGCCGCTCCCCGCCCGCTCCGCCTCGGCGTGCGCCGCGATGATCCGCCGCGCCAGGGCGATCTCCTCCGGGGTCGGCGCGAAGGCGCGGTTCGCGGCGTCGAGGGTCCGCGGGTGGACGAGCGTCTTCCCGTCGAAGCCGAGGTCCCGGCCCTGGCGGCAGGCGGCCTCGAACCCGGCGTCGTCCGCGAGATCGAGGTGGACGCCGTCGAGCGCCGCGAGGCCGCTCGCGCGCGCCGCGAGCACGGCGAGCGAGAGGCTCGCGAGGACCGCGGTCCGGCCGGGTGTGTGGCGCGCGCGGAGGGCCTTCACGAGGTCGCTCGTGCCCGCCACGAGGCACGCGAGCCGCGGCGTCGCCGCCGCGATCTCCGCCGCCGCGAGCACGCCCCGCGGCGTCTCGATCATGCACCAGAGCCGGAGCGACGCGGGCGCGCCCGCGGCGTCGAGGGCCCGCTCCGCGGCGCGGACCTCCTCCGCGCGCTCGACCTTGGGGAGCAGCACGGCCTCGGCGCCGGACGTCGCCGCCGCGTCGAGGTCGTCGGCGCCCCACGGCGTGGAGGGCCCGTTCACGCGCACGACCGTCTCGCGGAACCCGTAGCCGCCACGGGCGAGCGCGGCGAGGACGAGCCGGCGCGCCTCCTCCTTCGCCGCGGGCGCGACCGCGTCCTCGAGGTCGAGGATGAGGCCGTCGGCCGGGAGCGTCCGGGCCTTCTCGAGCGCGCGCGCGTTCGAGCCGGGCACGTAGAGGACGGAGCGGCGCGGCCGGACGTCGTGCATGGCGGAGCCTCCGCGCGCAGGGTGCCAGACCGGGCGTGCGCGCGGAAGCGCGGCCGCGCGGCCGCCGGCGCTCGGGCCCCGGCCGGTTGCCGGGCGCGCCTGCCAGATCGATGGTGGTCGCATGGTCCCGAGACCCGTGCTCCTCGTGTCGCTGCTGCTCGCTCAGGCGGGCGAGCAGGCGCCGGCCCCCGGCGCCTCGACCCCGGCATCGACCCCGACCTCGACCTCGACCCCGACCCCGACCTCGACCTCGACCCCGACCTCGACCTCGACCCCGACCTCGACCTCGACCCCGACCCCGACCTCGACCCCGACCCCGCCCCAACCCCGACGTCTGACCGCGATCCCACGATGCTCCCGCACCCCGTCGATGTGGGCGTCGGCCCCGGCGGGCTCGCGAGCGCCACCGTCACCCCCCTCTGCTAACGTCCGCCCAATCAAGTCACGATTGGTGAAAGAATGTCCCGCGCCCCCCAGTTATCGCTCGAGCTGCCGCCGAACCTCGGCTGGGGCGGTGCCCGCGCCGGCGCTGGCCGGAAGCCCGCGGGCGACGAGCCGGGCATCTCGCACCGCAGGACGATCGGGGCGGACGCGCGCTTCCCGGTGCTCGTGACCCAGCGCTGCCGCCCGCACGTGTGGAACCTGCGGAGCCGGCGGTCCCACGCCGTCCTCGCGAAGGCGCTGCGTGGCGTCCTCGGGCGCGCGGACTTCCGCGTGGTCCACTTCTCGATCCAGGGGAACCACCTGCACCTCGTCGCGGAGGCGGACTCACCAGAGGCCCTCGCGAACGGGATGCGCTCGCTCCTCGGACGGATCGCGATCGGGCTGAACCGGATGATGGGGAGGCGCGGCTCCGTCTTCGCGGACCGGTACCACGAGCAGGTGCTGCGCACGCCGGCCGAGGTGAGGAACGCGGTCGCCTACGTTCTCGGGAACTTCGCGTCCCACGCGGCGCGGCGCGGGGAGCGGGTTCCGGCGGGGTGGGTGGACCCGTACTCCTCGGCGGCCGAGCGTGGCCCGGATGGCCTCCCGCCACAGGCGAGCGCTCCGCGCAGCTGGCTGCTGCAGAAGGGGCCCGGCCTGGCACGGGAGCCGACCGCGCAGTACGGCGTGGCGGCGTAGGCGCTCGCGGCGGGCCGACGAAGGACACGATGAAGATTCGATCCCGACGCGCTGCGCGATGTACGCGCGGCGTTCGTGTCCCGCGCCGCGTAGGACCGGCCCGGGAGC
>DASSSJ010000219.1:0-3328 GCA_035708485.1 Anaeromyxobacter sp. | reverse complement strand
GAGCGCGCGCGGAACCTCTCCTACGGCGAGCAGCGCCGCGTCGAGATCGCCCGCGCCCTCGCCGCGGAGCCGAGCCTCCTCCTGCTCGACGAGCCGACCGCGGGCATGAACGCGGTCGAGGTCCAGGCGGTCGCCGCGCTCATCCGCAGCGTCGCGGAGGGCGGGCGCTCCGTGCTCCTCATCGAGCACAACGTGAAGCTCGTGATGGACGTCTGCGACCGGATCACCGTCCTCGACTTCGGGAAGGTGATCGCGGAGGGGTCGCCGGCGGAGGTCGCGAGGGACCCCGCGGTGATCGCCGCCTACCTCGGGAGCGGCGCGTGACCGCCGCCGCGCCGCTCCTCGAGGTCCGGGACCTGCGGGTGGCGTACGGCCACGTGGAGGCGGTGCGCGGGGTGTCGCTCGCGGTGCCCGACGCGGGGTTCGTCACGCTCATCGGCCCGAACGGCGCGGGGAAGACGAGCCTCCTCTCCGCGCTCGCCGGCCTCGTCCGCCCCGCCGCCGGGACGGTGCGCCTCGCGGGCCGCGACGTGACGGGGGTCGCCGCGCACGCGGCGGTCGCGGCCGGGATCTCGCTCGTCCCGGAGGGGCGGGCGATCCTCGGCCGCATGACGGTCGAGGAGAACCTGCGCCTCGCCTGCGAGCTCCGGCGGCCGCGGGCGGAGGTCGGGGCCGCCGTGGAGGAGCAGCTCCGGCGCTTCCCGATCCTGGGCGCGCGGCGCGCGGAGCCGGCCGGGACGCTCTCGGGCGGCGAGCAGCAGATGCTCGCCCTCGCCCGCGCGCTCGTCGCGAGGCCGCGCATCCTCCTCCTCGACGAGCCGTCGATGGGGCTCTCGCCGCTCCTCGTCCAGCAGGTGTTCGAGATGATCCGGGCGATCCACGGGGAGGGCGCGACGGTGCTGCTCGTCGAGCAGAACGCTCGGCTCGCCCTCTCCGTGAGCGAGCACGCCTACGTGCTCGAGCGCGGGAAGGTGGTCTTCGAGGGGGCCTCGGCCGCGCTCGCCGAGGACCCCCGCGTCCGGGCGGCGTACCTCGGCGGCTGAGCCGTCAGGCGGGCTCGGGGGCCGCGGACTCCTCCCGCGGCTCCTCGTTGTAGCGGCGCGCCGCGCGATCGCCGAGCGCCGTCAGCATCGAGCGCGCGAGCCCGCGCCGGAAGATCTCGCCCGGCAGCGCGATCTGGTCGCGCGCGCCGGGCCCGGGGCGGGGCAGGAGACGGTTCACGAGCCCCAGCGCGCGCACCACCGATCCGGGGAAGAGCGCGTGGGAGAGGCGGAGGAGCTTCGCCGGCATCCCGATCACCACGAGGCGCTCGCCGTTCTCGATCGCGCGCACGATCCGCCGCGCGGCGTGCTCCGCGCTCACCGTGAGGAGCGGCAGGGACGACGTCAGCGAGAACAGGCTCGCCTCCGCGTAGCGGCGCCCCTTCACGAGGGCGTGGCCGAACGAGCCCGTCCGCATGAGCCCCGGCACGATGGTGAGCACGGAGAGGCCGTTCCGCGCCTCCTCGGCCCCGAGCGCCTCCGACCAGCCGCGCATCGCGAACTTGGCGGCGTCGTAAGGCGCGAGGTGCGGGACGCCCACCGCGGCGCCGATCGAGGTGATGTTCACGATCGTGCCGCGCCGCCGGGCGCGCATGCGCGGGAGCACCGCCTCGGCGGAGTAGAGCGCGCCCCAGAACATGACGTCCATGGCGCGCCGGTAGTCGTCGAGCGACATCGCCTCCGCCGGCCCCACCTGGATGATCCCGGCGTTGTTCACGAGCAGATCGACGGGCCCGACGTTCTCCTCGACGTCGGCCACGAGCCCGGCGATGCCGTCCTCGTCGGTCACGTCGCAGGGGAGCGCCGTCGCGTCGATGCCGTCGGCCTCGAGCGACGCGCGGGCGGCCTCGAGCTCCTCCTCGTCGCGCGCGACGATGACGACGCGCATGCCCCGGAGCCCCAGCGTGCGCGCGAGCACGAGCCCGAGCCCGCGCGAGCCCCCCGTGACGAGCGCGACCTTGCCGGGGAGACGCACGCGCCTGAGCCGCCGGGCGAGCGCCCAGGCGCCTCCCGCGGCGAGGCCCACCGCGATCCACGTCCGTGTGCGCGCCATCGCGCGAATAGGGTGTTCACTGTCGCGCGCGGCGGCGGCGTGCGGGAGGCCGGGGCCCCGCCACGCGACCGCCCGGTCGTGGCCCGCGGCCGAGAGGCGCGGCGCCCGCCCGCCGCGACCCGCCGCTCGGGATCGGGGGCGAGGCGTCGCCCGACGCTACGGCTTCTGGCCCGCCGCCGCGTCCACCTGGTCGGCGACGCCCTTCGCCGTCATCCTGACCTTATCGGTCTCCGCCTTGGGTGGGGGTCGAGCGAGGAGGCAACCGTACCACCGACCCGCCCCCGGCTGGCGGTACTCTTCGGGGAGCGGCGAGGAGGAAGCGTGACCGACGCCATCCGCGTGCTCGTGACCGGCGGGACGTTCGACAAGGAGTACGACGAGCTGTCCGGCCGGCTCTACTTCAAGGACACGCACGTCCCGGAGATGCTGCGCCTCGCGCGCTGCCGGCTGCCGCTCTCCGTGGAGACGCTCCTCATGATGGACAGCCTCGACATGACGGACGCGGACCGGGCGGCGATCGTCGCGCGCTGCCGCGCCTGCCCCGAGGCCCGCATCGTCGTGACCCACGGGACCGACACGATGGCCGAGACCGCGCGGGCGCTCGCCGCGGCGGGGCTCGCGAAGACGATCGTCCTCACCGGCGCGATGGTCCCCTACGCGTTCGGGAGCTCCGACGGGCTCTTCAACCTCGGGAGCGCGCTCTCGTTCGCGCAGGTGCTCCCCGCGGGCGTCTACGTCGCGATGAACGGGCGGTGGTTCCCCGGCGACCGGGTCCGGAAGAACCGCAACACGGGCATCTTCGAGGAGGGGTGAGGGCGGGCGGCGCGCGCGGCGGCACCCGCCCCCTTCACGCGCCGCGGCTGACATGGTTGGACGACCGTGTCAGGGCGTGGGCTTCGTCGCGACGTCGGTACGGCACGCGTCGCGCGCGGCCTTCACCGCGTCGAAGAAGTCGGCGGGGACGACCTCGCCGCGGATGACGTCCCAGCTCCGCGCGAGCGTCGGGTGCCACGCGTCCCGCGACACCTGCACCACCTCGAGCCCCTGGCCGCGCATGGCGCGCACCGCGTCCGCCTCGAGGCGGCGCGCGTCGGCGTCGATGCGCGCGCCGACCTCGCGCGCGATCGCGAGGAGGCGCTCCCGGACGTCTTCCGGGATCTGCTCCCACGCGTCCTTGCGCACGAGGGTCGCGCCGGTGAGGAACCCGAGCGGCAGGTCGATGAGGTAGCGCGCC
>DASSSJ010000218.1:0-73155 GCA_035708485.1 Anaeromyxobacter sp. | reverse complement strand
GCCCGTGCTCGCCACGGACGCTGCGCTCGCGAAAAGCCGGCGACGGGCGGGCCTACGACCGCGTGCGCCCGTTCCCGTGCGCGGCGCTCGTCGCGCGCCTACTCCGCCGGCGCCGCGAGCGGCTCGTCCGCCAGAGGAGCGCCGCCGGAGCCGCCGCCGTCAGCGGCACCCGAGACCAGCGGCCCCCGCTAGTGCACCGCCGCCGCCTCGGGCTCCCCGGCGCCGGGGACCGGCTCCTCCGCGCGCGCCTCCGCGGTCCGGGTCTTCGCGATCAGCACGTAGATCGCGGGGACGAAGAAGACGGTGAACGCGGTCCCCATCGCCATCCCGGCGACGAGCACGAGGCCGATGCTGTTCCGCGCCTCGGCGCCCGGGCCGGTCACGAGGACGAGCGGGAAGTGGCCGCACACCGTCGCGACGCTCGTCATGAGGATGGGCCGGAGCCGCGTGACCGCCGCCTGCTTCACCGCCTCGAGCTTCGGGACCCCCTGGTCCTGGAGCTTGTTGGCGAACTCGACGATGAGGATGCCGTTCTTCGACACGAGCCCGACGAGCGTGACGAGGCCGACCTGCGAGTAGACGTTGAGGGTGGTCGTCCAGCCGTCGGTGAAGAACGGCATGTTCGGGTTCGGCATCTTCAGGAACGTCATCACCAGCGCGCCGAACATCCCGAGGGGGACCGAGCCGGCGAGGATCACGAACGGGTCGCGGAAGCTGTTGAACTGCGCGGCGAGCACCAGGAAGATGAGCACCACCGCGAGGAGGAACGCCGGCAGGAACCGGTCGCCCTCGACGCGCAGCTGGCGGGACTCGCCGGTGTAGTCGATGACGTAGCCCTTCGGCAGGATCTTCGCCGCCTCGCCCTCGAGGAACCCGAGCGCCTCGTCGAGCGGGCGCATGGCGACGCCGGAGAGCTTCACCGCGTTGAGCTGCTGGAACCGGTTGAGCGAGCGCGGCGTCACCGAGTCCGCGAGCGTCGCGATCGCGGAGAGCGCGATGAGCTGCCCGTTCGGGCCGGTGACGTGGATGTCCTTCAGCTGCTCGGGGTTGAGCCGCTCGGTGCGCAGGAGCTGCGGGATCACCTTGTAGCTGCGCCCGCCCACGCTGAACCGGTTGACGAAGTTGCCGCCGACCGCCGCGGAGAGGTCGCGCCCCACCGTCTGGAGGTCGAGGCCCAGCTCGGCGACCTTGTCGCGGTCGATCTCGATCTCCGACTGCGGCTGGTCGATCTTCACGTCGATCTGGGGCGGGAACGCGAACATGCCGCTCTTCGCCGCCTGCTCCTGGAGCCGCTGGGCGAAGCCCAGGATCTCGGCCGTCTCGGCGGTGGAGGCGAGCACGATCTCGACCGGGAAGGTCCCGCCGCCCGGCAGCGCCGGCGGCAGGATCGCGAAGGTCTGGACGCCCGGGATGGCGGCGAGCTTCTGCTGGACCTCCGGGAGGATCTCGAACGCCGTGCGCTCCCGCGCGCTCCAGGGCTTCAGCCCGTCGCCCCAGAAGCCGCCGTCCGGGAACGTCACCTGGAACGTGAACTCCGACTCCGGGACGGTCATCACCGCTTCGTGGACCGCCCGCGTGTACGGCATCACCTGGTCGATGGTGGAGTTCGACGGCGTGTTGACGATCCCGAAGATGACGCCCTGGTCCTCGGTGGGCGCGAGCTCCCGCGGCGCCTGCGTGAACATGAGGAGCGCGAGGGCGCTCACCCCGACCCACGCGACGTAGATGGCGCGGCGCCCGCGCAGGGCCACGTCGAGGTGCCGCGCGTAGGTGGACCGGAGCCGGTCGAAGCCGCGGTTGATGCGGCCGGCGAGCCCGCGCTCCTCCTGGCCGGGCTTGAGGAGGTAGGCCGACATCACCGGCGAGAGCGTCAGCGCGACGACGCCCGAGATCGTCACCGCCCCGGCGAGGGTGAGCGCGAACTCGCGGAAGAGCGAGCCGGTGAGGCCGCCCTGGAACGCGATGGGCGCGTACACGGCCGCGAGGGTGATGGTCATCGCGACGATGGGCCCCACGAGCTCGCGGGCGCCGCGGAACGCCGCCTCGACGGGTCTCATCCCCTCGCGCAGGTGCCGCTCGACGTTCTCCACCACCACGATCGCGTCGTCCACCACGAGCCCGACCGAGAGCACGACGGCGAGGAGGGTGAGGAGGTTCACGGTGAACCCGAACACCTGCATGAGGAACACCGCGCCGACGAGCGAGACGGGGATCGCGACGATGGGCACGAGCACCGAGCGGAGCGACCCGAGGAAGAGGAAGATCACGATCACGACGATGAGGAGGGTCTCCCCGAGCGTCTGCTCGACCTCGCGGATCGCGCTCTTGATGTAGGCGGTGCCGTCGTAGGCGATGCGCGCGTCGATCTGCTCCGGGACCTCCTTCTGGATCGACTCCATCTCGCCGCGGACCCGCTCGATCACGTCGAGCGAGTTCGCCGTCGGGAGCGCCCAGACGCCGATGAACACCGCCGTCTCGCCGGTGAAGTTCACGGCGGCGTCGTAGTCCTCCGCGCCGAGCGCGACGTCGGCGACGTCGCCGAGCCGCACCACCGCGCCGTCCTTCTCGCGGACCACGAGCTGCTCGAACTCCTTCGGCGAGCGCAGGTCGGTGTTCGCCGTGAGGTTCACCTGCACGAGCGAGCCGCGGGTCTGCCCGACCGCGGCGAGGTAGTTGTTCGCCGCGAGCGCCTGGCGCACCTGGCCGGGGCTCACGCCGAGCGCGGCCATCCGGTCGGGCTTCAGCCAGATCCGCATCGCGAACGTCCGCGCGCCCAGGATGTCGGCGCGCTGGACGCCCTCGACCGCCGAGAGCCGCGGCTGGACGACCCGGACGAGGTAATCGGTGATCTCGTTCTGCTTCAGGAACTTGGACGAGAAGGAGAGATAGGCGGCGGCGAACTGGGTGTCCGCCGACTCGATGTTGAGGATCGGGACCTCCGCCTCCGGGGGCAGATCGCCCCGGACCTGGTCCACCTTCGAGCCGATCTCGGCGAGCGCGCGCGTCGCGTCGTAGTTGAGCTTGAGGCGCGCCGTGATGACCGAGACGTTCTGCTTGCTCTGCGACTCGATGTAGTCGACGCCGTCCGCGGCGGCGATGACGCGCTCGAGGGGCGTCGTGACGAAGCCGCGGACGAGGTCGGCGCTCGCGCCGACGTAGGTGGTCCGGACCTCGATCGCCGCGTTCTCGCTCTTCGGGTACTGCCGCACGTTGAGCGACCGCATCGCCTGGACGCCCGCGATCAGGATCACGAGGTTCACGACGATCGCGATGACGGGGCGGCGGATGAACAGATCGGTGAGCTTCACGGCGCGCTCCAGCGGTCGGCGGTCAGCGGTCGGCGGGCTTCGGGTCGAGCTGGGCCCCCGGCCCGAGCGCGTCGTTCACCGCCACCGTCATCCCGTTGCGCAGCTTGAACGCGCCGCCCGCGACCACCCGCTCGCCGGCGTCGAGCCCGGAGGCGATCGCGACGAAGTCGCCGCGCCGGTCCCCGAGCCGCACGAACTTCTGGCGCGCGACGAGCGCCGTCTGGCCCGTCTTCTCGTCCTTCCGCTCCTCGATCGCGAACACGGAGTCGCCGTAGGGCGCGAACATCACCGCGGTCGCCGGGATCATCAGCACCGGCCGCTTCTCCGGGGACAGGACGTCCACGTTCGCGAACATCCCCGGGCGGAGCCGCCCGTCGGGGTTGTCGAAGGTGGCGCGCACGCGGACGTTGCGGGTCGCGACGTCCACCTCGGTGTTGACGGTGGTGATAGCGCCGTCCCAGGAGGCGCCCGGGAAGGCGTCCGTCCGGATGCGCGCGCGCTGGCCGGCCCGGATCTCGGCGAGCGCCTGCTGCGGGAGCCAGAACTCCGCGTGGATCGGGCTCACCGACTGGAGCGAGGCGACCGGCGTGCCGGGGGCGACCACCTGGCCGAGCTCGACCTGCCGGATCGAGATCCGGCCGTCGAACGGGGCGCGGATCGTCTTCTTGGCGATGGTCGCCCGGAGGGTGTCGACGCCGGCGTCCGCCTGCTTGGCCCGCGCCTCGGCGGCGTCGAGGTCGGCGGGGGTGTTCGACTCGTTTTCGCGGAGCGTCCGCGCGCGCTCGAGGCTCACGTGCGTGAGCGACGCCTCCGCCTCGGCCGACTGGAGCTGCGCCTGCTCGGTGGTGGTGTCGAGCCGGACGAGCACGGTCCCCTTCCGCACGAACGAGCCGGACTCGAAGGAGATCTCGCGCACGGTGCCGGGCAGCTCGGACGCGAGGGTCACGCCGCGCGTCGCGACGAGCGACCCGATCGCGCCGCGCGTCGCCTCCCACTCGGCGCGCTCGACGCGGGCGGAGGAGACCACCTCGGGGGGCGGGGCGAAGGACTCCCCCGCCCGCACCATCGTCACGATCTGCCCGGCCTTCACGCCGCCGAGCAGCAGCACGAGCAGGACCAGCCCGCCCAGCACGCCGAACCAGAGCCTTCTGTTCGCCCGCATCACACGCTCCCGGGATGTCGCGGTGCGCGAGCGAATAACGCGGGCGCCCGGGGCGGCGCTCGCGAAAGATGCGGCCGGGGCCGGAACGGCCGCTTTCACCCCGGCCAGGCCGGCGCGCCCGGGGCGGGGGTCGCGCCCCGCGGAGGCCCGCGCGGCGGTCGGCCGTGCGGGCGATCCGCGGAGGGGACGTCAGGCCGAGCCGACCGCGCGCCGCGGGCCGGTCACGGGGAGCGGGACCGCCTGCACCGCGCGCTCCGGCTTGAGCGTGAGGAGGTGCACGACCGTCGCGAGCACCCCGGCGAACACGACGAGCCCGTGCAGGAACACGACGAGCATCCAGAACCGCATCGGCTGCTGCGCGACCATGTACGGCTCGCCCCGGACGCGCTCGAGGTAGGTCTGGAGCACGCCGGCCACCGCGAAGGCGAGGCTCATCCCGACGACGCCGAGGCTCGTCAGCCAGAAGCCCCAGTGGCCGAGCCGCGCGTCGTAGCGACCGCCGGGGAGCCCCTTCAGCCGCGGGATCGCGAAGTAGAAGAACGACAGGTTGAGCAGCGCGTACGCGCCGTAGAACGCGAGGTGGCCGTGCGAGGTCGTCACCTGGCTGCCGTGCGTGTAGTAGTTGATCTGCGGAAGCGTGTGCGCGAACCCGAAGAGCCCCGCGCCGACGAAGTGCAGCACCGCCATGCCGCCGATGTAGATCCAGGTGAGCCGCGGCTGGAGCGTCCCCTCCCTCGCATCCGCTCCGGAGGACGAGCCCTCGCCGTCCTTCGTCGCGCGCCAGGTGTCCCAGAGCATGAGCAGGATCGGGATCGGCTCGAGCGCGGAGAAGACGCCGCCGACCCAGAGCCACGCCCGCGGCGCGCCGAGCCAGTAGTAGTGGTGGCCCGTCCCGGCGATGCCGGTGAAGAGGAACAGGCCGAGCTCGACGTAGAGCCAGCGCTCGACGATCCGGCGCTCCACGCCCGTCAGCTTGATCAGCATGAACGCGACGATCGCGGCGGTGACGAGCTCCCAGGCGCCCTCGACCCACAGGTGGACCACCCACCACCAGTAGTACCAGTCGACCGCCAGGTTCCTGTAGAAGGGCATGCCGAACAGGTACATGACGGCGAGGAACACGAGCCCGCCGACGAGCGTCCCCTGCACCGCGTTCCAGCGGCGCGCGCGCAGGAGCGTCACGCCGACGTTCGCGAGGAAGAGGAGCGCCGCCGCGACCACGACGAAGTCGAGGGGGGTCGGGATCTCGAGGAGCGGGCGCCCCTGCATCCACCCGAACAGGAACCCGACGATGGCGGTCACGCCGGTGGCGGCGAGGGCGACGAGCTGGACCACCGCGAGGCGCGGCCAGGCGAGCTCCCGCTCCGCCTCCTCGGGGACGAGGTAGAAGGTCGCGCCCATGAACCCGAGCAGCAGCCAGAGCACGAGCAGGTTCGTGTGGATCGCGCGCGCGGTGGAGAACGGGAACGCGTCGACGACCGCCTGCGGGACGGTGACGACGTACTGGAGCGCCACCCACAGCCCCACCGCGATCTGCAGCGCGAACAGCACGAGCGCGAGGGCGAAGTAGGCGTACGCGATCCGCTGGCTCTTGTAGGCGACCGTCATGGCGCCCTCCGGTCCGCGGCGAGGCTCACCAGGAACCCGCCGATCATGAGGCGCTGCCCCTCGGACAGCTTCGGGAACGCCGGCATGCGCGAGCCCGGCGACACGGCCTGCGGGTCGGCGAGGTAGCGCGCCACCCACTCCGCGTCGCGCCGCCCGCCGATCCACTCGAGCCGCGGCCCGGTGTCGCCGCCGGCGCCGCCGAGGGTGTGGCAGCCGAGGCAGCCCTCCTGCTGCACGAGCGCCGCGGCGGGCGACATCGACGCGCTCGCGAGGAGCCGCTCGGTCGAGTGCTTCCAGCGGTTCGCCGAGTCCTGCGGCGGCCAGTCGTGGTTCTCGATGTTCGACACCCAGCGCAGGAACGCGATCGTGTCCTCGACCTCCGCGCGCGTGAGGTGCTGCTGCGGCATCTTGCGGTACGACGCGGAGAACACGACCTCCGGCGCCTCCAGCCGCCGCCGGACGCCGTCCTCGCCGAGCCGCTTGTACGCGCGGGTGAGGTCGGGCGCGTAGTACGCGCCGAACCCGAGGATGGTGTGGCAGTCGTTGCAGTTGTGCCGCTCGAACGCCCGCTTCCCGGCGACCACGCGGTCGTCGATGGCGTCGGCGTGCGTGAGCGCGTCGAAGCTGCGGTGGGTCTCGACGGTCATCGCGAGGAAGACCGCGAGCGAGGCGAGCGTGCCCACCCAGAAGATCGCCCTCGCGAGGCGGTCGGTCATGGCGACCTCCGGGCCGGGCGCACGGGACGACGTTCGTGCCGAGTCATGGGGCGGCTCCTTTTCGTCCGGCGCGACCCGGGAGAGCCGTCGCGCGGCGCGGACGAAGCGTACCAAAGCGAGGCGCGTGCCACGCCGACATTCCCCGTGAGATCGCGGCGTTCGCGCCGCCCGCCCCGCGCGCCCACCCAAGGGCCGGTGGCGCGCCCACGCGGGACGGGTGGAACCTAAGCCTCGGTGCGCGAGCGGCGGACGCGGCCGGCGCGCGAGACCAAGGTCCCATTTCGCGCCCGGCGCCGCTGCCGTAGTGGTGGAGCGGCTGCGCCCGCCTGCCCTGGCGCGGCGAGAGCTGACACCACGCCGCGCCCGCGCCCGCGGTCGCGGCAGAGGAGGACACGATGCGTTCGCTGCGCCTTTCGGCCCTGGTGCTCGCCGCCGCGCTCGCCGGCTGCTCGACGCTCAAGGTCTCGACGGAGTACGACCCGACCGCGCCGTACGCGACCTACAAGACCTACGCGTGGCTGGCCGTGACGCCGGGCCCCGAGCAGGCCCCGCCGATCCGCAACCCGGTGGTCGCGGCGCAGGTCATGGCCGCGGTGGATCGCGAGATGAAGGCGAAGGGGCTCGTCCTGACGAAGCTCGAGGAGAACCCGGACTTCCTCGTCACCGTCCACGGGTGGTCGCAGTCCCGGATCGAGGTGACGAACTACGGGTACGGCTACGCCGGCACGTACGCCTACGGGTACGGGCCCTACCGGCCCGTGATGCCCGTCGGCTCGACCGCGGTGGACACGTACACGGACGGGACGATGCTCCTCGACCTCGTGGACGCGAAGACGAAGAAGCTCGTGTGGCGCGGGACCGCGAGCGACACGTTCAGCAGCCCGACGCCCGACAGCGTCAAGAAGGCCGTCGACGAGGCGGTCCGCCAGCTGATGGGCGCGTACCCGCCGAAGACCAAGTGACGCGCCGGCCGGCCGCGGGGAGCGGCCGGCGACGAGCGCGCTCTCTCGGGCCCCCGGCTCGCCCGGGGCGCGGGGTCCGCTCGGGCCGGCCGCCCGCGGAGGGTGCGGTTGGTCGGCGGCGAGGCCGTGCGCACGGTACGAGCGCGGGCCCGCGCCGCTCCGCCCTCGCCCGCCGCGAGCGGCGCCCCCGACGGAGGCGCTCATGCCCAGCTCCTGCGAAGCGTACGACGTGGTCGTGGTCGGGGCCGGGCTCTCCGGTCTCACGTCGGCGTACTGGCTCAAGCGGCTCGCGCCCGAGCTGAGCGTCCTCGTCCTCGAGCGCTCCGGGACGGCGGGCGGGCTCACCGGCGACTGGGTCGATCACCGCGCCGGGCCGCGCAAGCGGCTGCAGCCCCCGATGCACATGATCTTCCGCACCAAGTACCCGAACCTGCTCGCGATGGTGGACGAGCTCGGCGGCGAGCTCTCCCCGAAGCTGGACGGGTTCCGGATCGTCACGAGCGACGGCGTCGCCCACGACCTGCGGCTCGCGGGCTGGGCGTCCGAGCACCTCCCGCCGCCGCTCCACGCGATCCGGACGCTCACGCGGCTGCGGCTGCCGCTCCGGGCGAAGTGGGACCTCGCGAAGCTCGTCGCGGCGGGGGCGCTCTGCGCGGACGCGGCCGCGCGCGATCGGCCCGGGCCGCCCGAGATCCCGACGACGCTCAGCCTCGAGTCGCTCGAGCTGCTCCTCGGCATGCGCGCCCCCGCGCGGGACTTCGTCGAGACGGTGACGCCCAGCATCTACAACCCGCACCCGTGGTACACGAGCGCGCCGCGCATGGCGGCGATCGCGGCCGGCACCCTCGCGCTCGAGCGGGGGTGCCTGCACCACCACGTCTTCGCGCGGAACTACAACGCGGCGTTCGTGGACCGCCTCGCCGGGCGGCTGCGCGCGATGGGGGTCGAGCTCCGGTTCCGCGCCGAGGTCCGGCGCATCGACGCCTCGCCGGCGGGCGACCGCGTCGAGGCGATCTGGGTGCGGGCCGCGGGCGCCGACGTCCCCGGGTCGTTCCGCTGGATCTGCGCGGGCTGCGGCGCGGAGAACTGGTCCGTCGACCGCGCCGCGTGCACCCGCTGCGGCGCGGACACGACGCTCGACCGCGTCCGGAGCGGCGAGATCCGGCGGCCGCTGCCGTCGCGCGGGTGGGCGGACGCCGAGCGCGACGGCCTCGAGCGGATCGCCTGCGGGCACCTCGTCACGGCGATGTACCCGCACATGATCGCCGCGCTCCTCCCGGAGGGCTCGCCGCTGCGCCGCCACCCCTACGTGCGCTCGTTCTTCTCCTCCCGCGGCAACCAGACCCAGCTCTCGATCGCGCGCGTCTACTACGCGCGGCCGGTGACCGACGGCGACCTCCGCATCACCGGGACGCACAATCCGACCTTCGCGTTCAACGGCTGCCAGTCGGTGCGCAACGTCTTCGGGGAGGAGGAGGTCGACCACCGGGGCGACGTCGTGGACGTCCTGCTCGACGTCGGCGTGGTGCGGGACGCGCACGGGCCGGGCGAGCAGATCGCGCGGATCGTCCACGACCTCGCGCGCGTGTACCCCGCCGCCGATCCCTCGCTCGTCGAGCACGTCTCGTTCGCCGACCTCCAGCCGTCGGTGCTGTACCTCACCGAGCAGCCCGCCATCGCGGGCCAGCACCGGTTCTTCGCGACCCATCGCACCGGCGCGCGCAACTGGCTCGTCGCGGGGTGCCACAGCGGGAAGATCGGGATCGGGATGGAGTCGGCGACGGAGAGCGGCCTCGCCGCGGCGAACGCCGTCCTCGAGGACCTGGGCGTCGCGGCGCGCGCCCCGGTGATCCCGTACCGCTTCCCGGCCGGCGCGCGGGTGCTCGCGTGGGCGGGGCGGCGGCTCCTCCGCTGGAAGGGCGCCGGGGGAGACGGCTGGGAGCGGCGCGCGGGCGCGACCTACTCCATGCCCCCCGCGCGCGAGGCGGGCCGGGCCCCGGCGGAGCCGCCGGGCGAGCCGCTCCGCGGGCGCGGGTGAGCGGGCGCGGCGCGACGGGCCGGTTTCGGTTAGGCTCTCGCCCCTTCCCCGCCGAGGACCGACCGAGCCATGCCCCAGTACGTGATGTCGATGCGCCGCGTGAACAAGATCGTTCCGCCCAAGCGCCAGATCATCAAGGACATCTCCCTCTCGTTCTTCCAGGGCGCGAAGATCGGGCTCCTGGGCCTGAACGGCGCCGGCAAGTCCACCGTGCTCCGCATCATGGCGGGCGTGGACGACGCCTTCGACGGCGAGATGGAGCGCCAGGCCGGGATCCGCGTCGGCTACCTGCCGCAGGAGCCGAGGCTCGACTCCGCGAAGACCGTGCGCGAGGAGGTCGAGTCGGCGCAGGGCGACGTGACGAGCGCCCAGCAGCGGCTCGAGGAGGTCTACGCCGCGTACGCCGAGCCCGACGCGGACATGGAGAAGCTCGCGGAGGAGCAGGCGCGCCTCGAGGCGATCATCGCCAACGCGGGCGCCGACACCGGGAACGCGCTCGAGATCGCCGCGGACGCGCTGCGGCTCCCGCCGTGGGACGCGAAGGTGGCGAACCTCTCCGGCGGAGAGAAGCGCCGCGTGGCGATCTGCAAGCTCCTCCTCGAGAAGCCGGACCTCCTGCTCCTCGACGAGCCGACGAACCACCTCGACGCGGAGTCGGTCGAGTGGCTCGAGCAGTTCCTGGGGCGGTTCCCCGGCACGGTCGTCGCGGTCACGCACGACCGCTACTTCCTCGACAACGTCGCGGAGTGGATCCTCGAGCTCGACCGCGGCCACGGCATCCCGTGGAAGGGGAACTACTCCTCCTGGCTCGATCAGAAGGAGCGGCGGCTCGAGATCGAGGCGAAGCAGGAGAGCGCCCGCATCAAGGCGATGAAGCAGGAGCTCGAGTGGGTGCGGCAGAACCCGAAGGCGCGGCAGGCGAAGAGCAAGGCGCGCCTCGCCCGGTTCGAGGAGCTGTCGTCGTACGAGTACCAGCGCCGCAACGAGACGCAGGAGATCTTCATCCCCGTCGCGGAGCGGCTCGGGAAGGACGTCGTCGAGTTCAGGGGCGTGTCGAAGGGGTTCGGCGACCGCCTGCTGATCGACGACCTCTCCTTCATCGTGCCGCCCGGCGCGATCGTCGGGATCATCGGGCCGAACGGCGCGGGCAAGTCCACGCTCTTCAAGCTGATCACCGGCGCCGAGAGGCCGGACGCGGGCGAGGTGAAGGTCGGCCAGACCGTGAAGCTCGCCTTCGTCGACCAGACCCGGGAGCGGCTCTCCTCCGACAAGACCGTGTTCGACGAGCTGTCGGGCGGGAGCGACACCATCACCGTCGCGAGGTTCGAGATGCCGAGCCGCGCTTACATCGCGCGGTTCAACTTCAAGGGCGCCGACCAGCAGAAGGTGGTCGGGACGCTCTCCGGCGGCGAGCGCGGGCGGCTCCACCTCGCGAAGACGCTCATGACGGGCGGAAACGTGCTCCTCCTCGACGAGCCCTCGAACGACCTCGACGTCGAGACGCTGCGCGCGCTCGAGGACGCGCTCCTCGAGTACGCCGGGACGGTGCTCGTCATCTCGCACGACCGCT
The DNA here is from genome assembly GCA_035708485.1 of Anaeromyxobacter sp. Taxonomy (GTDB): domain Bacteria; phylum Myxococcota; class Myxococcia; order Myxococcales; family Anaeromyxobacteraceae; genus Anaeromyxobacter. Next base: position 61,791 of record DASSSJ010000218.1, on the reverse strand, counting down.
GGTTCCTCGACCGGATCGCGACGCACATCCTCGCGGCCGAGGGCGACTCGCGGTGGACGTTCTTCACCGGCAACTACCAGGAGTACGAGGCGGACAAGCGGCGGCGGCTCGGCGAGGAGGGCGCGAAGCCGAAGCGGATCCGGTACAAGCCGATCGCGCGGTAGCCCGCGGCGCCGGACCCCTCGCCGCGGCCGCAGCGCGACGCGCGTCGCCGAGGCGGAGAAGCGGCTCTCGGTCCCGGCGCGCGAGCGCGCGGCGCAGGCCGGGCGCGCGGTCAGCCGCCGACGGCGCCGGCGGCCCACGCGAGGAGGCGCCACGCCGCGAAGGCGATCGCCGCCACCACGAGCAGCGTCCCCGCCGCGATCCCCGCGACGACGGCGCGGCTCGCCCGCCGCGTGGGCGCGGGCCGCTCGAGCCAGGCGTCGAGGAGGCGGAGGTTTCGCGCGTTGGGCTTCACGCCGAAGTCGGCCAGATCGCCGACGAACGGGATCACCCCCACGATCGCGTCGATCGCGACGTTGACCCCCATGCGCGCGAGCACCGTGGCCGGGACGCCGAGCCGCGCGGCCACGACCAGGATCCAGGTGGAGAGGATCGCGCCGAGCGCGTCGCCGATCCCCGGCACGAGCCCGAGGAGCGGGTCGATCCCGATCCGCCAGGAGGTGCCCGGGATGGGGATGGCGTCGTCGAGCAGGCGCGCGAGCACGCGGGCGCCCTCGAGGCCCTGCGCTCCCGCCGCGCCCCGGCCGGTCCCCGGCGCGCGGCGCGGATCGACCCCCGGCCGGAAGGTCTCTTCCATCCTCGTAGATGTGCCGCCCGCGGCGTCCGGGCGCAAGCGCCGCGATCAGCCCGTCACGTCGAGCGCGTAGTCGTGCGCGGCGAGCGCGCCCCGGGGGAACGTGCCCGCCTTCACGCGCCGCGCGACCTCCTCCCGCGGCAGGTCGAAGATGGCCTCGAGGATCGGCCCGCGCTCCGCCGCGGCCGCCTGGCCGACGAGGAAGAGCACGCGGGCGCTGTGCTGCACCCACCGCGGCGACAGGAGCTGCCGGTGCAGGAGCTCCATGATCACCGGCGCCTTCGAGCGGTCGAAGCGGGCGGGGACCCCGAGCTTGTCCTGCTCGGCGAAGAAGGCGCTCGTCCACTCGTCGTGGTGCTGCCAGACCTTCTCGAACATCGCCCGCGTGAAGCGCGTGCCGGCCTTCACGGGCTCCGCGGGCTTGCCGAGGACCATGCCGTCCTCGGTGAGGACCGCGCGCAGCAGGTGGCCGTCCTTCGTGATGGGCGCCTCGTGCCGGACGAGCGACCAGAGCCACGACACGTAGATGCGGTAGGTGGCGAGGTCGTTCATGAACCGCTGCCTCAGCTCGTAGTCGTCGATCGCCGCGGCGAAGTTGCCGTTCAGGATCTGGAAGCCGTAGTTCGCCGCCATGTAGAAGGAGTGCTGGACGTGCTCGATGGTCACGTCGCCCTTCGGCGGCAGGTTGATCGCCTCCCACAGCTCCTTCGTGAAGATCTTCTCGGGCGCGTCGAGCGCGTCCCGCACGAGCACGGTCGGGGTGATCCTGCCCTGCGCGTCGAGGACGCCCCGCGCCTGGAGCTGCGCCCGCTCGGCCTCGGTGAGGCCGCTCGCGACCGTGGGCACCGTCTTCCCCTTCACGTCCGTCGTCACGACCGGAGCGTCCGCGAGCGCCTGCAGGTCCTCGAGCCGCGCCTGGAGCGGCCCGTTCCCGGCGGCGACGTACTCGGCCTCGGGGCTCGCCACCCAGCTCTGGCGGAACGCGTCGTAGAGCTTCCCCTTCACGCGCCCGGCGAGGACGTCGGCGAGGGTCGGCGGCGCGCCCTGCGGGAGCGGCGCGTCCGGCACGAACATGAGGCCCAGGAACCGCTCGCGCAGCTTGTCGAGCACGATCGCGCGGAGCGCGACGGGGTTGTAGAGGTGGCGGTGGTACGGATCCCCCGGCTGGTAGATCATCACCGCCGCCATGCCGCCGATCGGGGCGGCGTTCTCGAGCGCGCCGCCCTTCATGCCGGCCATGAGCATGAGGAGCGCGTCGTAGCGCTGGTAGGCGATCATCGTCGGCACGGCCATCCCGACCGACTGCGGATCGGGGAAGATCCCCTTCGGATCGTCCTTCCACATCTCGATGAGGCTGCCGAGGTAGTCCCAGCGCCCGACGTTCGCGCCGAGGAGCCGGCGCCGCAGCGTCCAGAGGATCCCGGGGAGCTGCCGGCCCGCGTTCCCCTCCTCGTAGAGCATCTTCGCCTTGAACGTGCCCGCGGGCAGCCCCGCGATCCCCTCGAGCCGCGACAGGAGCCGCTCGACGATCAGCGCCTCGGCGGGCGTCTGGAGCTTCGGGACGTAGAAGTAGACGCCGGTGCCGGTCCTCGCGAGCGCGTCCCGGTTGTCGAACGCCCAGAGCGTCGTCATCACGACGATGCCCGGCGCGGGCGCGCCGTCCACCGTCACGTGGTCGTAGACGATGTGGATCGAGGGGGGCCGCGCGAGCCGGACCGGCCAGCGGTCGGTCGGGTTCTGGATGCGGTACGCGCGCGTCTTCCCCTTCTTCACGACCTCGTACGGCTTGCCGGTCCAGCGCCCCTCGTGGATCTCCTTCGCGTTCTGCATCGCGGCGAAGATGCCGATCGGCTCGGTGGACGCCGTCCCGTCCGGCCGGAAGTGCGGCGGCGAGGCGTCCTCGAAGTCCGGCATGTTCATCGGCGCGGCGCTGTTGAGCGCGTTGAACGCCATGTCGAGCGGGGCCCACGGGCCGGTCAGCTCCAGGCCGGGGTTCCGCGTCGGGTGGACGTGCGCGGGGATCGGCACCTCGTCGTTGAGGCGCCAGCGGTGCGGCGACTCCCTCCCGAGGAAGTTGTCGATCATGCCCTGGACGATCTGGCGCCAGGTCCAGGGCCTGCCGGAGATCGGATCCTCGAACGCGGCGTCCCAGGCCGGCCAGGCGTACTTCTCCTGGACCGGCGCGGGCGACGCGAGCAGCTCGCGGCGCGCCTTCAGCGCGGCCGCGATGGCGGGGCGCAGCTCGCGGGTGAGCGTCGCGATCGTCTCCTCGACGTCCACGTCCCGGCCGTTCACCTTCTGCTTCCCGAAGAGCTCGGGGAACTTCTGGAGGATGTCGGCGCGGATCTCGGCGCGGCTCATGGGTGTCGCTCCCGGGGAGGTCCCCTCGCGAAAGAATCCGTTCCCTCATGTGCGTCGCGACCGCGAGCCCGGAGCGACTCTTACGGGGCGTCACCGCGCGGGGAGCGCGCGCAAGACCGCACCGGCCCCGGGTGCGCGTCCCCGCGCGGCGCCGCGCGAGCGGGCGAGTCGGCGCTAGCGGACGCGCTAGCGGCCCACCGTCGCGCGCGCGCCGACGGCGACCCAGCCGTGCGGCCTTCGGTCCTCGATGCCGCGTCCGTCCATCGACCGGTACTCGCCGACCGAGAGCTGCAGGTAGGGGCCGAGCGAGAGCCGCTCGCGGAGCCGGTACTGGGCGCCGCCCTGGAGCAGCGCCTCGAAGCCGTCGAACCCCGTCGAGTACTGGCCCGAGCGGCGGAAGTTCACGAACTCGAGGCCGATCCCGGCGCCGACCCAGGGCACGAGCCGCGCGCCCGCCCGGCGGAAGACGCGAGCGGCCTGCAGCCCGAGCCGGAGCGAGCCGACGGAGCAGCTCGCGCCGGTCGCGTCGCAGCTCGCCGCCTCGTCGCCGCCGAGCCGGCCGAACGCCCACGACGCGTACGCGCCGACCGGGAGGTCGGGGATCCACTCGTACGTCACGTCGAGCTGCGCGGGCAGCATCCCGTCGATCGCCGCGTCGAGCGGCGTGCCGCCTTGCAGGTCGCCGAGCGGGTGCGCGTACCCGAGCCGGAGCGCGGCGCCGAGGCGGCGCGCTCGCGGCGGAGGCGCCGCGGCGGCGCTGGCCACCGGCGCGGCGTCCGCGCCGGAGGCCGGGACGGGCGGCGCGGGCCCCGCCGGCCGCGGCTGCGGCGACGCCGAGGCGACCGCGGGCGCCGGCTCGGCGGGCGGCGCGCGGCGGGGCGCCACCGGCGGCGGCGTCCACCCCGGCGTGAGGGCCTGACAGGCCTCGAGATCGCCGCCGACGCAGCGCTCGTTCAGCTCGCGGAACGTCACGCACCGGCTCGTCCGCTTCAAGCCCGCGACGGACGAGACGAGGAAGGTGACCGCGCCCGCGGCGGCCACCGAGGCGAGCGCGATCCGCCCGTGCACGTCGTCGCTGCCGTAGGGCGCGAACAGCGCCACGAACGAGATCGACCCGGCGGCCGCCGCCCCGCCGAGATCGAGCACCGGCGGCAGGATGGACGTGGTGCACCTGGCGGGTACGTCCGGCTCGAGCACCGGCGACGGCGCGGGCTTCATCACCGCGAGCGAGCATCCCGACGAGAGGAGCAGGAGGAGCGCTCCGAGGCACGGCGAGGCGGAGCTGCGCTTGCGGGCCATGGCTCCTCCGGAGGCTCAGCGCGGGGCGACGGGCGCCGCGGTCGCGGGCGCGCTCGCGGCGGGATGAAGGGCCCGCCAGCGCTCCGTCGGGATCCAGCCCGGGGCGAGCTCGTGACAGGCGCCGAGGTCCCCGCCGATGCACCGCGCGTTGACGGGCTTCAGCGCGCGGCAGCGGGCCGTCGAGCGGTACCCGACGAATGCGGAGAGGCCGCACCCGACCACGACCGGGCCGAGGTACAGCGTCGTGGCGCGCCTCGCCTCCGCGTCCTCGTTCAGGGCGACGGCGGCGACCATCGTCCCCGCCAGGACGGCGCACGCCGTGTCGAGCACCGGCGCGGTCCGCCCGCTCGTGCAGTCGACGGGATAGTTCGGCGCGACGACCTCGCTCGGCGGACGCTTCGCGACGAGGAGCGAGCAGCCCGAGGACGCGATGGCGCACGCGGCCGCGCCGGCCAGCACCCGCGACGCTGCGAACGGCATGGCTCCTCCGGATCTCGAGACCGGGCTCCGCCCACTCTACCGCCCGGCGGCCGCCGAGCACCCGACCATTCGGCCGAGTGCCGAGCGCGACGCCGTCTCACGGGCCATCCAGCCCCGCGACCGCGCCGTCGCTCGAGCGCAGGAACGCGTGGATCCGCCCGCGAGCGGGCGCGCCGCGCGCGCCTCGCGAGGTCCCCGACGACGGCGGCGCTCCGACACGCGCTCGCGGAGGTAGGCTCGGGGTCGATGACCTGGCCGCCGACCGCGGAGGACCTCGCGCGCGAGCAGGACCGGCTCGCGGCGCTCGCGCCCGCGCCGTGGGAGCCGCCCGACTGGCTCGCGGCGCGCCCGCTCCGCACCGGTGCGTGCGCGGTCGTGTTCGGCCGCGCGGGCGGCGACGGCGTCGGCTGGGCGGCGGCGGTGGTCGAGGAGGGGGAGGAGACGATCGCCGCCTCGGCGGGCGTCGCGCGGGTGAACGCGCCGTTCCAGCCCGGCCGGCTCGCGCTCCGCGAGGGCGCGATCCTCGAGGCCGTCGTGCGGGACCTCGCGATCCGGCCCGACGTCCTCCTCGTCGCCGCCGCCGGCAGGGATCACCCCCGCCGCGCCGGGCTCGCGCTCCACCTCGGGGCCGCGCTCGATCTGCCCACGGTGGGCGTCACGGACGAGCCGCTGCGCGCGACGGGGAGCGAGCCCGGCCCGGAGTGGATGGCGCGCTCCCCGCTCCGGCTCGGCGGCGAGGTCGTCGCCTACCGCGTCCGCGCGCGCCGCGGGGCGAAGCCGATCGTCGCGCACGCGGCGTGGCGCACGTCGGCGGAGGTCGCGGCGGACGTGGCGCTCCGGGCGACCGCGCTGGCGCGGTGGCCGGAGCCGCTGCGCGAGGCGCGGCGGCTCGCGCGCGAGCTGCGGGGCGGCGCGCGGGAGTGAGGCGCACCCGGCTCGCCCGACCGCCGAGCCCGAGCCCGGCAGCTTCGCGGCCGCGGGATCGACGGAAGCGAGCGCCGCCGCGAGGCCTGCGCGCGGGCCGTCACACCCCGGACCGGATGTTCATGATGTCGCCGTCGTGGACGACGTACTCCTTGCCCTCCAGGCGGAGCTTTCCCTCCTGGCGCGCCCTCGCCTCGCTCCCGACCGACATGAAGTCCTGGTAGTGCATCACCTCGGCGCGGATGAAGCCGCGCTCGAGGTCGGAGTGGATGCGCCCCGCGGCGCGCGGGGCCTTGTCGCCGCGGCGGATGGGCCAGGCGCGCACCTCGTCCTCGCCGACGGTGAAGAAGGAGACGAGATCGAGCAGGTGGTAGGCCGCGCGGATGAAGCGCGCGCGCGCCGGCTCGGCGAGGCCGAGCGAGGCGAGGAACTCGGGCTGATCCGACGGCGGCAGGTCCGCGATCTCCGCCTCGATGGTGGCGCAGAGCGACAGCACCTCGCAGCCGCGCTCCTTCGCGGCCGCGAGGAGCCCGGGCGCGGGCGGCGCGGCGGCCGCGTCCTCGGCGACGTTCACGGCGACGAGCATCGGCCGGCGCGACAGGAACTGGAAGTGCGCGAGCTCCTTCTCCTCCGCGTCGCTCCACCTCATCGTGCGGAGCGGCTTCCCCGGGTCGAGGTGCGCGTGCAGGTTCTCGAGCTCGTGGTGCTCGGCCGAGCCCTGCTTGTGCTCGCGCGCGAGCCGCTCGAGCCGCTTCTCGACGACGCCGAGGTCGTGGAGCACCACCTCCGCGTCGAAGTCGCGCAGCTCGCGCTCGGGATCGGCGGGGGTGCCGTCGAACGCGGGGAAGCCGCGCACGACGAGGCAGAACGCGTCCACCTCGGCGAGGGCGCGGAGCGAGTCCGCGTCGAGGCCGGCGCCCCTCTTCGCCGGCCCCGGCACGTCCACGAACTGCATCTCGGCGTAGGTGGTCAGCTTCGGCTTGAAGATCGCGGAGAGCGCGTCGATGCGCGCGTCCGGGACCTTGATGACGCCGAGGTTCACGCCCCGGCCCGCCGCGCCCGCGCCGTGCTTGTGCTGGCCGGTGAGGGCGTCGAACAGGGTGGTCTTGCCCGACTGCGCGTAGCCGACGAGTCCGGCCTTCATGCGGGAGCCCTCCGCGGCCCGCGTCGCGAGGGAGCGGGGCGCCGCGGAGCACCCTAGCACCGGCTCGCGTTGCGTGGCCGGCGCCCGGCGGCTAAGCCCCGGGCGGGCACCTGGACAGGGGAGCGAGCGATGGAGCACGTGAACGGTCTCGCGCCGGGACCCGACGGGAGGCGCCGCTGCTTCTGGGGGCTCTCCGCGCCCGAGTACGTCCGCTACCACGACGAGGAGTGGGGGTTTCCGCAGCGCGACGACGTGCGGCTCTTCGAGAAGATCTGCCTCGAGGGGTTCCAGGCGGGCCTGTCCTGGCTCACCATCCTCCGCAAGCGCGAGGCCTTCCGGCGCGGCTTCGCCGGCTTCGACCTCGAGGCGGTGGCGCGCTTCGGCGCGCGCGACGTGCGGCGCCTCCTCGCCGACGCGGGCATCGTGCGGCACCGCGGCAAGATCGAGTCCGCGATCAACAACGCGCGGCGCGCCTGCGACCTCGTGGACGAGGTGGGCTCGCTCGCCGCGCACGTGTGGAGGTTCGAGCCGCCGCCGACCGCGCGTCCGAGGCGGCTCACCTGGGCGGCCCTCCGCACCATGGCGACCACCCCGGAGTCCGTCGCGCTCTCGAAGGACCTCAAGCGGCGCGGCTTCACCTTCGTGGGCCCGACCACGATCTACGCGTTCATGCAGGCGGTCGGGATCGTGGACGACCACCTCGACGGCTGCGCGATCCGACCGCGCGCCGAGCGGGCGCGGCGCGCCTTCGAGCGGCCGGGGGAGCGGACCGGATGACCAAGACGCGCCTCGAGGCGTTCAGCGACGGCGTCATCGCCATCATCATCACGATCCTCGTGCTCGAGCTGAAGGTGCCGCGCGGCGCCGAGCTGGCCGCGCTGCGGCCGCTCCTGCCGGTCTTCCTCACGTACGTGCTGAGCTTCGTGCTCCTCGGCATCTACTGGGTGAACCACCACCACCTGCTGCACGCGACGACGCGGATCGACGGGCGCATCCTCTGGGCCAACCTGCACCTGCTCTTCTGGCTGTCGCTCGTGCCGTTCGTCACGGGGTGGATGGGCGAGCACCACTCGGCCGCGGCGCCCGGGGCGGCGTACGGTGCGGTGATGCTCGCCGCGGCGATCGCGTACACGCTCCTCTCGCGCGCGATCGTCGCGCGCGAGGGGCGGGGCTCGCGCCTGGCCGCCGCGCTCGGGCGGGACGTGAAGGGGAAGGTCTCGCTCGCGATGTACGCCGCCGCGATCCCGCTCGCCTTCGTGAGCCAGTGGCTCTCCGACGGGATCTTCGTCGCCGTCGCGCTCGTGTGGCTCGTGCCGGACCGGCGCATCGAGGCGCGGCTCGCGAAGGACTGAGGCGCTCGCCCGGCCGCCCGGCACCGGGCGCTTCGTGGACTCGTGGGGTCGGCAGCGGGCGCTCGCCTTCGTGGACTCGTGAAGTCCGCCGGCGCGCAATGCGGAGCGGCGCGCTCGATGATCCCGGGCACGGAGCGCGATCGCGGCGTGTTGTCGCGACTGTCCGGTCGATCGCGCGCGCGAAGAATCGCTTACGGCCCGTTCGCCCGCGGATGACGCGCGGGGCGGGATCGGCTACCCTGCGTCGCCTCGAAGCCATGACCGGCATCAACACGCGGGCTCCGGCGATCGTGTAATTCCCGCGGCTTACCGAAGCATTCCAGGCGCGGAACGAGAACGAGCAACTGGCCCCCGCACCGTCGTCTCGCGGCCCGAGAAGTGCCTCCGGGCGACACCGGCAGCACGAGCACCACCAGTGAACGTTCGCGGCGCGTGAAGATACGCACGCAACCCAAGGAAGAGGACATGACGACGAAGAACTCCAAGATCATCTGGACCCAGATCGACGAGGCGCCCGCGCTCGCGACGTACTCGCTGCTCCCCATCGTCCAGAAGTTCACGAAGGGCACCGGCGTCGAGGTCGAGACGAAGGACATCTCCCTCGCCGGACGCATCATCGCGAGCTTCCCCGAGAACCTGACCGCGGAGCAGCGGATCCCGGACCTGCTCTCGGAGCTCGGCGCGCTCTCGAAGACGCCCGAGGCGAACATCATCAAGCTGCCGAACATCAGCGCCTCCGTCCCGCAGCTGAAGGAGGCGATCAAGGAGCTGCAGTCGAAGGGCTACAAGGTCCCGGACTACCCCGAGGTCCCGAAGGACGACGCCGAGAAGGCGGTCCAGGCGCGCTACTCGAAGGTGCTCGGCAGCGCCGTCAACCCGGTGCTCCGCGAGGGCAACTCGGACCGCCGCTCGCCCACCTCGGTGAAGGAGTTCTCGAAGAAGAACCCCCACAAGCTCGGCGCGTGGAGCAGGGAGTCGAAGGCCCACGTCGCGCACATGACCGAGGGGGACTTCTACGGCAACGAGAACTCGATGACGATCGAGAAGCCGATCGACTATCGGATCGAGTTCGTCGACGCCGCCGGGAAGGTCACCGTCCTCAAGAAGAAGGCCGCGCTCCTCGCCGGCGAGATCGTCGACACGACGAGGATGAGCGTGAAGGCCCTGCGCAAGTTCATCGACGATCAGATCGACGACGCGAAGGCCAAGGGGCTGCTCTTCTCGGTGCACCTCAAGGCCACCATGATGAAGGTCTCCGACCCCGTCATGTTCGGCCACGTGGTGACGGTCTACTTCAAGGACGTCTTCGCGAAGCACGCGGACGCGCTCAAGCAGGCGGGCGTCAACCCGAACCTCGGCCTCGGCGATCTCTACAAGAAGATCGAGTCGCTGCCCGCGGACAAGCGCGCGGAGATCGACGCCGACATCAAGGCCACCTACGCGAGGCGCGCGCCGCTCGCGATGGTCGACTCGGACAAGGGGATCACCAACCTCCACCAGCCGAACGACGTCATCGTCGACGCGTCGATGCCGGTCGTGGTCCGCGAGTCGGGCCAGATGTGGGGCGCCGACGGCAAGCTCCACGAGTGCAAGGCGACCATCCCCGATCGCTGCTACGCCACGATGTACCGGGAGATCGTCGAGAACTGCAGGGAGCACGGCGCCCTGAACCCCGCGACGATGGGCTCGGTCCCGAACGTCGGCCTCATGGCGCAGCAGGCGGAGGAGTACGGGTCGCACGACAAGACCTTCATGGCCGCCGGCGCCGGCGCGATCCGCGTCGTCGACGACGCGACGGGGAAGACGCTCCTCGAGCAGAAGGTCGAGGAGGGCGACATCTTCCGCATGTGCCAGGTGAAGGACGTCCCGATCAAGGACTGGGTGAGGCTCGCGGTGACCCGCGCCCGCGCGACGGGCTGGCCGGCCGTGTTCTGGCTCGACAAGAACCGCGCCCACGATCGCCAGGTCATCGCGAAGGTCGAGAAGTACCTGCCCGAGTTCGACACCAGGGGGCTCACCCTCAAGATCATGCCGCCGGTCGAGGCGATGCGCTTCTCGCTCGAGCGGATCCGCAAGGGCGAGAGCACCATCTCGGCGACGGGCAACGTCCTCCGCGACTACCTCACCGACCTCTTCCCCATCCTCGAGATCGGCACGAGCGCGAAGATGCTCTCGATCGTGCCGCTCCTCGCCGGCGGCGGCCTCTTCGAGACCGGCGCGGGCGGCTCCGCCCCCAAGCACGTGCAGCAGTTCGTGAAGGAGGGCTACCTCCGCTGGGACTCGCTCGGCGAGTTCTCGGCGCTCGGCGCCTCGCTCGAGCACATCGGCCGCGCCTTCGAGAACGCGAAGGCCGCGGTGCTCGCCGAGACGCTCGACGCGGCGATCGGGAAGTTCCTCGACAACAACAAGTCGCCCGCCCGCAAGGTCGGCCAGATCGACAACCGCGGCAGCCACTTCTACCTCGCCCTCTACTGGGCCGAGGCGCTCGCGGCGCAGGACAAGGATCAGGAGCTGAAGGCCCGGTTCGCCCAGGCCGCGAAGCAGCTCGCGGAGAACGCGCAGAAGATCGACGCCGAGCTCATCGGCGCCCAGGGCAAGCCGATGGACCTGGGCGGCTACTACCGGCCCGATCCGAAGAAGGCTGCGGCGGCGATGCGCCCCAGCCCGACGCTGAACGCAATCATCGACGCGATGTAGAGAGTCCCACGCAGGTCACTCGAGAGGGAGAAGCGAACATGGCCAGACCGAAGATCGCACTGATTGGCGGCGGGCAGATCGGTGGCGTGCTGGCCCAGCTCTGCATGCAGAAGGAGCTGGGCGACGTCGTGCTGTTCGACATCGTCGAGGGGATGCCGCAGGGCAAGTGCCTCGACATCGCCGAGGCGACCCCGATCGATCGCGCCGACGTGATGCTGAAGGGCACGAACACGTACGAGGACATCAAGGACTCGGACGTCGTCGTCGTCACCGCCGGCCTGCCCCGCAAGCCCGGCATGTCGCGCGACGACCTCATCGGCGTGAACTCCAAGATCATGGAGAGCGTCGCGCAGGGCATCAAGCAGTACGCCCCGAACTCGTTCGTCATCGTGATCTCGAACCCGCTCGACGCGATGGTGACGCTCTGCCAGCGCATCACGGGCTTCCCGCACCACCGCGTGATCGGCCAGGCCGGCGTGCTCGACTCCGCCCGGTTCCAGGCCTTCATCGCGTGGGAGCTCGGCGTCTCCGTGAAGGACGTCTCGGCGGTCACGCTGGGCGGCCACGGCGACGACATGGTCCCGCTCGTCCGCTACACCTCGGTGTGCGGCATTCCGGTGATGGAGCTCCTCGAGCGGAAGTACGGGAACGCGGCCAAGGCCAAGGAGGTCATGGACGCGATGGTCAAGCGCACCCGCGGCGCGGGCGGCGAGGTCGTCGCCCTCCTCAAGACCGGCAGCGCGTTCTACTCGCCGGCGGTGTCCGCGGTCACGATGGTCGAGGCGTTCCTCAGGGACCAGAAGCGCGCCATCCCGGTCTGCGCCTTCCTGAAGGGCCAGTTCGGCGTGGACGGGCTGTACCTGGGCGTGCCCGGCGTCATCGGCGCGAAGGGCCTCGAGCAGGTCCTCGAGTTCAAGCTCAACGCCGAGGAGCAGGCGATGCTCGACAAGTCGATCGCCGCGGTGAAGAACATCGTCGCGGTGCTGAAGTAGGCGTCGGCCTTCCGAAAGGGCCCGGGCCCCGGCCGCGCGAGCGGCCGGGGCCTTTTCGCCGCCAGCGCCCCGTCTTTCCGCGCCCGCGCCGGCCTCCGCGGCGCGAACATCGCGGTCGGTCCAGCGCGGGAGGTCGCGATGGAGATCCTGTCCGTCCCGGTCGAGAAGCCCGACGACGTGAACGTCGTCATCGGCCAGTCCCACTTCATCAAGACGGTGGAGGACCTGCACGAGGTCCTCGCCGCGAGCGCGCCGGCGCTCAGGTTCGGCCTGGCGTTCTGCGAGTCCTCCGGGCCCCGCCTCGTGCGGCGCAGCGGCAACGACCCGGGCCTCGTGGAGGGCGCGACGCGGATCGCCCAGGCGATCGGCGCGGGCCACTCCTTCGTGATCCTCCTGCGCGAGGGCTTCCCGGTGAACGTGCTCAACGCGGTGAAGCTCGTGCAGGAGGTCTGCACGATCCACTGCGCCACCGCGAACCCGGTGGAGGTGATCGTGGCGCAGACGGCCGCGGGCCGCGGCGTCCTCGGCGTGGTCGACGGCGGCGCGCCGCTCGGCGTCGAGACCGACGCCGACGTGCAGGACCGCAAGGCGCTGCTCCGCCGGTTCGGCTACAAGCTGTGACGATGGAGCAGCTCGAGCCGCACGGTACCTCGGGTTCGTCGCCCGGGAGGCGCCCATGAAGGTCTTCGTCACCGGAGGGACGGGCTACGTCGGCGGCGCGCTCGTGCAGGCCTTGCTGTGGGCCGGGCACGAGGTCACCGCGACGTCGCGGTCGGAGTCGGCCGACCGCCTCCTCTCGCTGCTCGGCGCGACGCCCGTGCGCGGGTTCCTCGGCGGCCTCGCGCCGCTCGCCGCCCGGATCGCCGAGCACGACGCCGCGATCCACGCGGCCGTCGACTACCGGCTCGGCGCGCCGGCGGACGCCGAGGCGATCGACGCGCTGCTCGACGGGGCGCGGCAGGCGGGGCGGCCGTTCGCGGTCGTCTACACCTCGGGCGTCTGGGTCCTCGGCGAGACGGCGGCGCCGGCGACCGAGGCGGAGCCGATCGTCCGGCCCGCCGCGGCGGTCGCGTGGCGGCCGCCGCACGAGAAGCGGGTCCTCGAGGCGGCGACGGACCGGATCGCGACCGCCGTCGTCCGCCCCGGCGTCGTCTTCGGCGAGCGGCGCGGGCTCGTCGCGCCGTGGTTCGCGTCCGCGGTGAAGGAGGGGCGCGCGAGCTTCGTCGGCACGGGCGACCAGCGCTGGGCGCTCGTGCACCGCGCCGACCTCGCCGAGCTCTACCGGCTCGTCGTCGAGCGGCGCGCGCGCGGGATCTTCCACGGCGTGGACGGGGCGTCCCCGAGGGTGGCGGAGGCGGCGGCCGCCGCGAGCCGCGCGGCCGGGAGGGGCGGCGTGGTCCGCGCGATCCCGGTGGAGGAGGCGCGCCGGACGATGGGGCCGATGGCGGACGCGCTCGCGATGGATCAGGTCGTGGTGAGCGCGCGGGGCGCCGAGGTGGGCTGGGCGCCGCGCCGCCCGCCGTTCCCGGACGACGCGCCGAGCGCGTTCCGGGAGTGGAGCGCCTGACCGCGGCGCCGCGCGCGTCAGGGCGTGCAGATCTGACCGGTGAAGTCGCCCGTCACCCGGCCGCCCGGCCCGAGCGTGCCGCGGAGCTGCAGGAACCCGGTCGCGCCGGCGTGGCCGCCGGTGCCGCCGCTGATCACGAGGAGCGCCGCCTGCTTCCCGGTGCCGGGCGGCACGTCGATCACGCCGCTGTCGCTCGCGTACACGTGATCTCCGCTCCTCAGCGTCACGTCGCTCGCGCCGACGTAGAACAGCGCGTTCTCCAGCGCGCCGTCCCCGGGGGCGAGCACGGCCGCGGGGAGGACCTGCGTCTGGGTGAAGGTGTAGGCGCCCTGGAGCCCCCCGATGACCTCGCCGGCCGTGCAGAAGCTCGTGGGGCACTCGGGCGGGAAGAAGGCCTGCGAGGTGTAGGACCCGTGCACCGGCTTGCAGTCGCCGGCGCGCGCCGGGGCGGGCGCGAGCGCCGCGGCGAGGACGAGGACGGCAACGGCGATCGTCGTTCGGACCATGGGAGCCTCCGGGAGCCGCGCCGCGGGGGGCGGCGGGCGAGCGCGACTGTACTCCCCGTGTACGGCGTGTCGAACCCCCGGACGGGCTCCCGCCGCCGCGGGCGCGCCGCCGCCGAGCCGGCGCTCGGCGGTCCGGCGCTGGACCGGTGCGGGCGGACGTGCGATCCCCGTGGCGTGGAGGTCGTCCGGCGCGAGATCGTCTCGAAGGCGGTCCTCACCAGGACCGGCATCCCCGGCCACGACTGGTGCCTGAACCCGTACGTCGGCTGCGAGCACGGCTGCAGCTACTGCTACGCGAGCTTCATGAAGCGCTTCACCGGGCACCTCGAGCCGTGGGGCGGGTTCGTGGACGCGAAGGTGAACGCGCCGGAGGTGCTGCGGCGCCAGCTCCGCCGGGTCCGGGGCGGCAGCGTGCTCGTCGGGACGGTGACCGACCCGTACCAGCCGCTCGAGCGGCGGTACCGGCTCACCCGCGGCTGCCTGGAGGCGCTCGCGGACGGGCCCGGCGGGCTCGAGGTGAGCGTCCTCACGCGCTCGCCGCTGTGCCTGCGCGACGTCGACGTGTTCCGCCGGTTCGGGCGGAGGATCTCGGTGGGCCTGTCGATCACGACGGACGACGACCGCGTCCGCAGGACGTTCGAGCCGCACGCCCCGCCGATCGGCGCGCGCGTCGAGGCGCTGAAGGCGCTCCGGGCCGCGGGCGTCCCGACCCACGCGTTCGCGGGGCCGCTCCTGCCGATGGACCCGGCGCGGTACGTCGAGCTGATCGGCGACGCCGCGGGGGAGGTCCTGGTGGACCGGATGAACTACTCGGGGAAGGTGGTCGCGCGCTACCGGCGGGCGGAGCTCGAGCGCTACCTCGAGGACGCGTGGTTCGACCGGACGGCGGCCGAGCTCGAGCGCGGCTTCGCGAGGCGCGGCGTCGCGGTGGACGTGCTGTTCCAGGGCCGCTAGGACGCGCGGAGGATCGCGGACGCCCGCAGCGCCGCCACGACGTCCGCCTCGGTCGGCCCGGGGACGCCGCGCGCCGCGGACTGCGCGAGCGCGTCCACGATCTCGTTCGCGGCGTGGCCGTCGTGGCCCCGCACCCAGCGCCAGCGGACCGCCAGCTCGCGGGCGCGCGCGTCCACCGCCTCGATGAGGTCCCGGTTCAGGACCGGCTCGCCCGCCGCGGTGCGCCAGCCCTTCCGGCGCCAGCCGTGGATCCAGCGCGAGAGCGCGTCCACGACGTAGCGGGAGTCGGAGACGATCTCGACCGTCTCGCCGGCGGGCAGGCCGTGCAGCGCCTCGAGGACCGCGCGCAGCTCCATCCGGTTGTTGGTGACGCCCGCGGCGCCGTCCTCCGTCCAGCGCGTGCCCCCGAACCGCAGGGCGGGCCGGGCGCGGTCCACCACGACGAACCCGGTGCCGCCCGGGCCGCCGGGGTTCGAGAGCGAGGAGCCGTCGCAGAAGGCGAGGAAGCGGGCGTGGGCGTCGGTCATGGGCGCGTCACCCTACCGCGCCGCCCCGACGCCGGCGGCCTCTGCGCCCGTCCGCGGCGTGCGTTATCCTCCGCGCGCGCCATGATCGATCTCGCCATCCGCTGCCGCGGGCTCGTGAAGCGCTGGCCGCCCGACGTGCTCGCCGTCGACGGGCTCGACCTCGACGTGGCGCGCGGCGAGTGCTTCGGCCTCCTCGGGCCGAACGGCGCGGGGAAGACGACGACCGTGGAGATCCTCGAGGGGCTCACCGAGCCGAGCTCCGGCGAGGTGGAGGTGCTCGGCCAGCGCTGGGGCCGCGACCCCGCGCGGCTGCGGGCCCGGCTCGGCATCACCCTCCAGGAGACGCACCTCTACGAGCGCCTCACGGTCGAGGAGCTCGTGCGCCTCTTCCGCTCCTTCTACCCGCGCGGCCGGACGGTCGACGAGGTGATCGCGCTCGTCGAGCTGCAGGACAAGCGGCGCGCGCGGTACGACCGGCTGTCGGGCGGCCAGAAGCAGCGCCTCGCCGTCGCGTGCGCGCTCGTGGGCGAGCCGGAGCTCCTGTTCCTCGACGAGCCCACCACCGGGCTCGATCCGCAGTCGCGCCGGCAGCTCTGGGACGTCGTGCTCGCCCTGAAGGCGCGCGGCCGGACCGTGCTCCTCACCACCCACTACATGGACGAGGCGGAGCGGCTCTGCGATCGCGTCGCGATCGTGGACCGCGGCAGGGTGATCGCGCTCGGGACGCCGCGGGAGCTCATCGCGCGCCACGTCGGGCAGGAGGTGGTGGAGTTCCAGGCCCCCTCCGACGGCGTGTCGGAGGCGGCGCTGCGCGCGCTCCCGGGCGTGCAGGCCGCGCGCCGCGCCGGGGGCGGGTGGGCGCTCACCGTGGAGCGGCCCCACGTGGCGATCCCCGCGCTCCTCGCCCACCTCGACGAGCGCGGCGTCCCGCTGGGCGCGCTCTCCACCCACCGCGCGTCGCTCGAGGACGTGTTCGTGACCCTCACCGGGCGGAACCTCCGTGACTGAGGCCCGCCCCGCCGCCGCCGCGGGCGCGCTCGGCGCATCGCCGGCGCCGGGGCGACTCGAGCGCTCGCCGCTCGCGCAGCTCACGCTCGCCCGGATCCGCGGCTTCTTCCGCGAGCCCTCCGCCGTGTTCTGGACCTTCGCGTTCCCGGTGCTCCTCACCATCGCGCTCGGCGTCGCCTTCCGCACCCGGCCGCCGGAGCCGGTGCGGACCGCCGTCGAGGCCGGTCCCGGCGCCGAGGCGGTGCGCGCCGCGCTGTCGTCGGGGCGCGACGTCACGACGGAGGTGCTCGCGCCCGCCGACGCCGCGGCGGCGCTGCGCACCGGGCGCGTGGCGATCGTGGTCGTCCCCGGGAGCCCGCCGACCTACCGGCACGACCCGACGCGCCCCGAGAGCCGGCTCGCGCGGGCGGTGGTGGACGACCTCCTCCAGCGCGGGGCGGGTCGGGCGGACGCGCTCTCCGCCCGCGACCAGCTCGTGACGGAGCCCGGGACCCGCTACGTGGACTTCCTCGTCCCCGGCCTCGTCGGGATGAACGTCATGTCCGCCGGGATGTGGGGGATCGGCTGGGTGATCGTCGAGGACCGGCAGAAGAAGCTGCTGCGCCGGATGGTCGCGACGCCCATGCGCCGCAGCCACTACCTGCTCGCGTTCGTGATCGTGCGCCTCCTCTTCCTCGTGCTGGAGGTCCCGGTCCTGGTCGGCTTCGCGATGCTGGCGTTCGGCGTGCCGCTGCGCGGCTCCGTGCTCGCGCTCGCCGCGGTGGCGGTGCTCGGCGCGCTCGCCTTCTCGGGGCTGGGCCTCCTCGTCGCCTGCCGCGCGAAGAACACGCAGACGGCGAGCGGGCTCATGAACCTGGTGATGATGCCGATGTTCGTCCTCTCCGGCGTGTTCTTCTCCGCGGACCACTTCCCGCGCCTCCTCCAGCCGGCGGTGCGGGCGCTGCCGCTCACCGCCCTGAACGACGCGCTCCGGGCGGTGATGAACGAGGGCGCGGGGCTCGCGGCGCTCGCGCCGCAGGCCGCGCTGCTCGCGGCGGTGGCGCTCGCGTCCTTCGGGGCGGCGCTGCGGCTGTTCCGCTGGACGTGAGCGGCCTACGCGTACACGACGTACCCGCGCGGCGGCACGTCCAGCGTCAGCGTCCCGTCCGCGGCCGCCTTCAGCGGCGCGGGCGCCTCGGCGCCCGACCAGGCGCGGGGGCGGAGCGTCCGGCCGCGGGAGCCCGTCCGCAGCGTGCGGCGGAGCGGCTCCCCGGAGTTGGAGAGGGCGAAGACGAGGCCCGAGCCGTCGTCGAGGCCGGTCCGCTCCATCGCGTAGAAGAGGCGGTCCACCTCCAGGGTGCGGGTGCCGCCGCGCGCGAGCGCCTCGTGCACCTGCACGAGCCGCTCGAGCCCGTCCGGCCGCCCGCGGCGGGCGAGGCCGTGGTTGAACCAGTCCTTCCAGAAGACGGTCGGGTAGCCCTCGTGCGTGAGGACGTACGCGTAGGCGAGCAGCTTGTCGTTCACGACGCAGTCGCCGCCGTGGAAGTCGTGGTTGTCCACGAACGTGACCGCCTCGAGGGGCCGGTCGCGCGAGAGGACCCCGCCCTCCGCCAGCGCGCGCACGTCGAACCCGTACGTGTCGCAGAGCGCCTTCAGCCGGTAGCGGAGCGGGAAGTCGAACGCACAGACGCGGTGCTCCGCGAAGGAGTTCACCGAGTCGAGCCACTCGTCGATGAAGGCGTCGCCGTCCCAGCACTCGCCGACCCCGAACGGCTCCACCCGCTTCCCGTTCCGGGCGTAGCGGCGGTCGTGGATGGCGCGGACGATCCAGGCGCCGAAGCCCTTCACGAAGTCGTAGCGGAATCCGTCGAAGCCGACGTCCTCCACGAGCCACTTGGCGTGGGTCAGGAGCCCGCTCGAGACGCGCGGGTTGATGTGGCAGAGGTCCGGCATCCCGCCGAACGTCGTGCGATCGAACCGCTCGTACGGCGACGGGTGGAAGCAGGTCCAGTCGCGGGTGAAGCGGCCGCTCTTCGGGGCGAACCTCGTCCAGCGCCGCTCGCCGGCGATCGGGTTCGGCTCCTCGGCGTCGGCGCCGCCGTTGTGGTTGAGGACGAGGTCCGCGTAGACCTGCATGCCCGCCTGGTGCGCCGCCTCGACGAGCGCGCGGAGCTCCGCCTCGGAGCCGAACCAGGTCTCCACCGCGCCCTTCTGGTCGTACCTGCCGAGGTCGTAGTAGTCGTAGACGTCGTAGCCCATGGAGCGGGCGCCGCCTGCCTTGCTCGCCGGCGGGAGCCACAGCGCGGTGACGCGCGCCTCCTTCAGCTCGCCGAGCTTCGACCGGACGAACCTCCACCACGCGAACTCCTGCCCGTCCTCGCGCGGACAGTCCCAGTGGAACGCCTGCATGAGCACGCCCATGTGCCCTCCTCCCTCTCGACCGCCGTGGGCGCACATGTGACGCCGTCCTGCGCTGCGGGTGAAGCCACCCGACGGGCTCGCGCGGACGGGGGAGCGCCGCGCGGCGATCAGCGGGCGGCCACGCCGACCTCGGCGAGCCGCTCCCGCACGGCGCCCACGCAGCGGTCCTCGCCCGAGCGCCCGTGCTCGGGCGCGTCGCAGCGGACCCGGATCGTGAGCGCCACCTCGTCGGCGTCCCGGTCCTCGGCGGACTGGTACGCTTGCGCGCCGCGGGGAGGGTCTCGGCGCGATCCGCGACGCCCGCCGCGGCGACGATCCGCTCCGCGAACGACCCGAGCTCGCGCAGGAGCTCGACGCACGCCGGGCAGCCCGGGACGCCGAGGCCGTCGCCCGGGTGCGTGGCGAGGAGCCGGAGCCGCACGCCGACGAGGCCGCGCTCCGGCCCTGCGGTCACCTGCTCCGGCTCGATCTCGTAGTGGACGTGGTGCAGCCGCGCGAACTCGGCGAGGGCGGTGCGGTCGCGGGCCTCCATGGACGGAATCTAAGGCCCCGGCGCCGCGCCCCGCGTGGGCGCGGGCCCGCCGGCACGCCGCCGGGGGGGCCCCCATCGACCGGGCTTGCAGGCGAGCGGACGCCGTCTCGAGGCCACGCTCGTCGCGCTCTTCTTCATGCACCACAGGTGGAAAGGGCGGTTCCAGGCGGTCGCCTTCGCGACCGCGCTCTTCTTCCGCGGTCCTGCTGGTGGGGTTCGCGGTGTTCGACACCACGCGGTACCAGCCGGACGTCCGCGCGGCCGCCGGCCAGAGGTGACGCCCGGCGCCCCGCGCGCGAGGTGGCCCGGCGGGCGTACCCGGACGCAGCGCTGCTTCGCGCGCGGCCGGGCGCTGGTAGGATGGTCCGGTTCCAGCCGCGTCGAGGACCGGACATGGCCGAACTGGCTCCAGCTCCGGACGGAATGCGCGCGCTGGAGCTGGTCCTCGCGACGACCGCGCCGGCGTCGATCGACCAGCTCGTGGCGTGGGACGTGGTGCGCCCGAGCGAGCTGTGGCGCTTCCTCGAGTCCGCCTCCGGCCAGGGCTGGATCGCGCGGGACGACGCGGCCGGCCCGGGGCGCTTCGCGTTCCGCGACGAGGCGCGGCGGAACCAGGCGCTCGCCGCCGCGGCGCCGGAGGACTGGCGCGCGCTCTTCCGCCTGGACGCGCTCGCCGCGGCGGCGCTCGAGGCCGCCCGCGCCGCGATCCGCGCGCGCCGCCTCGACACCGCCTCGCAGCTCTACTCCGCGCTCGTCCGGCTCGCGCCGCGCGACGCGCTCCCGGGCGGCGCGCGCGGCTGGCTCGACCTCGTCGGGGAGTGCGCGCGCGTCTTCCGGATCGTGGAGTGGCTCGAGCCCGACCTGCTCGACGAGGCGCTCGAGCTCGCGGTGCGGGAGGGGGACCTGCGGCTCCAGGCGGTGCTCTCCGGCGCACGCGGGTTCGCGGCGAGCCGGCACCTCCAGATGGAGGAGGCGAACGCCTGGTTCGAGCGCGCGCTCGAGGCCGCCGCCGCGGTCGGCGACCCCGCGATCGTGTACGAGGTGCACGTGCAGGTCGCGTTCGGGCACGTCCTCCAGGGGAGGCCGCGCGCCGCCATCGCGACGTTCGAGCGGCTCGTCGGCGACGTCCCGGGGGAGTACGTGCCGCTCCCGCCGGAGATGGCGCACCCGATGAACGCCGTCCCCGAGTCGCCGCTCGCGGTGCTCGCCGCGATGTTCGGCCAGACCGGCCAGTACGGCCGCGCGTTCGAGATGCTCCACCGGATGCGCGCCGCCGGCGAGCGGCTCGGACGTCCGGATCTCGTCGCGACGGCGGACACCTTCATCGCCGGCCTGCACGCCGGCCGGCGCGACCTCGACGAGACCCGCGCCGCCGCGGAGGCGGCGTTCGCGCACTGGAGCGCCGGGGGCGGCGAGCCGTACTACCTGTGGCACTCGTCCGCGTCGCTCGCGTGGGTGCGCGCGAGCGAGGGGCGCCTCGACGAGGCGCGCGAGATCCTCGAGGTCGGGCAGCGCGCGCGGCGCGCCTCCGGGCTCATGTACTTCGCGGGCAGCCACCTGTTCGAGGCGCTCGAGCGGCTCGAGGCCGAGGGCGCCGCTCCGCCGGAGGGGATCGCTCTCGACGGCGAGATCGACCGCATGATGGGCTGGCCGGACGTGTACATGCGGGCCGTCGCGCACCGCTACCGCGCGCGGCGGCTGGCCCGCGCCGCCGCGGATCCCGCGGGGGAGGCGGAGATCGACCGGCTGCACGCGGCGGGGATCGCGATGCTGCGGGAGGCGGCGCCCTGCCCGATCGAGCTGGCGCGCTCGCTCGAGGAGCGGGCACGCTGGGCGGAGCGCCGCGGCCGACCGGACGAGGCGGCGCGGCTCGCCGCGGAGGCGCGCGCCGTCCGCGGCTCGCTCGGCCTCGCGCCGCGCGGGACGGACGGGGCGTCGGCGCGGGTCGCCGCGGCGCTCGTCGAGCTCGGACGGCTGGGCTCGATGGCGAACCGCACCGAGGGCGCGTGGGGCGAGAGCGCCTCCCGCCGGTGCGCGGCGCTCGGGGCCGAGCGCTGCGCGCTCGTCGAGCTGGCGGCCGCGGGCGCGCGGACGCTCGCCGCGCGCGGGGGCGGGCCGGCCTGGGTCGCCGCGGTCGAGCGGCTCGCGGCGGAGCGGGCCGGCGCGGGGCCGGAGGCCGTCGCGCCGCCGGAGACGCGCGAGGAGCCCGCCGGAGGCGCGCAGCTCCTCGTGGTCCCCTTCGCCTCCGAGCGCCTCGGGCGCCGGGGCTGGGCCTTCCTCGAGAACCGCCGGGCGCGTCCCCTCGTCGGCCCGACCGACGCGGCGGTGCTGGAGGTGCTCCAGGCGCAGCTCGGCGTGGTCCTCGAGAACGTCGAGCTGTGGCAGGAGCTGACCGCGGCGCGCCGCCGGCTCGAGCAGGAGAACCGCTACTACCGCGCCGCCACGCCCGCCGCGGCGCCGCGCGGCCGGATCGTGGGCGACTCGCCCGCGCTGCGCGAGGTGCTCGGGCTCGTCGAGAAGGTCGCGCCGACCGCGACCGCGGTGCTCGTCCACGGGGAGACCGGCGTCGGCAAGGAGCTCGTCGCGCGCGAGATCCACCGCCTCTCCGCGCGCCGCGACGCGCCGTTCATCGCGGTGCACATCGCGTCGCTCGCGCCGGGCCTCGTCGCGAGCGCGCTCTTCGGGCACGAGCGCGGGGCGTTCACGGGCGCGACGGAGCAGACCAAGGGGCGCTTCGAGCTCGCCGACGGCGGCACGCTCTTCCTCGACGAGATGGGCGAGCTCGGCGCGGAGGACCAGGTGCGCCTGCTGCGCGTGCTCCAGGAGGGCACGTTCGAGCGCGTCGGCGGGACGAAGCAGCTCCGCTCCGACTTCCGGCTGATCGCGGCGACCAACCGCGACCTCAAGGCGGAGGTGAAGGCGGGCCGGTTCCGGGAGGACCTCTACTTCCGGCTCGCCGCGTTCCCGCTCCACGTCCCGCCGCTCCGCGACCGCACCGAGGAGATCCCGACGCTCGCGCTGTACTTCATGGAGGCGGCGCAGCGGAAGCTCGCCGTGAAGTTCGACGGGATCGGCGAGGCGGACATGGCGCGGCTCGTCGAGTACCCCTGGCCCGGGAACGTGCGCGAGCTCGAGCACGTCATCGAGCGGGCGGCCCTCCTCTCCGAGCCGCCGCGCCTGCGGATCCCGCCGCTCTTCGACGACTTCGGCGGCGGGGCGGGGCGGACCGCGCGCCGCGCGGAGTGGGTCACCCTCGAGGAGTCGGAGCGCCGGTACCTGCGCGAGGTGATCGCGCACACCGGCGGCCGCATCACCGGCAAGGGCGGCGCCGCGGAGCTCCTCGACGTGAACCCGTCCACGCTCAACTGGCGGATCGGCAAGCTCGGCCTGAAGCCCGACCTGAAGCGCGCCCGCGCCGACGAGGACTAGCGGCGGCCTCGGCGGCGCCCTAGCGGCAGCAGCGGAGCCAGCGCTCGAGGAACGGCGACGCGGGCCGCACCGCGACGCCCTCGAGCCGCCGCAGCGGCTCGATGCACTCCGGATCCACCTCGGTCCCGGTCTCCAGGACGAGCGTGACATCGAGTCCCGGGCTCCTGCGTACGACGGTCGTGATCTCCCGGAGGGCCGCCAGGTCGAGCACCCCCTGGAACGCGATCCGGACCGCTCCCGGGCCGTCCTTCAGCACGATGCGATACGCCATGCCGGGACCGGTAGCACCGGCCATGCCACGCCGCGTCGTGGCCGGGCCGCGAAGGGACTCCGGATTCCGGCGGCGCCGCCGGCGCCCGATCGCAACGGGTTGCGAGCTCGCAACCCGCCGCCGCGGGCGCGCCGGAGCGCCGGCGGGCGCGCCCCACAACCGCCCGGAAACACGGAGCGCACCGCCCGGCACGGTAAGTGCTCTCCCGCCGAAGCGTCAACGCACAGCAATGGAAGGCCGAACCGTGAAGACCAAGATCGCAGCCGCGACCGTCACCGTCCTCCTCCTCGCCCTCGTCGCCGCGCGCGTGCTCGCGGTGACGGGCGCGTCGCGCCGCGCGGCAGACGACGGGCCGCGCCCGCCGCTCGTGCCCGCCGCCCGGGTCGTGCGCGGCGACGTCGCGCAGACGGTCGTCCTCACCGGGTCGATCCGGGCGAGGAACGCCGTCGTCGTCCGGCCGGAGCTGCCGGGCCGGATCGCGTCGGTCGCGGTCCAGGTCGGCGACGCGGTCCGCGCCGGCCAGGTCCTCGCGATCGTGGACCACGACGAGATCGTTTGGCAGGCGAAGGCCGCGCGGGCGGCGGTCGAGGTGGCGCGGGCGAACGTGGACGGCGCCGGCCTCGAGCACGCTCGCACCAAGGCGCTGCACGACGGCGACGCGGCGCCCACCGCGCAGCTCGAGGCGGCGGGCGTGCGGCTCGCGCTCGCGCGGGCGCAGCTCGCGCAGGCGGAGGCCGCCGCCGGGCTCGCCGAGGAGCAGGTGCGGAACGCGCGCGTCGTCGCCCCGATCTCCGGCGTCGTCGCCCGCCGCGCCGTGGACGTCGGCGCGCAGGTGGCGGTCGGCGCCGAGGCGTTCGCGGTGGAGGACGTGTCCACGCTCAAGCTCGAGTCGGCGGTGGACGCCTCCGGGTGGATGCGCCTCGCGCCCGGCGCGGCGGCGGAGGTGGCGGTGGACGCGCGCCCGGGCGAGACGTTCCGCGGCAAGGTGAGCGTCCGCGCGCCCTCGCTCGACCCGGCCACGCGCCGCGCGACCGTCGAGATCGAGATCGAGAACGCGTCCGGGAAGCTCCTCCCCGGGACGTTCGCGCGCGCCACCGTGGCCGCGGGCCGGGTGGAGGGCGCGCTCGTCGCGCCGCGGGAAGCCGTCGTCGACGCGCCGGGCGGCGCGATCGTGTGGCGGCTCGCCGGCGGCAAGGCGGAGGCGGTGAAGCCGCGCCTCGGCGCGTCCGACGGGCGGCGCGTCGTCGTGCTCGACGGGCTCGCCGAGGGCGATCTCGTGGCGACGGCGGGGCAGGCGGAGCTCGCGCACGGCGGGCCGGCGGAGCCCGCGGCGGCGGCGGAGGGCGTCCGGACCGCGTCGCTCGAGGCCGGCGCGCCGGGCGCCAACTAGGCACGGAGGACGAGCCATGTTCCTCACCGAGATCTCGATCCGCCGCCCCGTCTTCACGGCGATGGTGACGGTGGCGCTCATGACCCTCGGCCTCCTCGGCGCGCGCAGCCTGGGCGTGGACCTCTACCCGAAGGTCGACTTCCCGGTGACGGTGGTCGTCACCGCGTACCCGGGCGCCGGCCCGGAGGAGATCGAGCAGCTCGTCGCGAAGCCGATCGAGGAGGCGGTCTCCGCGGTCAACGGCGTCGAGAAGGTGCGCAGCTTCTCCCGCGACTCGGTGTCCACCGTGATCGTGGAGTTCGGGCTGTCGGTGGACGCGAAGGACGCGGCGAGCGACGTGCGGGACCGGCTCGCGGCCGCGCGCGGGAAGCTCCCCGCGGAGATCGAGGACCCGGTCGTGCAGCGCTTCGACTTCGCGGCGCTGCCGGTCGTGGTCTACGCGCTCGCCGGGCGCGACCCCGCCGAGGCGCGGCGCTTCGCCGAGGACGTCGTGAAGCCGCGGTTCGAGGCGGTGGACGGGGTCGCGGGCGTCACGGTCGTGGGCGGCCTCCGGCGCGAGGTGCGGCTCCTCGCCGACCCGGCGAGGCTCGAGGCGCACGGCCTCTCGCTCGCCGGCCTCGCCCAGCAGCTCGGGGCCGAGAGCTTCGACCTGCCGGCCGGCCGCATCGACTCGGGCGCGGCGGAGACGAGCGTCACGACGCGCGGGCGGTTCCGCTCGCTCGACGAGCTGCGCGGCGTGGTGGTGGCGTCGCTCCCGTCCGGCGCGCAGGTGCGCCTCGGCGACGTGGCGACGGTCGTGGACGGGTTCGAGGAGGTCCGGACGCGGAGCCGCCTCGACGGGAGCGACGCCGTGCTGCTCGAGGTGCAGAAGCAGGGCGGCTCGAACTCCGTCGCCATCGCGGACGCGCTCTACCGCGTGGCGGACAGGCTCGAGGGGCAGCTCCCCGCCGACGTGAAGCTCTACAGGGCGCTCGATCAGACCCAGTTCATCCGCGGCAACGTGCGCGACGTCACCGAGGCGATCTTCTTCGGCGGCGCGATGGCGATCCTCGTCATCTTCGTCTTCATGCTCGACTGGCGCTCGACGTTCATCTCGTCGCTCGCGCTGCCGACGTCGGTCGTCACCACCTTCCTCGTCATGTGGTGGGCGGGGTTCACCTTCAACATGATGACGCTGATGGCGCTCTCGCTCGCCATCGGGCTCCTCATCGACGACGCGGTCGTCGTCCGCGAGAACATCTACCGCCACATGGAGCGGGGCGAGGACCCGATGACCGCCGCCCGGAACGGCACGAAGGAGATCGGCCTCGCCGTCATGGCGACGACGTTCACCATCGTGGCGGTGTTCGTGCCCGTCGCGTTCATGGGCGGCGTGGTCGGCCAGTTCTTCAAGGAGTTCGGCATCACCGTCACGGCCGCGGTGCTCGTCTCCCTGTTCGTGTCGTTCACGCTCGACCCCATGATGAGCGCGCGCGTGATGAAGCCGATGGCGCCGGGCCACCACGAGCGCGTCCGGGCGCACCGGGTGCTCGGCCGGATCGTGCGCGCGCTCGACGCCGTCGAGGCGAGCTACCGGGGGCTCCTCGCGTGGGCGCTCCGCCACCGCAAGACCGTCGTCGCCGCGGCGACGGCGCTCTTCGTGGGCGCGCTCGCGCTCGTGCCGCTCATGGGCGCGGAGTTCCTGGCCGAGGAGGACCGCGGCGAGTTCCGCATCGCGCTCGAGGCGCCCGCCGGGACCTCGCTCGCCGAGATGGACCGCGTGACCGGGGCGGTCGAGGCGGCCGTCCGCGAGCACCGCGAGATCCGCTCGCTCGTCACCACGGTCGGCCCGGGCGGCGAGGCCAACAAGGCCTACGTGAACGTCTTCACCTCGAAGAAGCAGGAGCGCGGCGAGAGCCTCTGGCAGATCCAGGGCGCGCTGCGGCGCCGGCTCCAGACCTTCCCCGCGCTGAAGGTCGCGTTCGCGCAGCTCGACTACGGCGGCGGGCCGCCCGAGCAGCCGGTCACGCTCTTCCTGCGCGGCGAGGACTACGGCGCGCTGCAGCAGGCCGCGATGCGCGCGCTCGACGTCGTCGAGCGCACGCGCGGCGTGAAGGACGCGGACTCCTCGCTCCGCCCCGGCCGACCGGAGGTGGAGATCCGGGTGGACCGCGCGCGGGCCGCCGACCTCGGCACCGGCGTGGGCGCGGTGGCGCGCACCGCGCGCCTCGCGCTCGAGGGCGAGGTGGTCGGGAAGTTCCGCGACGGCGAGCGGGACCGGGACGTGCGGCTCCAGCTCGCGCCCGAGGCCCGGGCGACCGCGGAGGCGCTCGCGTCGCTCACCGTCCCCGCGCTCGCCCGGGGCGGCCGCCTCGTCGAGCTGGGCGAGGTGGCGGACGTCGCGCCGGGCACCGGCCCCGCGACCATCGAGCGCATGAACCGGCAGCGCCAGGTCACGATCTCGGCCGGCCTCGACGGCCGCTCGCTCGGCGAGGTCGTGGCGGAGCTCGACCGCACCCTGCCGCCCGTGACCGGCGAGGGCGTGCGCCTCGTGTGGGGCGGCCAGGGCGAGATGATGCAGGACACCTTCGCGAACATGCTCGTCGCGCTGCTCGTGGCGGTGCTCTTCATCTACTTCGTGCTCGCGTCGCAGTTCGAGTCGTTCGTGCACCCGCTCACCATCATGGTGTCCCTGCCGCTCGCGATCGTGGGCGCGCTCCTCCTGCTCTTCCTCTCCGGGTTCGCGATCGGGTTGCCCGCGATGATCGGGGTCATCCTGCTCATGGGGCTCGTGACGAAGAACGCGATCCTGCTCGTCGACTCCGCGAACGCGCTGCGCGACGGCGGGGCGAGCGTGGTGGAGGCGCTGCTCCAGGCGGGCGCGACGCGGCTCCGGCCGATCCTCATGACGAGCGCCGCGATGGTGCTCGGCATGCTGCCGGCGGCGCTGTCGCGCGGCGACGGCTCCGAGTTCCGCGCGCCGATGGCGGTGGCGGTGATCGGCGGCGTGGTCGCCTCGACGTTCCTCACGCTGGTGGTGGTGCCGGTGGTCTACACGTGGATGGACCGGCTCACGATCCGCGGGCGGGCCGCGCGGCGCGCGGAGCGGGCGCGCGAGGGCGCGGCGCTCCAGACGGAGCGGATCGCGGCGTAGCGCCCGCTCCCGGCCCCTCCCCCCGACGCGCGGGGGGAGCGGAGGCGCGCCCGTCACGTCTCCGGGATCGGCGCCGCCCCGGGCTCCTTCTCGGGCGACGACTCCGCGTGGATCACCGGCCCGGCGCGGACGACGTTCGACCGGAGCTTCTGGCCGAGGACCTCCTCCGCCCGGATGCCCGCGTCGATCATCCTGCCGACGTCCACGCCGGTCCGGACCCCCATCTCCTCGAGCAGCGCGACGAGGTCCTCGGTGCAGGCGTTGCCGGTGAAGCCGGCCGAGTACTTCGCCTTCCCGGTCGCGGGCTGGCCGCCGATCGCGCCGAGCGAGGAGTCCACGTAGCGCAGCCCCATCTCCAGCGCCGCCACCGAGTTCACGATCCCCGTGCCGCGCGTGTCGTGGAAGTGCGCGATGAAGTCGGCGCGCGGGAAGTCCCCGCGGAGCGCCGCGATCCGCTCCCGCACCTGCACCGGGTTCGCCATCCCGGTGGTGTCCCCCAGCATGATCGTCTGCGCGCCCTCCTCGAGGTAGAAGCGGACCACCTTCGCGACGTCGTCGTAGGGCACGTCGCCGCCCACCGGGCAGCCGTACACCGTCCCGGCGCAGCCGATGATCCGGATCCCGAGGCCGTGCGCGCGGCGCATCACCCGGGCGTGCTCCGCCATCGCGTCCGCGTGGGCCATGCGGAAGTTGAGGAGGTTGTGCTTCTCGCTCGCGGAGATCATGAGGATGATCTCCTCGGCCCCGTACCCGTCCTTCTGGCACGTCTCGAGCCGGTCGAACCCGCGCTCGTTCGGCATGAGCACGACGTGCGACACGCCCGGGCGGCGCCGGATCCCGCGCAGCACCTCGACCGCGTCGGCGAACTGGGGCAGGAGCTTCGGGTGCGAGAAGGAGGTCACCTCGAGCTTCCGGAACCCGGCCGCGGTGATCCGGTCGATCACCTCGATCTTCCGGGCGGTCGGGACGAGCACCGGCATCGACTGGAGCCCGTCGCGCGCCCAGCACTCGCACACGACGACCGACTCCGGGAGCGACGCACGGGGGCTCGCGTTCGCCACGTGGTCCTCCTCGGGCGGGGAGCCGGCTAGCGCGCGGACGCCGCGCCGCCGCGCGCCGCGACCGCGCGCGCGCGGTGGACGAGGTCCGGGTGGACGCCGAACACGATCGCGGCGCACTCGGGGGACGCGTCGAGGAGGATCGCGACCCCGCCGTCCCGCTGCCGCGCCGCGGCGAGGAGCGCCTCGGGATCGCGGGGCGCGGGCGCCGGCGCCGCGACCTTCGCGGGGGCGCGCCGGCCCGCGGCTGCGCTCACGAACCGCAGGATCGCCTCCTCGCGGAGGGCGCGGTCGTCGAGCGCGACGCGGACGCACTCGACGGCGCCCGGATCGACGCCGAGGAGCACCGCCGCGCACTCGAGCGGCGCCCGCTCGAGGACGGCGAGACCATCGGCCATCCGCGCGGCGCGCTCGACGACCGCGAACGCCTCGTCGCGGGACGCGCGCGGGCGGGCCGCGCCGCGGCGTCGCGAGCGGGGCTCGGACTCCGCCGGATCGATCTGCGGGAGGCGATCGGGCATCGCTCCTCCGGGACGGGAAACGATGCCACCCCGCGCGAGCCGAGTACAGCCCCCGGCCGGACGAGCGCGCGGGGCGCCTCGGTGGGATGCGACGACGCACCGCGACATCCGTGCCGCGGTGCGGCGCGGAGCCGCCACGGGGCGCGCTCGAGGAGCGCGCGGAGCCATCGAGCCATGAGGAAGATCGAAATTCCGGTGTCGAGGATGGACCTCGACGCTCCTCCCGCGGAGCACTTCGGGAAGGCGAGGCTGCACGGACGTCGTCGCGCGGCACATGGGCTGCGGGGCGTACGCGCACGTCACCGGCGCGGTGATGCGCGCCTGGAAGGCGGACGGCGCGGTGACGCCGCGGATGATCGCGGCGCTGCTCGCGACGGACGCGCTCCCGCCGCTCGCGCCGGAGGGCTGCGGCCACGAGGGGACGCGCGATCACGGCGGGGCGCGCGGCCACGGGCAGGGCCGGCGCCGGCACCTGCACTGATCCGCGCTCCGCGCTCTGCGGCGGATTGTCGCGGACGCGCATCGGTCGGAGGTCGCACGCAGAAGCACGCGGAAACTCCGCGATATCCCGCGCGCGTCCCTCGACGACGTGACTTTGCTCCGCGTCCGCCTCGGAGCGAAAGTAGCCCTTCGACGTCCCATGCCGCACGGCACCTCCATGAAGACCGGCTTCCAGGGCACGATCGGCAGCCTCCCGCTCGTGGACCTGCTCCAGGTCTGGTCGATGAACGGCTTCTCGGGCCAGGTCGTGGTCACCGCCCAGGGCCGGACCGGACACCTGTACTACGTGGAGGGCCGGGTGGTTCACGCGGAGTGCGAGGAGCTCTCGGGCGAGGACGCCGTGCGCAGGATCGTGGCGTGGCCGAACGGCGCGTTCGAGCTGCACCCGAACGTCGTCACGCTCCACCGGACGATCCAGAAGAGCCTGAGCCACCTGCTCCTCGAGGCGCACCAGGAGCTCGACGAGCAGCGGCGGCGCGCGCCCGCTCCCGCCGCGCCGCCCGCGTCCGCGGCGCCGGCACCCGGGCCGCCGCCGCCCGCGCGCGCACCGCCCGCGCCTCACGCCGGTCGCTCGCCGGTGCTCGACCAGATCCAGGCGATCCGCGGCGTGACGCAGGTCGTCCGGTTCGGGAAGGACGGGCGGCCCGCCGCCGACTCCGGCCCGGGCGGCGAGGCGCTCGCCGCGAAGGGGCTGTACCTGTTCCTCACGCACGCCGCCGCCGTCGGGCAGGCGTTCGGGCTGCACGACCTCACGTTCGCCGCGGTCCACGGCGCGCACGAGTCGTTCGTGCTCGCGCACTCGGCCGGCCAGTTCCTCTGCACCGCGGTGACGCAGGACGCGGCGATCGATCCGGTGGTGGCGCAGCTGCGGGCCCTCCTCACCCGGCCGAGGGCGCCGTGAGCACCGCGCCGCAGGGAGAAGCCGCGCTGCAGCAGCTCGGCGCCGTCCCGGGCGTGGTCGGCAGTCTCGTCTTCGACGCGGGCGGCCAGGTGCTCGCCTCGGCGTTCCCGCCGGTGTTCGACGCGGGCGGCCTGCGCGGCCTCGCCGAGCGCCTCGGCGCGGACGGCTACTTCCACGAGTGGATGGCGGCCGAGGACGCCGCGCTCGACCTGCGGTACCTCGACGGCAACGTGGCCGTCCGCACCGTCGATCGCTCGTGGCTGCTCGTCCTCTACACCGCGCAGGCGAACGCGCAGCTCCTCACGATGTCGGTCACGCAGGTCGTGCGGCGCCTGCGCGCCGCCGGGCTCCGGCCGCAGGCGCCCCCCGCGCCGGCGTCGCCGCTCGACCGGCTCCGCACCGCCGTCTCCGCGGAGCTGGGCGACCACGCGGCCCAGGCCCTCGAGATCCTGAACGCCGCGGGCCCGAGCCCGAAGGACCTGCTCCAGGCCGTCGCCGACGTCGAGAAGCTGACGCGCATGTTCATCGACAAGAAGAAGGCCGACGTGGTCGGCCGGAGGTTGCGGGCGATCCTGGGCAAGTGAGCCGGGCGCCGGGAGGTGACGCATGCAATGGGTGGCGTACGGCGTCGCGGCGGTCGCGATCGTCGTCATGGCGTTGAACGTGGTGCAGGCGATCCGGCTGCGGCGCGCGATCGTGGGCGGCGAGGTCGGCGCGAAGTGGAGCCTGCTCACGGTGCTGATCGGGTTCTTCTTCGTCGGCTACCTCTTCTCGCCGCTCGCGATCTACTTCCGCCTCCCCAAGGAGATCCTCGACCTGATGATGTTCGCCGTGTTCCTGTTCGGGGCGGTGTTCGTCCTCTACGTCATCGGGATCATCCGGGACACGCTCGCGTTCCTGAAGCTCGTGAAGTAGCGGCGCGGTCCGCGGCGCGCCCTCGGCGGGGTCCGCCGAAGGTCGAGCGCCAAGGGGTCCGGGCGCCCGCCCAGCACTGCGGGTGTAGCGTGCTCGCATGGCTCCCACGACCTCCGCGGCACGCGTGCACCTCGTGCTCGTGCCCGGCTTCGCCGGGTTCGACGCGCTCGGGCAGCTCGAGTACTACGCCGGCGTCACGCCGCTCCTGCGCCGCTGGCAAGCCGGGCGCCGGGCCGCGCCGCCGATGGTGCTGCACTACTTCGACAACCTCCCGACCGCGAGCGTCGCGACGCGCGCCGGCCGGCTCCGCCGCTGGCTCGCGAAGCGGTGGGCGCGCGGCGAGCTCCAGCCGGGCGACGCCGTCGCGCTCGTCGGTCACTCCACGGGCGGGCTCGACATCCGGCGCCTCCTGCTCGACCTGGACGCCGCCGCGCGGCGGGCCGGGTCGGTCGAGGCGGTGGACGGAAACCGCGAGAACGCGTGCGCGGTGGAGCCCGCCGAGCTGCTCGCGCTCGTGCGGCGCGCCGTCTTCCTGTCCGTGCCGCAGCGGGGCACGAACATCGCCGACTTCGTGCGGCGGCTGCCGCGCAAGGCCGCCATCGGTCCGCTCCGGCTGCTCGCGGGCGCCGCGAACGCGTGGATCGCGAACGACCTCGAGGAGGCCGCGGCGCGGGGGCTCGGGCGCGCCACGAAGGCGCAGCTCTTCCTCGCGCTGGGCGACACGGTCGCCGAGCTCGACGCGCACGCGGTGCGGCGCGACCTCGCGCGGGTCGCGGACGCGCACGAGGCCGCCTCCGAGCTCGAGCTCTTCCTCACGCACGTCGCCTCCGACTTCGGCGCGATCGAGGACCTCACCGCGGCGCCCCACCCGCGCCGCGCGAGCCCCGCCCACTTCGACGACGCGCAGCGGGACGACGAGCTGCGCCGGTGGGCCGAGCACGGCATCGTGACGCGCTCGTACGCGACGGTGGGCCGCCGGCCGTTCCGCTTCGAGCCCGGCGAGACGGTGCCCCCGCTCGACCTCCTCCGCCTCTGGGCGGCGCCGTGGCTCGGGCTCGCGGACGGCGCGCTCGCGCGGACGGACGCGACGTACCGGCTCGCCTACCGCGCCTGTGCGGGCGGGCCGTTCGGCGCGGCCACGGCGGCCCGCGCGCTCGCCGCGACGGCGCTCGGGACCTCCGAGCGGAGGATGCTCGAGCCCTGGGACAACGACGGCATCGTGAACACGGCGTCGATGCTCTGGCCGGACGGCGAGGAGACGCGGCTCGTGGACGCGGATCACGGGGACGTCATCGGGCATTACCGGCTCGTCGAGGACGTCGAGGGCGCGCCGCTCCGGCGGTATCACACCTACGACCTCCTGCGCTCCGGGTGCGGGTTCGGCGAGGAGCGGTTCCGGGAGGTCTGGACGGACGTGTTCGAGTTCTGCGCGGGGGCGGCGCTGGGGGCGTCGGCGGAGGCGGCGTGACGGGCCTCGGCCGCGCGCCCGGGGCCGATCTGGGCCGCGCTCCGTCACGGCCGGCGATCTGGGCTGTCCCGAGGTGAAAAGTCGGGGAGGCCGTGCGAGGTGCAGACGCCCCGCCGGTCCGCACCGCGCGCGTACCCTGCCACGCGCGGTCCACGCGCGCGGCGCGCGTGGCGCCGCGGCGCGACCCTGACGGGGAGGCGCACGTGGAGCTCAAGCGATTGCCGTTCGTCCTGGGGCTCGTGGCGCTGGCGCTCGCGGTCGCGGTCGAGGCGGGGATCGGCGGCCAGTTCGCGAAGAGCACCGCGCTCCGCGCCGCGGCGGCCATCGAGGACCCCAAGCAGCGGGCGGAGAAGGTGAGGGACACGATCGGGACCAGCCTTCGCCCCGCGGAGGGCGACGGGGTGACCGCGGACGCAGTCGCCGCGGCGCTCGGGGGGAAGAAGAAAGAGGAGCTCGGGACGCCGGGCGAGGGCATCCCGTCGCTCGCGATCCTGGACGGGCTGCTGCTCTTCACGGTCGCGCTCCTCGGCCTCGCGCTGGTCGTGCCCGAGCGGCTCCACGGCCGCGTCCAGGGGATCGCGACGCTCGTCGTCTCGATCTCCGTGCTCCTCGGGGCGATCGCGGTGGTGCTGAAGGCGATCGTCCTCGTCTCCGTGATGATCGGCCTCCTGCTCGCCGTGCCGTTCGGCACGATCGCGTACCTCGCGAAGTGGGGCGCGTTCGAGGTCGGCGCGGCGGAGGCGACGCTGGGCGTCCTCCTGGTGCTGAAGCTCGCCCTCGGCGTGTGCCTCCTCGTCGCGCAGCCGCGCTTCCTGCAGAACAAGGGGCTCGTGCTGCTCGTGCTGACCGCGCTGCTCGCGAACGTCGTCGTCTCGTTCCTCCTCGGGTTCCCGCCGCGGTTCCTCGCGTCCATCACCGACGTCATCGGCGCGATCGTGGTGGCCATCCTCGCGGCGATCTGGGCCATCGTGTTCCTCGTGGGCTCGATCGTCTCGATCGTGAAGGTGCTCCAGCTCACGCGGGGGTCGGCGGCGATCACGGCTGGATGAAGTCGACCTCGCACGGCTCATCGCACGCGATCGCGATCGTCGCCCCGTCGCCGGGGATGCTGAAGCGAGGGCTCTTCTTCCGATCGTCCGTCGGCTCCGTCTTTCCCTCGACCTCGACGCCGTTCTTCCCCGAAGGCGTGACCCGGACGACGAGCGGCTGCGCCGACCGGAGGACCACCACCCGGCGGTTCCACGGCCGCGCCTCCTTCGCCGTGAGCGTGCAGGGGCTCGTGGCCGGGACGCTCGTGGCCGGGAGGCGCAGCCGGCCCGGCGCCACGCGGGAGCAGGCGCCGGACCTGTCGGGCTCGAGCTCGTCGAGCGAGAGCGCTCGCGCGCCGAGCCAGCCCTCCACGACCTGCCTCGTCGGCCAGCGCGGCCCCTGGAGCCCCCTGCCGAGCCCGAGCGCGTAGATCCCCACCAGCACGATGACGGCGACGAGGAGGACCACGACGATCGGGCGCGGCGCGGTCACAGCGGCCTGACCCTCGGCAGCTGCGGGCTGTACGCCGGAACCTTCGGCTGCATCACCTCGATCTGGGACTTCACCACCGGGAGCTGCTTCAGGATGTCGCCGGGCACGTACTTCGGCAGGCACGTGCCGTTGACGCACCGGTACCCGAGCTTGCAGTCCGGGACGCACTGCCTCGCGTCCTGGCAGGTCCCGCTGGGGCAGTACCCGCTGGCGCACTCGGGGTGCCCGGCGCAGACCTCGTTCTTCATCTTCCGGCAGTAGCCCTGCCAGCAGAGCCAGCCCTTCGGCTGGCAGTCGAAGTTGTCCGCGCACTGGCCGTACTCGTGCGCGCACGTCCCGTTCGCCTTGCAGAACTGGCTCGCGCAGTCTCGGGGGTCCTGGCACGTCAGCCCGCCCCTGAGCAGGCAGAGCCTCCCCGCGCCGATCGTGGCGCACATCTCCCGGCCGTCGCAGTCGGTGTCCGCGTTGCACGCCGTCCCCACCCGGATCTCGGCGCACCGCTGACCGTCACAGCGGCCGGAGCTGCAGTCCTTGGGCGTCGCGCACGCCTGACCGACCGCGACGAGGCAGGTCTTCGCGTTGTTCCGCGCGAAGCACTCGAGCCCGAACGAGCACTTCCCGTCGACGCACGGCGCGCCCGCCGCGAGCTTGCTGCACTTCCCCCCGACGACGAGCCCGCTCTCGCAGAGCTCCGCCCGACCGCTCTCGGCGCCGTCCGCGAGGAGGCAGAGCGACTGCTCGCCGCGCTGCACGCACGAACCCTCGCCGCACTTCCCGTCGGGACACGGCTCCCCCGCCGCGGCGAGCGCCTTGCACTTCTTGTCGGCGTCGAGCGCCCCGGTCACGCAGAACTCGGGCTTGTCGGCCTTCTCCCCCACCGCGAGGAGGCACCTCGAGACGCCGTCGCGCGCGACGCACTTCCCCTCGGCGCACTCGTCCTCCTCGCCGCACGCGCCGCCGAGCTCCACCCCCTGGTCCCTGAGGAGGAACCACGCCACGCCGCCCCCG
The DNA here is from genome assembly GCA_035708485.1 of Anaeromyxobacter sp. Lineage (GTDB taxonomy): Bacteria > Myxococcota > Myxococcia > Myxococcales > Anaeromyxobacteraceae > Anaeromyxobacter. The sequence continues at coordinate 26,136 of DASSSJ010000218.1, read as the reverse complement.
ACGAGCAGCACGGCCGCCGCCACGGCGACGATCCACCACGGGAACGGCTTCTTCACCGGCTCGGTGACCGCCGCGACCTTGAACGACAGCGACGGCCCCTCCGTGAACTCCTCGTCGGGGTTCGCGACGGTCGCGGCGAGCAGGTGCCAGGCGTAGTCGCCCGGCGGCGTCCCGGCGGGCACCGCGATCTTGACGGCGAACGTGGCGGTGCCGTCCGCCTTGAGGTCCTTCTCGGGCGCGTCGAGCGTGAACCACTTCTCGCCGGTCTTTCCCTCCGGCACGACGCGGGCGCGCACGCGGACGTCCCGCTTCAGCGCGTTCGAGACCTTGACGACGGTCTCCGCCTTCAGCGAGGCGTCGAGGGTGACCGAGGTGGTCGCGGCGGCGATGTCGAAAGCGCGTGGCATGGCAGTTCCTCCTTAGGGCTTCGTGAACGTGAGCTCGTGGGTGACGTAGGCCGGCTTCTCGAGCCGGATGATCCGCTGCAGCATCTCCTCGTGGACCGCCAGGGCGGCGGGGGCGGTGACCCGGACGTGGAAGGGGCGGACCGCGCCGCGCGCGTCCAGCACCTCCTCGTCGATCTCGAAGCCGGTGGTGCCGGTCGCGGCCTCGAGCAGGCCGAGGAGGCCACGGGCGCACCCGCGCCAGCGCGCGAGCGCCGCGGCGCTCGCCACGGTCGCCCTCGCCCGGTCGAGCCCGGTCGTGAACTCGAGCGGCAGATCCACCCACCGCGCCAGGAACGGGACGAAGGGCGCGGGCGCGCGGAGCGGGTCCAGGATCTCGTCGAGCGTCGCGAGCCGCGCCTCCGGACGGGCGTGCAGCTCCTCCATCGCGTCGAGCGCCGCCGCGAGCGGGGTCCCGTCGGCGACGCCCGCCTGGAACACCGAGGGGAGCAGCCTCGCGATCTCCGCGCGCCTCATGTCGTCCTCACGTCGAGCTCGTGCGCGCCGGAGCAGAAGAGCCACGTGCTCGGCACGGGCAGGAGGTCCCGCCCGACGTCCGCCTGGGAGCAGCTCTCGTAGCTGTGCGCGTCGCGCGACCGGAACACGCCGCCGGGCCCGCCGGCGAGGAGCAGGCCGGCGCGCGCGGCGACGGCCGCGATCGGCTGGAAGAGCTTGTCCTTCTCGCGCAGCCGCAGCCCGCTCGACGGCGCCGGCTTCTCCCACGGCTCGTCCGCCCTGCTGGCGTCCCACGACAGCACGCCCGCGCGGTGCGTCGCGGCGAACACGCGCGAGCCGTCGAACGCGAGGTCGCGGCAGCTCCCGCCGTCCCAGCCCTTGTCGACGTCCCGCCAGCCGCCCGCGCCCGTGAGCTCCCACACCCGGCAGCCCTTCCCCTGCTCCGCGCCGCTCGCGGCGGTGATGCCCGCCCAGAGGAAGGTGCGCGACCCCTCCTGCTGCATCTCGAGCACGCGGACGTCCTCGCCGCCGAGGCCGATGGCCTCGAACGTCTCGCTGCGGCCCGCGGTCTCGGACAGGAACACGCCGCCGCCCTCGAGCGCCGCGGCGGCCACCAGCCACGCCCCCCGCGCGTCCATCGCCGCGGCGACGCTCCAGAACCCGCGGTCCTGGTTCGCGGGATCCACGACCACGGGGAGGGGCGAGGCGCCCTCGCGGGCCGCCACCTCGAACAGGCCGCTCGCGGTCGCGACGAGGAGCACCGGCGCGCCGTCGCGCACCATCCACGCGACGTCGTTGATGGTCGGCAGCGTGAAGCTCGCCCACCACGTCTCGCCGCAGTCCCGCGACAGGCGCAGCCGGGACTCCTTCGGGTCCGCCAGCCGCGCCGCGACGGCCAGGAGCCCCGGCTGCAGCGGGTGCGGCTTCACGCGCTCGGCGCTCTCGCCGGCGAAGCGGCCGACGACCTCCCAGCCCTCGCCGTCGTTCAGCGACCGGTAGAGCCGCTCGCCCTCCGCCGCGTACCAGCCGCGGGCCTGGAAGAAGTCGGCGGCGAGCCCGGAGGCCGCGGGCGGGACGTCCTCGACCGCGAGGCGGAGCTCGTTCACGCGGACGACGCCCGGCTCCGACTGGAGGATGAAGTACACCGCCGAGCGCGCGAGCGGCTCGCCGAACGCCCAGCCGGGCGCGTCTCCGGCGGGGAGCGGGTTCACGTACTGGTGGAGCCGATCCAGCACGCGCGTCCGGATGGCGGCGGGATCCGCCGTCCGGCTGACCAGCAGCGTCGCCTTGATCGTGACCTCCTTGAGGCGTGCCCAGCTCACGACGCAGCGCGTCCCCATCGGCCGCCGCGCGTCGAGCTCGGCCTGGATCCGCGCGCGGGCCAGCTCCGTCTGGTGGCCGCGCAGCGCCTCGAGCGTGGTGCCGCGCTCCGCCGGCCCGCGCACCTCGGGGGGCAGGTCCGGGACGAGCAGGACCTCCACCGTCCCGGGCGGCGCGAACGTCCAGATCTCCGCCTGCGTGACCGCGTGCGCGCGGGCGATGCCGCTCGCGCTCCGGCGCGCGAGCGACTCGAAGTCGCCCGCCGTGACCGCGCGGCGCAGCGAGTGGATCTCCTCGGGGCCGCGCACGAGCGCGTTCGCCAGCGGCTCCGCGGAGCGCCCGCCGGTGGCGGGCTCGGGGTTCGTCACCTGGAGCCCCGGGAGCGGGTCCTTCAGCACCTCGAGCGATCCCGAGGCGAGGTTCCCGTCCGGTCCGCCGCCGCGCCGGTACCACACCCGGATCTCCCGCCCGAGGGGCGGGACCGTCGCGTGCACGCGCGGCGACAGCTCGAGCCGGCCCTGGTCGTCGAGCAGGCCGACCACCGGCGCGAACGTCACGGTCCCGGCGAGCCGATCCGCGACGTACACGAGCGGATCGGGGCCGGCGTGGGCGAAGCTCTCGACCTCGCGCCAGATGCGGAAGACCTTCGCGCCGTGCCGGCGGGCGGGGGCGCCCGCCTGCAGCTCGGCCTCGGTCGCCTCCACGCCGACGACCAGGTCGAGGTCGTCGCCGGTGCGGGCGATCACGGGCGGGCGCTGCACCGCGACCTGCTGGCCCGGGAGGCCGGTGCCGCGCCCGGCCAGCTCCCCGTCCACGAGCTCGCAGTGGTACGCGACCGCGGTCGCGGCGGTCGCGCCCTTCTCGATCCGGACCTCCTGCGCGGTCGTGAAGATCGCCGCCGCGCCCGACGCGCTCGCGCGCTTCGACGCGACCCGGGTGCCGCGGGGGATCACGAGCGCGCCCGGGGCCGGCTTCTCGAGCGTGAACGCGAGGGCGGCGCGCGCCGCGGCGGGAGGCTGCAGCTTCACGCCCATGAGCCGGAGGAACTCGACGTACGCCTTCTCCGGCAGGCGGTTCAGGCGGTACAGCATCGTCTCGGTGATGTGCGCGAACGCCTCGAGGAGCACCGCGCCGGGATCGTGCGCGCCGAGGTCGGTCCACTCGGGGCAGCTCCGCGCCACGCGGGCCTTCGCCTCGAGGAGGAGCTGCTCGAACGTCCGGTCGTCGAGGTTGGGCGTGGGGAGCGGCATCAGGAGACCCCTCCGTCGAGCGGGAAGGGCAGGCTCGCGCGCCCGCGCCGCTGCGTCGCGCGCACGCGGTACTCCAGCGAGATGTCGAGCCGGCCGGGATCCTCGGGGCTCCGCGCGGCGTTCACCGAGAGCACCTCCACCCGCGGCTCCCACGCCTCGACGGCGCGGCGCACGTAGTGGACGGCGAGGCCGGCGGTCGTGTCGTCGTTCGGCGCGAACACCAGCTGCCCGAGGTCGCACCCGTAGCCCGGGCGCATGATGCGCTCCCCGGGGCGCGTCGAGACGAGCAGCAGGATCGCCTGCCGGATCGAGGCGTCCTCCTCCACCATCTCGACGCCGCCCGTCGGCCGGAGCCGCAGCCCGGGGCGCCGCTCCGGGCCGTCCCGCGGCGGGAGCTCGAACCGGAAGGCGCGGTCGCGCGGCGCGGTCATGCGTCCCCCGCGACGAGGCCCTGGCCCGCGGCCGCGACCTCGTACTCGACGGTGCCCGGCGGCGAACCGTCGGTGAGCCCCACCACCGCGTCGAGGCAGACGGCCGAGCCGTCGATCGCGACGAACGCGGAGTACCCCTGGCGGACCGCGAGCGTCCGGAGGCAGGGCTTCACCGTCGCGCCGTACATCGGGCACCCGCCGATCCCCCGCCCCTCGGGATCCGGGCGGACGAGGACGCGCCGGCCGCTCACGGTGACCCACCCCTGTGACGGGGCGTTGCCCACCTTGCCGAGGGCGTGCTTGCAGAGGAGCACCGCGTCTTCCGTGAGCCAGAGCACTCATCCCCTCCTGAAGTCGACGCGGTCGCCGCGGATGACGACGGGCTGCCCCGGCGCCTCGAGGAACAGCGGCACGCGCGAGCGCAGCCGGACCTCGTCGGGCGACATCTCGACGAAGCTGCCGCGCGCGTCCTCGATCCGGAGCGCGCGCCGGTCGTCGTCGAGCCGCAGCACGTGGCCGCCTGGCGTGCGCAAGGTGAAGCGGCGCACCGCTCCGCCCTCCACGCCGGCGTCGTAGGGGCCCTTCGCGCCGTAGAGCCCGCCGAGCACGATCCCCTGCGCCGGCTCGCCGCGCGCGAAGAGGACCACGACGAGGTCGCCGGTGTCCGGCAGCACCGCGAGCCCCTTGTCCGCGCCGGCGCCTGGGCTGAGGACCTGCATCCAGTCGGTCTCGACGTCGCCGAAGGAGGTCAGCGCCACCTTGACGCGGCCGGTGCCCGCGTCCACCCGGCTCACGGTGGCGACCGTCATCCCGGCGGACGCGGAGGCGGGGCGCGCCGGCGGCGGCTCGGTCGAGAGCTCGGTGAGGAACCCGCGCCGCGCGTCGAGGACGTGCGTCGCCTCGGTGACGACGTAGGTCCCGGCGAGGCGCGGCGCGACGCCGCGCAGCTCCACGCGCGCGCCCGGCCGGAGCGCGGGATCGCCCTCCGCGACGCCCCGCAGGACGACCTCGCGCGCGATCCGCCGGTCGAGCTCGGCCTGGGCCGCCGCGTCCGCGTGCGCCGGGGTGGGGGCGATCACGTCCGGCAGGACGCGCTCGCCTCCGGCGCCGACCGCGGACGGCGGCGCCTCGGCGTCGACGCTCCGCCCGACGCGCGCGCGCTCGGCGCGGCCGCTGTGCGCCTCCACCGCGTGGAGGTCCCAGCCCGCCGCGGCCACCCGCCGGCAGGCGGGATCGGCGTTCACCTCGACGGCGCACTCGAGGAGGTCGTCGCCCGCGGCGAGCGGCAGCGCGCCGCCCTCGCCCTCGAGGGTGAGGAGGTGGAGCGTGTCGCCGCGCAGCGCGAGGTACAGCCCGGAGCGCTCCGCGAGCCCCGCGAGCAGGTCCAGATCCGACTCGCGCCACTGCACGAACCACGGCCAGAGCGGCCCGTCCTCGGCGCAGGCGACCGACACGCCGAGATCCGCGCAGAGCTCGCGCGCGAGATCGGCGACCGTCACCTGCACGTGCGCGCGGACCGGCTGCCGCTTGCGCAGGCGGTGCAGCGCGTCGTAGGCGCGGAGGCGGACCTCGCGCTGGCGGCTCGCGCCGTAGGCGAGCTCGATCGCGGTGACCTCGCCCTGGAAGAGCGCCGGCTCGCGGTCCGCGACGCGCACGACGAGCCGCGCCCCGACGTCGCCGACCTCGTCCGGCGGGTCGACCCACGTCAGCTCGCACACGGAAGGCACCGAGAGGGCCTGCCGCACGCGCACCGACGCGAGCGCGCGCGCCGCGGGGGCGTCGAGCGGGGCGCCGCCGAGCTCCAGCGAGAGCGCCGGGAGGCCGGTGAGCGCCTTCATGGGCGGCTCCTCGGGATGCGGAGCACGGCGCCTGCCGGGATCGCGAGCGGATCCTCGATCCCGTTCTCGTCCGCGATGCGGCGCCACTCGCGCGCGTCGCCGGTGGCCTCGTCCGCGAGCCGCCCGAGGTACTGCGGGACGGCGGTCCCCTCGCCGGCGGCGCCGTCCCCGGCCCCCTCGACCTCGTGGAGCTCCACCTCGACCGGCTCCTGCTCGGGGGGCGTCGCCGGGCCGGCCGGCTCGGCGGCGCCGGAGAGCGCGGCGGCGAGCGGAACCGCCATCGCGCTCGCGCTCTCCTTCGGAGCGGCGACGCGCACGAGGCGCATGCGCAGCCAGGAGCGGCGCGGGACGCCGGACTCGCTGAAGTCCTCGAACCGCTCCGCGACGGCGGCGACCACCGCGGGGAAGTTCCAGGCGCTGCCCCAGAAGAAGCGCACGAGCGGCGGACGGCCGTACCCCTCGACCACCTCGGCGTTCTCGGCGAGGCGCCACAGCGGGCCGGTGAGATCCCGGACGTCCTCGCTGCGGATCGTCGAGCCGCCGATCGAGACGTCGAACAGCAGGTCGAGCAAGAGCTCGGTGACGCCGCCGCCGGTGAACAGGAGCGGATCGTCCGCGAGCCCCGCTCCGGTCACGGTGAGCCCCGCCGACTTCCGCGGGCGCAGCCCCGCCGTGCGGCGCATCACCACGGTCGCCGGGTTGAGCAGGCACCCGATCCGCTCGCCCGTCGCGTCGATCAGGAACTCGACGCGGTTCATCATGGCGTCCCCCGCTGCTCGCGCTCGAGGCGCGATCGGCGATCCAGCGTGCGCAGCACGGCGTCGAGGTCGGGCTCCGCGCCCGCGCCCGCCGCGTCGGGGAGCTCGGGCCAGCGCGCCGGCGACGCGTCGAGACCGTCGCGCGCGGCGGACGCCGCGTCCGGAGCGGCCTCGTCCGGAACGGCAGCCGACGGCCACGCCGCCTCGCCCCGGGGCGGCTCGCGCGGCGGCGCGCCGGAGAGCTGGGCCCACGCGTCCTCCGCGAGCCGCAGGAGGCGGGCGCTCGGGGCGTGCTCCCGCGCCGGCGCGACGGCGGGCGTCCCGGCGCGCTCCCTTTCGGGCGCGAGGCCCGCGTGCGCAGGCTCGGGGCGAGGCAGCTCGAGCGGCGCCGGCGCCTCGCCCGATGCGGGTGGCGAGACGCGAGACGCCGGGCCTGCGGGCGAGACGGCGCCGTCGGCGCGGCCCGGCTCGGCGCGGCGGCGAGGAATCATGAAGACCCGCGCCGGCGGCGCGGCGGCGGCGTCCGCGCGAGGCGCGTCCGCGGTCACGCCCTCGTCGCCGGGGAGGTCGCGCTCGCGGAGGTCGGCTCCGCGCGCGCGGTCCAGAGGGACCGGCGGAGGCGTCCCGGGCGCCGGCCCGGCGACGGCCAGCTCCTCGGCGGGCGCGGGCGCGGTCGGGCGGGACCGGGCGGCGGCGGCCTCCGTGGCGCGCGCCGCGGCGGCGTCGCGCCGAGGGTCGCCGGCCACGGAGACCTCGCGCGGCGACGGCGCCGCGCGGGCGGGCCGCGCGGTGAGGCCGGGCGGCGGCGCGAGGGCGGGCGGCGCGGTGACGCCGGGCGGCGCGGTGGATCCGGGCGGCGCGGTGGATCCGGGCGGCTCCGCCACCCGTTGTCCGGCGGACGCCGTGCTCGGGAGCGCTCCCCTCGGCGTGGGCGTCCGCTCTCCGGCGGGCCGCGTGGTCGGGAGCGCTCGCCCGGCCGGGGGCGTCGCTGCGGCCGCGGGCGGCGTGCCGAGGCGCGAGGGGGTGGATCCCGCGTCGCCCGCCGGCGAAGCGCGCAGGGGGCGGTCCGTGTCCGCGGCGCCCGGGTCGTGCGCGGCACCCGTCCGACGCTGGACCCGCTCCCGCCGTGCGGCGCGCTCGGCCGGCGCCACGGTCTCCGGATCCTGGAGCAGCCCGGGCGCGCCGCGCCGCACCTTGTCCATCCAGTGCGCCAGCGCGCGAGCGCCGGGGTCCTCCGGCGCCGGTGCGTCCGGCACGGGGGCCGGCTCCGCCCGAGGTTGCGGCTCCCCCCCGAGCACGCCGTCCGCCCACCGGCGGAGGACGCGCCCGAGCGCGCGCAGGAGACGGCGTGGGCTCCGGCGACGCATGCGTCACGCTCGCTCGATCGTCTCGCAGCACAGGGTGAGCGACTCGATCGCGATCTCGCGGCCCAGGGCGTCGAGCTCCGCCCCGCGGAACGCGCAGGGCCAGGCTTCGAGCAGGTTCCAGCGCATCCGCTCGCCCGTGCCCTCCGGGCCCTGCATGATGAGCGAGACGTTCTTCCGCTGCGGCTTGCCTTCGATCGCCGACTTGAACCACTCCCAGAGCACGGGCGACTCGGTGAGCCCGTACCTGAGGGTGATCTCGCCGTACTCGACCGGTCCCGCGAGCATGCGGACGGTGCGGCCGCCGCCGCCCTCGCGGTAGCGGATGGGGGTCACCTTCGCGCCGAGGCCGCTGCACTGGATGAAGTAGCCCTGGGCGTTGTTGTCGATCTCCAGCGTGAAGTTGTAGGCCCGGAGCGGATCCGCTCTGGACGGCTGCTGCGGCTGCTGCTGTCCGGCGGGCGCGGCCGGGGCAGGGGCGGGATCAGGCATTGCGGGCTCCCTCGGTCTGGGTCTGGCTGCCGCCCGCGTGCTGGCCGATGCGGAAGACGATGAACTCCGCGGGCTTCACGGGGGCGATTCCGATGTCGATGATGACCTGCCCGGCGTCGATGACGTCCGGCGGGTTCGTCTCCTCGTCGCACTTCACGAAGAACGCCTCCTCCGGCCGCGCGCCCATGAGGGCGCCCTCGCGCCACAGGCGCGGGAGGTAGGCCCCGACGTCGCGGCGGATGGACTTCCAGAGGGTCCGGTCGTTCGGCTCGAAGACGACCCAGCGGGTCGCGCGCACGATGGACTCCTCGATCATGTTGAAGAGCCGGCGCACGTTGATGTACCGCCACTCGCTCGCGGCGTCGGCGAGGGTGCGCCCGCCCCAGACCCGGATGCCGGCGTCCGGGAAGAACCGGATGCAGTTCACGCCCGCCGGGTTCAGGACCTCCTGCTCCTGGCGCGTGATGCGGTACGCGACGTTGAGCGCGCCCTTGACCGCCTCGTTCGCCGGATTCTTGTGCACGCCGCGCGTCCCGTCGGTACGCGCGTAGATTCCGGCGACGTGCCCGGACGGCGGCGCGTTGACGAACGTCGCGGGGTCGAACGGATCGCGGATCGTGATCCACGGGAAGTAGAGGGAGCCGAAGCCGCTGTCCGAGAGGCGCGGCCTGAGCCCGCCGCCCGCGGCGCCACCCCCCCCGCCGGCCCCGCCGCCGCCCGCGCCACCCCCGCCGCCGCCGCCGGCACCGCCGCCCCCACCGGCCGGCGGCGCGGGCGCCGCGCCGACGTTCACGAGGTGCTCGATGCGCTCGACCACCTCGGGCGAATCGAGGATCGCGACGCGGTCCTTCATCTTCTCGCAGTGGCCGAGGATCGTGTCGTAGGACGCCGCGTCCGCGTAGCCCGGCGCGGCCACGATGGCGACCTCGTCGACCTCCTCGAGGACCGCGATCCCCTGGCGCTGGCCGCGCTTCACGGCGCCCGCGATGCTCCCGCCCTTCCCGACGTTCACGACGAAGCAGCGGCCGCCGCCGTTCTCGAAGAACCCGTAGACGGCCCGCGCGAGCGGCGTGCTCTTCGCGTCCTCGGCCGAGAACTCCCGCACGAACTGGCTCCAGTTGTTCACGGCGAACGCCTCGTGGACGTGCGCCGCGTCGTCCGGCGCCACCCCGAGGAACGCCGCGGTGCTCGTCCCCACGGCCTCGATCGGCCTCGCGCCGGTGGAGACCTCCTCGACATACACGCCGGGTGCTAGGTAGTTCGGCACGTCACGCCTCCTGCAGCTCGAGTTTGATGATCACGGGCCCGCCGCCGTCCGGCGGCACGTCGTGGGTGAACTCCTGCGCGATCCCCTTCGCCACCACGCGGATCCGCTTCGCGCGCGGCTCCGCGGGGACCCGCGGGAAGAGGAACCTGCCCTCCCAGTCCGTCTCGGTCGCGGCCGACAGCGACGGCAGCTCGACCCGCGCCCTCGCGATCGGGAGGTTCCGCGGCCCGACCACGCGGCCGTCGAGCGGCACCGCGGCGACGGTGCGCGTCACGAGCGGCGCGAGGACGCGCGGCGCCACGTGGGTGGGGCGCTCCACGCGGAGCGGCACGTGCAGCAGGAACGAGGGGCGGGGCGGGACGCCGAGGGCCGCCCAGGTCTCGACGGGCACCGCCCGGAGCACCACCTCCCAGTCCGTCCGCTCCAGGGCGGCGAACACGAGCACGCCGAGGAGCCGGTGCTCCTCCTCGACGGTCTCGGCCCAGGTCGTCACGAGGTAGCGGAGCTGGATCTGGAGCGGCGGCTTGCGGCCGTCGCGGGCCGGCGGCTGCTCGCCGAGCTCGAGGAGGTAGAGGCCGACGCCCTTCTCCTTCGCGTGATCCCGCGGGCGCTCCCGCCACACGGGCGCGCCGGCGACCTGGCCGAGCCACCCGCCGACCCGCTCGTCCGCCTCCTGGATCACGTCCCCTCCCGAGCGCGGTCTCGCCGCGTCGCTCCCCGGTCGCCGTTCGCGCCGCCTGGTTCGACCGGGTGGACAGCCACGGAGCGTGTTTGTGTCGCCCGATCCCGACAGGGTCGGCGCCACCGTCCGTGAACGCCCGCGCCGCACCGCGAGCTACCGCCACCGGGGGTGCGAGGGCTCGTCACAACGCGTCCCCGGACCTGTCCCCGCGGTGAACGCCGAGCGCGACCGTCGGTCCGCTCGAACCAGCGACGTGGTCCATCTCCCGACGCCGGCCCGGTCGCTCGCGGAGCGGAGGCCGGAGGAGGCTTCCGTGTCTTCCTCGCTCTCGCTCCGGTCCAGGGCCCGCGCCCTCGGGCTCCCCACCGCGCTCGTGCTCGCGCTGCCGCTCGCGACGTGCACGAACCCGAGGCCGTCGGCGGCCGCCTCCGAGACGCCGGGCGCCGCGCCCGCCGCGCCGCTGCCGGACGGGTGCGCCGGCGCGGCGGTCGAGTCGAGCGACGGGCGCCGGCGCCTGGCCCTGCTCGTCGGCGTGGGCGCGTACAGGAGCCCCCGCATCCCCGCGCTCGCCGGTCCGGCGGGCGACGTGGGGCGGATGCAGCAGCTGCTCACCGCCGAGGGCGGCTACGGGTTCCCGAGGGAGAACGTGTGCGTGCTCCTCGACTCCGCCGCGACGGTGGCCGGCTTCCGGCGCGCGTTCGACGAGGCGCTGGTGAAGCGCGCGCGGCCGGGCAAGGGAGACATCGCGCTCCTATATTACGCGGGGCACGGCTCCGTCACGGAGGACGTGAGCGGCGACGAGTGGGACGACGACAAGGACTCGACCCTCGTGCTGCACGACTCGCGCACCGGAGGCGTCCGCGACCTCGTCGACGACGAGATCTTCGAGCTGCTCCAGCGGCTCGGCGAACGGACCGAGAACGTCACGATCATCTCCGACTCGTGCCACTCCGGCACCATCACCCGCGGGGACGCGACGACGCTCGTCCCGCGCTTCGTGCCCGAGGAGCCGGGCGCCCCCGCGACGCAGCCCGCACCGCGGGGGGCGGGGACGGACCTCTTCCAGCCGAGGGCGCTCTCCGGCGTCGTCGTGCTCTCGGCGGCGAGCGACCGCGAGCCGGCGTTCGAGGACGAGGGCCACGGCATCTTCACCGACGCCGTCGTCGAGGTGCTCGGCGCGGTCGGCAAGACGCCCCTCAGCTTCCGGCAGGCCTCGATCCAGATCCGCGCGCGCGTCGCCGCCCGCAGCCGGCAGACGCCGTTCTTCCACGGCAACCTGGACACGATCGTGCTGAGCGCCGAAAGGCGGTCGCAGCCGGTCGGCCTCCGCGTGACGCGCGTCGGCGACGCGCTGGCGCTGGGCGGCCCGCCCATGCCCGGGCTCGGGAAGAACGCCGAGCTGCGGATCTACGACGGGGCGATCGCGGGCGCGGACACGCGGGACCCCGCGAAGGCGAAGGCGACGGCGGTGGTCCGCTCGACGACGGGCCTCACCACGGAGGCGGTGATCGCGACGCGGGGGCCGGTCGAGGGCGCGGTGAAGGAGGGCGACCTCGCGCTGCTCGTCCGCCCCGCGGACGAGGACCTGCGGCTCCCCGTCCGCCTGCGCAAGCCCGGCGCTCCGGGCGGCGTCCCGGCCGAGCGGGCGAGCGCCATCGCGCGCGCGGTGGACGCGGATCCGGAGGCCAGGGCGATGGTCGCGCTGCTGGCGGACGACGCCGCTCCGGCGGCGTTCGAGCTGTCCCTCGCGAGCGGCGGCTGGATCGAGCTCCGCGACTCCGAGCGGCGCCTGCGGTTCGCCTACGCGACCGGCGGCGGCGAGCCCGGGGCGATCGCGAAGAACCTGTGGCAGCACGCGCGCCAGGCGGCCCTGCTCCGGATCCGGCCCGAGCCGGGATCGTCCCTCGAGGAGGAGAAGACGCTCGCCGTCACGCTCGTGCCGGACGACGCCGCGCGCCAGCCGAAGTGCGCGCGCGGGCGGTGGATCGCCGCGACCGCGGGGCAGCCGTACGTCGCGCCGCTCTGCTGGCGGTACCGCGTCCACGTGCGCAACCAGGGGACGACGCCGCTCCTCGTGGGCGCCCTCGCCCTGTTCTCCGACGGCGGGATCGAGCCGCTCTCGGACGTGCTCAACGCGCCGCTCGGCCCCGGCAAGGAGCAGGTCCTCGCGCCCATCGTCACGGGCCCGCCGCTCGACGTGGCGGACCACGTCCTGGTGTTCGGGACCCTGCCGAACGCGCCGGTGGACTGGGCGCTGCTCGCGTCGCCCGTGGACGAGCGCGCGAGGCGGCGCGAGAGGGGGACGCGCGGCGAGCAGACGCCGCTCTTCGAGGCGCTCGCGCGGCTCGTGCCGGGCACGCGCGGCGGCGCGGTCGAGCGGCCGAGGGCGGAGGACGCGCCCTGGACGCGGAGCACGGCGCAGGTGGTCGTGAAGGCGAACGAGGAGTTCGCCCGCGCGGAGATCCCCGAGGACGGCTCGGCTCCGGGGACGCCGACGAAGCGGGAGTACACGGTCGCGATCGACGTCGCGACGTACCTCCCCGAGGACCCGCAGCTCGGGACGTACAAGCTCCTGAGGTCGATGGACTGGCTCGCGCACAGGTCCGTCACCGACGGCGTCCCGTACAGGCAGCACGACTGGAGCGGCGCGACCGACGACGCGAACCTCGCGAAGGGCATCGACTGCTCGCGCGCGGTCTGGTTCGCCTACCGGAAGGCGGGGCTCCGCTACAACCGGCGGGACGCCTACCAGGCCACGGTGGACATGGTCCGGGCGGACACGCTCATGAAGGACGAGTTCGACCGGTGCGACGGGAAGCCGCTCCGCCTCGGGGACGTCCTCGTCTACCGGGACGACGGGAGGGGCGACGGGCACACCGTCGTCGTGGTCGACCCGGACGGCCAGATCGGCTGGGGCGCGCACGGCTACGACGGGAACGTGAACGAGGGGAAGGAGCCGGACACCGGCGTCGAGTACCAGAAGATCAAGAAGAAGCCGGACTGGATGCGGTGGGACCGGAAGAACATGCTGCAGAAGGCGTGCTGGCGTCACCGGAAGCTCGCCGCCGAGGCGGACAAGGGCTCCGCGAAGCCCGCGGGCATCGCCCTCGACGCCGCGTGCGACGAGGCGCGGGCCTGCGGCCGCCGGGCACCCTGAGCGGCTACTTCCAGTTCCCGAGCAGGACGAACGGCGCCCAGTGGTACGGGTGCGTCCAGTCCGGGAAGCGCGGCGCGGGACGCTCCACCGTGCCGCCGCGATCCGCGTCCCCGCCTGCGGGCGCGGGCCCGAGCCTCCCCTGCAGCATCGCGAGCTGCGCCTCCTGGAGGGCGGCGGCCTTGGACCGCCCGCCGTCCGCCTCGCGCAGGCGGTAGAACTCCCGCATCAGCGCGGGCGTGCTCGCGTCCGCGACGTTCCACAGCGTGGCGAGCACCGCCTTCGCGCCCTGCTGCTGCGCGACCCGGGCGAGGCCGTCCAGCTCGGCGCCCGCGAGCGTGCCCTCGGGATCGTCCGAGCCGAGCGCGGTGTCGCAGGCCGAGAGCGCGACGAGGTCCACCTGCAGGAGCGGGGGAGGGAGGCTCTTCAGCTCGGGCAGCGTGAGGAACGTCCCGTCGCCGAGGAGGAGGTAGCTCGGGTCCGGATCCGCCCCCTCGGTCGTCCCGCGGACGGGGCGGAGCACGTAGTGGCTCGCGATGTGGATCACCGGCCGGCGGCGCAGGAGCGCGCTGACCATCGTGGCGCGGGTGAACTGCTCGTCGAGGAGCCGGCGCCCGCGCAGGATCCCGGTCTCCTCCGATTGCTCCTCGCTGACCACCGCCTCGAGCTCGGACCTCACGCCGGGGAGGGCGGCGAGCGGGGCGTGCTCCTTCGTCACCCCGAGCCCGAGGACGGTCCAGGTCGGCGCCGGGGCGTCCTTCAGGTTGGCCGCGCTGAGCCGCGACAGGACGACGTTGCGGTAGCGCTGCACGAGCCAGCGCTCCCCGTCCCACAGCGCCGCGAGCGGCGCGTACCGGAGCGGCCCGTCGAGCCACCACATGAGCGTGTCGGCGCCCCTCAGCTCGCGCTCGAGCGGCTCGACCACGGCGCGGTAGAGCGCGTGGGCCTGCGGCGTCGGATCGCCGGTCCGGTCCGCGATCGCGGCGCGCAGGGCCGCGACCTTCTCGCGCAGCTCCGCGGGGGTGTCGGGCAGCGGGACGGGCTTCTCGCCCGCGCCCGTGACCAGGACCGCCCAGACCTCGTCCTCGGCGAGCACGACGAAGATCGCGACCGCCCCGGGCCCGAGCTCCGCGATCGCGCCCTTGAGGCCGACGTCCTCGCGCAGGTCGGCGATGCGCTGCGCGGGGAGCTCCGCGGCGAGGCGCTCGAGGAGCGCCTCGAACTCCTTGCGCGCCTGGTCGATCTGCTTCCAGAGCTCGTCGAGCCGCGCGAGGTCGTCGGGGCCGAGCTGCGGCCTCGCCACGAGCGCCTCCCACTCCGCGGTGAGCTCGGTCAGGGATCGCGCCGCGTCCTCGTACCGCGCGTCCGCGGCGCGCTCGGCGGGGGTGAGCGTCACCGGCTCCTGCGGGGCCGCGCCGCCGCCGGCGGGCGGGGCCGTCTCGCCGGCCTCCGCGGCGGCGTCCGCCGCCTCCGCGGCCGGCGCGCCGTCGCCCTCCGCGGCGCGCTCGCCCTCGAGATCCTTCAGCGCGATCGCGAGCTGCAGCGCCTCGGCGACCCGCCGCTGCGCGATCAGCGGTCCGACCGCGACGCGGTGCGCCGACACCGCGGCGGCGAACGCGCCGCGCAGCTCGCGGTCGAGCCCGCGCCGCTCGGCGCGCGCGGCGGCGTAGGTCCGGACCGCCTTCTTCGCGAGGAACGCGGCGAACGCCGGCCTGCGGCGGGCGGTGAGCGCCGAGAGGCTCGCGAGCGTCTCGGTCTCGCCCGCGGGTTGCCTCGCCGCGCGCCGGAGCGCGAGCGCCTTGCGGAACGCGTCGGCCGCCTTGACCCGGTCCCGGAGCGCGAGCTGCGCCGTCCCCATGCCGTGGAGCGCGCTGGCCTCGGCCTCGCGGTCCCGCGCGGCCCGCGCCAGCGTCAGGGCCCGCTCGAGATCGACGGCGCCCTCGCGCTTCTCGCCCTTCGCGACGCGGACCGCTCCGAGCTCCGCGAGCGCCCTCGCCGCCAGGGCGGGGTTCCCGGCCCGATTCGCGACCTCGATGGACGCGCGGAGCGTCTCCGCGGCCCTGTCGTGCTGGCCCATCGCCCTGTACACACCGGCCTCGTCCTTCAGCGCCGCGGCCTCTCCCGCCGCGTCGCCCAGCGCGCGCCGGAGCGGGATCTCGCGCTCGTACAGCTCGAGCGCCAGCCGGTTGCGTCCGAGGTCGCGGTGGACGGCGGCCGCCGCGCCGGCGGTCGTCGCCTCCGCCGCGCGATCGCCGAGCTCCGCGTGGATGGCGATCGCGTCCTTCAGGTGGACGAGCGCCCGGGCGCGCTCGCCCTGGCCGGCCCGCAGGACGCCCATCCCCGTCAGCGCCGCCGCCTCGACGCGGCGCGCGCGATGATCGCGCACCGTCGCGGCGGCCTCGGGCGCCGGACGCGCGGGAGCTCCGGCCACGGCGGGAGGCGGTCGCGCCAGCCGTGGCAGGATCACCTCGCGGCGGGGACCGCCGGGCGGCGCGGGCGCGGTGGCGGGCGCGGCCGATCGAGGCTTCGCCGCCACGGCCGGCTCGCCGCCGCGCGCGATCCTGAGCGCCTCCTCGTACGAGGCGAGCGCCTGGCCCGGGTCGCCGAGGCGCTGCTGGGCGGCCCCGAGCGCGTTGAGCGTCTCGGCCTCTCCCGCGGCGTCGCCCTCGGCGCGTCGTGCGGCCCGCGTGCGCTCGAGGTCCACGACGGTCTTCAGCTGCGCCTCCCGGACCGCGGGCGGCAGCCGCACGGGCACGGCGGTCATCCGCGCCGGCGGGCGCGGAGCCGGCGGCGCCGCCGTCGCCGCCGGAGGCTGGGCCGCCGCGGAGGCAGCGCCGGACGAGACGACCGCGAGGACGAGCCTCGCCAGCCGCGACGGGCGAACGGCCATGATCGCACCTCTCGCGCAAGGGTCTGCTGATCGCGACTCCCCCTGCGTGATCGGCGGGAGCCGTCGTCCGGAAGGACCGTCACATTCACCGCTTGTGACGGTCTCCCGGTGCAGGGCCGTGGGGGTTTCGCATGACGTCCCCGATTCGGGTGAAGCGGGTTCGGGCGCCCCGTTCGCGCGCGGGGACGTGCCGTCCCTCCTGCGGCCCCGGCGGGTGCAGCGCGGGGACCGGGAGCGCGGCCCGCCGGCTGCTCCGCTGGGCGTTCGCCGTCACCGTCGCGGCCTCCGCGGCGGTTCCCGGGGCGCCGCGCTCCGCCCCCGACCTCCGGCCGGCGGCGCCGGTGGTCTGCGGGCCGGATGGGTCCGGCCGCGTCCGCGGGCTGCTCGTCGGCGTGGACCGGTACCGCGAGACGGACGCGAGCGGCCGCCCCTGGTTCGAGCGGCTCCGCGGGAGCGCGAACGACGTCGAGCTCCTCGCCGATCGGCTCCGCGGCGCCGGCCGGGCGCGCCCCGAGGACGTGCGCATCCTCGTCGACGAGGACGCGACCGAGGCCCGCGTCTTCCGCGCGCTGAACGACCTCGTGGCCGCGACCGGCTGCGGCGACTTCGTGGTGTTCCACTTCTCGGGGCACTCCTGGCACGGCTCGCTCGCGCTCCACGACGCGTCGCGCGACGGCCCCGGCACGATCACCGAGGGCCAGCTCCGCCGCGCCGTGACCGCCCTCCGCAACCGCGGCGCGTTCGTGTTCGTCCACCTCGACACGCTCGCGACGGAGCGCCTCGAGCTGGACGTCGGCCGCGAGGCGCGCTGGCGGATCGCGCCGGCGAGCTCGAGCGGGGCCGGCGAGCTGGGCCCCGACGCGGGCGGGATCGCGACGTTCCACGCCGGCGGGCTCCCGTTCGAGCTGGCGGTGGACACCTCCGGCGGCGCGCGCCCCGGCCGCAAGGTCGTCTACGGGCTCTTCACCTTCGCCACCGCGGCGGCGCTCGGCGGCGGCGCGCTGCCGACGCTCCGCGAGCTCGCGGCGCGGATCGGCGACCGGATGGCGCCCGCCGCGCGGCCGGGGCTCGTGCCGTCGCCCGTCTTCGAGGCGACCGAGCCGGATCGCGTGATCTTCGCGACGGGCGTCGGCCCGCGGACCTCGGCGCGACCGCCCGCGCCGCCGCGCGGGCGGATCGAGATCCTGGAGCCGGCGCGCGTGCGCGGCGTCCAGCTCGTGCAGTCGTCGGTGCTCCGCGTCACGGGGCGCGTCGCGCCCGCGCACGGGATCGCGGCCGTGCTCGTGTCCGGCGCGCAGGTGGCGGTCCTCGACGGCGGCAGGTTCGAGGCGACCGTGCCGCTCCAGCCGGGGCGGCAGACGCTCTACGCGGCCGTCATCTTCGAGGACGGCGGGCTCGACGAGGACAGCCTCGTGGTGGAGGGACCGGCGGCGCCCGACGTCCCGCCGCCGCGCGCGAGCCGCCGGTACGCGCTCGTCATCGGCAACGAGGAGTACAGGAAGCCGATCGCCCGGCTCGAGACCCCGATCCGGGACGCGGAGGCGGTCGCCGAGCTGCTCCGGCGGCGCTTCGGGTTCGAGACGACGCTGCGGCTCCGCGACGGCCGGGAGGCCGGCCTCGTGCTCCGGAACGCGGGCCGGAGCGCGATCTACACGGCGCTGTCGCAGCTCCACGAGGTCGATCCCGAGGACGTCGTCCTCATCTTCTACGCCGGCCACGGCGAGCGGTTCCGGAACCTCGTCGGCTCGTACTGGCTCCCCGTGGACGCCGAGCGCGGCAACCAGAGCAACTGGATCTCGGCCGACGAGATCGCGCGCCAGGTGGTCACGCTCGCGGCGCGCCACGTCCTCATCGTCTCGGACAGCTGCTTCTCCGGCGACCTGCTCGCCGGGGGACCGGTCGCGGCGCCCGCGGAGGCGGGCGGCGGATCGGGCGGGCCGTCGGGGATGGGGAGCGGCGCTCCGGGCGAGGCGGGGCGCGGCGGCCGCGTGGAGTCGCGGTCGCAGGCGCCCGGGGACCAGCGCGCGCAGTTCCTGTACGAGGTCGGGTCGCGCACGTCCCGGCGGCTCCTGTCGAGCGGCGCGAACGAGCCGGTCCGGGACGGCGGCGGAGACGGCCACTCGGTCTTCGCCCGCGCGCTCCTGAACGCGCTCCAGGGGATCCCGGAGGACGCGTTCACCGCGACCGAGCTCTTCGTCCGCATCCAGGGGCAGGTCGGGAGATCGGGTCAGGTCCCGCAGTTCACGAGCCTGCGGGCCGGGGACACCGGCGGGGACGTCGTGTTCGAGCGCCGGCCGGAGACGGCCGCGCTCGGCCCATCACACTAGAGGAGGTCGTCGCCATGATGAACGCGCTCGCGCTCGCCGCGCTCCTGTCACAGGTCCCCGCTCCGCCGGCGCCGCCTCGCGCGATCGCCGCCGCGCCCGACGCGCCGAGGGCCGGCGTCCTGCGGGTGACGCTGCCGTCCTCGCGCACCGTCGGCGCCATCCCGCCCCGCGTGCTCGCCGCCTTCCAGCTGTCCCTCACGAAGGAGGTCGCGAAGCTCCAGGGCGTGCGCGCGACCGGCCCCTGGGAGGTCCCGGACCTCCTCACCGCGCAGCTCCACGGCGCCGTCCGGGGCTGCGAGCGCGATCCCGTCTGCCTCCCGCGGACCGCGCACGCCGCCGGGGAGCACGAGTTCCTGTCGACCGAGATCGCGCTCGAGGGCGCGTCCTACGCCGTGTCGCTGCGGCGCGTCCCGCTGCCGGACGAGCCGGCCACGCGGACGGAGGCGCGCAAGGTGAAGACCGGCGACGGCAGCGAGCTCCTCCGCCTCGTCGGCCCCGCGGTCCAGCAGCTCTACCCGGAGCGCGGCCTGAAGGAGGGCCGCGTCCGCGGCGTCGAGCGCGACGCGTACCAGCGGCTCAACCCGCCGCCGATCCCGCGCTGGGCCTTCTGGACGACCGCCGGCGCCGCCGTCGCCGCGGGCGTCGCCGGCGCGACGTACGGGCTCATGGCCGAGGACGCGAGGAGCCAGTACCGGTCGCTCGCGGCGCTGTCGCAGACGACGCCCGTCTCGGGCGCGGAGCTCGTGGCCCTCGAGGACCGGATGAGCTCGCAGTCGAGCACCGCGAACATCTTCTTCGTCGCGGCGGGCGTGCTGGGCGTGACCGCCTGCATGGAGGCGTTCTACACGGACTGGCACGGGTACCGCGCCGAGCTCCGCGTCCAGGCGACCCCGGGCGGCGCGGCGGTGGGCGCGGGCGGGAGGTTCTGAGCGGCGAGCGGTTCGGACGGGCGGGGCCTGGTGGCCCGGCGCGCCAGGGGCGCACCGGGCCGTCGGGCGATCAGAACCGGTAGCGGAGGCCGAGGAGGACGTCGACGTAGGTCGTCTTCGGGCTCGTCCGGATCTCCTGGTACAGCCCCGTGAGCTCGAGCGCGAACGAGTGCGAGAGGAGCAGCTGTCCGCCGCCTCCGACGTCGAAGCCGAACTCCGAGGAGGAGTCGAGCCAGTAGGAGCTCGCGCCGGCCGTGACGAAGGGGCGGAACCGGCCCGTCAGGAAGTACCGCTTTCCGTTCAGGGCGAGGCGGTACACGGTCGCCGAGGACTGGCCCGACTTGCCGGGGAAGTAGTCGAGCCCGACCTGCGCGAGGGTCGCCCAGCCGCTGGTGATCATGTACTCGCCCTCGACCGCCACCGCGGGAAAACCGAGCCCCTGCGTGTTTCCGAAGGTGTCGAGCGGGAACGCGACGCCGCCGTGGAGCGCGAGGCTCCAGCGCTTGGGCTCGACGGCCTCGATCACGTTCTGGATCTGCACCGCACCGCCGTTCGGGACGGAGACCTTGTAGAGGTTCGGGACGCCGGAGACGGACTCGGCACCGATGTTCCAGAGCCAACCCTCGGTCGGCCCCTGGTGCTGGACGACGTAGCCGAAGGAGGTCTGGGGGAATAGCAGCCGGCGTTCGCCGTTTACGGTGCGAACCTTCTGGCCCGTGTCGTGGTAAGCGTGCACGATCAACCGCCTGGAGTCCGGCGCCGGCGTTGGCGGCAGGCTGTCGCCGGGCGGAGTATCGCGCTCGGTGGTTCCGTCGCCACCCGTCCGATCGCTCCGTGCCGAGGAGGCCTTCGTTGCAGTGGCCCCGTGAGTGAACATGCGCGATGGGAAGTCGAGGGCATACTTCGGCATGTAGAGGGCCTCGACGTACAGGTACACGTCTCGCTTTCCGCCGGGTAGGTCCGGCAGCCCTTTGACGCTGATCTCCGCGGTGCGCTCGAATCCCGGCTCGGGGATCGTCACGAAGTCCATGTTGCGGATCGCGGAGTCGCGCACGAACGTGACGTTGGGCTCTTCAGGTGCCGGCCTGAGCTTGACGAGCATGCACTGGTGGAGCGAGAGGTCGGGAGTGGTCTGGCAGCAGCAGTCGGACGGATGTGGCGTCGGGCACGAGGTGCCGCACGAGGGCAGCTTGGGGATCGGCTCTCCATTTCTTCCGACGAGATCGTCACCTGTTCCAGTGAACCTGCACCGCCACTCCGTGCTCAGCTGCCAGTCGCCCGTGATCTCTCCTCCCGTGACCGCCGGACCCTTCTTGCCGAGATCAGGGCCCAGGAGGTCGGGCGGGCTCGTCCACGATTCATCCGTTTCGTCCCCGAAGCCCTGCGTCCCCCAGTTCGCGAACCGGAAGGTCGCGATGAGCGAGTTCTGCGAAACGGGCGTCCCGTCCGTGTTCGTCGGCTTCGCGAAGAAGGTGTTGGGATCGGTCACGTCGATGTACGACTGACCCGTCGCCTCATGAGTGCCGATGTTGGAGCCGCTGATCGTGATGCCCGTGCAACCTGGCGAGGTCGTGTTGGTCGTGAACTCGCCCCAGTTGCTCGGGTCAGGCATCAGGTAGCTGCTGAACGCGAAGTCGTACATGAAGTCCGTGAGCCCACTCTGTGGTGTCCTCGGCCACGTGCGCGGGATCGCGGCGTCGCCGGGGAGGCTCGCTGAGAGATCGGCGTAGTGCCACATCCGGAACGAAGTCGGCGTCACGTTGACGCCCTTGGCCGGGTCGGGGTCGATGGGAATCATCAGAAGCACAGCCCACTGGTTCATTCCCATTGCGCCTTCCGGACCGCCGATGCTCGTGAAATCGCCGTTGTCCGAAGTGCTCGATCCGTAGCGCTTCCACACGCCCGCGGTCGCTTCGATCCACGCGCGTTCCGGCGCCGGCTCGACGGCCGGGTTCCAACCAGCGGTCGTCCATTTGTACAAGTTGACACTCAAGGCGCCATCGCTCGCCTTCCTCACCCGAGGAGAATCGTGCACAGTGGAGTCCGTCTCGGTGAGTGAGATCCGGATGATGAGTGCGTCCTCGCGCGCGGTACCGGGCGCTATTCCCAGGTAGAGAGACGGTTGCTGAAGCAAGCCCAGGCTGGGGTCCACGTTTATGAGCCAAACGAAATACAGTGCCGAAGGATGCTCCCTGTACAGGGCTCTGATCTCGGCTGCTCTGACCGTTTCTACAGAACCTTCATCCCGTGCAAAGTCGATGGCCGTGGCCTCGCCCCATCGATCGTCGAACGGTGTGTCGTCGTCGAAGCGGAACGGGGGAGTCCACCAGTCGGGATAGGGCCATCCGGGGCTCTTCTTGGGCACGCAGGAAATGGGCACCTCGATCACCAGCAGCGTCAGCGGAACGTCGTGTTTCGTGACCCCGTCGGGATAGGTCCCCGTCACCGTCAGCGGATAGGACTGAGGCGTCGTTCCCGCGGCTGGAGTGACCATCAAGTTGGAGCGGGAGCCGGCCGTCACGACGCTCGCCGGGAAGAACGTGGCCGTGGCGCCGGTGGGGAGCCCCGACACCGACAGCGTGATCGCCTGTGCGGTCGTCCCCGGCTTCGGATCGGTCTTCAGCCTGAAGATCGCGAACCCGGCCGGCGCAGCGACCCGCGTCGGCGAGGAGGGCGCCTCCACGTAGATGTCGAAGTCGTCCTGAGCAGCGGCGGAACGCGCGGCAAGAATGCCGCCCGCACAACAAAGCGCCACCAACCATCGTCCTCTGACTGGATCGCTCATAGGATTACCCTTATCGGTGGTCATCGGTGAACCACTTTCAGCCCTTCGGTCCGTAGCGAATTCGCACCTCGAGGTAGTCGGCCTCGAGCACCGCGTCCTTCTCCGCCGGCAGAGGCGCGCCCCCTGGCCGAAGCTGGAACGCGAGCAGTGCATCCCGCGTGACGAAGAACGTCGGGAGCTCGGTGTCGCTGGCAGCCCATCTCATGACGCCGGCAGGGACCATCGCTAGGGAGAAGGCGTCCTCTGTCGAGGCGAGCTGCACCCACTGGCCCGGGCCGACGTTCGAGCCGCCGATCCTCCAGCCGAGGAGCTGCGCGCCGGTGCCGGCGCCGAACTGACCGCCGGCCCGGGCCCTCACCCGGAGCCCTTTCACTTCGCTGTCGGTGGACCACGCTCCAGCGTAGCTCACCGTGAGCTGCACCATGGGCGCCCGCTTCTGCCGACCGTCCGGACCGAGATCAGCATCCCATTCCCACAGATCATCGAGCTTCGCGCCCGCGGAGGTTCCGCCGAAGAGCACCGCGCGGCCGCGCCTCGAGTCGAAGGCCATGGCAGACTCGACCCTCGCGCGTGGCCACACCGCGTTTGCGGGAGGGGAGCGCTGCACGAACTCAGTGCCCGTCCACTCCCACACGTCGCGGAGTTCACCCTGCGCGGACTTGCCGCCGAACAGCAGCGCCCGCCCACGCACGGAGTCCCAGGTCATGACATGCAAGCCCCGAGCGGCGGGCGACGTACCCACCGTGAGCTTCGTCCAGCTCTTCGCGACCGGCGCCGCGTCCCATCGCCACACCTGATCAGAGAACTGGGAACCTGCCAGGGCGCCGAAGAACGCGATTGCACCGGACTCCGTGGGCAATAGGGCGTGCCCGTAGCGTGGGGTGAGGCCCGCTGGGGGCGGGTTTGCCCTCCGAGTCCACGTCCACGCCGACGGTGACCCGGACAGCTCCCAGGTGTCGTTCAGCGGTGCGGGTTCTTCCGGAAACGGGAACTGAGGGAAGTACCCGTTGCCCCCGAAGAGCACGAGCACGTTCTGAAGAGCGTCGTAGGCGAGGCCGGCCCTGTTCCGCTTCTGCGGAGGTCCACCCGAGGTGGGCCGTTGCGTCCACGTCGCGCCGTCCCACTCCCAGAGCTCGTTCGAAGGATCGCCGGTGGTGCGGCCACCGAACACGACGATGCGTCCCGTGACCTTCGAGTACGGCTGGTAAGCCATGGCCGGCGCCCCGAGCGGCGGCGCCAGCGCCGGCTGCACGTTCCACCATCGGATACCATCCCATTCCCACACGTCGGTCCGGTACGTACCGTCAGAGGCCGAACCGCCGAATAGGACGCTTCGACGCCGGCTCGGGTCGAAGGCCATCGCGCCTCCGGCCATGGCAGGCGGACGATCGAGGGGCGGCGCGACGGGAGTTCGCTGCGTCCAGACGTTCGTCCGACCGTCGAACTCGAGGGTGCTGTCGAGGCGGGTGCTGGACTCACCGACGTCCTGCTGCCCACCGAACACGAGCATCCTCGCGGACCTGGGATCGTACGCCGCTGCGTGCCGCGAAGAGCCCACGGGAGCGGAGGCAACCGGGTGCCACGTGCGGTCGCTCGGGAACCATTCGAATGTGGCCGCGTCGGCGGTCTCCCCTCCGAAGCAGATCGTGTGTCCCGTCCCGGCGTCGTACACGAGCGTGTGCCCCTCGCGTGCCGGCGGGGGCGAACCGGGGAGGGTCGCCCAGTCGACCCCGCGGCAGTATTGCCAGGCGTCGGCGAGATGACCATTCGGCCCAGATCCGCCGAACATGACGACGCATCCACGGCTGGAATCGAACGCCATCCCGAAGTTGGCGCGCGCCGGCGGCGACGTCGTGGGCTGCCGGTTGGTCCACTCGTACAGGTCGCCATCCCATTCCCACGTCTCCCTGTTGCCCGCTGCGCCTCCGAACAAGACCACCTTGCGCCGGGCTGTGTCGTAGGCCATCCCGTGACGTTCTCGCCCGCCGGGGCCACCTCCGGAAGCGACCAGGGCCCACGTCGCTCCGTCCCACTCCCATGTGTCGGCTCGCTTGGCGCCGCTGGCGTCGATTCCGCCATACAGAACGACCCGGTTGCGCGCGGCGTCGTACACCATGCCGTGTCCGCTCCTCGCAACAGGACTCGCGGTTCCTGTCGGCGTGCGGTTGGCCCAGACCATCCCGTTCCATTCCCACGTGTCGTCGAGGCGCTTGCCAGTCGAGTCCTCCCCTCCGAACATCACGACGAGACCGCGGGCGCTGTCGTACGCCATCGCGTGAGACGAGCGCGCCGGTGGCTTCGGACCGAAGACGATCTCGCGGAACGTGGGCTGCGCGTGCAACTCGACGGTCGTCGCGTCGAGGCCGTCCAGGCCCGCGGGGACTCCATTCGAGGTGTCGAGATCAGGAAACAGCGTCTCCGTGAGGTACACGGATGAGTCCACTGCGTGCGGCGACGAGGCGAACGCTGGACGATTCGCCGTGGCGACCCACTCGGTGCTCTCGATCGCGACCGGCGGATGGGACTCGTTGCCCGCGTTGTCCAGGAGCGTCGCCCAGATCGACGGTACGTCGATGTGCACGGGGGCGCGCGGCCACGACGCCACGTTCCGATCGTCGTCGCGGTTCGGACGGACGACTGCGAGCAACGACTTCCCATCGGTATCCGCCCAGATCCGAAGCGCTGCGACGTCGCGGGAGTCCATGCCGGTCGCGGTGAATGCGGCCGACGCGAGCGATGCCGTCGGCTCCAGCGTGTCACCCGGGGCGAGGGCGAAGTATGGACCGGCCGGGATGGTGAACGCGGCGGGGCAGGGGGGTTCGCATGCCCGCAGCTCCTCCGGCGCCGCATTACCCCACGGAGAGCGCAGGAACGTGACGAGGGGCTGGTTCACCTGGAGCTGCGGAGCTTTCGTCTTCAGACGAACGGGATCGGCGAGCGTCACCGTGCTCCGGTTACCGGCCACATCGGTCAGGGTGACCCGCGGGTCGTAATCGCCGTCCTGCCGTGCGAGCACTTCGTTCTCGACGACCTTGCCAAAGGTCGCCCGTGTGGAAGACGAGTCGGACCCGATCACGTCGAAATGGATCTCGTCGGTCTCGCTCGCGCTCCCGCTCAGCCGCGCGACGAGCGCCGGGGCGCTCGCGGTCGAGATCGGCTCGTTCGGAATGACGGTGACCCGGATACGCGTACCTTCCCTCGCCTGAGATACGACGGGCAGTGGATTCGTCGAATCCGGGAAGTACTCGATCGTCCAAAGCGTGACGCTCGGCTCGACGAAGTCGAAGAGAAGGGACGCCGCCCCGCGCACGGTTGTCTCGTTGTGCGCCTCATCGCGGAGCCGGACGTCGAGGGGAGCGGTCAACGCTGTCAGCTTCAACCGTTCCTGTTCCGCCTTGCCACCGTACTCGAGCCCCGTTGGCGTGTAGGTGCACTCGTAGTCGAAAGCCCCCTTCTGGACGCAGACCGGCGATGCGTCCGGCTCGTGCTGGAGCGTGACCTCCGGCAGGCCGGCGAGTGGCTTGTCCACCGAGAACGTGATCGTGAACTTCTGGCCCGCGCAGCGCACCCTCGGATCGACGGTAACCGATCCATTGATCAGCGGCGGCGGCACCACCGCGTTCACGCACCGGTCCTCGTTGCAGAGGTAGCCCTCCGGGCAGTCCGCGTTGCCGTCGCACGTGATCTGCGCGTCCGCCGGGAGCGTCTCGCTGAACTTGCAGCCGGCGAGCCCCGCGACGAGCAGCGCGA
>DASSSJ010000217.1:0-5941 GCA_035708485.1 Anaeromyxobacter sp. | reverse complement strand
GGCCCCGCCGCAGCGCGCGGCGCCCCCCGCGCCGCGTGCGCCGCCGCCGCCGCCTCCGCCCGCGCGCGCCGCCGCGCGGCCGCCGCCCGCGGCGGAGGCCGTCGACCTCTCCGACGAGATCGAGGAGGCCGACTTCTTCGTCCAGCAGGGGCTCCTCGACGACGCGCGGGACGCGCTCCAGAACCTGCTCGCGTTCTACCCGGACCACCCCGCCGTCCGCGCCAAGCTCGCGGACCTCGATCGCAAGGCCGCGCCCGCGCCCGCGGCCGACGGCGCCGCCGGGAAGCTGGACGAGAGCTTCGACATCGCCCGCGAGCTCGCGGCGCTCGGCGGCGGGACGGGGCCGGTGGACGCGGACGAAGGGTTCCAGTACTCGGTCGAGGACGTGTTCGCGCAGTTCAAGAAGGGGGTCGAGCAGACGGTGAAGCGCGAGGACAGCGCGACGCACTACGACCTCGGCATCGCCTACAAGGAGATGGGGCTCCTCGACGACGCCATCCACGAGTTCGAGGTGGCGCTCGGCGGGAACGACCGCCGTCGCGAGGTGGACTGCCTCTCGATGATCGGGCTCTGCCGCGCCGCGAAGGGCGACGCGCCGGGCGCGGTCGAGGCGTTCCGGCGCGCGCTCTCCTCCGACCACCTCACGAAGGACGCCGCCAAGGCGATCCACTACGAGATCGCCGTCGCCTACGAGGCGACCGGGGATCGCGAGGCGGCGCTGTACTACTTCCAGCGCGCCGCCAAGGCGGACCCGGGCTTCCGGGACGCGGCCGCGCGCGCTTCCGCGCTCGGCGGCGGCCCGGGCCGGGCTCCCCCGGAGGACGCGCGCCCGCCCGCCCGCCGGAGCGGAGGCGAGGGGGGCCGCGCCGCGCCGCCCCCGCGCGCGCCCGCCGCCCCGCCTGCCAAGAAGAACATCGGTTATCTGTAGGTCCCAGGACTCCACGTGAACTATCTCGAATTCTACGAGCTGTCCCAGGAGCCCTTCTCGAACGCGCCGGTGTCGCGCTTCTACTACTCGTCCGCCCAGCACGCGCAGGCGCTGATGCGCCTCACGCACGCGGTGTCGGGCATGAAGGGGCTCGCCGTGCTCGTCGGCGACATCGGCGCGGGGAAGACCACGCTCGCGCGCCGCATGCTCGACAGCCTCCCGGAGGAGGAGTACGAGGCCGCGCTCATGGTGATCATCCACTCCGGGATCACCGCGAGCTGGCTCCTCAGGCGGATCGCGCTCCAGCTCGGCGTCGAGAGCCCCGCCGAGGAGAAGCTCGCGCTCCTGTCGCAGCTCTACCAGCGGCTCGTGAAGATCTACGAGCAGGGCAAGAAGGCCGTCGTCCTCATCGACGAGGCCCAGATGCTCGCGACGAAGGAGATCATGGAGGAGTTCCGCGGCCTGCTGAACCTGGAGGTCCCCGAGCGCAAGCTCCTCTCCTTCGTCTTCTTCGGCCTCCCCGAGATCGAGGACAACCTGCGGCTCGACCCGCCGCTCGCCCAGCGCGTGTCGCTCAAGTACCGCCTCGAGCCGCTCTCGCCGGAGGCGACCGAGGCCTACGTCCGGCACCGGCTCCGGCTCGCCGGCGCGCCGCGGGTCCCGTTCTCGGCCGCGGCGCTCGCGCGCGTCCACGCGCACAGCCGCGGCACGCCGCGCCTCATCAACACCATCTGCGACAACGCGCTCTTCGAGGGGTTCGTGGCGCGGGCCCGGGAGATCGACGACAAGTTCGTGGACCGGATCGCCCGCGACCTGGGGCTCGAGGCGCCCCCCGAGCCCGCCCGGGGGGCGCGCGCGGGCGAGCGCGCCTCCCGCATCGACCTGTCGGAGATCGACCGGTACCTCGACTCGCTGAAGTGACCACGCCGCCCCACTTCCGCCGACTTGGCGCAGCGCGTCGGCCGCGCGACAATCCCAGCGTTGAAGAAGCGGACCCTCGCCCTCGCGTTCCTCGGCTTCGTGCTCGCGCTCGCCGCGGCCACGCTCGGGGTGCTGCGCACGCGGTGGGCGGGGGAGCGGATCTGCGCGCTCGCCGCGGCGCGGGCGCAGGACGCCGCCGGGGTCCCGCTCGCGTTCCGGACCTGCCGCGTGAGCCCGCTCGCGCTCGAGCTGGTCGTCGAGGGCCTCCGCGTCGGCCCCCCGGCGGCCCCTCTCCTCCAGGCCGACGCCGCCTCGGCGCGCCTCGCGCCGATCCAGGCGCTCGGCGGGCGCGTCCAGCTCGCAGAGGTCCGCGCGGTGAACCCCCGCCTGGTCGCGGCGATCCCGGCGGGCGGCTCCGGGGGCGGGGGCGGGCGGTGCGCGTCGCCGGTCCCCGAGGACGTCGACGTCGAGCGCGTCGAGATCCAGGGCGGCTCGCTCGACCTCGCGCTCCCCGGCGGCGTGCGCCTCGCGGCGCGCGGGATCGACGCGACCACGCGCCCGGCCGCGCGGACGCTCCGGTCCCTGGCGGCGCCGCTGCGCCGCGCCCGGCTCGAGGTCTCGGCGGCGAGCCTCCGGCTCGAAGGGCTCGACGACCGCCCGCTCGCGGCGGCGAGGGTCGCGGTCGCCGCCGACGTCGCGGTCGATCTCTCCTCGGCGGAGGTGGTCGGCGCGGACGCGGAGGTGGACGGGGTGCGGGTCGACGCGCGCGGCCGGATCGGCGGCTTCTGCGCGCCCGAGCTCGACCTCGTCGCGACCGCGTCCGGGCGGTTCCGCGACGTCCTCGCCCTCGCGCGGATCGCGCGCGACGCGGACGCGGACGGGAAGGTGTTCGCCGAGGCGAAGGTGACGGGACCCGCGGCGCACCCCTCCGTCTCCGGGAAGCTGCGGCTCGAGAAGGCGCGGGTCGCGTGGTTCACGCCGGGGGACGTCCGCGCCGACGTCCACCTCGCCGGCCGCGCCCTCGCGGTGGACCGGCTCGAGTGGCCGTACGGCGCGGGGCGCGTGTCGGGGCGGGGCACGGTCGGCCTCGCCCTGCCGGTGCAGCTCGAGGCCGAGGTGGACCTCGACGGCGTGGACCTCGCGGAGATCCTCGAGCGCGTCGACGTGGCCGGCTCGTGGGTCACCGTGAAGCTCGACGGGAAGGGGCGCCTCGGCGGGACGCTCGCGCCGCCGAGCCTCGCCGGCACGCTCGCGGGCGAGTTCCGCGATCTGCGCGCGCTCACGCGCTCCTGGCGGATCGCCCCGCTCGGCGAGCGCGGCGTCGTGAACGTGAAGCGCGGGCGGATCCAGGGCGGCGTCCGGGTCACCGAGGAGGCGCTCTCGTTCGACGCCGCGCGCGTGAGCGCCGGGCGCGGGACGTCGGACGTCGACGCGGTGGCGCGCTTCGGGAAGGACGGCGGGTACTCCGTCCGCTGGCGCGGGGCGGTGGACCTCGACGCGATGGGCGCCATCGCGGGGATCCCCTGGTCCGGGCTCGCCCACGTGGACGGCACCATCTCCTCGCCGACGTACGCGAACCCGCGCGTCGTCGCGCGCGGGACGCGCATCGAGGGCTTCCGGTTCCTCGACCTCGACCTGGGGAACGCCGCCGCGGACGTCCTCTACGGCCCCGACTTCCTCGTGCGCATCCAGGACGGCCAGGGCGTGAAGGGCCAGAGCCGCTACCGCGGCGAGGCGGTGGTGGACCTCGAGCCCGTCCCGCCGCGGGTGCTCTCCTCGCGCCTCCAGGGGGAGGGGCGGGTGCGGGACCTCCTCGACGCGGTCCGGGACTACGTCCCGAGCACGCGCGTGCTCCGCGATCGCTTCGACGGCGACGTCCAGGTCTCGGGGACGGCGACCGGCAAGGCGGGCGCGCTCGACGGGACCTTCGAGGGGCGGCTCGGGACCGGCGTGCTGTTCGGCCGCCCGTTCGACTCGGGGCGCGCGGCGGGCGCCTTCCGCAACGGCGCGGTGGCCCGGCTCGAGCGCGCCGAGCTGCGGCGCGGGCCGGGCGCCGTCCGCTGGTCCGGGTGGTGGGGGTTCCAGGATCCGATCCCGTGGGATCTCGAGGTCGCGTTCGCGGGCGTCCCGCTCGACGCGCTCGGGCTCCCCGGCGGCGGCTGGGCGGGGTCGGCGAGCGGCACCGCCGCGCTGAAGGGCTCCTTCGAGTACCCGGACGTGCGGTTCGCGGCGAACGGCGACGGCGTCTCCTTCCACGGCGTGGGGCTCGGGACGGTCCAGGTGGGCGGCACGGTGCACGAGCGGAGCGTCCTCGCGACGGCGACGAGCGACGCCGTGCAGGTCCAGGGCGAGGCGACCCTGGACGGCCGCATGCCGTTCCGGGCGCGCGCCGAGCTCGCGCTCGAGGACGTCGCGCGGCTCGTGCCGGGCGGCGCGCCCGCGGGGCTCCGGGCGAAGGTCCGCGGCGAGGCGACGGCGGAGGGGGAGCTCGCGAACCTCGCCGCCGCGCGCGCCCGGCTGCGGCTCGACGCGGTCGAGGCGGGCCACGCGGACTTCAAGGTGGAGGCCGCCGGGCCGGTCGTCGTGACCGTGTCGCGCGGCCGCGTCGACGTGCAGGAGCTCGTGCTGCGCGGCTCCAACACGGAGCTCACGCTCTCCGGCTCCGGCGCCGAGAGCGGCGAGATCGACCTCTCCGCCGCGGGGACGGTGGACCTCCGGCTGCTCGCCGGGCTCGTGCCGGACCTGAAGCGGCCCCACGGCCTCCTCACGCTCGAGGCGCTCGTCTCGGGCACCGCGCGGGACCCCGTGCTCGTCGGCGCCGGCCGGCTCGACGACGTCGGCTTCCAGCTGAAGGGGACGAACGTGCTCCTCTCCGAGCTGCGCGGCGACCTGGCCTTCTCGCAGAACCGGATCCTGTTCGACCAGCTCTCCGGCGCGGTGAACGGCGGCCGGGCGGTGCTCGGCGGCGAGGTGGAGCTCGCCTCCTTCGCCCCGGTGCGCCACCGGCTGGACGTGCGCCTCGACGAGGTGCCCGTCGCGGTGCCCGCCTGGCTGCCGACGACGCTGTCCGGCCGGCTCGAGGTCGCGGGCACGCTCGACGACACGGCGGTGACCGGCCGGCTCCACGTCGTGCGCGCCCGCTACACGGCGAACCTCGACCTCGAGCGGAGCCTGCTGCAGAAGAGCCGCAAGCCCCCGCCGCCGCCCAGGCCGTACGACAAGGCGGGCGAGTGGCTGCGCCTCGACGTGCAGATCGCGGTGGACGGCGACGCCCGCGTGGAGAACGACGTCGTCTCGGGCGACGTCCGGGGCGACCTCACGCTGACGGGGACCTCGGCGGCGCCCGGGCTGGTCGGGACGCTCGCGCTGTCGGACGGGAGCCGCGTGCGCTTCCGCGGGAACGAGTTCGCGCTGTCGCACGCGGTCCTCGACTTCACCGACCGCGGCAAGATCGAGATCGCCCTCGACGTCCACGGCGAGTCGCAGGTGCGCGACTACCAGATCTTCCTGCACGCGTTCGGCCCGCTCTCCGACCCGCAGCTCACGCTCACGAGCGCGCCGCCGCTCTCGCAGCCCGACATCATCACGCTGCTCTCGCTGGGCTTCACGCGGCGCGACGCCTCCGCGAGCGCGGGCGTGCAGGGGATGGCCACCGCCGCCGCGGCGCAGGCGATCTTCTCGGCCTCCGGGCTCGACGAGCAGGTCCGCCGGTTCGTGCCGCGCGGCGAGGTGGTGCGCGACATCGACGTCCGGATCACGAGCGAGTGGTCGGAGAGCTCGGGCCAGGTGGAGCCGCGCGCCGAGGTCGAGTCCCTGCTCCTGAAGGACCGGCTGCGGCTGCGCTACCAGGCGCCCCTCTCCGGCGGGCGCGGGCAGAAGGCGCAGGCGGAGCTCCGGCTCGGCTCGCACAGCTCGGTCCAGTACCAGTGGGACAACGACAACCCGGACGTGCAGGCGGGCGACCACGGGCTCGACCTCAAGCTGCGCTGGGAATGGACGGACCGGTGACGGCGCCCGACGGCCACCGGCGCGCCCCGCCCCGCCGGCGCGCCGCCGCTCTCGCAGCCCGACATCATCACGCTGCTCTCGCTG
>DASSSJ010000216.1:0-21521 GCA_035708485.1 Anaeromyxobacter sp. | reverse complement strand
TCGACCGCTCGCGCTCGAGGCCGATGAGGAGGCCCGCGGCGGCGGCGAGGGCCAGGGAGGCGAAGAGCTCGTACGCGCCCATGCGCGGCGATCCTACCCGCGGGCGGCGCGGGCGCGAGGTTCGGCCCGGGCGGCCCGCCGCGCGCCGGGGCCGAGCGTCGAGGGGCGCCGCAGCGGTCGTGCCCGCGTGCCGCGTGCGCGCGGCGCGCGGGCGCGGACGGGCGCGGGGCGCGCCCGCCCGGGCTACGCGATCAGCCGCATGAGGTCGCGGCGGATCGCGCCGCGCGCGGCGTCGTCGGGCGCGGCGGGGAGCGCGCGCTCGAGGATCTCGGCCGCCTTGCGGCGGAAGCCGGTCTCCTCGTAGATCGCCGCGAGCGCGCGGAGCGCCGCGAGGTGCCGCGGCGCGATCTCGACGGAGCGCTCCAGCGCGGTCATCGCGCCGAACGCGTCGCCGGCGGCGCGGAGCGCGCGGCCGAGCTGGAAGAGGGCGTCGGGCGAGCGCGGGTCGGCGCGCACCGCTGCCTGGAGCTCCGCCACCGCGTCCGCGACCCGGCCCGCCGCGAGGAGCTCCCGCCCCTTCGCGAGCCGCGGGTCCTGGACGTCCTCTCGGTGCGCGCTCGCCACGGACCGCTCGCCGCCCCGGAGCAGCGCCTCCTCCATCCGCCGCAGGAGGTCCTCGAGCCGGAACGGCTTCTCGATGTAGTCCACCGCGCCGTACGTCTCGCGGGCGTCCTGCGCGAATCGCCAGCCGCGGTAGATCGCGGTCATCATGATGACCGGGACGTGCCTCGTGCGGGCGTTCGCCTTGATGCGCCGGCACGCCTCGAACCCGTGGACCTTGGGGAGCATCGCGTCGAGCAGGATGAGGTCGGGCACGAGCGCGTCCGCCTTCTCGAGCGCCTCCTGGCCGTCCGCCGCGAGCTCGACCTCGTAGCCCTTCCCGACGAGCGTCTTCTGCACGAGCGTCCGGATCTCCGGCTCGTCGTCCACCGCGAGCACGAGCGGGCCGCCGGTCCGCTGCGGCGCCTCGTGCACCGCGGGCTCGACCTCGATGACGACCTCGTCGTCCGGGATGGGCTGGTCCGCCTCCACGACCTCCTCGGCGTAGGGGACGAGGACCTCGAGGTGCGGCGAGCCCGACGCGCTCGCCTTCCCGCGCCAGAGCGCGGCGTTCCGGGCGCGCGCCTCGTACGCCTCCCCGATCGCGCGCAGGAGCGCGCCGCGGCAGGCGACGTACGGCGAGACCTCGCGCCCGGTCACGAACCGGACCTCCGCGAGGATGCGCTCGTCGGCGGGCCGCGCCATCGCGAGGTGCAGCCGGTCGCCCTCCAGCGACACCGGCAGGATGAGGTCGCCTTCCGCGACGGCGCGCGGGACGAGGTCGAGCAGATCGGTGGGGATGGCCGTCCGGGAGAGGTCCACCCCCGGGACGCCGTGCTTCTCGGACAGGACCGAGGCGAGGTCCGCCTCGTCGAGGCCGAGCGCGAGGAGGCGCGTGCACAGGGGCTCGCCGCGCGCGCGTCCCTCGACGGCGGCCTGCTCCACGAGCTCCGGCGTGGCGAGACCCCGGGCGACCAGCAGCTCTCCGGACTTCGGTGACAGGGCGTCCTCCCCGCGAGGTGTCGCGTCGGGGGGTAATCTCACATGCGCCCCGGGTCGCCGCACTCCCACGACGACACGACCTCGCCTCGCGGGGCCCGGGAGGGGCGGCACCCACCTCGGACCACCCCGCCGGGCTACCCCACGGTGTCCGCGTAGGTCATCACGAGGTACATGACCGTCTCGCGGTCGGCCCGGTTCCGGTACACGTGCGGGACGTCCGCCTCGAAGACGATCGCGTCGCCCGGGCCGAGCTGCTCCTTCCGGCCGGCGACCTCGATCTCGACCGCGCCCGCGGAGACGACGAGGTTCTCGGTCGTCCCCGGGTTGTGGGCGTCGGCCTTCTCGACCCCACCCGGCGCGAGCCGCAGCTCGTAGAACTCGACGCGGCGGGGCTCGTCGAACGGGAAGAGCGCGCGCGAGGAGAAGGTGCCGTCGTGGCTCGTGAGGTGCTTCGCCTGCTCGGCGCGCAGGACGTGGGGCCCGGGCGCGCCGCGCGCCGTGATGAGCGCGGAGAACGGGACGCCGAGCGCCGACGAGATCTTCCAGAGGACGTTGATCGTCGGGGCACTCTGGCCGAGCTCGATCTGCCCGAGCATGGCGCGCGAGACGCCGGAGAGCTGGGACAGGCGCTCGAGCGACAGGCTCCGCTGGCTCCGCAGCCGCCGCAGGTTCCCGCCCACCACCGGGGTGAGGTCCTTGCCGCCCGCGGCGATCTCGCGCGCCTCGGGGGCCTGCCGGGGCTCGGGGGAGGGCGCGGCCGCTCGCTTTCGGCCCCGGCCGGACGACTCTCGCGCGTTCTTCATGGCGGCTCCGTTTTCCGTTACAACGGAGGCCTTGTCAACGCGCGCGCAGCCCCCCGCGGCCCCGTGGCGGCTCACCCTCGTCACGAACCCGGACGACTGCAACCTCGCGTGTCCCATGTGCGGGTTCGGCGAGGCGCGGCCGCCCGGCCCGCCGCGGCGCATGGCACCCGCGCTCGCGGAGGCGGTGCTCCGGGACGCCGCGCGCGCCGGGCTCGCCGAGGTCATCCCGTCCACGCTGGGCGAGCCGCTCCTCTGGGCGGGCCTGGACGCGCTCGTCGACCTGTGCGCCGCGCTCGGCGTCGCGCTCAACCTCACGACGAACGGGACGTTCCCGGGCCGGGGCGCCGCCGCCTGGGCGGCGCGGCTCGTGCCGGTCGCGTCCGACGTGAAGCTCTCCTGGAACGGCGCGACCGCCGCGACCGCCGAGGCCGTCATGCCCGGCCTCCCCTTCGATCGCGCGATCGCGAACGCGGAGGCGCTCGTCGCCGCGCGCGACGCGGCGGCGCGGGCGGGCGGACGGCGGTGCCGGGTGTCGTTCCAGGTCACTGCGCAGGAGGCGAACGTCCGCGAGCTCGCGGGGATCGTGCGGCTCGCGGCGGCGCTCGGCGTGGACCGGGTCAAGGTGAACCAGCTCCAGGTGCGCGCGCCCTGGATGGCGGCGCTCTCGCTCCGCCGCGATCGCGACGCGCTCCGGCGCTGGAACGCGGCGGTCGCGGAGATGCGCGCTGCGGCCGAGGAGGCGCGGCTCCCGTCCGGCGAGCGGGTGCTCCTCCAGAACGTCGCCGCGCTCGCGGAGGACCCCGCCGCGCCCGCGCCCGCGGGTCCCTGCCCGTTCGTGGGGCGCGAGGCCTGGGTGCACGCGGACGGTCGGTTCGCGCCCTGCCCGCACCCCGCGGCGGCGCGCGGCGAGCTGGGCGGCTTCGGGTCCGCGGCGGAGCGGCCGCTCGGCGAGCTCTGGGCGGATCCGGGGTTCCGGGCCTTCGTGGCGCGGTACGAGGAGCATCCCGTCTGCCGGAGCTGCCCGTTCAGGCGGATGGGGGGGGCGTGAAGGTTCGGTCGGGTCGGGCGCGCGGTCGGGATCGCGACGCGACGCCCACCCTCCGCTACGCTCCTCGCGGTGCCCATCGAGCCGCTCCCCACCGCGATCGCCCTCCTCGTCATGGGCATCCTCCTCGGCGTCTCCGCCGTGGCGTCGCGGACGTCGGGGCGGCTCGGCGTCCCGTTCGTCCTCCTCTTCCTGCTCGTGGGCGTGCTCGCCGGCTCCGAGGGGCTCGGCCGGATCCCGTTCGAGGACTACCGCCTCACCTTCCGCGTCGGGACGGTGGCGCTCGTCCTCATCCTCTTCGACGGCGGCCTCAACACGGCCATGGCGAGCCTCCGGCGGGCGCTCGCGCCCGCGGCGGTGCTCGCCACGCTCGGCGTCGTGGGGACCGCGGGCGTCATGGCCCTCGGCGCGCGCGCCCTCGGGATGTCGTGGTCGGGCGCGTTCCTCCTCGGCGCCATCGTCTCGTCCACGGACGCGGCGGCGGTCTTCTCGATGCTCCGCGGATCGGGGGTCAAGGTCCGCCAGCGGCTCGCCGACCTGCTCGAGATCGAGTCGGGCGTGAACGACCCGATGGCGGTCATCCTGACGCTCGCGGTCACCGGCGCCGTGGCGCACGGCGAGGGCGCGAGCCTCGCGGTCGCGGGCGAGGCGATCCTCGAGCTCGCGATGGGCACCGCCCTGGGGCTCGGGATCGGGTACGGCGGCCGGTGGGTCCTCGCGAACGTCCGCCTCGCCGCGAGCGGCCTCTACCCGGTGCTCTCGCTCGCGATCGCCTTCTTCGCGTTCGGCGCGCCGACGCTGCTCTGGGGGAGCGGCTTCGTCGCGGTCTACGTCGCCGCGGTGGTCCTCGGGAACGCGCCGCTCCCCTACCTCGCCGGCCTGCGGCGCGTCCACGACGCGATGGCCTGGTTCAGCCAGGTCGCGATGTTCCTCCTCCTCGGCCTGCTCGCGTTCCCCTCGCGCCTCGCGAGCGTCGCCGGGGAGGGGCTCGCGCTCGGCCTCTTCCTCGCGTTCGTGGCGCGCCCGCTCGTGGTGGCGCTCTGCCTCGCCCCGTTCCGGATCCCGCGCCGCGAGCTCGTGTTCGTGTCCTGGGTGGGGCTCCGCGGCGCCGTCCCCATCATGCTCGCGACGTTCCCGGTCTTCGCGGGCGTCGGCGGCGCGATGCACGTCTTCGACGTCGTGTTCTTCGTCGTCGTCGTCTCCTCCGTGGTGCAGGGCACCACGGTGCGCTGGCTCGCGCGCAAGCTCGAGCTCGAGGCCGGCGGCCCGCCCGCGCCGCGCGCCATGCTCGAGATCATGTCGACGCAGCGGCTCTCCGGCGAGGTCATGTCGTTCTACGTCGAGCCCGCGAGCGCGGTGGCGGGCTCGCGCATCTCGGACCTGCCCATCCCGGAGGGCTCCGCGGTGATGCTCGTCGTGCGCGGCCGCGACCTCGTCGCCGCGCGCGGCCGGACCGTCCTCGAGCCGGGCGATCACGTGTACGTGTTCACGCCCCCGCAGGAGAAGGCGTTCGTGCAGCTCATGTTCGGGCGGATCGAGGAGGAGTAGCTCACGTCCGCGACGCCCGGATCGCGTCCTCGAGCTCGTTCGGCGCCTTCGCGGCCTGCGGGTCGCGCGGGAAGTGCTCTGCGAGCCGCGCGCCGCACACGGCGATGGCGTCCACGAACCCCTTCGCCGGGTCGCCGGCGCGCATCCCCGCGGTGAGGGCGGCGACCGCGCGGCCCCAGTCGTCCCCCATCCGCGCGTGGATGCCGTGGTCGCCGAGCACCACCGCCTCGTGCTCGAAGAGCGACGCGAACACGAGCACGCCGGTCCCGTGCTCGGTCCGGTGGAGCCCGTGCTCGTGGAAGGCGCGCAGCGCCCGCGCGCGGGCGGCCTCGTCCATGGCGCGCGCGCCCACGAGGACGCGCTCGATCGGATCCCAGGAGGCGGCGAGCGCGCCCGCCACCCCGGCGAGGAGCTGGAGGAGCGCCAGCTCCACGAGCGAGAGCGGCGCGTGGGCCGCGAGCGCGATCCCGGTCGCGAGCGCCGCGCCCAGGATCGCGCCGCGGAACCGCGCCTCGGGGTAGGGATCGCTCTTCGCGACCACCACCGGGACGATCTGGCCGCGCGAGAGCGCCTCCGCCCGCCGCACCGCGTCCGCGATGCGCGCCCGCGCGTCCTCCCCGAAGTACCGGTCGATCGCCACGAAGGTCTCCTACCAGCGCCCGGAGGCGCCGCCGCCCGAGAACCCGCCGCCGCCGCCGGACCAGCCGCCGCCCCCGCCCCCGCCGAAGCCGCCGAGGCCGCCGCCCCCGCCCCAGCCGCCGCCGATCCACGGGCCGCCGCCCCACCAGAGGTGGCGCCGCCGCCGCGGGCCGAAGCCGCGGAACACGTTCGAGACGATCCAGAGGATCACGAAGATCGCGACGAGGACGCCGAGGCCCGACGGCATCCGGGTGACCCCGCGATCCCGTCGCCGCGCGCGGGCCTGCACGTCCTCGGGCGCGACGCCGGCGAGGGTGAGGAGCTCCGCGCCGGCGTCGTAGAGCCCGTCCGCGAAGCGCCCCGCCCGGAAGGCGGGGACGAGGAGGCGGTCGCCGATCCGGCGCGCGAGCGCGTCCGGGATCTCGCCCTCGAGGCCGCCGCCCACCTCGATGCGGAAGGCCCGGTCCTCGACCGCGACCGTGACGAGGAGGCCGTTGTCCCGCCCCTTCGTCCCGAGCCTCCACGCCTCGGCGACGCGGATCGAGTAGTCCTCGATGGGCACGCCGTCGAGCGAGCGGACGATCAGGTACTGGAGCTGGACGCCCTGCCCGTCCTCGCGCGCGCGCGCGCTCCGCGCGAGCTCGGACAGCCGGCGCTCGTCGCCCGCCGACAGCAGGCCGGCGGCGTCCACCACCGGACCGGCGAGCGGCGGGATCGGCGGCTCGGCGCGCGCGGCGGCGGCCAGCGCGAGCAGCGCGGCGGCGGCGGCGCCCCGCATCAGAACTTGACCTGCGGGGCCTTCTCCGCGCCCTCGGTCGTCGCGGCGAACTGCGCCTTGGGCTGCTTCTTGTAGAACATCGAGTTGGTCCAGCTCGTCGGTGGCACGGTGACGAGGTTGTTGAACTGCTGCACCTGCTCGATGTAGCGGCGTCTCGCGATGGTGATCCGGTTCTCCGTCCCCTCGAGCTGCGCCTGCAGGTCGCGGAAGTTCTCGTTCGCCTTGAGCTGCGGATAGCTCTCGGCGACCGCGAGCAGCCTCCCGAGCGCGCTGCGCAGCTCGCCCTGCGCCGCCTCGAACCTCTTCATGTTCTCCGGGGTGAGCTGGTCCACCGTGAGCTGGACGGACGTCGCCTTCGCGCGGGCGTTCACCACGCTCTCGAGCGTCTCGCGCTCGTGCGTCGCGTACCCCTTCACCGTCTCGACGAGGTTCGGGACCAGGTCGGCGCGGCGCTGGTACTGGTTCTGCACCTCGGCCCAGGCGGCGGCGACCGCGTTCTCGGACTGCGGGATGGACTGGAAGCCGCAGCCCGCGACGAGCGCGGCGGCCGCGGCGACGGCGGGGAGCCGGAGCGTTCTCATGCCCGGAAGCTACCGCGCGACCCGGCGCGCGGAAAGCGAGATGTCGGCCGCGGCCCGGAATGGGGCGTCGGCTCCGCCGTCACTCCGGGTTCTCGTCGTGGACGCGCACCTCGACGCTCACCGGCTCGCCGTCGAACGGGGGGAACGTCGTCTCCCTCGCGAGCCGGACGAGGCAGACGCCGAGCGGCGTCGCGCCGATCGCCTCGTCGTAGGTCCGGGCCTCCGACACCTGGCCGCTCGGATCGACGACGACGAGGAACCGGAATCGCCTTCCCCGGGCCGCGGCGCCGTCCCCCGGCGTCTCCGCCACGCACGCCTCGAGGTCGTCCCGGCGGGCGGAGATCGCCGCGGCGACCTCGCGCTCCCGCGGCGGACGTCCGCGCTGCGCGGCCTCGTCCGACGCGGCGGGCTCCTTCGCGTCCTGCGCCTCCGCCGAGGCCGCGTCGCCCTGCGCCTCCGCCGAGGCCGCGTCGCCCGCGGGCCTCGCGTCCGGCGGCCGGCTCGCCACCGCGTCCGCGTGCGCCGCTGCGGCGTCGGCGGCGCCGTCCCCGGGCTCCGGCGCCGGCGCCGCGGCCGCGACGCCTTCCGCGCGCGCCTCGGGTCGAGGGCCCGCGGGCTCGGTCGCGCGCGGCTCCGTGCCGCTCGCGGCCGCGGCGCGGGGGGCGCGCGCCCGGGAGGGCGCCGCCTCGGCGGGCTCGGGGGCCGGGGGGTCCGCCGGCGCGATCGTCGCGATCGCCGGCGCGGCGGGCCGCATCGCGAGCGCGAGCACGGCCGCGACCAGCGCGCCGGCCACGCCGCCCGCGGCGGCCCCGGCCACGAACCCCTGCCGCCGCGCGCGCCTCAGCACGTCGTCGAACGACACCGCGCCCGTGACGACGTACTCCGCGGAGGGCTCGAGCGGCGCGTCGGGATCGCGCTCCGCGAGCGGACCCAGCACGGTCGGGTCGTCGTCGGGGGCGAACGGGTCGCGATCCTGGATCACCGGCGTCGGCTCCCGTCGGGACGGCGCGCGAGCGCTCGCGCCGTCCGGCGTCCAATCCCCACCCGGCCGGAGAGGATACCCCGCTTCGCGGGCCGGCGTCGCGGCAGCCCCGCGCCGCGGCGCCCTCAAGGCGCCGGGCCGGCCGGCCGCGCCGGCTCGCGCGAGCGCGTCGCGGTGCGGTACCCGACCACGAGCCCTCCGGACAGCGCGTCCCACGCCGGCAGCGCGTCCGGGCTCGAGATCGTGAACAGGAGCTGACCCCGGAGCGTCCAGCGGGGCGTGGGGGTCCAGGCGAGCATCGGGCCGGCGCGGACGCGCCGCGCGTCCCCGCGCCCGAGGAAGGTGAGGTCGGCCGACGCGCCGGCGTTGAGCGTGCCGGCGGCGAGATCGGCCACCCAGCCGAGCGACGCCAGGCCGGACCAGGGCGGCCGGACGATGGCGTGCACGCCCTCGTCGAAGACGTGCACGTCGCGCGAGAGCCCGAGGAGCCGGGTCGCCTGCGCCTCCCAGAGCGCGTAGCCGCCCGGCGTCGGGACGGCGCCCCACGCGTCGAGATCCCACGCGTGCAGGGTCGAGCCGTCGCCGCGCGCGACCTCCGCGTGGCGGTCGAGCGGCGGCATCGGGATCCGCCGCCAGTTGCGGGTCACGCGGCGGTGGACCTCCAGGTTCGCCGCCCGGAGCGCTGCCCGCCCGCCGAACGTGAAGCTCGCCATGGCCTCGTTCAGCCACGCGTCGGCGAGGACCCCGCCCCAGAGCCACCACGGGCGGCCCCATCCGGCGACGGCGCGCGCGTGCTCCGTCGTCCCGAGCTCCACCTGCCCCGCCACGAAGGCGCGCGGCTCGCCGTCCGACCACCACGCGGCCCGGGGGGTCGCCGGCGCGACGGTCGGGCCCGCGCGCGCCGCGGCGGCGCCGGCGAGGCCGAGCGCGAGCGCGGCGGCGCGCGCCCCGGTCAGGCCGCCTCCGCGGCGGGGAGGAAGACGCGGAAGGTCGAGCCGCGACCTGGCGCGCTCTCCACCTCGACGTGCCCGCCGCTCTGCGCCGCGAACCCGTGGACCGTGGCGAGGCCGAGCCCGGTGCCCTGGCCGCGCGGCTTCGTGGAGAAGAACGGCTCGAAGATGCGCGCCTTCACCTCGGGCGTCATCCCGACGCCGGCGTCCCGGACCTCGAGCAGCGCCTGGCGTGGCGTCGCCAGCGTCGAGCCGAGCGCGCCGGCCGACGCGCCGTCGAGCGGGCGAATCGCGACGTCGACCGTCCCGCCGCCGGGCATGGCGTCGCGGGCGTTCGCGACGAGGTTCAGCGTGGCCTGCTCGAGCTGAGCCCGGTCCGTGAGCACGGGGACGCCGGGGGCGAGGTCGAGCGCGAGCGCGTGGCGAGGACCGAGCACGCGCCGCAGCAGGCGCTCCATCCCGGACACGACCTCCGCGAGGTCGAGCCGCTCCGGCCGGTGGACGTCGCGGCGCGCGAAGGCGAGCAGCTGCCGCGTCAGCGCCGCCCCGCGCCGCTCCGCCTCGACGATCTCGCGGGCGAGCTCCCGCACCCGCGGCTCGGGGTGCTCGGCGGCCGCCGCCGCCGAGCCCGCGATCGCCTGGAGCACGTTGTTGAAGTCGTGCGCGACCGCGCCCGCGAGCCGCCCCACGGACTCGAGCCGCTGCGCGTGGCCGAGCCGCTCCTCGACGAGCCGGCGCTGCGTGACGTCGCGCAGGACCAGGATCGGGTGGCCGCCGGCGCCCGGCTCCCGGCGCGCCGAGATCTCGACCGCGCGCGGCGCGCCGCCGCTCCGCTCGAGCGCGACGGCGAGGGGCGATCCGGGCGTCGACGCGTCGCCGAGGTCCACCTCCCCCGCCGCGCCGGCCCTCCGCAGGACGTCCTCGATCGCGGCGCCCTCGAGCGCGGCCGGGCTCGCGCCGAGCAGGGCGGCCGCCGCCGCGTTCACCTCGGCGACGCGGCCGTCCGGCTCGAGCGCGACGAGGCCGTCCGGCGCGCTCGCGAAGAGCTCGGCGTAGCGGCGCCGCGCGTCCTCCGAACGCACCAGCACGGCGCCGTACGACCGCCGCACCGCGCGCGCGAGGAGCGCGCTGCCCAGCGTGAGGAGCGACGCGACGAACGTCCAGTGCGTCCCGTCCCCGCCCGGTCTCGCCCCCCACGCGCGGTCCAGCGTCGCGTCGCCGGCGAGGACCGCGACGCTGCACGCCGCGAGCACGGTCGCCGCCCGGCCGCCGACGAGGAACGCCGCCGCGGCCGCCAGGACGGGATACACGAGGACGCCGGAGGTCCGCGGGTTGTCGGTCGCGAGGAGGCCGAACGAGATCTCCGCCCAGACCGTCGCGACCGCGAGCGCGGACGCGAGCCGCGGCCGCGGCCGCGCGACGACGAAGGCGATCGCCGTGATCGCAGCCGTCGCGATCTCGGGCGTCCGGTCCACGGAGCGAACGAGGCCGTGCAGCGCGACCGCGGCGTACCCCGCCGAGACCATCCCGATCCCGAGCCGCGTCCAGGCGAGGCCCGAGGGATCCGGCGCGACGCCGCGCCCCTGGCGCGCGGGGACCGGAGCGGCGCCGCCCGTGGACGGCCGCGGCGGACCGGCCGGCGCAGGACCGGCAGGACTCGGCTGGAGCGCTCCGCTGGAGCCCACGTTCCCCTCTCCCACGGCAGGACGGCCGGGTGCCATCAGACGAGACCTCCGCGGCGAAAGCAACCGGCGACCGTCGCCGCCCCGCGCGGCCTCGGAGGTCGCGATCTCGAGTTCCATGGAGAGATGGGCCCCGGCGCGGGAGCCGCCGCGACCCCGCGCCGGCCGGCGCGGGCGAGCCCGGGTCGGCTAACCTGCCCCGGTGCGCTCGCTCCCCGCCGGCTGGGCCGAGATCTACCGGATCGTGCGCCGGGTCCCGCGCGGCCGCGTGACGACGTACGGCGCGATCGCGCTCCTCGCCGGCA
This sequence comes from Anaeromyxobacter sp., assembly GCA_035708485.1. Classification (GTDB taxonomy): domain Bacteria; phylum Myxococcota; class Myxococcia; order Myxococcales; family Anaeromyxobacteraceae; genus Anaeromyxobacter. Next base: position 10,606 of record DASSSJ010000216.1, on the reverse strand, counting down.
AGCCTCGCGGGGCCCGGCAGGTGGGGTACGCGCTCGCGGCGCTGCGCGGCGCGAGGCACGACGTGCCGTGGCAGCGCGTGCTCGGCGCCCGTCCGCGCGGGACGGCGGCCGTGTCCATCCTCGACCCGGTGGGCGCGGCGGTGCAGCAGGCGCTCCTCGAGCGCGAGGGCGTCGCCTTCGACGAGCGCGGCCGCGTGGACCTGGGCCGGTTCGGCTGGACGCCGCGCCGGCGCGCGCGGCGCGCCGCGCGGTGACCGCGGTGCCGCGTCAGTCGCCGACGCGGACGGGCTCGGCGCCCCAGATCTCCCGGGCGTACTCGCGGATGGTCCGGTCGGAGGAGAACTTCCCGGACCGCGCGACGTTCAGGATGGCCATCCTCGTCCAGCGGTCGGGATCGCGGTACGCGCGCTCGACCTCCTCCTGGCAGGCGCAGTACGCCGCGAAGTCCGCCAGGACGAGGTACGGGTCGCCGCCGTTCAGGAGCGAGTCCACGATCGGCCGGAACAGCGCCGGCTCGCCGGGCGAGAACGCGCCGGAGCCCACCGCGTCGAGCACGCCCTTGAGGCGGCGGTCGTTGCGGTACCACTCCCACGGATCGTAGCCCCGCTTCTTGAGGGCGGCGACCTGCTCGACGGTGAGCCCGAACAGGAAGAAGTTCTCGGGGCCGACCTCCTCGCGGATCTCCACGTTGGCGCCGTCCAGGGTGCCCACCGTGAGCGCGCCGTTCAGGGCGAACTTCATGTTGCCGGTGCCGGAGGCCTCCTTGCCGGCGGTGGAGATCTGCTCGGACACGTCGGCGGCGGGGAAGATGCGCTCCGCGAGCGAGACGCGGTAGTTCCGCAGGAAGGCGACGGTCATCCGGCCGCGCACGTCCACGTCGTGGTTGACGACGTCGGCCACCGCGTTGGCGAGCTTGACGATCCACTTCGCCATCGCGTAGCCCGGCGCCGCCTTGCCGCCGAACAGGTAGGTCCGGGGGTACGGCGCGTACGAGCGGTCCTCCTTGATGCGGAGGTACTCCGCCGCGACCCGCAGGATGGCGAGGAGCTGGCGCTTGTACTCGTGGATCCGCTTCACCTGGACGTCGAACACGGAGTCGAGGTCGAGCGTGATCCCGTTCTCGGCCTTCACGATCTCGGCGAGCCGCGCCTTGTTCTCGCGCCTGACGTCGCGGAAGAGCGCGCGGAAGCCCGCGTCCTCGGCGAGCGGCTCGAGGGCGCGCAGCACCGCCGCGTCGGTGATCCACTCCGGCCCGATGGTCTCGGTGATCGCGCCGGCGAGCGACGGGTTCGCCTGGAGGAGCCAGCGGCGCGGCGTCACCCCGTTCGTCTTGTTGTTGAACTTCGCGGGCCAGAGCGCGTGGAAATCCCGGAACAGCTCGCGCTTCAGGAGCTCGGTGTGGAGCGCGGCGACGCCGTTCACCGACTTCGACCCGACCACGGCGAGGTTGGCCATCCGCACGTGCTTGACCGGCCCCTCCTCGACGAGGCTCATCCGCGCGATGGCGCCCTCGTCCGCCTTCCGCTCCCGCCGCACCTCGTCCAGGAACCGGCGGTTCACCTCCAGCACGATCTCGAGGTGACGCGGGAGGACGCGGCCGAACAGGTCCACCGTCCACTTCTCCAGCGCCTCGGGCAGGAGGGTGTGGTTCGTGTACCCGAACGTCGCCCGGCAGATCTCCCAGGCCTCGTCCCACGCCAGGCCGTGCTCGTCCACGAGCACGCGCATGAGCTCCGCGATCGCGATGGCCGGGTGCGTGTCGTTGAGCTGGATCGCGACCTTGTCGGGGAAGTTCGAGAACCCCTCGTGGATCTTGAGGTGGCGGGCCACGATGTCGTGGATCGAGCAGCAGACGAAGAAGTACTGCTGCTGGAGGCGGAGCTCCTTGCCCATCACCGTGAGGTCGTTGGGGTAGAGGACCTTGGAGATGTTCTCGGAGAACCCCTTGTCCTCGACCGCCGAGAGGTAGTCGCCCGCGTTGAAGTCGGCGAGGTCGAGCTCCTGCGAGGCGCGCGCGCGCCAGAGCCGCAGCGTGTTCACCGTGCCGTTCTGGTAGCCCGCGATCGGGACGTCGTACGGCATCCCGAGGACGTGCCGCGCGTCGGCCCAGCGGACCGCGAGCCTGCCCGAGGCGTCGGCGCCGTGCTCGGTCCGGCCGTACAGCGAGACCGGCACGACGTACTCCGGGCGCGCGATCTCCCACGGGCTCCCGAAGCGCAGCCACTCCTCGGGGCGCTCGACCTGGTAGCCGCTGCGGATCTCCTGGTCGAAGATGCCGAACTCGTAGCGGATGCCGTAGCCGTACGCGGGGTAGCCGAGCGTCGCGAGCGAGTCGAGGAAGCAGGCCGCGAGCCGGCCGAGGCCGCCGTTCCCGAGCCCCGCGTCGGGCTCCTGCTCGAGGACGTGTCCGAGGTCGAGGCCGAGGTCCGAGAGCGCGGCCTTCATCGGATCGTGCAGCCCGAGGTTCAGCAGGTTGTTCTCGAGCAGCCGGCCCATCAGGAACTCGAGCGAGAGGTAGTAGACCCGCTTCGCGTCCCGCTTGTAGTAGGCCTGCTGCGTGGGGATCCAGCGCCGGGTCAGGCGGTCGCGGACCGCGTACGCCACGGCGAAGTAGCGGTCGAGGGCGGTCGCGGTGTGCTCGTCCTTGCCTTGCGAGTACTGCAGGTGATCGGCGTAGGCGCGCTTCAGCGTCTCGACGTCGCCCGCGGTGCGCGCGTTGGGGAGGTGGCGGGCGCGCTCGAGCGCCTTCGCCTCCTCCGCCCGCGCGGTCGTTCCCTTCCTCGGCGGCATCCGGTCTCCTCGCCTGCGCCGGACGGGGGGCCCGTCCGGGACGCGAGCCGGCCCATCATAACCGCGCACCGGGCGGACGGCCGCACGCGGGGCCGGGCGAGCACTCCGCGACGCGGGGGCCGGCGACGCTCGCCTCGCGGGCAGTGCCTGGCCAGGGCACGGATCGGCGCGGTCGGGAGACCGAGCGGCCTACCTCGCGAGCGCCTCGGCGAGCTCGGCGTAGAGGTGGATCGCGCTCTTGATCGCCTTCTGGAAGTCGCCGAGGTGCAGGCTCTCGTTCTCGGAGTGGGCGTTGGAGGCGGGGTCCTCGACGCCGATGAGGAGGGCCGGGACGCCGCCGAGCGCCTTCGCGAACGGCTCCACGAAGCCGATGGAGCCGCCGCAGCCGATCGCGAGCGCCGGGCGCCCGAACCCGCGCTCGAGCGAGCGGAACGCGGCGCCGAAGGCCGGGTGCGAGACGTCCGTGATCCACGGCGCGCCGGCGGTGTCGACGCGCGTCGTCACCTCGACGCCCCACGGCGCGGCCTTCTCGAGCGCCTGGACGAGCGCCTCCTTCACCCAGGCCGGGTCCATGTCCGGCACGAGCCGGACGCCGACGCGGGCCCAGGCGGCGTCGTTGATGATGTTCCGCGCCTCCTTGCGGGAGGAGGCCTGGATGGCGTTCACCGCCAGCGCGGGCTCCCACCAGTTCACCTCGAGCGGGTGGCGCCCGCCGCCCAGGAGCGCGACGCCCGGCTTGAGCCGCGCCTGGCGCCGGAACTCGTCCGGCGAGACCGGGAGCGCCGCGATCGCCGCCCGCTGCTCCGGCGTGAGGCGGCGGACCCGGTCGTAGATGCCGGGGATCGCGATCCGGCCGTCCGCGTCCACGAGCGCGGCGAGCATCTTCGCGAGCGCGACGGCGGGATCCGGGATCGGGCCGCCCCACATCCCGGAGTGCAGGCTCTGCTCGAGCGCGCGGACCTCGACCTCCACGACGACGAGCCCGCGCAGCGCGATCGTCACCGACGGCACGCCCGCGTCCACGTTCCCCGTGTCCGTGAGCACCATCGCGTCCGCGTCGAGCCTCGAGCGGTAGCGGCCGATGAACGCCGTGAGGTGCTCGGAGCCGATCTCCTCCTCGCCCTCGACGACGATCTTCACGTTGAGCGGCATGCCGTGCGCGCCGCGGATCCAGGAGTCCACCGCGGCGGCGTGGACGAGGATGCCCGCCTTGTCGTCGGCGGCGCCCCGGCCCCAGAGCCGCCCCTCGCGCTCCGTCGGCTCGAAGGGCGGCGAGCGCCAGACCTCGAGCTCGCCCGCCGGCTGCACGTCGTGGTGCGCGTAGAGGAGGAGCGTCGGCAGCGCGGGGTCCTGGAGCCGCTCGCCGAAGACGTACGGGTGGGCGCCGTCCACCTTCAGCACCTCGACCTTCTCGAACCCGCGCCGCCGGAGCAGCTCCGCGACGGCGTCGGCGCTGCGGGCGACCTCGATCTCGGGGAACCCGGCGAACGAGACGCTCGGGATCCGCACGAGCCGCTTCAGCTCGTCGAGGTAGTTGGCGGCGTTCTTCTCGTAGTGGGCGAGGGCGAGGTCCACGGGGCGGTCGGGCATGCGGCCGGTATAACCGTCGGCGGCCCCCGTCGCCGTGCGCCCGGGCGCCGCGCCCTGGGCCGCGGCCGGCCTCGCCGCCCGGCGCCCGGATGCCTGCGGCGGGCCGCGCCGGAGCGGCGGGCGGAGCCCCTGTCGGGGGCGCGCCCGCGGCAGGTCCGGGACGCAGGATGGTACAGTTCGGCGGCGACGCCGACCTCCCGCCCCCGTGCCACCATGAGTGAATCGACGCCCGCCACCGCAGCCCCCGTCGCGGCCCCGGCTCCCGCCCCGGCCCGCATGCCGCGCCAGATCCCGTTCATCATCGGGAACGAGGCCTGCGAGCGCTTCAGCTTCTACGGCATGAGGAACATCCTCACGCCGTTCCTCGTCACGAGCCTGCTCGTGTACGCGCCGGTGGCGGAGCGGGCGGGGATCGCGAAGGAGGTGTTCCACTCCTTCGTGATCGGCGTGTACTTCTTCCCGCTGCTCGGGGGCTGGCTCTCCGACCGGTTCTTCGGGAAGTACCGCACGATCCTGTGGCTCTCGCTCGTCTACTGCGCGGGGCACGCCTGCCTCGCCGCGTTCGACGACGACCGCACCGGGTTCTACACGGGGCTGTTCCTCATCGCCCTCGGGTCGGGCGGCATCAAGCCCCTCGTCTCCTCCTTCGTCGGCGACCAGTTCGACCAGACCAACAAGCAGAAGGCGAAGGTCGTCTACGACGCGTTCTACTGGAGCATCAACTTCGGCTCGTTCTTCGCGTCGCTCCTCATGCCCCGCGTCCTCCGCGGGTGGGGCTCCGCCTGGGCCTTCGGCATCCCCGGCATCCTCATGTTCGTCGCCACGGTGATCTTCTGGTCCGGCCGGAAGCGCTACGTGAACGTCCCCCCCGCGGCGCGCGATCCCGACGGCTTCCTCGCGGTCGCGCTGACCGCGCTGCGCTCGCGCGGCCGCACCGGGCCCGGGCTCGTGACGGCGTGGGCCGGCGTGGCGCTCGCCGTGGCGTCGCTCGTGCTCGTCCCGCGCCTCGGCGTGGTCATCGGGATCTGCCTCGCGCTCGGCGCGCTGCTGCTGTTCGGCGGCGTGGGCACCGCGCTCCAGCTCGACGGCGCGCGCGGCCGCCACCCCGCGGCGGCGGTGGAGGGGGTGCGGGCCGTCCTGCGCATCCTCGTCATCTTCGGCCTCGTCACGCCGTTCTGGTCGCTCTTCGATCAGAAGGCCTCGACCTGGGTCCTCCAGGGCAACCAGATGGTGATGCTGCCGGCGGGCTCCTGGCTGGGGTGGCTCGTGAAGGAGCCCGCCCAGATGCAGGCGCTCAACCCGCTCCTCGTGATGATCCTCATCCCCTTCAACAACCTCGTGCTCTACCCCGCGCTCCGGCGCCTCGGCGTCGAGCCGACCGCCCTCCGCCGCATGGGGACGGGCATCGCCTTCGCCGGGCTCGCGTGGGTGGCCGCGGGCGCGATCCAGCTCTGGATCGACGGCGGAGAGCGGGTGTCGATCACCTGGCAGGTGCTGCCCTACGCGCTGCTCACCTTCGGCGAGGTGCTGGTGTCCGCGACCGGGCTGGAGTTCGCTTACAGCCAGGCGCCCGCCGCGATGAAGGGCGTCATCATGAGCTTCTGGTCGCTCTGCGTGACGTTCGGCAACCTCTGGGTGCTGATCACGAACGCCACCGTGCGCGACGAGGGCGTGCTCGCCCGGATCGCCGCGACGGGCGTGACGCAGAACGCGTTCCTGATGTTCTTCTTCGCCGCCTTCGCGTTCGCGGCGGCGCTCGCGTTCGCCGCGTACGCCCGGCGCTACCCCATGCAGGACCACTACCGCCGCAGCTGACCCGCGCCGGCGACGGCCGCAGCGCGAGGCGGCCCGGGGACGCGGAGCGCTCCCGGGCCGCGGCAAGCCGGACGGCGTTCCCTACCTGAGCAGCGTGTAGACCGCGGCGTGGGCGGCGTCGCCGATCCTCAGCTCGGCCTGGCAGTCGCCGCCGGCCGCGCCCTTCTCCGCCCGCAGGGTGACGGTCGCCGTCGAGGTCCCGCCCGAGCCGATCGAGAGCAGCGAGGGGAAGACGGAGTAGCTCGCGCCCGCGCAGCCTCCCGCGACGGTCACGTCGTACGTCCCGCCCGCGCCGGTCAGGTCCGACACCTGGACGTCGAACGTCCGCGTCTGGCCCGAGCCCGACGGGACCGCGCCGAAGCTGACGCTGACGGGATCGAGGGCGACGCGGGCGCCGACCGCCGCGAGGAGGTTCTCCCGACCGGACCCGATGACGTTCACGTCCGTCTGGAGCGCCGTGCTCGTCGAGCGCTTCAAGGTGCCCTGATCGGCGGTGTTCACGATCGCGGAGCGGATCTGGGCGGCGGACCACCCCGGCCTCGCGGCGCGGAGCACCGCGGCGGAGCCGGCGAGGTGCGGCGTCGCCATCGAGGTGCCCTGGAAGAACGCGAAGCACGGCGGCGCCGGGCAGAACCGGTGCGGGATCGACGAGAGCACGTTCACGCCCGGCGCGACCACGTCCGGCTTCACGCGGAAGTCGACGTCGGTCGGCCCCTGGCTGCTGAAGTTCGCCATGAAGTCGTCGTTGCCCGAGACGAAGTACGCCTTCCCGGCGCCGATCGTGACGCTCGTGCCCGTCGCCCCCTTCAGCGCCGCGCCGTCCTGGTTCGACACCATGTAGGCCGGGATCGTCGGCTGGCCGGGGGTGCCGTCCTGGCCCATGGCGATCCCGTCGCCCGCGACGTTGTTCGACACGATCACCGCCACCGCGCCGGCGTTCTGCGCGTTGCGGATCTTGGTCGAGAAGCTGCAGGTCCCGCGCGACACCAGCGCGACGACGCCGCTCAGCGAGCCGGCCGGGAACGCCGAGCACGCGATCGAGAGCCCGTTGTTCGCGGCCGGGGTGGCGGGCCCCGGAACCGCGCGCAGCTCGGCGGTCAGGTCCGCCGACACCGAGGCGAACTCGCCCGTGATCCCCGGATACGACACGCCGGCCGCGGTGATGGGCGCCGCGACGAAGTGGCCGACCGTCGCCGCGCCCGCGGTGAGCGCCCGCGCCGCGGAGCCCGGCGACTCGACGGTGAAGTGGCCCGGGCCGCTGTTGCCGGCCGCCACGGCGACGACCATGCCGGCCAGGTCGAGCGCGTCCACCGCCATGGTGAGGAGGTCCTGGATGCCGGAGGCGCCGCCGCCGAGGCTCATGTTCGCGACGTCGAAGCCGTCGGCGTAGGCCGCGTCGAGCGCGTTCAGGATGTCCTCGGAGCGCGCGCTCGCCACGTCGGCCGGGAAGACGTTGTAGTTGCCGAGGAGCGCCCGCGGCGCGACGCCCGAGATCCCGAACGGGATCGCGACGCCGTCCACGCTGGCGGGCGTCTCGAAGTTGCAGGCGACCGTGCCCGCGACGTGCGTGCCGTGGTCCTGGATCGCCTCCGCGGTGAAGCCGCGCGAGGCCGCCTTGTTGTTGAAGACCTTCGCGGCGATCACCTTGTTGTTCGTGAACCGCTGGTCGCCGAGCTGCCGCTGGGGCGCGTAGCCCGCGTCCGAGAAGCACGGGTGCGTCGCGTCGATGCCCGTGTCCACGATCGCGACCTTGACGCCCGCGCCCGCGTTCGCGGGCCCGCCGCCCGCCGCGGCCCACGCCTCCGGCGCGCGGATGAGCGCGAGGTCCGGATCCGTCGCGATCGGGGCGTAGAGGCCCTGGTACTGCGCCGTCCTCACCTGCGGCGCGCTCGCCACCTTCGCGAGGGTCTCGCCGTTCAGCTTCACCGCGACGGCGTTCAGCGCGATGTCGTACTCGCCGGTGACCTTCGCCCTGGGCGCGTTGGCCCGCAGCCACTGCTTGAAGTCGTTCCGCTGGGCGGAGAGGAGCGCCCGGTACGACTTCACGGCCGCGCTGCCGAAGTCGATCTTCTTCCCCTTGGCCGGCTTCGTCTGCGCGCTCGTCGCGAGCGGATCGAGCTGGAGCTGGACGATCGCGTAGCCGTAGTCGACCGTCGCGCCGCCGCTCGGGCCGTCGGTCGCGTTGCTCGCCGCGGCGAGGACGCCGGCGGGAACGAGGATGAGGAGGGCCGCCACGAGACGAAGATCGCGTACGCGCATGCTCGACTCCTTGGATGGAGGAGGTGAAGGAGTCTGCAAGGGAGGCAGGCGAGGCGCCAGGCCCCTCCCCAAGCGGTATAAGGCGGGCCATGGTGGCGCGAGCCCCCACGCGCAGTCGCGACGCGTTGCGCCACGCCGCCCGCGTGGCCGGTGTGACGCGGCTCGCGCGGCTCACCGGGCTCGACCGGACCGGCGTCGAGGTGGCGAGCGCCATCCGCCCGCGCGGGCACGTGCTGCAGGCGACCGCCGGGAAGGGCGCGACGTTCGAGGACGCGGCGCGCGGCGCCCTCATGGAGGCTGCGGAGCTCCACGCGGCGGAGCGACCGGCCGAGGCACGGTGGGGCACCGCCGTGGGGCTCGCGGCCCGGCTCGGGGCGGACGCGGTGGTGTCGCCGCGCGCGCTCGACCCGGACGGTGACGCCGCGTGGGATCTCGTCCACCTCGCCTGGCGCGAGGGAACGGACCTCCTCTCGGGGCGGCCCGCGGTCGTGCCGGCGCACGCGGTCCACGTGCCGCCCGCGGGCGCGCCGTCGCTCGGCCCGGCGCTCGTGCGCTGGACCTCGAACGGGATGGGCGCGGCGCCGCGGCGCGACGCGGCGGTCCTGCACGCGCTGCTCGAGGCGGTCGAGCGCGACCGGCTCGCGCGGGCGCTGCCGGACGGGTTCACGGCGCGAGAGACGGCGCGGAGGATGATCGATCGGGCGACGCTTCGGCGGTCCGCGCCGCGGGCGGCGAAGCTCGCGGACGCGATCGAGGCGCGGGGGTTCGGGGCGTACCTGTTCGATCTGGGGGGAAGGGGCGCGAGATCGACGGCGACGTCGGTCCCGACCTCGACCCCGACCTCGACTGCGACCCGGACCCCGACCGCGACCCCGACCTCGACCGCGACCTCGACCCGGAGCACGGCCCCGGCACCGACCGCGACCGCGATCCTCCCCGCCACCTTCGACCCCGGGCTGCCCTGCGCCGCGGCGCTGATCGTGGACCCGCACCTCGGCGCGGTCCCCGTCGCGGCGGGGTACGCGTGCCGGCTCGGGCGCGACGGGGCGCTCGTCGCGGCGCTGCTGGAGGCCGCGCAGTCCCGCGCGACCGAGATCCACGGCGCGCGCGAGGACGTCGCCTTCGGCGACCGGCGCGCCGCGGTCGCGCTCGCGGCGCTGTGCGAGCGCGTCCGCCCGCGCCGCGACGCCGCGCGGCTGGCCGACCTCCGCGCGCGCTCGCCCCGCGCCGCCCTCGCGGTGGCGCTCGCGCGGCTCCGGCGGGCGGGAGCCCGGCGTGCCGTCGCCGTGGACCTCGAGGGTCCGGCCGGCGTCGCGGTGGTGAAGGTGATCCTCCCCGGCCTCCTGCTCTCGGAGCTCCTGTGACCCGACCCCGCGCCCGCCTCCACCCCGGCGACGTCGTCGTCTTCCTCGGCCCGTCGCTCCCGGCCGCCGAGGCGCTCCGGATCGCGCCCTGCCGCGTCCTCCCGCCCGCGCGCGCGGGCGACGTGCTCGCGGTGCTCCCGGAGCGGCCGCTCGCCATCGCGCTCGTGGACGGGCTCTTCGACGCGAGCCCCTCGCCGTGGCAGCGGGAGCTCCTGGCGGCGCTCGAGGCCGGCGTCGCGGTCTTCGGCGGCGCGTCCATGGGCGCGCTCCGGGCCGCGGAGCTGGAGCGGTTCGGGGTCGTCGGCGTCGGGCGCATCTTCCGCTGGTACCGGGACGGGACGATCGACGACGACGCCGAGGTCGCGCTCCTCCACGCCGACGCGGCGCGCGGGTGGCGGCCGCTCACCGTCCCCCTCGTCGCGGTGCGCGCCGCCGCGGAGGCCGCCCGGGCGGAGGGGCTCGCGTCCGCGCGCGAGGCGCGGGCGCTCGTCGGGGCGGGAGCGGCGATCCCGTATGCGGAGCGGACGTGGCCGCGCGTGCTCGCGGCGCTCCCCGCGCGCCTCCGCGCGCGGCTCGAGCCCTTCCTGCCGCGCGCGCCGGACCCGAAGGCGCAGGACGCGCGCGCCTGCGTCGAGGCGGCCGCGGCGTTCGCGCGGGCCCGCCGCGCCGGCGCGCCGCCCCCTCCCGCGCCCGCGGCGGGCGCGACGCCGTCGCTCCTGCGGCGCGCGCGCCTGTCCCACGCCCGCGCGGTCGTGCCCGGCGCGCGAGCGGTGCCGGCGCGCGAGGTC
>DASSSJ010000215.1:0-6317 GCA_035708485.1 Anaeromyxobacter sp. | reverse complement strand
TCGTCCACCATCCCGAGCGAGTGGCAGCGGACGCGGAAGACCTCGCTCCCGATGGCCGCGGCGTACTCCCTGTCGCCGAGCACGGCGGCGCGGAACGACGCGAGGGTGTCCTCCGCGAACGCGACGAGCCGCGGCGCGGTCTCCCGCGCGCGCCGGATCGTCTCCGCGTCGAGCGGCCTCGAGATCCCGCCCGGCAGCGCGAAGACGGGGTGGATGGTCCGGCCGGCGATCGCCGCCATGAGGTCGCGCGCCTCCTTGCGGATCGACAGGATCCGCCTCCCCAGCTCCTGGCCGACCTTCGCGATCACGCCGAGGACGTTCCGCATCGGCGCGGGGGCGCTCGGGCCGGCGTAGAAGTCGGGTCCGCCCATGTACCAGTAGTGGAGGAGGTGGTCCTCGAACAGGAAGAGGTTGTAGTAGAGCGCCTGGATCCGCCGCGCCGCCGCGGGGAGCGTCGCGCCGTAGAGCGCGTCGAGCGCCCGCGCCGAGGCGAGGTGGTGCGCGGCCGGGCAGACCCCGCAGACGTGCGCGGTGAGCTGGGGCATCTCCTCCGCGGCGCGCCCCACGCAGAACCGCTCGAACCCGCGCAGCTCCGGGACCTGCAGGAAGGCGCTCTGCGCGTTCCCCTGCTCGTCGAGGAGCACCTCGATCCTGCCGTGCCCCTCGAGGCGCGTGATCGGGTCGATGGTGATCCGGCGCGACATGGTCAGGGCCCGTCCTTCCTCGGCCGGCGCGGCACGAGCCCCGCCGCGAAGGAGTAGCGCCAGAAGGTCCCCGCCGGATCGGGGAGCGCCGCCGCGAGCGCGCGCAGGTCGTCCTCCCCGCCGGCGAGGAGCGACGCGAACGCGGAGAGCATCGCGGCGCCTCCGTCGCGCACGCCGTCGAGCGGACCGAAGCACCCGCGGCACGGCATCCCCGCCTCGACGCACCCGGGCTGGCACCCCTGGCGCGTCCCCGGGCCGAGGCAGACGAGCCCCTGCGCGAGGAAGCACGCCTCCGGGTCGATCCCCGACGTCGCGATCCGCCGGAGCGACGCGATCTCGATCCGCTCCGGCTTCGAGTCCCCGCGCGGGCAGGTCTCGCACAGCGCCGCGTTCGGCGCGAGCACCGCTCCGGCCGGCGGCAGATCGCCCCCGAGGATCCGGTCCAGCGCCGCGCCGATCACGGCGGGGGACGGCGGGCAGCCCGGGATCGTGTAGTCCACCGGGACCACGGCCTCGAGCGGCAGCGTCGCGGAGAGGAGCGTGGGGAGCGAGAGGTCGTGGCCCGCCGCGCGCACCACCTGGCCGGGCAGCACCGCGTCGGGGTTCGAGATGGACGGCTGCGCGCGGTACGCCGCGTCGAGGAGGTCCTGCCGCTCGGACATGTTCCCGAGCCCCACCACGCCGCCCGTGTGGGCGCAGGCGCCGAACGCGACGAGGACGCGCGCCTTGCGGCGGAGGAGCTGCGCCCACTCGTCCTGCTCCGTGAGCCGGATCGCGCCGTTCAGGAACGCCACGTCGACGCCGCCGTCGGGCAGCGCCTCGACGTCGCGGCGCTTGAAGTCGAACGCGACCGGCCAGAGCACCACCTCGACCTTCTCGACGAGCGCGGCGAACGCGTCGCCGAGGTCGAGCACCGCCTCCTCGCACCCGCCGCAGGACGCGTTCCACCAGAACGCGACGCGCGGCTTGCCCGGCGCGCGCGGCGCCGCCACCCGCTCCTCGAGCCTCTCGAGCCGGTGGGGCGCGAGCCGGATCGCGTCCTCCACCGCGTGGAGGGCGCGGGCCTGGTAGCGGAGCGGGCCGAGCGCGCGGAGCTCCTCGGTCATCTCGCGCACGACCTCGGCGAACCGCTCCGCCTCCGTCGCGCTCGCCCAGGCGATCCGGAACCGCGCGGGCTCGATCCCCGCCTGCGCGAGCGCGCGCGAGAGGACGGCGTGGCGCGCGGCGGCGCGGAGGTTCCCGTCCACGTAGTGGCAGTCGCCCGGGTGGCAGCCCGCGACGAGCACCCCGTCCGCGCCCTCGCGGAAGGCCTGGAGCACGAACGCCGGCTCGACGCGCCCCGTGCACATCACGCGCACGGTGAGGAGGCTCTGCGGGTACGCGAGCTTCGCCTGGCCAGCCCGGTCCGCCGCCTGGTACGCGCACCCGTTGCAGAGGAAGGCGACGATCCGCGGCTCGCGCGCCATCGGCTACGACCCGCTCGCGAGGAGCGCCGAGATCTCCGCCGCGATCTGGGCGCGCGTGAAGTGGCGCGCGCTCGCCGCCCCCGTCGGGCACGCCGCCGCGCACGTCCCGCAGCCGCGGCAGAGCGCCGCCTCGACGCGCGCCTTGCGCCCCGCCATGACCACCGCACCGAACGGGCACGCGGAGGCGCACGCGCCGCAGCCGCCGCAGCTCGCCCCGTCCACCTCGGCGGCGAGCGGCTCGAGCGCCTTCTTCTCGCCCGCGACGAGGGAGGCGAGCACGAGCCCCGCCGCCGCCGTCCCGTCCCGGATCGCCTGCGCGATGGTCCGGGGACCCGCCGCGGCGCCGGCGACGTACACGCCGGCGATCCGCGTCGCGGTCGGCTCGAACGGGCTGGCCGGCCGGTCGAGCAGGAAGCCGCGCTCGGACGTGCCGATCCGGAGCAGCCGCGCGAGCGCGGCGGTGCCGTCCGCCGGCCGCGCCGGGGCGTGCACGACGACGAGGTCGGCCGCCTCCACGCGCTCGCCGTCCGCGTCGGCGAGCCGCAGCGCGGGGCGCCCTCCCTCCTCCGCCACGGCGCCGGCGTCGAGCGCGCCGGGCGCGAAGGCCACGCCCTCGCGGGCGAGCGCGGCGGCCCGCCGGGCGAGGTGCGGGATCCGGTCGAGCCCGCCCGCCACGGTGACCTTCGCGCGGGGGAGCCGCCGGCGGACCACGCGCGCGAGCTTCAGCACCTCCTCGGCCGCGACCTCGCCGTCCTCCTCCGCCGCGGTGGTGGCGAGCAGCACGCTCGCGGGCTCGGCGCCGCCGGCCCCGCGCACCTCGCCCGCGGTCGGGCCGTTCGGGTGGAGCATGCGCTCGAGCTGGTACGACGACACGACGCCCGGTGGGCCGGCGACCTCGCCCGGCGCGGCCCCGGTGGCGACGACGATCGCCCCGACCGTCACCTCGCGCGAGCGCGGCGCGAGGTCCAGCGTGACCGCGCCGAAGGCGCAGGCCCTGCGGCACGCGTCGCACGCCTCCCCCCTCGACCGCAGGCAGGCGGCCGGATCGATGGCCGACACGTGCGGCAGGCAGCCCGGGTACGGCAGCGCGATCGCCCGGCGCGCGGCGAGCCCGGCCGCGTAGGGATCGGGCGCCTCGGCAGGACAGGCCTTCGCGCACTCGCCGCACCCGAGGCACGCCCCCGGATCGACGCCGCGGCCGCGCAGCGCGAGCTCCACCTGGAACCCCCCCGCCGCGCCGCGCACGCGGCCGACGGCGGCGCCGGTGAGCACCTCGACGCGGCTCGAGTGCAGCACGCGGTCGAGGGCCGGCTCCATGAAGCAGCTCGCGCACTCGTGCTCCGGGAACACCTCGTCGAGCTGGTTCGCGAGCCCGCCGAGCGCGAGCTCCCGCTCGACGAGCACCACCCTGCGGTCCTTGCCGGCGAGCGCGAGCGCGGCGGAGACGCCGGCGGGCCCGCCGCCGACGACGAGCACGTCCGGGGAGACCTCGACCTCCTCGGCGGGCAGCGCCCGGTGGAGCGCGACGCGCCGCAGGGCCGCGCGCACGAGGCGCCGCGACCGCTCCGTCGCCTCGGCGGGGTCCCCGCCGATCCACTCCACCTGCTCGCGCAGGTTCACCATCTGGAGGTGGAACGGGGACCTCCCTTCCGCGGCGAGCACCGCGCGGAAGGTCTCCTCGTGCTCCCGCGGGGAGCAGGCGGCGACGACCACGCGCTCGAGCCGGCGCTCCCGGATCCGCCGGGCGAGCCAGGCGCGCCCCTCGCCGGAGCACAGGACCTCGTGCGTGGCGACGTCTGCGGCGCCGGGCCACGCCGCCGCGTCGTCCAGCTCGCCGAGGCGGATCAGGTTCCCGACGTTCGGGCCGCAGCGACAGAAGTAGACGCCCACCCCGCCGGCCGCCGCTCCGGCCGGCTCAGGGGTTCCCCTCCCCCGCGTCTCCTCGTGGCTCACGGCCGGTCTTCGTCAGTACTGGATCTGGATCACGGTCTTCACGCCGTCGCCGCGCACGGAGAGGAGCGTCTTCTTCCGGCGGTCGCAGAACGTCCGGATGTCCTTCTCGAACGTGGGGCAGTCGCCGACGATCTCGACCACGGTGCCGGCGGGCGTCTCGGCCGTCTCGACGGCGAGCTTCAGGACGGGCTGCGGGCAGCGCATCCCGGTGCAGTCGATCCGCATCACGTTCGCAGCCACGGTTCCGGCTCCTCCGCGCCTCGCCGGCGTGCGCCGCGGGTGGTCCGCGCGGTCGGGCGCCCCGCCGGGGCCTCTGGACATTACTCACACCGCGTCAACGGCGTCAAACGGGCCAGGCCGCTCCGATGGCGGGCAGCCGCCCTGCAATCCCGTGCTGGTGGGCCGCCTAGTACTTCGCGTCCTCCGCCTCGATGAGGCGGTAGACCTCGTCGGCGCTCTGGGCCTTGAGGATGGCGTCGCGGAACGCCGGGTTCTTGAAGATCCGGCTGATCCGCGCGAGCGCCTTGAGGTGCGCGCCGGCCGAGTTCTCGGGCGCGAAGAGCGTGAAGAAGAGGTGGGTGGGGCGCCCGTCGATGGCGCGGAAGTCGACCCCGGCCATCGACCGGCCGAAGCTCGCGACGAGGCCCGGGAGCGCGGGCACCTTGCCGTGCGGGATCGCGACGCCCTCGCCGATCCCCGTCGAGCCGAGCTTCTCGCGGTCGAGGAGCGTGTCCACGAGCCGCTGGGCGTCCACCCGCTGCGCCGCCGAGATGGGCCGGCACAGCTCCGCGAGCACCGCCGGCCCCGTCTGACCGGAGAGGTTCGCGATCACCGCGTCGGCTCGGAGGAACTCGACGATCTTCATGGCGGCCCGGCGTCAGCTAACACAGGTGGCAACGGGTGGGCAAGAAGGCAAGCCGGTGCGCGGCCGGCCCGACGCGCGGGGCCGCGCGGACCGGGCGGACGGCCCGCGCGCGCGGCGGCGCCGCACGTTCAGGAGGGCCGCGCCTCGATGAGCCCGAAGGCGCCGTCGTCGCGCCGGTACACCACGTTGATGGTGCCGTCCTTGGCGCTCTGGAACACGTAGAAGCTCGCGTCGAGGAGCTCGAGCTGGAGGATCGCCTCGTCGACGGACATCGGCTTCGCCTGGAACTGCTCGCTCTTCATGACCCGGTGACTCGGCCGGTCGGGGTGCTGGAGGATGTCGAGGACGTCGTGGCGGACGTCCACCGGCGTCCACTGCGCCACCGGGTGACCGTTCGTCTTCGCGGCCTGGATCCTCCCCTTGTGCTTCTTGAGCTGCTTCTCGATGCGATCGGCGGCGGCGTCGATGGACGCGTACATGTCCTGCGACTTCGCGGTCCCGCGCAGGAGGAAGCGCCCCGCCTTCACGGTGATCTCGGCGTGGTGGTCGAGGTTCTCGACGTGGAGCACCGCGTGCGCCTCCGTCGGTCGGTCGATGTATCTCTGCACGTGCTGCACGCGCTCCTTCACGTGGGTCTTGAGGGCCTCGGTCGGATCCAGGTGCCGGAAGGTGATGTTCACCTGCATTGCCACGCCTCCTCGAGTCCGGAAAAAGCTTCGGCCGCGGCCGGCGGGTTCTGGAGTCCCGCCGGTGCCGCGGCCGAAGCCGATGTTGCCGTGACTGGCAACATGCACGCGATCACCATAACAGGGATCGCCCCCCGCGATCAGCCCATCCGGCCGCCGGGCGCGGGGCTCCGGTGGGGCGTCCCCAGGCCGCTCCCGACTCCGGGCCAGGCGCCGCTCGCGAGGCGAGGCGCGCCGGCCCGCTCCCCGCGGCCCGCGCGATGGCCGAACGGCTGCCCCCAGGGCGACCGGGCGCCCCTAGAAGTACTTCTTCCGCCGGGACGACGGCAGGATCCCCAGCACCTCGCGGTACTTGGCGACCGTCCGGCGGGCGATCTCGATCCCCTGCCCCTTCAGGATCTCGACGATCTTCTGGTCCGAGTGCGGGTGCTTCGCGTCCTCCGCCGCCACGATCTGCTTGATGTGGTTCTTGACCGCCTCGCTCGCGATCTCGTCCCCGCCCGTCCTGTTGATGGCGGAGTTGAAGAAGAACTTGAGCTCGTAGATGCCCTGCGGCGTGTGGACGTACTTGTTCGTCGTGACGCGCGAGACGGTGGACTCGTGCATCCCGATGTCCTCGGCGACGTCGCGGAGGATCAGGGGA
>DASSSJ010000214.1:0-5265 GCA_035708485.1 Anaeromyxobacter sp. | reverse complement strand
TTCGGGAGGCCCATGCTCCGCCGCCCCGCTCTCCCGCTCGCCCTGCTGCTGCTGGCCGCCCCGGCGGCCGCGCCCGGCGCCGGGCCGCGCCCGCCGCACCTCGCGGTCGCGGCGGGTCCGACCGATCCGGCCGGCGCGCGCCTCGAGGCGCTCGCGCAGGAGCTCCAGCGCGACGCGCGCTCGCCGCGGGGGCTGGTGCCGCTCGCCGGGATCGCCGCGCTCGCGGAGGACGCGCCGGACCTCGCCCGCGTCGCGGCGGCGTACGCGCGCGCCGCGGACGACCGCGGCGCGCACCCCGAGGTCCGCGCCCTCGCGCGCTTCCGGCTCGCCGCGCTGGAGCGCGCGCGCGGCAACCTCCAGAGGAGCGCGGCCCACCTCCGGCGGCTCGGGCTCGTCACGGCGTGGAAGATCGCCGGCCCGTTCGACGACGAGGGGAAGCGCGGCTTCGCGGAGGCGTACCCGCCGGAGCAGGGGATCGACCTCGCCGCGACGATGCCGGGCAAGGTGCGCGAGGTCGGCTGGCGGGACCTGCCGCCGGAGGCGGCCGCCCAGGGGTTCGTCCACCTCGGCGCGACCGTGCGGCCGGCGCGCGAGGTGGTCGCGTACGCCCTCGCCGTCGTGGACGCGCCGCGCGACGAGCGGGTGCGGCTCTGGTTCGGCGGCAGCGGCGCCGCCAAGGTCTGGGTGAACGGCGCGGTCGCGGTCGCGGACCCGGGCTACCACCCGGCGCGGCTCGACCAGCGGGGCGCGCTCGTCTCGCTGCGCAAGGGGCCGAACCGGATCCTCGTGAAGCTCTGCCACGCGTCCGGGCGCTTCGGCTTCTACCTCCGGCTCGCGGACGAGCGCGGCGAGGGCCGCGCGCTCCCCGCCGGCGATCCCGCGGCGGCGCCCGGCTCGCCCGGCCCCGCGCCGCGGTCGCTCGAGACGGCGGTGGCCCGGCTCGAGGCGCGCGCGGCGGGCGCCCGCGGCGCCGCGGAGGGCGAGGCGCGCATGGACCTCGCCGTCGCCCTCGACGAGCGCGCGGCCGACGACGCCCAGGAGGATCGCGCCGCCGTCGAGGCGCGCCGGGCCGCCGCGCTGCTCCCGCGCTCGGTCGAGGCCCGGCTCCTCGCGGCGGGAGTCGAGGACGACCACGGCCGCCGCCGGCTCCAGCTCGAGGCCGCCCTCCAGGCGTCGCCGGGCCACCCCCGCGCGCTCGCCGGCCTCGCGCAGGAGGAGCTCGACCAGGGCCGGCCCCACGCGGCGGTCCGGCTCCTCGACGGCGCGATCGCCGCCGCGCCGCGCTGGGCCGCGCCGCGCGTCGCCCGCGTCGAGGCGCTCGATCGCGCCGGGCTCGGCGCCCGGGCCGCGCTGGCCGCGCGCGAGGTGGCGCGCGACTTCCCGACGGTCCCCTCGGCGGTGAGGGCCGCCGCGAGCGCGGCGCGCCGCCTCGGCCAGGACGCGGACGCCGCCGGCCGGCTCCGGACGCTCCTCGCCCTGCGCTTCGACGACGGCGAGGCGCGCGGCTCGCTCGAGCAGCTCCTCGCGGACCGCGGCGACGTCGCGGGCGCGGCGGCGCTCTCGCGCGAGGCGCTCCGCCTCGAGCCGGCGGACGTGCAGGAGCGGCTCGCGCTCGCCGGGCTGCTCGCCGCGAACGGCAGGCCGGACGAGGCGGAGGAGGCGTTCGCCGCCGCGATCCGGATCGCGCCGGAGGACGCGGAGGGGTTCGAGCGGCGCGGGCGCGCGCGGCTCCTCGCGGGGCGGACGGCGGACGCGCGCGAGGACCTGCTGCGCGCGCTCGAGCTGCGCCCGCAGGGCCCCGACCTGAAGGAGCTCGTCCGCAGCCTCGAGCCCGCGCGCGAGCGGTTCGAGAAGCCGTACCTGCTCGACGCCGCGGCGCTCGCCAGGTCCGCCCCGGCGCCGCTCGCCGACGAGGACGCGATCGTCCTCGGGGAGCTGAAGGTGACGCGCGTCTTCCCGTCCGGGCTCTCCGCCACCTACAACCAGGCGGTCGTGAAGGTGCTCACGGCGCGGGGCGCGGAGGCGTTCCGGCGCCACGCCATCTCGTGGACCCCCGACCGGCAGGAGGTGCGGATCGAGCGCGCGCGGGTGTGGAAGCCGGACGGCACCCCCGTCGACACCCACGACGAGGCGGAGCGGAGCGCGAGCGAGCCCTGGTACCGGCTCTACTACGACACGCGCGCCCGGACGCTCTCCTTTCCGTCGCTCGCGCCGGGCGACGTGCTCGAGGTCGCCTGGCGCGTCGAGGACACCGCCGGCGAGAACCTCCTCTCCGACTACTTCGGCGACCTCACCTTCTTCGACGAGCAGACGCGCAAGGCGCGCATGGACTGGGTGGTCCTCGTCCCCGCCACCCGCGAGCTGCACGCGAGCGTGCCCCCCGGGATCGAGCGCCGCGAGCGGTCGCTGCCCGGCGGCGTCGTCGAGCACCGGTTCACCGCGCGCGACCTGCCGCGGATCGTCACCGAGCCGGCGATGCCGGGCTGGAGCGAGGTCGCGCGCTACGTCCACGTCTCGACGTACGCGAGCTGGGACGAGGTGTCCCGCTTCTACTGGGCGCTCGTGAAGGACCAGCTGCGGCCGACGGACGAGATCCGGCGCACCGCGGAGCGGCTCGCGCGCGAGGCCGTCGCGCCGCGGGCGCCGAGCCGGAACGGCCGCGCCGCGCCGGAGCCGGCGTCGCTCTCGGTGCCGCCCACCGGCTGGGGCGCCGCCGACAAGCGCGCGATCGTCCGCGCCGTGTACGACTTCGTCGTCACGCAGACGCGCTACGTCGGCCTCGAGTTCGGCATCCACGGGTACAAGCCGTACCGCGTGGACGACGTCCTCCGCCGGCGGTTCGGCGACTGCAAGGACAAGGCGAGCCTCGTGCACGCGCTGCTCCAGGCGGTGGGCGTGGACTCGCGGCTCGTGCTCCTCCGGATGAAGCGGCTGGGGCGCATCCCCGACGCGCCGGCGTCGCTCGCCGTGTTCAACCACGCGATCGTCTGGGTCCCCGACCTCGACCTGTGGCTCGACGGGACGGCGTCCTTCTCCGGGTCGGGGGAGCTGCCCGGCGAGGACCGCGGCGCGAGCGTGCTCGTCGTCGAGCCGTCCGGCGCGCCGAGGTTCGCGACGATCCCCGACGCACGCCCGGAGCAGAACCGCTCCGAGACGCGCTTCGACGTCACCGTCGCGGCGGACGGGAGCGCGACGGTGGCCGGCGCCTCGCGGATCGCGGGCGCCGAGGCGCCGCAGTACCGGCGCGCGTACCTGTCCGAGCACGAGCGGCGCTCGGCGCTCGAGGGCGCCTTCAACCGGACGTTCCCGGGCCTGCGCGTCCGCGAGGTGACGGTGTCGGACCTCTCGCGGATCGAGGACGACGTGACGATGTCGTTCGCGCTCGAGGTCCCGCGCTACGCGCAGCCCGACGGCGGGGGGCTGCGGTTCACGCCGTTCGGCGGCGGCGCCGGGTACGTCGAATCGTACGCGTCGCTCTCGGCGCGGCGGCACGACCTCGTCCTCGGCGAGCCCCTCGAGAAGCGCTTCGCGTACCGGTACGCGCTCCCCGCGGGCTGGACGGTCGCGGAGGTCCCGGAGGACGCGGCGGCGGACGGCCCCGACGCCGCGTACGAGGTCCGCTACCGCGCCGAGGGCGGCACGCTGGCGGTCGAGGGGCACGTCACGTTCAAGACCGGGCGCGTCCCCGCCGCGCGCTACGCCGCGTTCCGCGAGCTCGTGGCGGGGATCGACCGCGCGTTCGCGCGGCGGGTCCGGATCGCGCCGGCTGCGGAAGGAGGCCGGCCGTGAGGCGCGCCCGGAGCTGCGCGGCGGCGCTCGCCGCGGCGCTCGCGCTCGGCGGGAGCGGCTGCGCCGGCCCGCGCGCCGCGGGTCCGGGCGGCGCCGGCGGGCGCGCCGTCGACCTCCTCGTCGCACGGAACGACGGCGCCGCCGCGCGCGCCGGCGCGGAGCGGGCCGTCGCGAGCCGCCCGTCGGACCCGTGGGCCCGCCTCGCCGCGGCGCTCTCCGCGCGCCGCGCGCTCGACCTCCCCACCGAGGCGGGCCACCTCGCCGCGCTCGCCGCCGGTGCGACGGCGCACCCCCTCGCGCCGCTCGCGCTGCGGCGCCTCGCGGAGCTCGCCGAGGAGTCGCCCGACCTCGCGAAGGGCGTCGAGGCCGCGCTCGCGCCGCTCACTGCGACCGGCGCGCTCTCCGGCCTCGCCGCGTACCGCGCGCGCGTGGCGCGGATCACCGCCGCGGAGGTGCTGGGCGAGCACGCGCGCGCCGCGGCGATCCGCGCCGAGAACGGGGCGGTGTCCGCCTGGACGCTGGCGGGCCCGTTCGGCCAGCACCGGAACCTCGACCTCGATCGGCCGTTCCCGCCGGAGCAGGGGGTGCTGCCGGAGGCCGTCGCCGCGCCGCTCGGCGCGCCCGAGCGGCGCACGCGGCCGCTGCCGGCGCCGGACGGGTCCGTGATGCTCGACGGCGAGCCGCGCGACGGCGACGCCTTCTACCTCGCTTCCGACGTGACGCTCGCGCGCGGGGGGAGGTACCTCGTCGGCCTGGGGACCGCGCTCTCCGCGAAGCTCTTCCTGGACGGGGCGCTCGTGCACGAGCGGCGCGCCTGGACGGGCTGGCTCCCGACGCTCGTCCACCTCCCGCTCGAGCTCGCGCCGGGCCGGCACCGCCTCCTCGTGAAGGTGGCGCGGATCGGTCCCGCCACCGGCCTCAACGTCTCCTTCGCGCGCGCGGACGGCGCGCCGTCCGACGCGACCTTCGCCGCGGCGCCGCCCGGCCCGGTCGCGCCGCCCGCGGCGCCGGCGCCCGGCCGCGTCGCGCCCGCGTTCTCGCCGCGCGAGCTCGCGCGGTCGCTCGCGGGCGAGGCCGGCCCCGCCCTGGCCGCGCTCCTCGCCGGCCGCGACGCGGTGGGCCTCGACCGCGAGGCCGCGAAGGCGCTCCTGGCGGAGGCGGGGGCGGCGCTCCCCGGGTCCGCGGCGGTGCGCGCGGCGCAGGGGGACGTCCTCGTGGACGACCCGTCGCTCGATCCGCAGGTCGCGCGCGCCCGCGCCGAGGCCGCGCTCCGCGAGGCGCTCGCGCGCGACGCCGGCCACGGCGAGGCGCGCGTCGCGCTCGCGGCCCTGCTCGTCGAGGCGCAGCGGCTCGACGACGCGGACGAGGCGCTCGCCGGGCTCGGCGACGCGGCGTCCCGCCCTGCGGCGCTCGCCGTCCGGGCGCGCGCGGCGGACGCGCGCGGCCTCGCCGAGAAGGCGGAGGCGCTCGTCGCCG
>DASSSJ010000213.1:0-6000 GCA_035708485.1 Anaeromyxobacter sp. | reverse complement strand
GCCGCTTTACTCACCCTTGCGGGCTTTCTCGCTCGACTTGCATGTGTTAGGCACGCCGCCAGCGTTCGTTCTGAGCCAGGATCAAACTCTCCAATTAAGAGTTTTCTCCTGCCTGCCGCCTCTCGCGAGGCGAGCTGGCATTTGTTTCGGAATGATTTGCAAACTCAAGGAACGCGGGACCGCATTCCTTCGTAGGCTTGCTATTCAGTTTTCAAAGACCGAGCTTCGCCCCTCGATCCGAGAAATCCGCTCTCGAGCCGAGCCTTGACCGCCGCGGAGTCGCGAAGACAACCGTTCTGCGTCAAGGAGGGCGGCTAACTACCATTGCCGTCCTGGAAACGTCAAGAGGAAAGCTCGAAACCAGGTGTCTCGAACTGCCTCCAGACGCGAGGGAGACGACTTCTACTTCAACCTCCCCCACCCGTCAAGTTCGCGTGGGGACCCTTTTGCGTCACCACCCGTCCTGCGGGGCGCTGCTTGTATCCCCTCGCGGGGAACCCGTCAAGCAAGCGCCAGGTTTTCTTCGACTTCCGCTCCTGGCGTCGCTGGGCGAGGGGGCGTCTTCTATCTGCGGCCCGGGCGCGTGTCAAGCGCCGCGCGCCGCAGCGCGACGCATGGGCCGCAAGGCGACAAAGCCTAGCGACTACCGATGGATAGCCTCTCGGCCCGGAAGGGTGCCCTCCCTCGCTGCCGGCGCCCGACGGCCGCCGCCAGGCGTCTCAGGCCGGGCCCGCCTGCCATCCGCGCACGTCTGCCACGCCGCGGCGGCACCGCTCCGCCGCCGCGGAAGCGGCCGGATCCGCGCGCCCACCCCGGCGGGCCCGCTCGTGGGCGGCGATCGCCGCGAGGCGCCCCAGCGCCGCCTCGACCTGGTCGTTCACGAGCACGTAGTCGTACCCGGAGAGCCCCTGCGCGACCTCGGCGCGCGCCCCGGCGAGCCGGCGCGCGATCACCTCTTCACTGTCGGTGGATCTCCCGCGCAGCCGCCGCTCGAGCTCGGCCGCGCTCGGCGGGAGGATGAACACCGTGACGGCGTCCTGCGGGAACGCGCGCCGGAGCTGGACGCCGCCCTGCACGTCGATGTCGAAGAGCGCGATGCGCCCCGCCCGCAGCGCCTCGTCGACGGTGGCGCGCAGCGTCCCGTAGCGCTGGCCGTGGACCTCCGCCCACTCCGCGAAGGCGCCCTGCGCGACGAGCTCGGCGAAGCGCGCCGGCGAGACGAAGTGGTAGTCGACGCCGTCGCGCTCGCCGCCGCGCGGCGCGCGCGTCGTCGCGGAGACCGAGAAGATCGCGTCGGGGTGGCCCGCGCGGAAGCGGTGCGCGAGCGTGGTCTTCCCGGCGCCGGACGGGGCGGACAGGACGAGGAGGAGCCCCGGCGCGCCGCCCTCGCCCCCCGGCGCGCGGCCCCGCGCTCCCGGCGCCGCCGAGGGCTCACTCGACATTCTGCACCTGCTCCCGCATCCGCTCGATCTCGGCCTTGGCCGAGACCACGATCCCCGCGATCTCCGCGCTCTGCGACTTCGAGCCGATGGTGTTCACCTCGCGGTGCATCTCCTGGACGAGGAAGTCGAGCTTGCGCCCCGCCGGCTCCGCGCCGGCGAGCAGCGCCCGCGCCTGGGCGAGGTGGCTGCGCAGGCGGGTCACCTCCTCGGTGACGTCCGTCCGGTCGGCGAACAGCGCGACCTCCTGCGCGAGGCGGGCGGGGTCGACGCCGATCCCGCGCGTGAGCTCCTGGACGCGCTCGGCGAGGCGCGCGCGGTGGTGCTCGACGGTCTGCGGGACGAGCGCGGCGGCGCGCGCCACGAGCCCCTCCACGGCGTCGAGCCGCGCGGCGAGATCGCGCGCGAGCGCCTCCCCCTCGCGCGTACGCATCGCGAGCAGCGCGTCGAGCGCGCCGGCGAGCGCCGTGCGCAGCGCCTCCCGCGCCGCCTCGAGATCGAGCGCACGCTCCTCGAGCCGGACGACGCCCTCCGCCCCGACGACGTCCGCGACGGTGACCCCGCCGTCGAGCCCGAGGCGCGCCTTCACGTCCGCGAACGCGCGCGCGTAGGCCTCGGCGAGCGGGACGTCGACGCGGGGCGCGACGGCGCCCGCCGCGCCCGAGCGGCGGACGGCCACGTCCACGCCGCCGCGCGCGAGCCGCTCGCGCACCGCCTTCGTCGCGTCCGCCTCGAGGGCGGAGAGCTCGCGCGGGAGGCGGACCTTCACCTCGCAGTACTTGTGGTTCACCGAGCGGATCTCGACGTCGAGCTCCTCGCCCGCCGCGCCGCCGCGGCCCGAGCCGAACCCGGTCATGCTGCGGATCATGGCGCCACCCGCGGTCGCATCGCGTTCGGGACCGTAGCCGCCGGGTCCCGGAGCGTCAAGGCGTGCGGCGCGCGTGACCCCCGTTCAGATCGCCCGAGCCTCGTCGAGGAGCATCACCGGGATGCCGTCGTCGATGCGGAACGCGAGCCGGCAGGCGAGGCAGCGGATCTCCCCCTCCGCCTCGCGGAACTCCAGCCCGCCCTTGCAGCGCGGGCACGCCAGGATCTCCTTCAGCTCCGGCGCCAGCGGGGCGCGCGCCTTCCCTTCGCCGGTCATGATCCGTTCCTCGCCTTTCCGAGCTGCTCGATGAGCTCCGAGGTGGAGTGGTCCTTCGGGTCCCCGGCCACCGCCACGCGCCCGCCCAGGGCGCGCACCTCGGCGGCCTCCGGGATGGTCTCCGGCGTGTAGTCGGTCCCCTTCACGTGCACGTCCGGACGCAGGGCGCGGATCACCGGGATGACGTCCCGCGAGTCGAAGACCACGACGTGGTCGACGCAGGAGAGCGCCTCCAGGATCTCCGCGCGCTCCGCCTCCGGCACGACGGGGCGACCCGGGCCCTTGTTGAGGCGGGTGGAGGCGTCGCTGTTCACCGCGACGACGAGCACGTCCGCCTCCGCCTTCGCGCCGCGCAGGTAGCGGAGGTGGCCGACGTGGAACAGGTCGAACACGCCGTTCGCGAGGGCGACGGTCCGGCCCGCGGCGGTCGCCTGCGCCCGCAGGCGCGGCAGGTCCTCGACCGCGATCCGCTTTCCCCCGCCGCTCATGGCCGCAGGAGCTCCGCGCCCAGCTCGTCCCGGCTCACCGTCGCGGTGCCCGGCTTCTGGACGACGAGGGCGCCCGCCACGTTCGCGAGGCGCGCCGCCGCGAGCGCGTCCCCGCCCGCGGCGAGGCCGGCGGCGAACGTCGCCGCCACGGTGTCGCCCGCGCCGGTCACGTCCACCGCGTCCTGGCTGCCGTGCGCCGGCACGTGGACGGGTGGGGCGCCGCGCCGGAAGAGGGACATCCCGTGCCGCCCGCGGGTGACGAGCAGCACCTCGCAGTCGACGCGGCGGAGGAGCACCCGCGCGGCCCGCTCGATGCCGCCTGGGCCGGAGAGCGGAACGCCGGAGGCGGCCTCGAGCTCGACCTCGTTCGGCTTCACCATCGTGAGCCCGGTGTAGGCGCGGAGGTTGTAGCGGGAGTCCACGCACACCGGGACGCCGCGGCGCTTCAGCGTCCGCAGCGCCTCGATCGCCGCCGGGCCGACCGCGCCCGAGCCGTAGTCGCTCGCGAGCACCGCGTCGGCGTCCCGTCCCAGACGCCCGAGCGTGCGGACCAGCCGGCGCTCCGCCGCCGCGGGGAGCGGCTCGGGCGGCGCGCGGTCGAGCCGGATCATCTGCTGGCGTCGGGTGGAGCGGCCGCCGGCGAGGATGCGGGTCTTCGCCTCGGTGGGGCGCCCGCGCACGCGCTCGATGCCGCCGACGTCCACCCCCGCCTCCTCGAGCGCGTCGAGCAGCGCCGTGCCGAGCGCGTCGTCCCCCACCGCGCCGACGGCGCGGACCTTGACCCCGAGCGCGGCGAGGTTCTGGGCGGCGTTCCCCGCCCCGCCCGGCTTCAGCTCCGACGACTCGTAGCGGACGATGAGGACGGGGGCCTCGCGGCTCACCCGGTCGGTCTCGCCGTAGACGTACTCGTCCGCGACGAAGTCCCCTACGACGACCACCTCCGCCCGCGAGAACGCGGACAGCAGGCTGGCGAGCGCGGGGAGCTCGGGCTCACGAGGGCGGCGCACCCGCAGTTACCTACCGCGCGCCGTCCGGCCCCGTCAAACGACACGTCATCCGGCGGCCCCTGCGCTCGCTCCCGTCGATTCCGCGGCGGGCGGGCGCGTCTTCCAGCGCCGGTGCAGCCAGTACCACTGCTCCGGGTGCTCGCGCACGAACCGCTCGAGGCGATCGTTCAGGTCCTGCATGAAGGCGAGGACGTCGCGGTCGCGGTCGCCGGTGCGCGGCGGGTCGAGCGGCCCCTCGAGCACGACGCGGTGACGGCCGTCGCCGAGCGGATACGAGACCACGAAGACGACCGCCGCGCCGGAGCGCATCGCGAGCACCGCCGGCGTCGGCGCGGTGGCGGCCGGCACCCCGAAGAACGTGGGGAAGATCGCGTGGCGGAGCGGCTGGTTCTGGTCGATGACGTAGCCGAGGGCGCGCCCGGCCTGGATGGAGCGCACGGCGGCCCCCAGGGTCGAGCCGCGCGTGACCACCAGGTCCTCCACGCCGGAGCGGCGCCGGAGCGCCCGCCAGAGGTCGTTCGCGCCGGACTTCCCCATCGGGCGGCTGATCATCGTCACCGGCGTGCCGCGCAGCGTGTGGGCGGCGGCGAGCACCTCGAAGTTGCCGAAGTGCGCGGTGCAGGCGATGACGCCCTTCCCGCGCGCCCTCGCCTCGACGAGCCGGTCCCACCCGTCGTACACGAAGATCCGCTCGAGCTCCTCGCGCGGCAGGTAGGGCACCCGCGCGAAGTCCGGGATCATCTGGCCGAGGTTCCGGTACGTGCGGCGCGCGATGTCGCGCCGCTCCTCATCCGTCTTCTCCGGGAAGGCGAGGCGGAGGTTCTCGAGCACCACCTTGCGCCGGATGCCGAGCGCCCACACGAGGGCGCCGAGCGCCGCGCCGAGCGCGGCGACCCACCGGTACGGGATGCGGACGAGGAGCCAGCCGAGGAGTCTCATGCGTACCCCGCGGGACGGCGGGTCGTGGTCGAGGCGGTCGCGGTCGCGAGCGCCTCGTCGAGCGAGGCCTCGAGGACGTCCTCGCCGCGCACGATCTCCGCGTCGATCCGGACCGCGCGCAGCCGCGCGTCCGCGGCCACCGCGGGCGGGAGCCGGACGGCGTCCTTCTCGGTCGTGACGACGAGGTCCACGCCGGCGTCTGCGGCGGCGCGCAGCGCCTCCGCGACGTCGTCCGCGCCGTACCGATGGTGGTCCGGGAAGACGCGCTCCAGGGCGACGCTCGCCCCCATCGCCGCGAGGGTGCGCCGGAACCCGTCCGGGCGGGCGATCCCCGCGAGGAGGAGGACGCGCAGGCCGCGGAGCGCGTCCGGGCCGAACGCGCGCGCGAGGGCGCCGTCGAGCACGTCGACCGGCGCGTGGCGCGACTCGATCGGCTCGCGCCCGGTCGCCTCCCGCGCGAGCGCCCGGAGCGGCGCGAGCGCGGCGGCGTCCGCCTGGTCCACCCGGGAGAGCCAGACGAGCCCGGCGCGCCGGAGCGCGCTGCGCGGCTCGCGGTTCGGCCCGGCGGGGAGGAGCCGGCCGTTGCCGAAGGGATTCGCCGCGTCGAGCACGACCACGTCGAGGTCGCGCGCCAGCGCGCGGTGCTGGAAGCCGTCGTCGAGCAGGAGCGCGTCCGCGCCGAGGTCGCGGACCGCGGTGCGCGCGAGCTCGGCCCGGCGCGGGCCGCACAGCACGCGCGTCCCCGGCAGACGACGCGCGAGGAGCACCGGCTCGTCGCCTCCGGCGTCCGCGTCGAGGAGGACCGCGCGCCCGTCCGAGACGACGCGCGCGTCGGCGCGCGCCGCGCCGTAGCCGCGCGAGAGGACCGCCACCGTCCGGCCGCGCGCGGCGAGCCGCCTCGCCACCGCGATGGCGGCGGGGGTCTTCCCCGCGCCGCCGACGGCGAGGTTGCCGATCGAGACGACCGGCGCGCCCGCGCGCGC
>DASSSJ010000212.1:0-3560 GCA_035708485.1 Anaeromyxobacter sp. | reverse complement strand
GACCGAGACCTCGTAGCCGCGCGCGAGGAGGTCGCGCGCCAGGTCCGGCAGCTCGCGCTGCAGCAGGGGCTCGCCACCCGTGAGGCAGACGAGCCGCGCCGGGTGGCGCGCCAGCGCGGCCACGATCTCCTCGCGGGTCATGTCGCGGCCGCCGTGGAACGCGTACGCGGTGTCGCAGTAGACGCATCGCAGGTCGCATCCCGTGAAGCGGACGAACTGGCACGGCCTCCCGGCCCGGGAGCCCTCGCCCTGGATGCTCACGAAGATCTCGGTGACCCGCACGCGATCGTTATCTAACGCCCTTGCCACCGATCCGTCCCGTCGATGTAGGCCGCGAGGAGCGGCCGGCACGTTTCGCTGCGCGAAGAGTGCCTGGCCCGGAGATCGGGACGGCCTACCGGGCGTCCGCGACGACCAGCGCCTCGCCCGCGGTCCGGCGCAGCCGCCGCAGCTCCGCCTTCACGCGGCGCGGGTACACGTGGAACCGCGGCGGGATCTCGCCGTCGCGCAGGTACCCCAGGATCCGGTTCGGCCCGGCGTTGTAGGCCATGAGCGCGATCTCCTCGCGCCCGAAGGCGTCGAGCAGGCGCCGCAGGTAGCGGACGCCGGCCTGCACGTTGGCGACCGGGTCGTTCGGGTAGTTCGGCGCGAGCCCCGCCCGCTCCAGCTCGCGCCGGAACGTCGGCGCCCGCAGCTGCATGAGCCCCATGGCGCCCCGCCCGGACAGCGCGTCGACGTCGAACGACGACTCGACCTCGATGAGCGCCAGCACGAGGAACGGGTCGATCCGCGCGAGCTCCGACTCCGCCACGATGGTGCGCGCGAGCAGGCGGCGCTCGAACGCGTCGAGCTGCGGGAGGCGCGCGACGAGCTCGCCGTCGACGCGGTCCACCAGCCCCGCCGGCCCGGGCTCGCACCGAGGCGCGACGCACGCGAGCGGGACGTGCTCGGAGGCGGCGATGGTGCGCGGCCCCTCGCCGAGCCGCGAGGGGACGGCGAGCGCCGCGGCGAAGGCGCCGACCGCGATGGTGGCCCCCGCGAGGCCCCTGAGAGCGGGCTTCCTCATCACTCGAGCTTGGAGCTCCTCCCTTGCTCCTTCGACAGCGCGTCGACCCGCTCCGTGACGGCGTCGAGCCGCTTCTGGAGCGCCGCGATGTCCTCCTTCGTCGGGATCCGGAACCGGTTCGCCGCGTTGCGGACCGCGTCGTCGATCGTCTTCTCCACGTCGCGCCGCTGCGCCGTGAGCCGCTCGCCGAACTCGCGGGCGTGCCGCTTCACGTCGTCGGCCGAGAACCCCGCCGCGTCCGCCAGCTTCGTGAGGACCTTCTCCGCCTCGGCCTCGGCGGCGTTCACGCCGGCGAGCGCCTGCGACCAGGCGTCCTTGAAGATCTCGCGCAGGTCCGCCATCGCTAGACCTCCTCCGCCCCGGCCTTGCCGGCCTTCTTCGCGCGCCTCGGCTTCCCGGTCTTGTCGATGCGGCGGGCGAGCCGGTCGATCTCCTTCGACAGCTCCGCGACCTCGTCGCGCGTCGCGACGCCGAGGAACGCCACGGCCCGGTTCTGCAACTCGATCATCCGCTCCAGCGCCTCCGCCCGGAACGACTCCGCCCGCTCCCGCCACTCCGTGGCCCGCTCCACGCCCTGGTCCCGGAGCTTCTCCAGCCGCTCCCTCATCTCGGGGAACGACCAGTCCTGGCGCGAGAGCCGCTGCACCATGTGCTCGATGTCCTTCCTGCTCGCACGTCCCCTGTCCATGAGGTCCCGGAGGACGCGCTGTGCCTCCTCCTCCAGGTGCTCGAGCCGCGCCTGCGCGGCCACGAGCGGCTCGCGAAGGAATTCGGGCACTTTCACGTTTCGGTTGCTGTCGGTCTTCTGTGTCTCCGCCATGAGTCCTCCGGGGGAGCCGGATGATTGGCTGCTCCCGGGGCGACCTTAACGCGATGCGTCACCGGCGTCAAAGCACCAACGCGTCGCGTTACCCGGGTGTGTCTACGTGTGTCCCCGTGGGCGTCGAAACTGCCCCCTCATCGGGTACTCGCTACACCGGGAGTACCCCCTCGCGGTGTGGCGCCCTGGCCCCGGTGATCCGCCCCGATCGCGTCTGCGACCGAGCCGAAGCCGTCCCGGGCGAGGAGCGCCGCGAGTCCCTCGTTCAGCCCCTTCACGAAGGCGGGCCCGCCGTAGACGAGCCCCGTGTACGCCTGCACGAGCGTCGCGCCGGCGCGGATCTTCGCATACGCGCCCGCCGCGTCCATGATTCCGCCCACGCCGACGATCGGCACGCGCCCCGCCGCCCGCGCGTAGCAGCGGGCGACGACGGTGGTCGCGAGCGCCTCGAGCGGAGCGCCGGAGAGCCCGCCCTGCTCGGCAGCGCGCGGGTGCCGCTCGACGCCGGCGCGGGAGAGCGTCGTGTTCGTGGCGATGATCCCCGCGACCCCCGCGGCGACCGCGACGTCCACCGCCTCGTCGAGCGCCTCCGGCGCGAGATCCGGCGCGAGCTTCACGAGGAGGGGCTTCCCCGGCGCGCGCTCCCGCAGCCGGCCCCCGCACGCGCGGAGGAGCCGGTCGAGCTGATCCTTCTCCTGGAGCGCGCGCAGCCCGGGCGTGTTCGGCGACGAGATGTTCACCACGACGTAGTCGGCGTACGCGTGCAGCCGGTCGATGCAGGCGAGGTAGTCCGACGCGGCGTCCTCGTTGGGCGTCGTCTTGTTCTTCCCGACGTTGACCCCGACGGGGCCGAGACGCGCCGCCCGCGGCAGCGCCTCGAGCCGCCGCGCGCAGGCCTCCGCCCCCTCGTTGTTGAAGCCCATCCGGTTGATGAGGGCGCGGTGCTCCGGGAGCCGGAAGAGCCTCGGCCGGTCGTTCCCCGGCTGCGGCCGCGGGGTGATCGTGCCGATCTCGAGGTGGGAGAAGCCGAGCCCGAAGAGGCCCGCGACCGCGACCTGCCCCTTGTCGAACCCGGCGGCGAGCCCGACGGGCCCGTCGAAGGAGAGGCCGAAGGCGCGCACCGCGAGCGACGGCGGAGCCGCAGGCCGGCGGCGGCGCGCCCCCTCCGGCGTCACGCGGTGCAACGCCGCGTGCGCGAGGCCGTGAGCGCGCTCGGGATCGAGCCGGAAGAGGAGCCAGCGGAGGGCGGGCCAGAGCATGGGGGCCGTCATTTACCCCGCGGGGCCCACATCGATCCACACCTGGATCGCGCGGCTGCGCCGCGGTGCGTCACGGGACCGCGACGGCGACCTCGACCTCGACCGCGACGGCGACCGCGACCGACCTCGACCGCGACCGACCCCCGACCGCGACCGACCCCCGACCGCGACCGACCCCGACCGCGACCCTCGACGTCCCTACGGCAGCGTCTTCACCATCACGATCGCGTCCTCGCTCTCCTCGGCGTAGTAGTTGGGCCGGATCCCCACCTGCCGGTAGCCGATGGCGCGGTAGAGGGCGATGGCGCCCGCGTTCGAGCGGCGCACCTCGAGGGTGGAGAGGCGCGCCCCGCGGGAGCGGCCCTCGTCCTCGGCGGCGGCCATGAGCGCCCGCCCGACGCCGCGCCGCCTCGCC
>DASSSJ010000211.1:0-39613 GCA_035708485.1 Anaeromyxobacter sp. | reverse complement strand
AGCTCCGCCGCCTCGCCCTTCTTCTTGTCGCGCTCCGCCTTGTACCGGGCGTTCTGGTCGAGCGCCTTCTTGCGCAGGCGGATCGACCTCGGCGTGACCTCGACGAGCTCGTCCTCCGCGATCCACTCGAGCGCCTTCTCGAGCGACATCTCCCGCGGCGGCGTGAGGATGATGTTCTCGTCGCGGCCCGCGGCGCGGATGTTCGTGAGCTTCTTCTCCTTGCAGATGTTGAACTCGAGGTCGTTCTCGTGGGCGTGCTCGCCCACGATCATGCCCGAGTACACCCGGTCGCCGGGCTTCACGAACAGCGCCCCGCGCTCCTGGCCGTAGAAGCAGGCGTACGCGACGACGTCGCCCTCGCGGTCGGAGACGATCGCGCCCGACTGCCGCTTCTCGATCCGGCCCTGCCACGGCTCGTACCCGTCGAACTGCGAGGACATGATCCCCTCGCCGCGGGTGAGCGTCAGGAAGTCGGAGCGGAAGCCGATGAGGCCGCGCGCCGGCACGCGGAACTGGAGCCGCGTGCGGCCGGAGCCGAGCGGCTGCATGTCCACCATCCGGCCCTTGCGCGACCCCATGCTCTGCGTGACGCCGCCCACGGCGTCGTCCGGGAGGTCGCAGACGAGCAGCTCCATCGGCTCGTGGACCTCGCCGCCGACCGTCTTGAGCACCGGCTCGGGGTTGGAGACCGTGAGCTCGTACCCCTCGCGGCGCATGTTCTCGACGATGACCGCGAGCTGCAGCTCGCCGCGGCCGACGACCTTGAACGCGTCCGGCGTCTCCGTCTCCTCGACGCGGATCGAGACGTTCTTGTAGGCCTCGCGGAAGAGCCGCTCGCGCAGGTTCCGGCTCGTGACGTACTTCCCCTCCCGACCGGCGAAGGGCCCGTCGTTCACCTTGAACACCATCGACATGGTCGGCTCCTCCACGCTGATGCGGGGGAGCGCGACCGGGTGGGCAAGGTCGGCGACGGTGTCGCCGATGCCGATCTCCTCGGCGCCGGCGATGCAGACGATCTCGCCCGGGCCGGCGTCCTTCACCTCGACGCGCTTCAGGCCGTCGAAGGCGTAGAGGCGCACCACCTTGGCCGGGACGATCCGGTTCTCCTCGCGGACGACGGCGATCGGATCGCCCTCGCGCACGACGCCGGACACGAGCCGCCCGATGGCGAGCCGGCCGACGTAGTCGTCGTAGTCGAGGTTGTCCACGAGCATCTGGACGTGCTCGCCGTCGCCCGCGGGCGGCGGCGGCACGTGCGCGAGGATCGCGTCGAAGAGCGGCTGCAGCGAGTCGGCCTGGAACGCCCCCTGGACGGTGTGGGCCGCGCGCCCCTCGCGCGCGATCGCGTAGATCACCGGGAAGTCGATCTGGTGCTCGTTCGCGCCGAGGTCGATGTAGAGCGAGTAGACGAGGTCGAGGACCTCCTTCGCGCGCGCGTCCTGCCGGTCCACCTTGTTCACGACGAGCACCGAGGGGAGGCCGAGCGCGAGCGCCTTCGAGAGCACGAAGCGGGTCTGCGGGAGCGGCCCCTCCGCGGCGTCGACGAGGAGGAGCACCCCGTCGACCAGCCGGAGCGCCCGCTCGACCTCGCCGCCGAAGTCGGCGTGGCCGGGGGTGTCGACGATGTTGATCTTCACGCCCCCGTAGGTGACCGCCGTGTTCTTCGCGAGGATGGTGATCCCCTTCTCGCGCTCGAGGTCGTTCGAGTCCATGACGCGCTCGACGACCTGCTCGTTCGCGCGGAACACGCCCGCCTGGCGCAGCATGAAGTCGACCAGCGTGGTCTTGCCGTGGTCGACGTGCGCGACGATGGCGACGTTGCGGATCTGCTCGCGGGGGATCATCGGGACCCTTGGGACGAACGTAAAAGGCCGGGACTTATAGTCCCTTGGCCCCCCGCGGCGCAAGCCGGGGCGCGGCGCCCCGCGCGGGAGATATCGCCCCTCCCCCCGCCGCGCGCGGGCGAGGCGGTCCGCCCGACCGCGCGGGCGAGGGGCGCGCGGAACCGCGTGGTACGATGCCCGCGTCTCCCGCGACGTGGTCTGGAGGGGCGCGCGCTCGATGCCGCACGTCATCCTGTTCGTCGACGACGAGCCCGACGTGCTCGACCTGCTCCGCCGCACCTTCCCGGCGGCGGACGGATACGACGCGGTCACGGCCCAGGACGCGGACGAGGCGCTCGGGGTGCTCGCCGCGCGCGACGTGGACCTGCTCGTCACGGACCAGCGCATGCCGGGGATGACCGGGGTCGAGCTCGTCGAGCGCGCCCGCACGCTGCGCCCCGAGCTCTGCGCGATCCTGCTCACCGCGTACACCGAGCCGCGCGACATCGTCGCCGCCATCAACCGCGGCCAGGTCTACCGCTACGTCGTGAAGCCGTGGGACACCACCGACCTGCGCCAGACCGTGCGCGGGGCGCTCGAGCAGGTCTCGCTCCGGCGCGAGCGCGCCCGCCTGCAGGTGGAGGCGGAGCGCCGGCTCGTGGCGCTGCAGGCCGCCTCCCAGCTCGCGCGCGAGGTGGGCGCCGCGGAGGGGAACGCGCGCCTGCTGGAGCGCGTGGTCGAGCGCCTCCCGTCGATCGTGCCGTGCGACGTGGCGGCGGCGCTCCTCGCGAAGGGTGACGCGCCGACGCTCATCATCCGGCCCGTCGCGGACCTCCCCGACCGCGCGCTCCTGGCGGTGAAGGAGCACGCCCTCGCCGCGTACCGCGAGCACGCGGGCGTCGAGGTGGGCGAGGGAGCCCTCAACGTGACGGTGGCGGGGGGCGGCCGGGGCGCGCGGCCCGAGGCGTTCGCCTCGCGCCTCACGCTGCCCGTCGAGATCGGCGGCGCGATCGCGGGCGTCGTGCTCGTCGAGAGCGCGGCCGAGGAGGCGTTCACCGAGGGCGACGCGCGCGTCCTCGACGTCCTCGTGAACGAGATGGCGGAGTCGCTGCGCGCCCTCGCGGGCCGGATGGCCGGGGAGCGCGAGCGGCTCGAGCGCGTCGTCGAGAGCATGGCGGACGGGCTCCTCTACGCCGAGCGCGGGAGCGACGAGGCCGTGGCGAACCCGGCGGCGCGGCGGCTCCTCGGCGCGCCGCGCGAGGGGCCGATCCGGACCGAGTGGCTCGCGGGCGTGCTCGGCTTCCACCCGCTCGACCCCCTCCGCGCCGGGCCCGCCGCGGGCGCGGCCACGACCGAGATCCGCGTCGGCGAGCGCACCGTCGCGTGCGCGGTCTCCGCGGTGGCGGAGCGGAGCGGGCGGACCGCGGGGGTCGCGGTCGTGCTCCGGGACGTGACGGAGGAGAAGCGGCTCGACGAGCGCAAGCAGGAGTTCGTGCACGTCGTCAGCCACGAGCTCCGCACGCCGCTCACCTCCATCACCGGCGCGCTCGACGTCGTCCTCGGCGGGCTCGTGGGCGAGCTGGAGCCGCGCCAGGGACGGTACCTCCGGATGGCGCGCGACTCCGCGCACCGCCTGAACGCGATCGTGGACGACCTCCTCGATCTCGCGCGGCTCGGCAAGGGGAAGCTGCGGATCCAGCCCGACGTCGTGTTCCTCGACGCGCTCGTGCGCTCGGCGGTGGAGCGCTGGCAGGCGGCGGCCGCGGAGCGCGGTCACGAGCTCTCCGTGGAGACGCAGCCCGACCCGGTGCGCCTCGTCGCCGACGGCGCGCGGATCGGGCAGGTGCTCGGGAACCTCCTCGGCAACGCGGTGAAGTTCGCGCCCCCGAACGGCGTCATCCGGGTCCGCGTGGCGCGCTCGTCCGCGGTCTCCTGCGTCGCGGGCTTCACGGTCTGGAACTCCGGCGAGGGGATCCCGGAGGACGACCTCGAGCGGATCTTCGAGCGGTTCGAGCAGGCGCGGAACGACCGCACGCGGCAGGTGCCGGGGACGGGGCTCGGCCTCTCCATCTCGCGCGGCCTCGTCGAGGCGCACGGCGGGAGCATCTGGGCGGAGAGCCGGCCCGGCGAGGGCGTCCGGTTCGCCGTCGTGCTCCCCGTCGAGCCCGCCGCCGAGCCGGCGGAGCGCCAGCCCATCCGCGCCGACGCGCCCGGCGCGCTCGTGGTGGACGACGCGGACACCGCGCTGCTCGTGGGCGGCGTCCTGCGCGGCGCGGGGATCCCGTCGCGGCACGCGGAGACGGCGGAGGACGCGGTCGCGCTCGCGCGCCGGCACCGGCCCGGCGTCGTCCTCTGGGACCCGCTCCTGCCCGCGCTCGCCGGCGTGCCGCTCGCCGGGATCATCCGGCACGACGCCGAGACCCGCCGGGCGGCGCTCCTCGCGGTCTCGCCGCCGCTCGGGCGCGAGGCCGCGTTCCGGAGCGGCGCCGACGCGTTCCTCGAGAAGCCGGTGGCGCCCGCGGCCCTCGCGGAGACCGCGGCGGGGCTCCTCCGCGGCGGGCGCCCGGCGGGCGCGCGCGTGCTCGTCGTGGACGACGACCCGGACATCCGCGCCATCTGCGCCGCGGTGCTCGGCGGCCACGGCTACGCGGTGGACGAGGCGGAGAGCTGCGCGCGCGCCCGGCAGCTCGTGCTCGAGCGGCGGCCGCAGGTCGTGCTCGTGGACGTGGCGCTCCCGGACGGCGACGGGTTCTCGCTCCTCGAGGGGCTCGCGGAGGCGCGCGCCGCCGAGCCGTTCGCCGCGGTGTTCGTGACCGCGCGCGGCGAGGTCGCGGACAAGGTGCGCGGCCTGAAGCTCGGGGCGGACGACTACCTCACGAAGCCGTTCGACGCGGAGGAGCTCGTGGCGCGGGTGGACGCGGTGCTGCGCCGCCGCGAGGCCGCCCTCGCCGCGTCGCCGATGACGCGGCTGCCGGGCGGGCGCGCCATCGATCGCGAGGTGGAGCGCCGGCTCGAGGCGAAGGTGCCGTTCGCGCTCTCCTACGTGGACCTCGACAACCTCAAGGCCTACAACGACACCTACGGGTACGCGAAGGCCGACGGGGTGGTGCTCCAGACGGCCGGCATCCTCCGCGACGTGGTCGCGCACCGCGGCGGCGAGCACGCCTTCCTCGGCCACGTGGGCGGGGACGACTTCGTGCTGCTCACCGGCGCCGACCGCGCCGGCGAGGTCTGCCGGGAGATCATCGCCGCGTTCGATCGGGTGATCCCGCTCTACTACGACCGCGAGGATCGCGAGCGGGGCTACATCGAGGCCGCCGACCGCTACGGCACGCGCAGGCAGTTCCCCATCCTGTCGCTCTCGATCGCGACCGTGCTCGCCCCGCCCGGGCGGTTCGGGCAGCACGCGGAGATCGCCCGCGCCGCGGCGGAGGTGAAGGCGCGCGCCAAGCAGATCGCCGGGAGCGTGCACCTCGTGGACGAGGGCGCGGGCGGGGCGGCCGCGTGACCCTCCAGCGGCGGATCGCGCTGTTCCTGCTCGCCGCGTCGGTCGCGCCGCTCGTCGGCGTCGGCTTCGCCGTGCTCTCCGCGTCGCAGCGGGAGCTCGCCCGCCGCGCCGCGGCCGAGCACGAGGCGCGCGCCCGCTCCGGCGCGGCGAGCATCGCGGCGGCCCTCGCCGACGTCGACGCGTCCCTCGGCGCGCTCACCGAGACCTGGCGCCCCGACCGGCTCAGCTACGGCGAGCTGCGCGGCATGCTCCTCGTCCTCTCCCGCCAGGTCCCCTCGTCCGACGCGGGCGTCGTCGCCGACGCGGACGGCTCCGCCCGCGCCGTGCTGGGCGAGGGATCGGCGACGGCCACCCGCGCCTTCGTGGACGCCGTCCGCGCGGCGAAGGGCGCGCCCCTCGGGAGTCTCGTGCTGCGGGCCTACGACGACCCGGAGCGCGGCTGGCAGCTCGCCGCCGCGCGGGCGGTCACCGTCGTGGACGGCCGCGACTGGCTCGTGGGCGTGCGCCTCTCCACGCAGTTCCTCCGGCGCCCGCTCGACGCGGCGGTCCCCGACGGCGGCGCCGCGTACCTCGCCGACGGCGCGCGCGTCCTGCTCGCGTCCACGGGGGCGGGCCCGATCGGCGCCGAGCAGCGGGCCGAGCTCGCGGGGAGGCTCGACCCCACGCGGCCGGGCGCCGTGCAGGGCGACCGCGTGCTCGCGGCGTGGGCCCCCCTCGGCGACGGGACGGGGTGGGGGGTGCTGGTCGTGGTCCCGGCGGAGCGCGCCTACGCCGCCGTCCGCTCGATGCGCCGGGGCGTGCTCGTCGCGTCGCTCGCGGTGCTCGGGGCCGTCCTCCTCGTGTCGGGCGTGGCCGCGCGCGGGACGATCCGGGGGCTCGGCCGGATCGACGCGGCGGCGCGGGCGCTCGGGGCGGGCGACCTCGCGGTCCGGCTGCCGGAGGGCGGACGCGACGAGATCGCCGCGGTGTCCCGGACGTTCAACGCGATGGCGGGCGAGCTGCAGGAGGCGCGCGGCCGGCTCGAGCGCTGGAACGAGGAGCTGCGGCGCGAGGTCGAGGCGCGGACGCGCGAGCTGGCGCTCGCGCAAGCCCAGCTCGGCGAGGAGCGGAAGCTCGCGGCGATCGGGCGGCTCGGGGCCGGCGTCGCCCACGAGATCAACAACCCGCTCACGGGGATCCTCGGCCACGCGCAGCTCTTGCTCGAGCGCGCCGCCTTCGCCGGGGCGGATCGCGAGCCGCTCCAGAGGATCGAGGCGCTCGCCCGCCGCTGCCGCGACGTCACCCAGGCCCTGCTCAGGTTCTCCCAGCGGGCCGCCGAGCCCGCGCGCGAGGACGTGGACCTGAACCGCGTGGTGGCGGACGCGCTCGCGCTCTTCGGCGGGCTCTCCGAGGCGGAGGGCGTGCCGGTCTCGTCGGAGCTCGCCTCGCCTCCGCCGCGCGTCCGCGGCGACGCGGGGCGCCTCGCGCGGGTGCTCCTGAACCTGCTCGCGAACGCGCGGACGGCGTGCCAGGGCAGGCCGGGCGCCGCCATCGCGGTCTCGACCGCCCGCGACGGCGAGGAGGCCGTGCTCCGCGTGCGCGACGGGGGGAGGGGGATCTCGCCCGAGCACCTCCCGCACGTCTTCGAGCCGTTCTTCACCACGAAGGACCGGTGGGCGAGCGTGGGGCTGGGGCTGTCGGTGTCGTACCGGATCGTCGCGGAGCACGGCGGACGGATCGAGGTGGAGAGCCGCCCGGGCGAGGGGGCGGCGTTCACGGTGCGCCTCCCCGCGGTCCCCGCCGCGACGGTATAGTGCGGTTCCATGGGTGGCGCGCGCGAGCGTGCGGTGTTCTGGTCCATCGCCGCGCTGCTCGTCGGCGGGGCGGCGCTCGCGTACCGCGTCCTGCTCGGCCCCGCCCCCGCCGCGACGCGCCCGCCGCCTCAGGCGGCCGCGGCGGCCGCGGCGGCGCCGCTGATCGTGGTGGCCACCTCCGGGGAGGTGACGATCGTCCGCGCCGGGGCGAGATCCCGGGCGGCGAAGGGGGACGTGCTGCGCGCGGACGACGCGATCGAGACCGCGCCGGGCGGCCGGGTCGAGCTCGACGGCGGCGGGTACGAGGTCTTCCTGGACGAGGACGCCAGCTTCGACGTCCGCGAGATCACCGCCGAGCTCTCCCGGTTCCGGCTCGTGCAGGGCGTCGTGTCCGCGCGCGTCCGCGACGACCACGCCGTCGAGATCGAGGGCGTCGAGGGGTCCCGCGTCCGCACGCGGGGCGGCGACGTGGCGGTGGCGCGGTCCGGCGACACCGTCGCGGTCGGCGTCGAGCGCGGGTCCGCCGAGTTCGCGGCGGCGGGCGGCACGGTCGTGCTCGCGAGCGGGCAGCAGTCCGTGGCCGCGCCGGGGCGGCGGCCGTCCCCGCCCGCGCCCATCCCGGCGTCGCTCCTGCTCAAGGTGAGCTGGCCCGACGAGCGGACCACCAACCGCCGGAAGATGGTCGTCACGGGTCGCACGCAACCGGGCGCCATCGTGGTGCTCGGGGACGAGCGCGTCGAGGTCCAGCCCGACGGGCGGTTCACGCACGTGATCGCGCTGCGCGAGGGGCGTCAGCGGCTCTCCGCGCGGGCGCGCGGCGTGGGCGGCTCCGCCTCCGCGGACGGCCCGGTGATCCTGCTCGACACGCGCGCGCCGGATGCGCGGTTCGACACGCGCGAGCTGTGGCGGAAGGCGGAGAAGTGAGGTCGTCCGGAGCGCCGGCTCACCAGCGCGCCTGCGTCAGGGTCACCGCCGCGTTCGCATAGCAGGTGTACAGGGCCAGCACGGTCCCGGCGGACAGGCAGAGGGCCCTCCAGGCGCGGCTGCGTCGCGCGACGGCCACGGCGCCTTCGACGCCGCATGCTCCGGCGACGATCAGCAGAGGGTACACGTCGTGCAGGGCGCGATGGGTGACGCACGCGACGACGAAGATGCTCCCCGCGCCCGCGGCGGCGCCGGCGAGCACGACGCGGAAGCGCGCCAAGGGCGCCGCGCCCGCCAGCTCCGGCCTGAGCACGAGCCCGATCCCGATCGCGGCGAGGACGAGCCAGAGCGGGTTCACCGCGGTGAGGCTGGCGAACTCCTCGACGTGATCCATCCTCGTCTCGGGGAACACCCTGACGTGCGTCGCGGGGAACACGAACGGGAACTCGTCCCGGACGAACGTCACGCGCGCGGGGTCGAAGTAGTTGTACAGCATCGTGCGGAGGTTCACCGGCTGGAAGAAGCTTCCCCCGGTCTTCGCGAGGCGCTCCGGGTTCACGAGGAGCTGGATGTGACGCGAGATCGGGGGCATCCCGGTGATGCTCCCGAAGACCTGGCGGTTCTTCCAGGCGAGCGCCGACGTCGAGAGGAGCACCGTCGCGGCGAGCGCGACCGCGTGGAGCCGCGGCGACCGGGCGATCGGCGCGGGGGCTCCCGGCGAAGCCTGCGCGGCGGGGCTCCCGTGGAGCCAGCGCTCCCGCAGCCGACGGGGAGCGGCGAGCACCGCCGCGAGCAGGAGCACCGCCCCGAGGGCGCCCGCTCCCACGCTGACCCGCGCCTGGAACGAAAGGAGCGCCAGCGCCGCCGCCGCGAGCGCCACGCGCAGCCGCCGGTCCTCCGCGTAACGGAGCAGGAGGACGTAGGTCCACATCGCGAACGCGACGCCGAACGCGAGCGCCTCGTGGTAGACGATCGGCCGTCGAGAGATGAACAGCATCGACGTGCCGGCCGCGGCGCAGACCACGAACGCCGCGTCGAGCCAGCCCCCTCGCCGGGCGGAGCCTGGCAGCGCAGCCGTCGCGGCGGTCCGCCGGATGAGGTAGGTGGCGACGAGCGTCAGGAGCGCCGCGGCGATCATCATCGAACGCGTCCAGAGGCCGCGCATGCCCGGGAACAGGGCGTTGAGCGGGATCCTGAGCAGCGCCGGCGTCGGGCCGAAGTATCCGTACGTCTTCCCGTCGATGACGAATGCCTCGCTCCCGATGGCGCGGACCGGGACGTCGAACCTGCCCTCCAGGAGGCTGTCGCCGAGATCGTCGTAGAACAGCACGAACTTCGACGGAGGGACGGCGAGCTCGAACGTCCCGTCGGTCACGACGGCGGCGTTCAGCAGGGTCCCGAGCAGGATGGCGGCGAGACCGACCCGGTGAGCGGCCAGGAGCTCCCGGGCGCGCGGCGGCAGCCGACCGCCCATCCCCTGCCGCCATGACCCGGGCCGCTCCACGGGCACGGACGGATATCGCGAGCATCGATGCGGGGTCAAGGTCGCCCGCGCGATGGACGGCCCCCGCTGCCGGCCCGCAGCGCCGCGAGCGCGAGCGGCGTCTCGCCACGGGACGCGCGCGCACCAGGTCTGCGGACCCACCTCGCGCGGGTCCGTGTCGGCGGGAACAGGGGTCACCGGGCTCCGCACCGCGACGCGCGGTCGGCGAATCACGAACGAACCGTCGAGGAGTCGATCCGGAGGCGCCGCCGCGCTTGACCGCGCGGACCGGAGTACCGAAGATCGGGACCACTCGCGGAGCAACCAACTGGGATCGTTGCGGCACAACGGATGGCTCGTCACGCTCGCGCTGCTCGGGCCCGGCGCCGCCTTGGCGAAGCCGGTCGGGACGTTCGAGTTCATCGTCGCCGGGCCGGGAGACGAGACGCGCCCCTCCATCGACGGGCAGTACGTCGTCTACTCGGGCCTGGGCGAGTCGGGCGCGCCCGAGGTCCTGCTCTACAACACGAAGCTCGGGGACGGGCAGGCGATCGCGGGCGACGACCCGCGAGATCCCCCCGGCGCGTACGACCTTCCGGACGTCTCGTTCAGCACCGCGATCTACCGGGGACCGCGCGGGATCTCGATCGAGTTCTGGCAGGCCGACCAGCACCTCCGCGACCCGCCCGCGGAGGGGGACGGGCCGGTCTCCGCCCCGACGATCGCGAGCGGGGTGGCGGCGTGGGAGGTCGGGGAGGGCGCGCGCGACGTGCGCGTGAACCGCTGGGGCGACTGGGACCAGCGCGAGCACACGCTCCGGGCGCCGGACGGCGGCGCACCCGTCGGCGATCAGCACGCCCCCGCGGCCTACGGCGACCTGGTCGCCTACGTCGAC
Organism: Anaeromyxobacter sp.; assembly: GCA_035708485.1. Classification (GTDB taxonomy): domain Bacteria; phylum Myxococcota; class Myxococcia; order Myxococcales; family Anaeromyxobacteraceae; genus Anaeromyxobacter. The sequence goes on along the minus strand of DASSSJ010000211.1, from coordinate 29,187 downwards.
GGCGCCGACCGGCACGCGGTGTGGCTGTACGACTCCGCCGCGGAGCTCGCGGGGCGCTACCCCTTCGCCCGCGTCTGCGACGGCCTCGTGACCGGCGTGTCGGTGGGCAGCGACGGTGGGGACACGTTCGTCGCGGTGGCCCGGGCCACCGACGCGCACGACGAGGACGTGGAGGTGTGGCCTGCGGGCGGGGCGACCGAGCCGGTCGCGGCGCTCCGCGTCCCGGGCGTGCAGCGGAACCCTCACGTCGCCGGGCCGTGGGTCGCGTTCGAGGACGTGTCCACCCAGTTCTCCCAGGTGGTCGTCTGGAACTGGCGGACCGGGCTCGTGTTCGTCCCCCACCCGAGCGCGACGCAGCAGGTGCTGAACGACCTCTCGCTCCTGCCCGGGGAGGAGGTCCGCGTCGTCTTCGAGGACAGCCTCTCCCCCGCGACGGGGCGGGACATCGCGCTGTACGTGCTCGTTCTCGCCCCCTGGATCGACGACGGCCGCCCCGGCGGCTATCCGCTCGAGCCTCGCGAGCCGCCTCCGGACCCCGAGGAGCCCGCGCGCTGCGACGGGGTCGCGACGCCGCTCGCGACGCTGCACCTGGGGCGCTCCACGGGAAAGCCGCTCGCCGGGGAGACGGAGTTCGAGGTCGATCTGCCGCAGGGCGCGGCGAGCCTGCCCGTCCTCGTCTGCATCGACGCGGCGCGCGTGTCGGCGGCGTGGGTGACGCTCGACGACGAGGCCATCGCCCGCCCGTCCGACTTCAGGCCGTCCGTGGTGCACCTCGAGGTGCGCGGCGAGGTCCAGGGGCGCGCCGGACGGATATCGGGCGTCATCGCCGGGAAGCCCGGGGCGGCGCTGGACGTCCGCGTGCTCGCGGATCCGGCGCGCCGCTCGGAGGCGGCGGCCGTGACGGAGGCGCCCGCGCACGCGGCCGTGGCTGCGAGCGGCGGGTGCGCCACCGCGCCGGCGGGGGCGGTGGCCCTCGCCGCGCTCGCACTCGTTATCGCCCGCAGGCGGCCGCGGCGCGGGTAGCATGCGTGGGGATGCCCGCGCCCCTCCTCGCGTTCGCCCTGGCCGCCGCTCCGGAGATCCTGCTGCCGCCGTGGCCGCTGTCGCGGGACGGCGAGCTCGTCGCGGTCGCGGGCGGCGCGCCGCTCGCCGCGGCCGGCGCGAGGGTCGAGCCGGTCGCGCCCGGGCTGTTCCGCGTCGTCCCCGGCGAAGGCGCGTCGGCGCTCCGGCTGTCGGCGGGCGACGTCACGGTCGAGGCGGCCGTCGAGCCTCCGCCCGGCGAGATCGCGATCTCGTTCGCCCCTGCGGCGCCCGTGAAGGGGAAGGACGGCGAGATCCGGATCTCGCTCGAGGTGAAGGACGCCGGGGCGGGCGCGATCGCGGCGCCCGAGATCGTCGCGTCCACCGGGCGCGTCCGGGACCTCGCGGCCGCGGGGCCGGAGCGGTTCACGGCGATCTTCGAGCCCGCCCCGACGCGTCACCCCGAGGTGGCGGTGCTGCTCGCGTTCGTGCCGCGCTGCCCGCTCTGCGCGACGCCCCGCGCGATCGGGTACGCGATCGTCCCGCTCGCCGCGGCGATAGACCTCCCGGGCCGCTCGGAGCCCGGGGCCCGCACCACGGTGCGCGTCGGCGGCCGCGAGTTCGGCCCGGCCCTCGCCGACCGCGCCGGCCGCTTCTCGCTCCCGGTGGTGGTCCCGCCGGGCGCGCTGCTGGCGCACGCGAGCTCCGTCGACGCCGCGGGGAACCGGCGCGAGACCCGGATCGACCTGCGGCTCCCCGACGTCGACCGGCTCGCCTGCGCCGCGTGGCCGCGCGCGCTCCCGGCGGACGGGCGCAGCGAGGCGTCGATCTGGTGCGTCGCGTCGTCGGCCGCGGGCGAGCCCGCCCCCGGCGCCGCGCTCGCGCTCTCCGCGCCGGCGGGCGAGGTCGGGCGCGCCGCGCCGTTCCGCGCGGCGCTCCAGCGGGCGCGGTGGCGGGCGCCCGCGGGCGGCGCTCCCGCCGAGGCGACCCTCGCGGCGAGGTATCCGGACGGCGGCGCCGCGTCGGCCGACGCGCTCCTCGTAGCGCTCGCGCCGGGCGCGCCCGCCGCGATCTCCGCGCGGCTCGCGCGCGAGCCCGTGCCGCTCGGGGCGACGGTCGCCGCCGACGCGCAGGTCCGCGACACGCGGGGCGACGTCGTCGGCCGCCCGTCGGGTCCGTCCCGCGCGACGGAGGGGTTCGTCGCGCCGGACCGGTTCGTCGCCCGCGCGACCGCCGGAGACCTCGTGCAGCACGCGCCGCTCGCCTTCGCGCTCGAGCCGGGGCGCGAGGTCGCGACGCTCGCGCTCCGGAGGGAGGGGCGCGGCTGGGTCGCCGGCGCGCGCACGGTGGACGCCCGGCCCGCCGCGGGCGTCCCGCTTCGCTTCGGCTCGGGCGCGGCGGCGACCACCGACGCCCGCGGGGAGGCGCGCGCGCCGGCCTCGTCCGACCGCGAGAGCGTCGAGGCGCCGAACGGCGCGCGCGCCGCGGCCTGGGCCCGGGCCGGGACGGCCGCCCCTCCGTTCGAGATCTCGAGGACGATCGCGGTCCCCCTCCGGCCGCCGTCCCCGGTGGACGTCGTCGCGCGGCTGGACGGCAAGGTGGTGCGCTGGCGCATCGCCGACGCGGCGGGGAACGCGCTCGCCGGTCGCGCGGTGCGGCTCCGCTCCGCGACCGTGCAGCTCGGCCCGGCGGAGCGCGACGGCGACGGAGGCCGGGCGCCGGTGCACGGCGGCCGCGGGCCGGTGGCGGTCGTCGACGAGGCGACCGGCGTCGCCGCCGTGGTGGAGGTCCCCTGAGCGCCTGGCGCGCCGCGGCCCTGGCCGTCGCCCTCGCGGCGGCGCCCGCGAGCGCGCAGGGGCAGGCCGTCGAGCTCGGCGCCGCCGCCGGGCCCGGCGCGGTCGTGGTCGGGCGCGTCTGCGTGGACGCGGACCGCGACGGGCGCTGCGGCGAGGGCGAGCCCGGCGTCGCGGGCGCCCGCATCGTCGGCGAGGGCGGCCAGGTCGCGCTCGCCGACGGCGCGGGGAGGTTCCACCTCCTCGAGGTCCCCGCGCGCCTCGTCCTGACGGACCGGGTCGCGTACGGCGGCCATGCCGTCGCCGTCGAGGGGCTCGGCGCGTCGCGCGCGTTCGAGGTCGCCCCGCTCGGCGCGGCGCGGGTGGACCTCGCCGTGCGGGCGCCGGCGCCGGCCACCGCGCCGGCGCTCGAGGCGTCCGGCGGCGCGGGGGGCCCCCCGGAGCGCGCGCCGGACGGGAGGCTCCGCTGGGACCACGCCGGGCGGACGGCGCCCGGCGCGGTCGTCGCGGCGGACGGCGCGCGCGCGACGGCCGCCGCCGACGGGACGTTCGCCGTCCCGGTGCTGCTCGCGCCGGGCGAGAACCGATTCGCGGTCACCGTCTCGGCGGGCGGGGGTGCGGCCGTGTTCGCCTGGGCCGTCTTCCTCGTGCCGCGCCCCTCCGCCGCGCTCGTCGTCCCGCAACCGCCTGAGCGCCTCGCCGAGCTCCGCATCGCGCCGGGCGCCGGCGGCGCGCTCGCGGTCGGCAGGGCCGCGCCGGGCCGCCACGTGAGGGCGGGCGGCGTCCTCGTGACGCCCGGCCCGGACGGCACCTTCGCGGCGTGGGTGCCCGCGGGCGACGGCTCGCTCGAGATCCTGGACGGCGCCGGGCGCGTCCTCTCCGCCGGGCCGCTCCCGGCCGGCGGCGGCCGCCTCCGCGCCGCGGCGGCGCTCGCGGAGGTCGAGGTCGCGTTCGGCGGCGGCGATCCGATCGTCACCGCGCGCGGCGCGGGCGCGCTGCGCGCGTCGCTCGGCGCCGTCGAGGTGGAGGCCGGCCTCGACGTCGACGACCGCGATCGCGAGGCGGAGCTCGCGGACCTCGTGCGGCCGCGGTCCGCGACCGCCGTCGAGCACGCCCTGGACCCGGCCCGGACGCTCGCGACCCCCGGCGACGAGGGCGCCGCGGACGACCGGAACCCGGGCCGGGGGCGGCTCTGGGCGCGGGTGGAGGCCCCGGGCGCGCGCCTCGACCTCGGCGCCGCGCGCGCGAGGCTGGGCGGCGAGCTGGGCCGCTACGACCGCGCGCTGTTCGGCGGGCGCGCGGCGCTCGCGCGCGACGTCGGGCCGGCGCGGCTCGAGGCGAGCGCCTTCGGCGCCACCCTCCGCGGCGACGCGGCGGGCTTCGCTCCCCCGGTGCCCGCCCACGACGTCCTCGGCGCGACGGGCGGCGCGGCCCTCTGGCTCGCGCACGGCGCGATCGTGCCGGGGAGCGAGGCGCTGCGCATGGAGTGGCGGGACCCGCTCACCGGCCGGCTCGCCGCGGAACGTCCGCTCGTGCGCGGCGTGGACTACGAGATCGACTGGATCGGCGGCGTCGTCGTGCTCGCCGCGCCCCTCGCGAGCGTCGCGGGGTCGCCCGCGCTCGTCACGGCGGATCCGTTCGCGGCCCCCCGCGCCGCCGTGGTCGCCGACTACCTGCGCGCGGCGGCCGGCGACGACGCCGAGGACCTCCTCGGCGGCCGCGCCGGCGCCGGGGTGGGCCCCCTCTCGATCGACGCGCGCGCCGCGGAGGAGGACCGCGCCGGCTCGCGGTACCGGCTCCTCGCGACGTCCGCGGAGCTCGATCTCGGGCCGCTCCTCCGGGTGCGCGCCGAGCTGGCGCGCAGCCGGGGCGCGCTGTTCGCGCGGGGCGGGTCGGGCGGCTTCTCCCGCTCGGTGGACGGCGGCTGGACCTTCGGCGGCGCCGGCGCCGCGACGGGCGAGGCGGACGCGGTGCACGTCGAGGCGCGCGGCGCCGCGGGCCCCGTCGCGGTGGAGGGGTGGTGGCGGGAGCGCGGGGCCGGCTACTCCGACGCCGAGTTTCAGGACGCGCTCGCCGCCCGCGAGCGCGGCGCGTCGCTCTCCGCCTTCCGCGGCGCGCTCTCCGGCACGGTGCTGTACGCGGAGCGCGTCGGCGTGGACCCGGAGGATCCGTTCGGGGTCCGGCCGCTGGAGCAGCGCGCGCTCGTCGCCCGCGCGGGCTGGACCGGCCCGCGGCTCGGCCTCGTGCTCGAGGGCGCGCGGATCGAGCGCGACGCGCCGCAGCCGGCCGAGGAGCTCTCGGCGGGCGCGCGCGCCCGCTGGCGGGTCCACCCCGCGCTCGCGCTCGAGCTGTCCCACCACCAGGGCCTCGAGACGGCCGGCGCCGCGCGCGATCCGACCTTCACCGCCGCCGGCGCGACCTGGTCGCGCGGGCGGGGATCGCTCGCGGTCCGCGGCGGCTGGGGGCCGGAGCTGGGCCCGCGCGTCGTCGTGTCCGGCGAGCGGAGCGGGGACGGCGACACGATCTACGGCACCTTCACCGCCGATCCCGACGCGCCGGACGTCCTCTCCGGCGGCGCCGCCGCGAGCGCCGTCGGCGCGCGCCGTCGGGAGGGGCCGGTCGAGGCGTTCGTCGAGGACCAGCTCGCGCGCGACGCGTTCGGGCTGCGGACGGCGCGCGTGTTCGGGCTCTCCGTCGCGCCGAGGTCGGGCCTGCGGCTCTCGCTCTCCGGCGAGCGGGGCGAGCGGCTGCGGGACGACGGCTCCCGCGCGGCGCGGGGCGCCGCGGCGGGGACCGCGTCGATCGTGCTGGGCGGCGTGCGGCTCGCCGCGCGCGGCGAGCTCCGGACGGAGGGGAGCGACGCGCAGTCCGCGGGCGGCGCGTCGGCGGAGTGGCTGGCGTCGCCCGGCGTCGCGCTCGCGCTGCGCGGGAGCTGGCTCGAGGGGACGGTGCTGGGGCGCGACGCGCTCGCCGCCGACGTCACGCTCTCCGGCGCCATGCGGCGGGACGCGGCGTCGGTCCTCGCCAGCGTCTCGCGCCTCGTGGAGATGCGGCCGGGCGCGGCGCGCCGCGACGGCGTCGTCGCGCGGCTCGCGGGCACTGCCGCCGCGTCGCGCCGCCTCGAGCTCGGCCTCGGGGCGGCGCTCGCCCTCCAGGAGATCGCCGGCGCGCGCGACGACCGGATCGCGGGGAGCGTGCGCGCGCGGGTCCGCGTCGCCGGTCCCGCGGACGTCGCCGCGGAGTACGCGCGCCGGGCGCCGCTCCGCGGCGGCGACCTCGGCGCGCTCGACGCGCTCCGCGCCGAGGCCGGGCTGAGCGTCCGGGAGAGCCGCCTCGCGGTGGGGTACACTCTCGTGGGGTTCGCCGGCGACGGGCTCGCCCCGGCGGAGGACACGGGGCGCTTCTTCGTCCGCGCCCAGCTCGCCTACTGACATGCGCCGCGCCGCCGCCATCGCGCTCGCCGCGCTCGCCGTCCTCCCCGGGGCCGCCGGGGCGCAGTTCCGCGTGCGGCCGATGGCCGTCCCGTCCCCGTCCTCGGGCACGATCGTGCTCGCGCAGCCGTTCGTGACGGCGCCCGCGCAGGGAGAGCCGGACGTCGCGGACCTCCTGCTCGCACGCTCCGGGGTGCCCGGCTCGCTCCGCCCGCACCACGGGCTCCTCGCGCCGGTCGCGAGCTCGCCCGTCGCCCAGCCCGCGTCCTTCCGCTGCGCGGCGGCGGGGCTGCTCGCGCAGAACGGCGGCGACGCGCTCCCGGACGTCGCGTACTGCGCGGGCCTCGGCACGATCGAGATCGCGTTCGGGAACCGTTCGGGGCAGCCGCTCGCGAGCTACCTGCACGTGCTCGACATCAATCCGACGCTCACGTTCGCCCGGCTCCACCCCGCGCCGCGCGGGCAGGTGATCGCGCTCCCGTTCGGCACCGGCGGGGGCGAGGCCGGGATCGGCTGGCTGTACGCGCTCGACTTCGGCGCGGGCGCCGGCGTCCCGCCGATGACGGACCGGTCCTGGGACGCCGGGGAGATCTCGCGGCGCGTGCTGGCGGACGAGGTCCTCACGATGCGGATCTCGGACGTCGCGGGCACGCTCGGGATCGACGATCTCTACATCCCCGGGTTCGGGTCGGTGACGCTCTACGCGCACGCGCAGCCGCCCGCCGGGAGCGCGCTCGCCGACGTCCGGCTGGGCGCGAAGGTGAAGGTGGGCGGCGCGGCCGGGGAGGGGGTCGACCCCTTCACCTGGCTGCCACCCGGCATCGACAACGCGGAGGTGCTCGGCGCCGCGGCGCTCGACGTCGACGTGGACGGCGATCTCGACCTCGTCCTGTCGCTGGCGGCTTCCTTCCCGTCCGCCACCACGCCGCTCGGGAGGCTGCTCTGGGTCGAGCGGACCGGTGACGTCGCGAGCCTCGCGGCCTCCCGTCCCTGGCGCGACCTCACCGTCCACCCCGACCTCCAGCCGCTCGTGGACCCCGCCGTCCTGCGCGCGCTCCAGCTGGGCGGAGCGCCGGCGTTCGCCGTGCTCGACCGCGCCACGGACACGGTGCTCGTCGTCACCGCCGACGCGAGCGGCGGGCGCCTGCGCGCGTGGCGGGGGAACGCCGCCGGCCGGGAGCTGCGCGACTTCCAGCTCGCCGACCTCGTCGGCTCGCCGGCGCCGGACCTCGTCGCGAACGGAGTGCCGCCCCCGCTCACGGAGACGACGCCCGCCGTCCTCGTCTGGCCGGACCTCGGCGACGCCTCTCCCGAGATCGGCTGGGCCGCCGGCAGCCCGGGCGAGGCCCGCCGCGGAGAGGACCTGCCGGTCGCGGTGTCGGCGCGCGATCCGGACGGCCCGTTCGCGGTGGACTGGATCGTCGGCGATCCCCACGGCGCGCCGGCCGCGTCCACCCCGGGCGCCGCGGGCGCCGCGTTCGCGGACGTCTCCTGGGTGCTCGGCGGCGACCTGCTCTGCGCCGCGCCCCCGCAGACGATCGAGCTCACGGTGCGCGCGACGGACGCGCTCGGCGTCTTCGACGAGGTCGCGGCGAGCCTGAGGGTCGCGTCCGGGCCGCCCGCGCTCGCCGTCGTCGGCGCCGTCCCGGCGGGCCGGCTCGCGCTCCCTCCGGGCGGCACGACCGCGACGCTCGAGGGCAGCGCGTGGACGGGATGCGGACCGGTCGCGTTCACCTGGGGCGGGTCGCTGTTCGACGCGGCCCCGCCGCCGACCGCCGACGACGGACCGAACGTCACCCGCCGGACGCTGGACCTCGCCGAGACCACCTACCCCGCGCTGCTCGCGGGCACCCCCGGGGCGACGCTCGTCGCGACGGAGGCGGCGAGCGGTCTCGAGAGCCCGCCCGCGGCCCTCGCCCTCGAGCTCGACGCGCGAGGGCTCGTGGAGGTGGAGCACGCCGCGGGCGCCGTGGCGCTCGAGCCCGGGGAGGTCGGGGTGCTGCGCACGCGCCTGCGGAGCCGCCTCGGCGTGCCGCTCCCGGACGTGCACGTCGTGGACGTGCTCGCGGGGCTCGCGCCCGCCGGGGCGCCGCGCGTGTCCGGCGCCGCCGTCGCGGCGACCGCGTCGGGCGGCGCCGAGGTCGTCCTCGACGCGCTCCCGCCGGGCGTCGACGTCGTCGTCGAGCTGCCGGTGCGCTCGCTCGGCGAGCGGGGCTCGTCGTCGGTCGAGGCGCGATCGTCCGGAGGACACCTCCTCACCGACCCGGCCGCGGCCGCCGCGGAGGGCGCGCCCGTCCCCGGGTGCGGCTGCGGCGGGGGAGGCGCGGGGCTGCTGGGGCTGCTCGCGGCGGGCGCCCTCGCGGCGCTCGCGCGGCGCCGCCGCGCTACATGAACCCGATCCGCCGCGTGCTCGCGAGCACCCGGTCCACCTCGTCGAGCACGCGCATCACCCGGCAGGCGTCGAGGAACGCGAGCGCGTCGCGCTCGGGCATCTCCGAGAGCCGCACGAGGTCGGCGACGCTCTTCGTGCCGTCGGCCGCGGAGAGGAGGTGGGCCTCCTTCGGCCGGAGCCCGAGGGCGTAGAGCTCGAACGCGGGATCGGGCGAGGGCGCGAGGTGCGCGTCGCCGGAGAGCTCGGCGCGGAGCCGCGGGAGCGTCGCCGTTCGCAGGATCCCCTCGAGCACGAGGTCGCCCATCGGGACCCGCACCGGGACGCGGGCCGCCGGCGGGCGGCCGAGCTGGAACTCGTAAGCCCCGTCCCGCCAGTCGAACGTCGACCAGGCGATGGCGCGGATCTGGCCCGCGACGAGCTCGACGCGCCGCTCCGGCGTGAGGAGCCCCGCCTCCGAGAGCAGGTACGACGTCCGCGCCGCCGAGGGGGCGGCCCGGCGGATCTCCTCGAGCCGCTCCTGGGTGACGACGCCGCGCCGGACGCAGATCGGCCCGAAGCGCTCCGCGGCGACGTTGGAGGCCGCGTACACGGGCGCGCCCGCCTCGAACACCAGGATCTTCCGCACCGGACCGCGGCCGACCGTGAGCGCGCCGGTCGCCTGCCCGCGGTGGATCGCGACGAGCAGGCGCGGCACGCTGGTCTGGGCGAGGTCGCCGCGAGCGGGCGGAGGCGACCCGTCCTCGGGCGCGGGTGCCCTGGCGCGCGGCGCGTCCGGGAGCGGCGACGCGAGGCCGTGCGGCGCGGCGGGGCTGCCGCGGACCGGCCCCTCCTCGAGCGCGGGGCGGGGGAGCGCCGAGACCGGCTCGGGCACCTCCTCGGGGCGGAGCGGCCGCGCGCCGGTCACCTCGTCCCGGGCCTCCTCGTCGAGGCCGGGCGCGGCGACGCCGAGGGAGCGCGCCACCGAGGCGGCGAGCGCGTCCACCGGGAACGGCTTCTCGAAGAAGTCGCAGGCGCCGAGCCGCCGGACCTCCTCGGCCGCCCGCGGGCCGCGGTACACGCCGGAGAGGGCGACCGCGGGGACCCCGGCGCGGGCGAGGGCGGCGAGCACGTCGCTGCCGCGGACGTCCGGGAGCGGCAGGTCGAGCACCGCGACGTGCGGCGCCCGGCGGAGGAGCGCGTCGAGCGCGGCCCGCCCGGACGGGACGGTCTCGACCTGGGCCCCGAGCCGCGCGGCCGCCTGGGCGACCAGGCGCGCGAGATCGGCGTCCTCGGCGACGAGCAGCAGGCGCTTACCTTCGAGGGGGGAGGGCACGGTCGGCGCCGAATCTACCACGCGCGGGCGCTGCGCCACCCCCGGGGGCGCCCTGGCGCGGCCGAGGTCGCGGCGATACGCTCCGCGCCAGCGATGGCGGGTTTCGCGCTCCACCACGTGGCGATCCAGTGCGCCGACCTCGACCGGTGCGAGCGGTTCTACCGCGAGGTGCTCGGGCTGCCCGTGCTGCGCCGCTGGCCGCGGGAGGGCGGCGGGGAGCGCAGCGTGTGGCTCTCGCTCGGCGACGGCGAGTTCCTCGCGCTCGAGCGCGCCGAGGAGGCGCCCGCGCCCGCGCCGCGCGCCTGGCGCGACGGGAAGCCGGGCCTGCACCTCGTCGCGCTCCGGATCGCGGCCGGCGAGCGGCGCGCGTGGGAGGACCGGCTCGAGGCGGCGGGCGTCCTCGTCGTGCACCGGACCCGCTGGACCATCTACTTCCACGACCCGGAGGGGAACCGGATCGGGCTCAGCCACCACCCGCACGATGCGTGACCCCACGGCGGCGCCCCGAGCGCAGGCGGTCCCGAGCCCACGCGCGACGGCACGGGCGAGGGCCCCGGTGGAGAGGTGTCGGCGGTGATCTTCGACCGGCGGCGCTACTTCGCGGACAACTACACGTACCTCCTCGCGGCGGACGGCGACGCCGCGCTCGTCGATCCCGGCGATCCGGTGGTGGCGCTCGGGATGGCGGCGGCGCACGGGGTCCACCCGCGCTGGATCCTCCACACGCACGGCCACCCCGACCACACGGGCGGCTCCGCGGTGCTGCGCGCCCGGACCGGCGCGCGCGTGCTCGGGCACGGCGCCGACGCGGCGCTGTTCGCGCCGGACGAGGACGTCGCCGGCCGCGGCGAGCTGGCGCTCGGCGCGCTGCGCCTGCGCGTGCACGAGGTGCCGGGCCACACGCCGGGGTCGGTGCTGCTCGAGGCGGAGGGGCGGCTCCTCACCGGCGACACGCTCTTCTGGGGCGGCTGCGGGAACTGCCGCAACGGCGGCGATCCGCGCCGGCTCGCGCGGAGCTTCCTCGGGCCGATCGCGGCGCTCCCCGGGGCGCTCGAGGTGCACCCGGGCCACGACTACGCCCTCGCGAACCTGCCGTTCGCCGTCGCGCTCGAGCCGGCCAACGCCGCGGCGCGGAGCCGCCTCGACGCGGCGCGGCGGTCCCGCGGCGCGGGGGCGGAGCCGCCCGCGCCGTCGCTCGCGGAGGAGCGCGCGGCGAACCCGTTCCTCCGCGTGCGGGAGCCCGGCCTGCGCGGCGAGGTGATCCGCCGCGCGGGGCTCCCCGCGACGGCGAGCGACGAGGACGTCTTCGTCGCGCTCCGCGCGCTGCGCGATCGCGGGTAGGCCGAGGTGGGCGGTGACGCGGCGGTCACGCTCGGTGACCCCGGTCACAGCGCTCGTCCGGCGCCCGTTCCTATGCTGGCGGGCGTCGGATGGTAGAATTTCCGCCCGTCCCGCCGAGTCGAGAAGGGCGGATCGGAGCGGAGGAGGAGCCCCATGCGCATCGCCCTCGCCCTCGCGGCCGCCGCCGCGCTGCCCCTCGCCGCGCGCGCCGAGGGGGGCGCGGTGGACTGGCAGCGGAAGGTCGTGACGTGCACCGGCAGCGGCGCGGCGAACCTCCGCGACGCCGCCGGGAACCCCGCGGTCGCGCGCATCGGGGCGGAGAAGGCGGCGAGGCTCGACGCGCTCCGGAGCTGCATGGAGACGCTCAAGGGCGTGCAGCTGCAGTCGGGGCAGACGGTGGGCGGGGCGCTCGCGTCCGACGCGGCGCTCTCGGGCAAGGTCGAGGGGCTGGTGCGCGGGTTCAAGGTGGTCGGCAAGCCGCGCTACTTCTCCGACGGCGGGGTCGAGCTCGACGTCGAGGTGCCGCTCGAGGGCGGGCTCTCGGACGCGCTCCTGCCGCGGCCGGACGCCGCCGGGCCGACGGCGCTCGTCGTCGACGCGCGGGGGCAGAAGGTCGTCGCCGCGCTCGCGCCGCGGATCCTCGACGAGGCGGGCAGGGAGCTCTACGGCCCCGCGTCCCTCGGCGAGGCCGGGCGCCGCGCCGGCGCGGCGGCGTACGCGAGGGACCTCGACGCGGCGCGCGCGACGCTGAAGGAGCGCCTGGGGGATCGCCCCCTGGTGGTGAAGGCGATCCGCGCCCAGGGCGCGGACCTCGTCGTCTCCGCCGCCGACGCGGCGTCGCTCTCGGGGAAGAACCTCGCGTTCCTGGCCGAGGGCCGGGTCGTGATCCTCGCCGACTAGGAGGACGCCATGAAGCCGCTCACGACGCTCGGCCTGCTCGCCCTCGCCCTCGCCGCAGGGGACGCCCGCGCCGACGACGTCCGGACCACCGAGGCGACCGGGCAGGCGGCGATCGCGGGGGACCTCCTCGCCGCGAAGGAGCAGGCCAGGGACGACGCGCTCCGCGGCTGCGTCCAGCAGGTGGCGACGACGGTGGTCACCGCGGCGACGGAGACCGATCAGGCCCAGCTCCTCTCGGACCGGATCTACGCCCACTCCGTCGGCTACGTCCGCAGGTTCCAGGTCCTCGAGGACGCGCAGGACGGGAACACGTGGAGGACGCGCCTCCGCTGCGAGGTCTCCGAGGCGAAGCTCGACGAGGACCTCATGGCGTTCGGCATCGCCTACCGGCGGGCGGGCATGCCGCGCGTGTTCGTGCTCGTCGCGGAGCAGGCCGTCAACGCGACCCAGGCGAGCGGGTGGTGGCAGGGCGGCGGCAACGCCGCCGACCTGAGGGTGATGGAGAACGCCTTCATGGACCGGATGGAGAAGTCCGGGTTCACCTTCGTCGATCCCGAGGTCCTGCAGGGGAAGGTGAAGCTGGAGGCCATCGGCGCGGACCCGAACGTGCAGCAGGCGCGCGAGCTCGGCGTGAAGAGCGGCGCCGAGATCGTCGTCGTCGGGCGCGCCGTCGCGAAGCCGCTCGGCGAGATGCCGATCGACAACGGCACCTTCTACTCCGCGGTCGCGAACGTCTCCGCGCGCGCGGTGCGGACCGACACCGGCGAGGTGCTCGCCACGGCGGAGTTCACCGGCGCCGCGGGGCGCGGGTTCGAGCAGACCACCGCCGGACGCAGCGCGCTGTCCGAGGCCGGTCGCCAGCTCGCCCGCGACCTCTTCGCGAAGATCGGGAAGGTGTGGACCCGCGAGCAGTCGGGCGCGCGGCGGATCACGATGACGGTCCGCGGCGTGGACGACTACGCGCGGCTCGCCACGTTCAAGAACGTGATGGTGCAGAGCGTCCGCGGCGTGAAGGGCGTGCAGGAGCGCTCGATGGAGGACGGGAAGGCCGACCTCGAGGTGACGCTCGCCGGCACGAGCCAGTCCCTCGCCACCGACCTCGCGACCCGGAAGTTCCAGGGGTTCACCGTGAAGGTGCGCAAGGTGACCCCGGCCGCGGTCGAGGTGGAGCTCCGGTAGCCATGCGCGCCGGGATCCCCGCCGCCGCGCTCGCGGGCGCGGCCCTCCTCGCCGCCGCGGCGCCGGCGCGCGCGGCCACCCCCGCCGGGCCCGCGGCCCCCGCCGCCGGCACGGTGACGTTCCTCGCCGGCGAGGCGACCCGCGCCGCGGGCGCGGCGAGGCCGGAGAAGCTCGCGGTGGGCGGCGCCGTCCGCGCGGGGGACGTGCTCGAGACGAGGCGCCGGACGCGGCTCGAGGTGCGGCTCGCGGACGACAGCGTGCTCCGGCTCGGCCCGTCGTCGCGCGCCGTGGTCGCCGCGGCCACCTTCGGGAAGACCGCCGAGGAGCGGGACGTGTCCGCGAAGCTCCTCGTCGGGAAGATCTGGGCGAACGTCGCGCGGGCGGTGGGGGGCGAGGCGCGCTTCGAGGTCCGGACGGAGAACGCGGTCGCCGGCGTGCGGGGGACGACGTTCCGCGTGGACGCGGCGAAGGACCGCTCCGTGGTGGTGAAGGTCTACAGCGGCACCGTCGCCGTCGCGCAGGGGGGGATCCCGCGGCCCGCGCACGGAGCGGGCAGGGAGGGCGAGCCGGAGCGCACGCGGGTCCCCGGTCCGCAGGAGGTCTCCCGCGAGCAGTGGGAGACGATCGTGACCAGCATGATGCAGGTCCGCGTGTCCGCCGAGGGCGTCCCGGGCGAGCCCCAGGCCTTCGCGCTCGCGGACGCGGGAGCGGACGAATGGGAGGCGTGGAACAGGAGCCGGGACGCGGCGAGGTGAGCGCGGACGAGGCGTCGCCGCTCAACCTCGCGAACGGGCTGACGGCGCTGCGGATCGTCCTCGCGCCCGTGTTCCTGGTCCTCTACGTCCACGGGGATCGACTCCGCGCGCTGGCGGCGTTCGCGGCGGCCGCGGCCACCGACGTCCTCGACGGGCTCGTCGCGCGCGCCCTCCGGCAGCGGACGCGGCTCGGCGCGTTCCTCGACCCGATCGCCGACAAGCTCCTCGCCGCGTGCGCGCTCGTCGCCCTCGCGGCCACCGGGCGCCTCCCGTGGTGGCTGCCCGCGCTCGTCGTGTCGCGCGACCTCGCGCAGCTCGCGGGGGCCGCGATCCTGCGCACCCTGCACCACGTCGTCCCCGTCGCGCCCACCCGCATCGGGAAGTACGCCATGGTGGCGCTCGCGCTCACGGTCGTCGTGGCGCTGGTGGGGGATTTCGGGGCCTACCCGCGCGGGGAGGTCGGCCCGTTCGTGGTCGCCTGCGGGCTCGTCGCCGCGCAGTGCGTGGCGATCTCCTTCGTCCAGTACTTCCTGTTCTTCCTCCGCGCCGTGCGCTCGCCCACCTGACTGCGCCGCCACGGACCGCTCCCCGACCGAGCGAGCGTGCGTACAATCCAGGCGTGGTCCGCAAGCTGAAGCTCGTCGTCTCCGACTTCCACCTGGGGAAGGGACCGTACCGTGACGACGGATCGGTGAACGTGTTCGAGGACTTCCGGCAGGACGGGAAGTTCGCGCAGTTCCTCGACTACCACTCGGACGGGGAGTGGAAGGACGCCGAGGTCGAGCTCGTCGTCAACGGCGACTTCTTCAACCTCCTCTCCGTCGACCTCGACGGGCGCATGCAGGAGGCGATCACGGAGCGCGTCTCGGTGGAGAAGACCGAGGCCATCCTCCGCGGCCACCCGGCGATCTTCGAGGCGCTCGCGCGCTTCGCGCGCGCGCCCGGGCGCAGCATCACGTTCATCATGGGGAACCACGACCCGGGCCTGCTCTTCGCCGGGGTGCGCGAGGCGATCAGCCGGCGGGTCGGCGGCGCGCACCGCTTCATGCTGGACGCCTACGACTTCGACGGCGTCCACGTCGAGCACGGCATGCAGCGCGAGCCGATGAACGCCTTCAACCCGAGCCGCTACTTCGCCGAGCAGGACGGGGAGGTGTGCCTCAACCTGCCGCTCGGGTCCCGCTACATCATCCACGTCCTGAACGAGGAGAAGGCCCAGCGCCCCTACATCGACAAGGTGGCGCCGTTCGCCGCGTACTACCGCTGGGCGATCCTGAACGACCCCGAGGCGGTCCTGCGGATCAGCGTCCGCAGCGTCGCGTTCGTCGCGGCGGCGGCGCTGAAGCGGCTCCCGCACCTCGACCCGATGCCGCTCGCGGACCTGGTGAAGCGGTTCGTGCGCTACACGGCGTTCCCCACGCTCGAGCACGAGGCGCGCCGCCTGCTCGCCAAGCGGCAGTACCACACGGTGATCATGGGCCACACCCACGTGCCGCTCTACCGCGAGTACGGGCGCGACAAGGTGTACGTGAACACCGGCACCTGGAACGCGATGACCTCGCTCGACGTGGGGAACCTCGGGCGGACGGAGCAGCTCACCTACGCCCACGTCGAGTACGTGGACGGGCGCCCGCGCGCGCGGCTGCGGGAGTGGCGCGGCCTGTCCCGCCCGGCGGAGGACGTGTTCTTCTAGCGGCGGCCGGACGCCGTTGACTCTCCCGGCCGTCGCGCTATAAACGCGCCTCGCCGTCGGCGTACAGGCCCGTAGCTCAGTGGTAGAGCACTACCTTGACACGGTAGGGGTCGTCGGTTCGATACCGACCGGGCCTATGTGATCGCGTCGAGGAGGGCCGCGAGAGCGGCCCTTCGCTCGTCCCAGGAGCTGGTACCCGCTCCCGATCTTCGCCCGCAGGCGGGTTCGCCGCGAGCTCGGGGTCGCTCGCGCGTGGCGGGTCAACGGTGCATCCCACGCTCCGGTGACGCCGCCGCGTGCGATTGGGCGCGGGCGCGCGGCGCGCGATCATCCGCGAGTCGAACGAGCGCGGGGGTGGACGTGAGCGGACCAGAGCGGCGGCGACTCGCGAGGATCCGGCTGCGGTGCGTCGTGTTCGTCCGGGAGAAGCAGGCGACGTTCCCTGCGGAGACCGCGGACGTCGGGGCGCGCGGGTGCAGGCTCGCGCTGGCGCGCCCGGTCGCGCGCGGCGCGCTCCTGCAGCTCCGCTTCGGCGGCGACGGGCCCGAGCCGCTCGACGCGGTGGGCCAGGTCGTGTGGACCCGCAAGGGCGAGGCGGGCGTCGCGTTCCTCAGCGCGCCCGCGACGCGCAAGAGCGGCGCGAGCTGGATGGACGTGCTCTTCGCCTCCCAGCTCCGCGCCGCGCGGCGAGACCGCGCGGCCGGCGACGACCTCCGGGACCTGCTCGACGTGCCGCTGCGCCTCGGGACGCCGCCGCGGGCGCCGCTGCCCCCCGTCGCGCTCGCGATCGCGAGGGTGGCGGAGCGCGCCGGGCGCCTCTCGGAGGTGCTCGCCCTGCCCGGCGGGATCGCGACGCTCGCGGCGCTCGTGGAGCAGGGCGCCGTGACGATCGGGAGCGCGGGCGGCGACGCCCAGGGCTGGAGGCGCGCCCTCTCGGTCGCGGGCGACGCCACCGCGAACGGGGCCGCGCCGGCGGCGCGGGCCGGGCAGCCGGCCGGCTCCCCGCCGCGCGCCGGCGGCGCCGCCGCCGCGTGACGCGCCCGCGCGCCGGGAGCGGCGGCGCGCGCGGTCGTCCTTGCGTCCGCCGGGATCGGCTGGTACTCACAGCCACGCCGCAGCCGCCGCGTCGGCCGGCGCGGCGCGGAGCAGCCGGCCATGAGCGACCTCGTCACGGTGACCCTCCCCGACGGCAGCCGGAAGGAGGCCGCGCGCGGCACGACCGTCCTCGACTTCGTGAAGACGTCGATCGGCGCCGGGCTCGCCAAGGCGGCCTACTTCGCCAAGCTCGACGGCCAGCCGGTCGACCTGTCGCGCGCGCTCGACCGCGACGCGAAGCTCGAGATCGTGACCACGAAGAGCCCCGAGGCGCTCGAGGTGGCGCGCCACGACGCGGCCCACGTCATGGCGAGCGTCGTCCAGCAGCTCTACCCGGGGACGCAGGTCACCATCGGCCCCGCCATCGAGGACGGCTTCTACTACGACTTCGCGCGCGAGGCGCCCTTCACCCCCGAGGACCTCGAGAAGATCGAGAAGGCGACCAACGACGCCATCAGGCAGGACCTCCCCTTCGTCCGCGAGGAGGTCTCGATGGACGCCGCCCTGGGCCTCTTCGAGTCCATGGGCGAGAAGTACAAGGTCGAGATCGTGAAGGACATCGCCGCGAAGGGGGCGAGGACCCTCACGCTCTACCGGCACGGCGACTGGGTGGACTTCTGCCTCGGTCCGCACGGCCCGTCGACGGGCCGGATCGGGGTCGTGAAGCTCCTCAACGTGGCGGGCGCCTACTGGCGCGGCGACGCGCGGAACCCGATGCTCCAGCGCATCTACGGGACCGCGTTCTTCGACAGGAAGGCGCTCGAGGAGCACCTCGCGCGGCTCGAGGAGGTGAGGAAGCGCGATCACCGGAAGCTCGGCCCCGCCCTCGGCCTGTTCGCGTTCCACGAGGTCGCGCCCGGCTCCGCGTTCTGGCTGCCGCACGGCACGACGCTCTACAACCTGCTCGCGGACGCGATGCGCCGGCTGGTCTCGCGGAGCGGGTACCAGGAGGTGAGGACGCCGCTCCTCTTCAACAGGAGGCTGTGGGAGCAGAGCGGCCACTGGGGCGTCTACCGCGAGAACATGTTCCTCGTCTTCGACAAGGAGGCCGACCCGGCCCTCCCGGTCGAGGAGCGGCTCTCGATGAGCCTCAAGCCGATGAACTGCCCGTCGCACTACCTCATCTACGGGATGGGCAAGCGCTCCTACCGGGAGCTGCCGATCCGCTACTTCACCGTCGACGTGCTCCACCGGAACGAGCTGTCCGGCTCGCTGGGCGGCCTCACCCGGGTCCGGCAGTTCGCGCAGGACGACTCGCACGTCTTCGTCATGGAGTCGCAGATCGCGGACGAGGTGGACCGCATCGTGGGCCTCATGAAGACGGTCTACGGCGCCTTCGGCCTCGAGTTCTCGCTCAAGTTCTCGACCCGCCCCTTCAAGGCGGAGGAGCGGGTGGGGGACGACGCGCTCTGGGACAAGGCCGAGGGGGCGCTCCGCGCCGCGCTCGACAAGATCGGGATGCCCTGGGAGCTGAACCCGGGCGACGGCGCGTTCTACGGCCCCAAGATCGACTTCGTCGTGACCGACTCGCTCGGCCGCAAGTGGCAGACCTGCACGATCCAGCTCGACTACGCCGCGCCGGAGCGGTTCGACCTCACCTACGTCGGCGACGACAACAAGGAGCACCGGCCCGTGGTGATCCACCGCGCGGTGTACGGCTCGTTCGAGCGGTTCATCGCGATCCTCACCGAGCACTACGCGGGATCGTTCCCCGCCTGGCTCGCGCCGGTGCAGGCGCGCGTCGTCACCGTCTCCGATCGCTTCGACGGCTGGGCGAAGGAGGTCGCCGCGCGGCTCGGGGCCGAGGGGTACCGGGTCGAGGTGGACGGGTCGTCGGACAAGCTCGGCGCGAAGATCCGGAACGCGCAGCTCGCCAAGATCCCCTTCGCCCTCGTCATCGGCGAGAAGGAGGTCGAGGCGAAGGGGGTCGCGCCGCGGCGGCACGGCGGCGAGGACCTGAAGACGATGGGCCTCGACGCGTTCGTCGCGCTGATGAGGAAGGAAGCGGCGCCGCCGTACTGACGAGCGGCGAGCGCCCGCCGCGGACCGGGGGCGCCTGCTCCGCCGCCGCCGATCGTGTACAGTCCGCGCGTGAATCGCCTCGCCCGATCGCTCGCGGCGGCCGTCCCCGCCGCCGCGATCGCCCCGTTCTTCGCGCTCGCCGCGTACGCCCACCCCCAGAACGACGACTGGGGGTTCGCGTCGATGGTGCTCAAGTTCGGGTACGGCGGCGCGAACGCCGTGTGGTACCGGAACTGGACCGGCCGGTACCTCTCGACGGCGTGGGCCTCCGCGACGCCGCTGTCGATGAGGACCTTGACCGGGTTCCCGGTGGCGGTCGCCGCGAACCTCGCGCTGTTCGTGGGCGGCGCCGTCGCGCTCGCGCTGGCGATCCTGCCGCGCGAGGTCCCGCGGCGCGCCCGGGCGGCGGTCGGCCTCGTCCTCGCCGCGCTGCACCTCGCCACGATGCCCAGCATCGCGGAGGGCGTGTACTGGTTCTCGGGGTCGTCGACGTACCTCCTCGGCTCGGCGTTCCTGGCGTGGGTCGTCGCGCTGAGCGCGGCGGTCGATCGCCTGGAGGGGGGTCGCCGCCGGGCGGCGCTCGCGGGCGCGATCCTCGCCGCCGCGCTCGCGGCGGGGACGAACGAGATCGCCGCCGCGTGCGTCGTGGCGGCCGCCGCCGGCCGGCTCGCGTGGGCGTCCCGGGCCGCGCGCCGCGTCCGGTGGGACCTGCTCGCCGTCGTCGCCGTCGCGGTGGCCGGCGCGGCGGTCGAGCTGCTCGCGCCCGGCAACCGCGCCCGCGCGGCGACGCAGGCCGGCGCGCCGGTCGGCGCCGCGCTCGCCATCGGCGTCGCCTGGGCGGGGCGCTGGGCGCTCGAGTGGCTCCAGGGGCCGATCGTGCCGGCGGCGCTCGCCACGGTGGCGGCGGTCCCGTGGCCGGAAGGCGGGGACGACCGCGGTCCGCGCCCGGCGGTCGTCCTCGCGCTGTGGGCCGCGGCGGTCGCGGCCGCCTGCGCGCTGCCGTCGCTCGCGGGAGGCGGCGTCCCGACCCGCGCCGCGAACGCCGTGAACTGGCTCTTCGTCGTGGGCGCGCTCGCGACCGCGGTCTCTCTGCGGCGTCCACTCGCGGGCCTGCTCGGGCGGCTCCCCGGCCCGCGCCTCGCCGCCCCGATCGCGCTCGCCGCGCTCGCGATCGCGCTCGCCGCGCTCCGGCCGACGTCGCTCCGCCTCGCCGTGACGGATCTCGCGTCGGGCGAGGCCCGCCGCTACGACGCGGAGATGCGGCTCCGCCATGCGTCGCTCCGAGCGTGCCCGTACGACGTGTGCGACGTTCCTCCCGTCGAGCCGGCGCTGTCGCTGTGGTGGTTCGAGGACGCGCTGCTCGAGGGCTACGAGCCCCAGTTCTTCCACGGGTACAAGGACGCGACCTTCGCGTACTGGTTCGGCAAGAAGCGCGTCCGGCTCGCCCGGCCGTGGGCGGTCTCCACGCCGGGCCCGTGATCCGCAGGACGCGCCGCCGGGTGCCGACTGCCTCGACACCGCTCGCTCCACTTGAACCGCGAACGACCCTTTTGGTACGTTCGCGCTTCGTCAACGGACACGGGAGGGACCCATGGGATCGCGGATTCTCTGGGCGGCGATCGTCGCGGCGGTCGTCGCGTTCACCATCGGCGCGTGCTCCGGGAGCCCGGGGGAGGCCGTCGATCCCGGGATGACGTGGGACCAGAGCAGCTGGGATTCCTCGAACTGGAACTGACCGTCCGCTCCGGCGTTCGCCGGGCACTGGAGGATCGATGACCGTCCGGAAGCTCGTCTTCGCGCTCGCGTGCGCCGCCGCCGTCCGAGCCGGCGCGGCCACCCCCGTCCCGAACACCTTCACGGCGGGCACGCCGGCGAAGGCGGCCGAGGTGAACGCGAACTTCACCTCGCTCGTGAGCCAGATCGCCGCGCTCGAGGCGAGGCTCGAGGCGCTCGTCCCGACGGGCGCCATCCTGCCGTTCACGGGCGCGACGATCCCGGCGGGCTTCCTGCCGTGCGACGGCGCGGCGGTGAGCCGGACCGAGTACGCGACGCTGTTCGGCGTGCTCGGTGTCTCGTTCGGCGAGGGCGATCAGATCACCACGTTCAACGTTCCCGACCTGCGCGGCCGGTTCCTCCGTGGCCAGGACGGCGCCTCCGGTCGGGATCCCGACCGGGGTACTCGGACGGCGTCGGCGCCGGGCGGCAAGACCGGCGACAACATCGGCTCGCTCCAGGGCGCGGCGTTCGCGGTGCACAGCCACGGGATCACCGATCCCACCCACCGCCATTACCTCTCGGGAGGCGGAAGCTGCGGCTGCCAGCCAGGCGGCGCGGATCTGTCGGTCGCGTACGCGGCGTCGCCGCACTTCTCCGATTACTCCGCCACCGGGATCAGCATCCAGAACGCCGGCGGAAGCAGTGAGACGCGCCCCGTGAACGTGTACGTCGGGTACATCATCAAGATCTGAAAGATCCGAGATCCGAGCGGCGCCGCGCGCCCTGCGCGCGCCGCGACGGCGATCGAGGGGGGTGGGCGGAGAGCGCCCGCCCCCTTCGCTTGACCGCGCGTGCGCTGCTCGCTAGATTGACGCCTCCGTGTCTTTCGTAAGACGTCAGCATCGACTTCTTCGCCCGGCGGCAGAGGCCGTCCGGGCACGCTGACGCCCCGCGACCTCTTCCGCCGTAACCGGCCGGAGAGGTTGCCCTCGAATAGGCGAGACAGCTCCTCCGGCCCGAACAGAGCCGAGGACCTGTCATGTCGAACGCCCCCACGCATCCGCAGAAGCCGCCCGCCGGCCCCGCGCTTTCGTTCTCCGGGGATTCTGGTAGGATGCGCGATTCCCACATCGCCGCAGGTGCGCAAGTACCTGAAAAGAAAGGCCAAAGCCACGTGAGCGAGGCCATGGATCGCGTCGTCGTCTTCGACACGACGCTCCGGGACGGCGAGCAGTCTCCCGGCGCGTCGATGAACCTCGAGCAGAAGCTTCAGGTCGCCCGCGCGCTGCGCGACCTCGGCGTGGACGTCATCGAGGCCGGCTTCGCCGCCGCCTCCCCCGGCGACCTCGCCGCGATCCGCGCCGTGAGCCAGCAGATCGAGGGGCCGATCATCGCGAGCCTCTCCCGCTGCAACAAGGGCGACATCGCCGCGTCGTGGGAGGCGCTCCAGCACGCGCCGCGCCGGCGCTGCCACGTCTTCCTGGCGACCTCGCCCATCCACCGCGACTTCAAGCTGAAGCTCGCGAAGGACGAGATCATCAAGCGCTCCGTCGAGGGCGTGAAGATGGCCCGCGAGAAGTTCGACGACATCGAGTTCTCCGCGGAGGACTCCGCCCGCACCGAGCTCGAGTTCCTCGCCGAGGTGATCGAGCGGGCCATCGAGGCGGGCGCCGGCACCGTGAACATCCCGGACACGGTGGGCTACGCGCTGCCGACGACGTACGCGGACACGATCCGGTATCTCAAGAAGCACGTCCGCGGCATCGACAAGGTCGTCATCTCCGTCCACTGCCACAACGACCTCGGCCTCGCCGTCGCGAACAGCCTCGCCGGCGTGATGGAGGGCGCGCGCCAGGTCGAGTGCACCATCAACGGCATCGGCGAGCGCGCCGGGAACGCGTCGCTCGAGGAGATCGTGATGGCCATGAAGACGCGGGGCGACGTGCTGCGCGTCCGCACCGGCGTCCGCACCGACCGGCTCTACCCGACGAGCCGCCTGGTCTCGCAGGTGACCGGCCTCCACGTGCAGCGGAACAAGGCCATCGTCGGCCAGAACGCCTTCGCGCACGAGGCGGGCATCCACCAGCACGGGATGCTCACCCACCGCGAGACCTACGAGATCATGCGCCCCGAGGAGGTCGGCTTCGCGAAGAGCCAGCTCGTGCTCGGCAAGCACTCCGGCCGGCACGCGCTGAAGGACCGGCTCGTCGCGCTCGGCTACATCCTGGACGAGGCGGCGATCGACAAGGTCTTCCAGGACTTCAAGGTCCTCGCCGACAAGAAGAAGGACATCTACGACGCCGACATCGAGGCGCTCGTGGTCCACGGCCAGATCCTCGGGAAGGGGCGGGTCGCCTGGCAGATCGAGGCGCTCTCCACGACCTCCGGCACCGGCACGATGCCCTGCGCGTCGATCGCGCTGCGCAACGCGGACGGCGGGCGCACGCAGGAGGTGGCCGCGGGCGACGGGCCCGTCGACGCGGTGTTCAAGGCGATCGAGCGGATCACCGGCATCCAGGTGAAGCTGCGCGACTACCAGATCGCGAGCGTGTCGAAGGGCGAGGACGCGCAGGGCGAGGTCTCGATCGAGGTCGAGCACCCGACCGGCGTGTACCGCGGCCGCGCGCTCTCCACCGACATCATCGAGGGCTCCGCCCAGGCGTTCCTCGACGTCGTGAACCGCATCGCGCTCAAGATGACGCCGCCCAAGGAGTCGGAGGCGCGCGCCGAGATGGGGACCCCGTAGATGGCGCCACGCACGCTGTTCGAGAAGGTGTGGGAGGCGCACCTCGTGAAGGCGGAGACGCCGGACACGCCGGCGGTCCTCTACGTCGACCTCCACCTCATGCACGAGGTGACGAGCCCGCAGGCGTTCACGCTGCTGCGGGAGCGCGGCCTCGAGGTCCGCCGCCCCGAGCGCACCCTCGCGACGACGGACCACTCGACGCCGACGCTGCCGCGGCTGCCCGACGGCCGGTGGCCGTTCTTCGACGAGCAGAACGCGAAGCAGGTCGCGCAGATCGAGCGGAACGCGAAGGACTTCGGGATCGAGCTGCACGGGCTCGGCGACCCGCAGCAGGGCGTCGTGCACGTGTTCGGCCCGGAGATGGGCGCGACGCAGCCGGGGATGACCGTCGTCTGCGGCGACAGCCACACCGCGACGCACGGCGCGTTCGGCGCGCTCGCGTTCGGGATCGGCACGTCCGAGGTCGGCCACGTCCTCGCGACCCAGTGCCTGCTCCAGCGGAAGCCCCGGTCCCTGGCGATCCGCGTCGAGGGCAGGCTCCAGCCCGGCGTCACCGCGAAGGACCTCATCCTCGCGATCATCGCCCGGATCGGCGTCGGCGGCGGCACGGGCCACGTGATGGAGTTCGTGGGGCCGGCGGTGCGCGCGCTCACGATGGAAGGGCGCATGACCCTCTGCAACATGGCGATCGAGGGCGGCGCGCGCGCGGGCATGGTGGCGCCGGACGACGCGACGTTCCAGTGGCTCGCCGGCAAGCCGCGCGCCCCGAGGGGGGCCGCGTGGGACGCGGCGGTCGCGCGGTGGCGGAAGCTCCCGACGGACGAGGGGGCGTGCCACGACCGCGAGGTGACGATCGACGTCTCGGCGCTGGAGCCGATGGTCACCTTCGGCACGAACCCCTCGCAGGGCATCCCGGTGACGGGCCGCGTCCCGGATCCGGCGGCGGAGAAGGACCCCGCCGCGCGGGCGACGCTCGAGAGCGCCCTCCGCTACATGGCGCTCCCGCCCGGCAAGCCCATCCTCGGCCAGAAGGTGGACGTCGTGTTCGTGGGGAGCTGCACGAACGGCCGGCTCGAGGACCTGCGCGAGGCGGCGAAGGTGATGCGCGGCCGGAAGGTGAAGACGCGGACGCTCGTCGTCGCCGGCTCGCACGCGGTGAAGAAGGCGGCGGAGGCGGAGGGGCTCGACCGGATCTTCCGGGAGGCGGGCGCCGAGTGGCGCGAGCCGGGCTGCTCGATGTGCCTCGCCATGAACGGCGACATGCTGCAGCCGGGCGAGTACTGCGTGTCGACGTCGAACCGCAACTTCGAGGGACGCCAGGGGCCCGGCGGGCGGACCCTGCTGGCGAGCCCGGCGACCGCGGCGGCCGCGGCCGTCTCGGGCGCGGTGGCCGATCCGCGCCGGCTGGTGGAGGGCTAGGGCATGGAGCCGATCCGGATCATCGAGAGCCGCACGGTCGTCCTCCCGCGCGAGAACGTGGACACCGACCAGATCATCCCCGGCCGCTTCCTCAAGGTGACGGACAAGAAGGGGCTCGGGAAGGCGCTCTTCTCCGACTGGCGCTACGACGCCGGCGGGACGCCGCGGGCCGACTTCGTGCTGAACCGCCCGGAGGCGCAGGGCTGCACGATCCTCGTCGCCGGCGACAACTTCGGCTGCGGCTCGTCGCGGGAGCACGCGCCGTGGGCGCTCGTGGACTACGGGTTCCGCGCCGTCATCTCGACGCGGATCGCCGACATCTTCCGGAACAACGCCCTCAAGAACGGGCTCCTGCCGATCGTGCTCGAGCCCGCCGCGGTCGCGATGCTGCTCGCCGCGCCCGGCGCGAAGGTGACGGTGGACCTCGGCGCGCAGACCGTGGCGCTCCCGGACGGGTCCGCGTCGAGCTTCCAGGTGGACGCGTTCTCCCGCTACTGCCTCATGAACGGCGTCGACGAGCTCGGGTTCCTGCTGTCGCAGGAGGAGGCGATCGCGAGGTTCGAGCGGTCGAGCGTATAGGGGCGGGCCGGCCGTGCCGCCGGCCCGCCGACCCGATCCGTCCCGATCCGAGAGACCCAACCGACTCGCTTCACGAGGAGAGACATGGCCAAGGAGAAGATCACGGGCGCGATGGCGGTGCGCAGGGCGTTCGAGGCCGAGGGGGTCGAGTACCTCTTCGGCATGCCGGGCGGCACCATCCTGCCGCTGTACGACGCGCTCTTCCGCTGCGAGAAGCCGAAGACCGTCCTCATCCGCCACGAGCAGGTGGGCGGCCACGCCGCCGAGGGGTTCGCGCACGCCACCGGCCGGGTGGGCGTCTGCATGGGGACGTCCGGCCCCGGCGCGACGAACCTCGTCACCGCCATCGCCGACGCGTACATGGACTCGGTGCCGCTCGTGGCGGTCACCGCGAACGTGTCCACCGCGCTCATCGGCACGGACGCCTTCCAGGAGGCGGACATCACCGGCATCACGATGCCGATCACGAAGCACAACTGGCTCGTGACCGACGCCCGCGAGATCCCGCGCATCATGAAGGAGGCCTTCTACGTCGCGCGGACGGGCCGGCCCGGGCCGGTGCTCGTGGACATCCCGAAGGACATCCTCAACACCGAGATCGAGTGGGAGGGCTACCCGGACTCGGTCGACATCCCGGGGTACCACCCGCCGGTGCGCGAGGAGCCGCGGCTCAAGGACGCGGCGCTGCTCGTCCGCAGCTCGACGCGCCCGGTCGTCTACCTCGGCGGCGGCGTCCGCGTCTCGAACGCGCACAAGGAGGTCTTCGCGTTCGTCGAGCTCCTCGGCGCGCCCGTCGTCACGACGGTGCACGGGAAGGGCGCGTACCCGGAGACGAGCCCGCAGTGCCTCGGCATGTTCGGCATGCACGGGGCGCGCTTCGCGAACTACACGGTCCAGAACTCGGACCTCATCGTCGCGCTCGGCGCCCGCTTCGACGACCGCGTGACGGGGAAGCTCTCCACGTTCGCGCCCGAGGCGAAGATCGTCCACCTGGACATCGACCCGGCCGAGATCTCGAAGCTCGTCACCGCGACGGTGCCGCTCGTCGGGGATCTCAAGCTCCTCCTGCCGCAGCTCACCGAGGAGGTGCGCCGCGCCTTCGCGCAGCACGGGAAGCCCGACCTCTCCGCCTGGTGGAAGAAGGTGGAGGACTGGCGGACGAAGCACCCGCTCAAGTACCAGCAGGAGGGGCAGAAGTACCTGCTCCCGCAGTACGTGGTGGAGCGCCTCTGGCAGAAGACGAAGGGGAAGGCGATCGTCACGACCGGCGTCGGCGAGCACCAGATGTTCGCCGCGCAGTGGTGGAAGACCTCCGAGCCGCGCCAGTTCATCACCTCGGGCGGCCTCGGCACGATGGGCTTCTGCCTGCCGTCCGCCATCGGGATCCAGCTCGGCCGCCCCGGCGAGCTCGTCATCGGCATCGACGGCGACGGCTCGTTCCAGATGACGCTCCAGGATCTCGCGACGGCGGTGGATCTCGCGCTGCCGATCAAGATCTTCATCCTGAACAACCTGTTCCTCGGGATGGTCCGCCAGTGGCAGGAGCTGTTCTACGACCGCCGCTTCGCGGAGACGCCGCTCAGCGACCGGCCGAACCTCGTGAAGCTCGCGGACGCGTACGGCTGCCTCGGCCTGCGCGCCGACACGCCCGAGCAGCTCGAGGAGGTCATCGACAAGGCCCTCGCCAACGACAAGGGGCCCACCATCGTGGACGTCCGCGTCCGCAGACAGGAGAAGGTGTTCCCCATGGTGCCGGCCGGCGCGCCGCTCAACGACATGATCGACGGGGGAGGGGACTAGGCCATGAGCCCGGAGAAGAACGAGGAGCGCCCCAGCCACTCCATCCACACCATCAGCCTGCTCGTCGAGAACAAGCCCGGCGTGCTGCACCGGATCGCCGGTCTCTTCTCGCGCCGCGGCTACAACATCGCGAGCCTCACGGTCGGGCCGACCGAGATCCCCGAGTACTCGCGGATGACCATCGTCGTGCGGCTCTCCTCGAAGCCGGTGGAGCAGGTCGTGCGGCAGGTGCAGAAGCTCGTGCCGGTCGTCGAGGTCCGGGAGCTGGTCGCCCAGGACCTCATCGAGCGCGAGCTGATGCTCGTGAAGATCCGTACCCCGGAGCGGAACCACGCCGAGCTCCGGGCGCTCGCGGAGACGTACGAGGCGACCATCGTGGACGTCTCGCCCGACGCGCTCGTCGTGGAGGCGAGCGGCACGGCGGGCAAGCTCGACGCGCTGGAGGAGCGGCTGCGCGCCTTCGGCATCCAGGAGCTGTGCCGCTCCGGGCGCATCGCGCTCGAGCGCGGCTTCAAGACCCTGGCTCCCCCGAACCTCAAGTAAAGGAACGCAAGACGATGGCGACGATCTACTACGACAAGGACGCCAACCTCGACCTGCTCAAGAAGCGGAAGGTCGCGGTGATCGGGTACGGCTCCCAGGGCCACGCCCACGCGCTCAACCTCCGCGACTCGGGCGTGGACGTGCGCGTCGGCCTCGGCGCGGGCTCGAGGTCGAAGGCGAAGGCGGAGGGCGCGGGGCTCCGCGTCGTCTCCGTGTCGGAGGCCGCGAAGGAGGCCGACGCGGTCATGGTCCTCATCCCGGACCAGACGCAGAGGCGGGTCTACGACGAGGAGATCGCGCCCCACATGACGAAGGGGAAGGCGCTCCTCTTCGCGCACGGCTTCAACATCCACTTCCGGCAGATCAGGCCGTCGCCCGACGTCGACGTGCTGCTCGTCGCGCCGAAGGGCCCCGGCCACCTGGTCCGCCGCCAGTACCAGGACGGCCGCGGCATCCCCTGCCTCATCGCCGTCCACCAGGACGCGAGCGGGCAGGCGAAGGCGCTCGGCCTCGCCTACGCGAAGGGCATCGGCGGCAGCCGCGCCGGCGTCCTCGAGACGACGTTCAAGGAGGAGACCGAGACCGACCTCTTCGGCGAGCAGGCGGTGCTCTGCGGCGGCGCCTCGGCGCTCGTGAAGGCCGGCTTCGAGGTGCTCGTCGAGGCGGGGTACCAGCCGGAGAGCGCCTACTTCGAGTGCCTCCACGAGCTGAAGCTCATCGTCGACCTCATGTACGAGGGCGGCCTCGCCTGGATGCGCCACTCGATCTCGGACACCGCGGAGTACGGCGACTACACCCGGGGTCCCCGGATCGTGAACGACCAGACGAAGCAGGAGATGCGGAAGATCCTGAAGGAGATCCAGACCGGCCAGTTCGCGAAGGAGTTCATCGTCGAGAACCAGGTCGGCCGGCCGACGTTCGAGCAGTTCCGGATCGCGGAGGCGGCTCACCCGATCGAGGAGGTCGGCAAGCGCCTGCGGGACATGATGAGCTGGATCCGCGAGGCCAAGAAGGACTCGTCGGATCCGAACGCGAGGTAGCTCCGGGCCCGTGGACGAGGCCGCCCGCGCCCGGCATCCTCCCGGGCGCGGGCTCGGGGGCGTTCACGGGGTGGCCCGCCCTTCTCGTTGACTTTCCGAGCGAAATCCTTATCCTACGCTGTCTTTTTTCCCGGCTCCGGAGGAGCATGGCGATCCAGCAGAGAGACAGTCGAGGCACTTCGAATCGCGACGCCCGCACGAACCGCCGCATCAAGGCGAGGGAGGTGCGGGTGATCGGCCCCGAGGGCGAGCAGCTCGGAGTGCTTCCGGTCGAGCAGGCCCTGGCGCGCGCGCAGGAGCTCGGGATGGACCTCGTCGAGGTCAGCCCGATGGCGAAGCCGCCGGTCTGCAAGATCATGGACTACGGCAAGTTCAAGTACCTCGAGAAGAAGAAGCAGAACGAGGCGAAGA
>DASSSJ010000210.1:0-4124 GCA_035708485.1 Anaeromyxobacter sp. | reverse complement strand
AAAACCGCTGAAACATAGCATTCTTTCCCTTCACGATCGACGGGCACGACCCTTGCTTAAAGGGCTTCTGCCCTAGCCGCTCGAAAGCTCTGCGGTTTTCGGCACCTCCCTTGCTTGGAGTGCCGCGCCGGCGTCTCCCGGCCGGGTCTTCCGCCGCTCGTGCATCCAGACCCATTCGGCAGGCGTCGCCGGATCTCGCCTCCGCGAACCGCTCCTCCGCGCCGGGCGCGTACGAGACGTACTCCGCGAGACGGCGGCGCCAGGTCCGGAGCGCCGCGACCTCGGCCGCGAGCCACGCGAGGTGGACGAGCGAGGCGCGGTCCGATCGCCTCCCGCTCCTCGAGCGTCTTCTGGCAGCGCGGCGGCGAGCTGCGCGAGGATCCGGCCGCGCGTGCGCGAGGCGAGCCGCCACGCCGCGCGGCCCACCCGCGTCGCGACCGCGGGCGCGGGGCGCAGCGGGAGGAACCCGAGGACCCGGACGAGCGCCGTCACGAGCGCGGACCGGATGCTCCGCTCGATGCGCCTGCGCGGCGGGACCGTCATCGCGCGCGGACGCTACCACGGGAGGCGGGCGGATCGGCAGGGGCGCCGGATCGCGGCCGCGCGCCGCGCCCACGCGGGAGGCGCCCGCGGCCCCGTTCTCGGCTAGCCTCGCGTCATGGACCGCCCCGGCCCCGGCTCCACGACCGCTCGCTCGCGCGGCCCGCTCTCGCGCCTCTTCCCCGACGCGACGCGCGCCGTGCTCGTCGCCGTGATCGCGGTCTCCGTGCTCGCGCTCCTCCTCCCGCCGGAGGACCTCCTCGAGCGGCTCATGAAGGACAACGACGCGATCCGCGCGGGCGAGGTCTGGCGCCTCCTCACCGCCGGCCTCGTGCACGGGGGCGGCCTGCACCTCGCGATGAACGCGATGGTGCTGAACGACGTGGGCCGGCTCGTCGAGTCGCTCTTCGGGCCGCGCCGCTTCCTCGCCCTGCTCTGGGGCGGCGTGCTCGGCGGCTCGCTCGCGAGCTTCGCGACCAACCCGCACCCGAGCGTCGGGATCTCGGGCGGGCTCTTCGCGCTCGTCGGGGCGCTCCTCGCGGTGGGGCTCCGGCACCGGCGGCGGCTCCCGCCGCCGGTGCGGCGCATGCTCGTGCGCGGGCCCATCGAGATCATCGTCCTCAACGTCGCGCTCGGGCTCACGCTGAGGTTCATCGACAACGCCGCGCACGTCGGCGGCCTCGTCGCGGGGTTCGCCCTCGCCTCGGCGCTGCCCCTGCGTCCGGAGGTGCGAACCCTGCTCGGGCGGACGGTGGAGCCGCCGCACCCCGGCTAGGGCGAGGGCGCCGGCCCGCCCGCCTTCGCGCGCAGCACGAGGTCGCACAGCTCGCGCACCGCGCCGCGGCCGCCCGGCGAGCGGGCGACGAAGTGGACCGCGTCCCTCACCTCGGGCGCCGCGTCGGCGGGGCAGGCGGAGAGGCCGACCCTGCGGAGCAGGGGAATGTCGTTCACGTCGTCGCCCATGTACGCGACCTCCGCGTCGGGGATCCCGAGGGCGGCGAGCCGCGCGTAGCCGGCGAGCTTGTCGCGCTCGCCGAAGACGAGGTGCTTGAAGCGCAGCTCGCGCAGGCGCACCTCCGACGCCTTGCCCGGCCGGCCGGAGATGACGCCGAAGTCCACCCGATCGCGCAGGAGCACGATCCCGTGGCCGTCCTTCACGTCGAACGCCTTGAGCGCCTCGCCGTCGGGACCGTAGTAGAGGCGGCCGTCGGTGAGCACGCCGTCCACGTCGAGGAGGACGAGCCGGACGCGCGCCGCCCGCGCGACGAGGGCCTGCGGCGAGATCCGGGCGCGGGAGCGCGCCCCGTCTCCCTGCGTCGGGCGCGCCGTCCGCGGGCTCACGGCCGGCCCAGCGCCCCGCGGATGGCGAGGACGTCCGCGAGCACCGCGTCCGCCATCGCGAAGTCGAGCGAGTTCGGGCCGTCGGACCTCGCCACCGCCGGGTCCTCGTGGATCTCCATGAAGAGCGCGTCGATCCCCACCGCGGCCGCCGCCCGGGCGAGCGGCGCGACGAACTGCCGGTCGCCGCCCGTGACGTCGCCGCCGCCGCCCGGCAGCTGCACGGAGTGGGTCGCGTCGAGGCAGACCGGGACGCCGAGCTCGCGCATCTGCACGAGGCCGCGCATGTCGACGACGAGGTTCCCGTAGCCGAAGGTCGTCCCGCGCTCGATGAGCAGGACGTTCTCGTTGCCCGCCTCGCGGCACTTCGCGATCGCGTGGCGCATCTCGCGCGGCGCGAGGAACTGGCCCTTCTTCACCGAGACGCTCCTGCCGTGGCGCGCGCAGGCGAGGACGAGGTCGGTCTGCCGGCAGAGGAAGGCGGGGACCTGCAGGAGGTCCACCACCTTCCCGGCGGGCTCCGCCTGCCAGGTCTCGTGGACGTCGGTCGTGCAGGGCAGCGCGGTCTCGCGCTTCACCGCCTGGAACGCGGCGAGCCCCGCCTCGAGGCCGACCCCGCGGTAGCTCTTCCCGGACGAGCGGTTCGCCTTGTCGAAGCTCGCCTTGAACACGGCGGGGAGGCCGTGCCGCTCCGCGAGCGCCTTCACCTTGCGCGCGTGGGCGAGGGCGTGCGCCTCGGACTCCATCACGCAGGGGCCGGCGATGAGGAGGAGCCTCCTCCCGTCGCCGATCTCGTGCCCGGCGATGCGGGCGAGGACCTGCCCGGGCATCTAGACGCTCTTCCCCACCGGCAGCTTCGTGACCGCCGCGCCGGGCTGCCGCCCCGCGTGCTCGCGGTGCTCGCGCGCCGCCTGCACGAACCCGGCGAAGAGCGGGTGGGCGGCGAACGGCTTCGACTTGAACTCGGGGTGGAACTGGCACCCCACGAAGTGCGGGTGGTTGTTCAGCTCGATCGTCTCCACGAGGTTCAGGTCCGGGTTCACGCCGGAGAAGATCATCCCCGCCGCCTCGTACTGCGCGCGGTAGTCGTTGTTGAACTCGAACCGGTGGCGGTGCCGCTCGTGGACGAGCTCCGCCTGGTACAGGTCGCGCGCCTTCGTCCCCTCCTTGAGCGCGCAGGGATAGCTCCCGAGCCGCATCGTCCCGCCCTTGTCCGCCACGGCCTTCTGCGCCTCCATGAGCGTGACCACCGGGTGCGGCGTCTGCTCGTCGAACTCGAGCGAGTTCGCCTTGTCGAGCGCGAGCACGTCGCGCCCGAACTCGATGACCGCCATCTGGAGCCCGAGGCAGATCCCGAAGAACGGGACCTTCTTCTCGCGCGCGTACCGGACGGCGAGGATCTTCCCCTCCGTGCCGCGCACGCCGAAGCCGCCCGGCACGAGGATCCCGTCCACGTGCTCGAGCTCGGAGAGGTCTCCCTCCTCGAGCTTCGTCGAGTCGATGAAGACCTGCCGGACCCGCACGTCGTTGGCGATCCCGCCGTGGGTGAGCGCCTCGTTGAGGCTCTTGTAGCTCTCGTGCAGCTCGACGTACTTGCCGACCACGCCGATGCGCACCTCGCCGTGGCGCGGGTTCTTCACCTTGTCCACCACGTGCTCCCAGCGCTCGAGGCGGGGCGCGCGGCTCCAGATGTTGAGCAGCTCGGCGAGCTTGTCGTCGAGCCCCTGGCCGTGGAGCGCGAGCGGCACCTCGTAGATCGACGAGACGTCGAGGGCGGTGAACACCGCGGACGGGTCCACGTTGCAGAAGAGCGCGATCTTGTCCTTCATCTCGCGCGAGATCTCGCGGTCGGAGCGGCAGAGCAGGATGTCGGGCTGGATGCCGATCTCGCGCAGCTCCTTCACCGAGTGCTGCGTCGGCTTCGTCTTGAGCTCGCCCGCCGCCGCGATGTACGGCACGAGCGTGAGGTGGACGTAGAGCGCGTTCTCCTCGCCCACGTCGTACTTCATCTGCCGGATCGCCTCGAGGAAGGGGAGCGACTCGATGTCACCGACCGTGCCGCCCACCTCCACGATGAGGATGTCCGCGCCGCCCGCCGCCTCGCGGATGACGGCCTTGATCTCGTCGGTGATGTGCGGGATGACCTGCACGGTCTTCCCGAGGTACTCGCCGCGCCGCTCGCGCTGGATGACGGTCTGGTAGATGCGCCCGGTGGTGTAGTTGTTCTTCCGGGTCATCTTCGCGCT
>DASSSJ010000209.1:0-16286 GCA_035708485.1 Anaeromyxobacter sp. | reverse complement strand
CAGAAGGTGAACGTGCTCTGCACGGGGTGCCACCCGGCCGAGGCGGACGGCAAGCACGTCACGACGGTCTCCGGGGGCGGACACCCGGTGGGCGGCAACCTGAACGACCCACGCCGCCAGGGT
The DNA here is from genome assembly GCA_035708485.1 of Anaeromyxobacter sp. Lineage (GTDB taxonomy): Bacteria > Myxococcota > Myxococcia > Myxococcales > Anaeromyxobacteraceae > Anaeromyxobacter. The sequence goes on along the minus strand of DASSSJ010000209.1, from coordinate 16,163 downwards.
CGCGACTTCTCCTGCGCGAGCTGCCACGACCCGCACGGCTCCGACAACCCGAGGTTCTTCTACTTCGGGACCACGACGATGGGCTCGTGCGACGGCTGTCACGGCGACAAGAGCGGCGATCACCCGGAGCTCAAGGATCTCATCCCCAAGTCGAAGCGTCGCGCCGCGACGCCTTCCACGACCGGCACCGGCGCGCCCGGCTCGGGCGCGCCCGGCGCGGGCGCGGGCGCGGGCGGAGCGGGGAGCGGCGCGGGGTCCGGCGGCGGTGTTCCAGCGGAGGGGCTCGGAGGTAACACACGGTGAACCTGCTCTCTCTCCTGCTCCTCGCGGCCGTCTCCGCGAAGGGCGACGACGTCGTCGCGCGCGTGGACCAGGTCTCGATCACCCGGTCCTCGTTCGCGCGGCGCACCGAGCTCTTCGCGACGCAGCGCCGGTCCACGGCGCCGGACAAGGTGCTCGACTCCCTCGTGGTGGACGCGCTCCTCGCGGCCGAGGCGCGCCGGCTCGGCGTCGACGCCTCCCCGGAGGCCGCCGCGTTCGTGGACCGCGAGACGCGGATCACCGCGGCCCGCGCGCTCGTGGACGAGTTCGCCGCGAAGGCCGCGCCGGGCGACGCCGTCCTGCGCGAGGCGTTCCACCAGAGCTCCGACTTCGTGCGCTACACGTTCCTGTCGTACGGCTCGAGGGAGGAGGCCCAGGCCGCCCTCGACCGGATCCGGAAGGGCTCGGCGCTCGCCGACGAGGCGAAGAAGGCGGTGGAGTCGCAGCTCGATCCGGCGAAGGCGCCGTTCCAGATGCGGGCGCAGATCGGGAAGGAGCTCGCGGACGCGCTCTTCGCCGCCAACCCCGGCGACCTCGTCGGCCCGGCCGAGCTCGACCCGGGCTTCGCGCTCGCGGTGCTGCACGAGAAGCAGATCGGCACCGACCAGCTCTTCGCCGCGAAGCGCGAGTCGCTCCTCGCGTCGGCGCGGCGGCAGACGGCGGTCGTGGCGCGCGAGCACCTCGTCGAGCAGCTCCGGGCGAAGGCGAAGATCGAGGTCGACGAGGCGTTCCTCGCCGGGCTGAGCGGCTCCTCGCCGTCCGACGCGGAGCTGAAGCACGTCGTCGCGAAGCTGAACGGGAAGCCGCTCGTCAAGTACGAGGCCATCTGGCCGCAGATCCGGCAGCTCGGCGGGCAGTCGGGGCACATGGCGAACGCGAAGGTGAAGGTGCGCCTCGCCAACCAGGCCGTCGACGACCGGCTCGTGGAGGACGTCGCCATCGAGCGCGGGTTCCACCGGTCCGCCGCCGTCCTGTCGCAGCGCGCGGAGCTCGAGCGGTCGGCGCTGGCGGCGGCGTGCGCCGAGCGGATCCAGTCGGCGGTCCCGGCGCCGACGGATCGCGAGGTGGAGGACTTCCACAGGCGCAACGCCGCCTACTACGGCAAGCCGCTGGAGCTGGTCCGGCCCCAGGTGGCCGCGGACGCCGGGGCGCAGAAGCGCGCGGACGCGCTCTCCGCCCGCGTGGCCGAGCTCCGCAAGAAGGCGAAGGTCGTCGTCGACGAGAAGGCGCTCCTCGCGGGCGGGCGCGGCTAGCGCGCCCGACGGTCCGGCATGCCCCGCTCCCCCTCCAACGAGATCCGAGGCCCCGGCGGCGTGCTGCCGCTGCGCCCCGACGACGAGGCCGCCGCGGATCTCGTGATGCTGATCGACGGGGAGACGAGCGGGCGCCCCCTGGACGACGTCCTCCAGCAGCACGGCCGGTCGCGGAGCACGTACTACGAGAAGCTGCGTCGTTTCCGGGAGAGCGGGCTCGAGGGGCTGCTCTCGCGTCCCCCCGGCCCGCGCGGGCCGTGGCGGCGCACCGTGGACGTGATCCGGTTCATCGTGACGTCGCGGCTGCGCCACCCCGAGCGGACGGCGGCCGACATCGCCGAGGATCTCACGCGGCAGGGGCACTCGGTCAGCGTTCGAAGCGTGGAGCGGACCCTCACCCAGTTCGGCCTGACGCGCCCCGCTCCGCGGGCGCGCGGCGAGGGCGACAGGACGAGCCGGGCCGGATGAGCGTGAGAGCGATCCTCGCCGCCGTCGTCGCCGTCGCCCTCCTCCCGGGCGCCGCCGCCGGTCAGACCATGTTCCCGGCGCGCTCCGGCGAGACCGGCATCCTGGACGTGCCCGACGCGGAGACGTCCGGGCGCGGCGGCGGCCAGCTCGCGGTGGAGTACCGGTACGACCACGCCCCCGGCTACCCCGACAGCTACGGCCCCTGGCCGCTGTACGCCGTGATGGGCACCACCCCGAGGCTCGACGTGGGCCTCACCTTCCGGCAGGGGGGGCAGCCCGACGACCCGAGGCCCTCCCGCGTCCTGTTCGGCACCGCGTTGAAGCTCCAGCTCCGGCCGCCCGCGGGGGCCATCCCCGGAATCGCGCTGAGCGCCGTGTTCGATCGGTTCAACGCGCGCGGCGTCGTCGGGGGACGCCTCGCGCTCTCCACGACGGTCGACGCGCCGTTCCGGGTCGCGGGGTTCGTGGGCGGCGAGGCGGAGGTGTCGGGGTTCGCGAACGGCGGGCTCACGGCGGGCCTCGCCGCGTCCGTCGCGCTCCACCCGCGGCTCGATCTGTCCGCGGAGGCCCTCACCGGCCCGCGCGGCCTGAACTACGGCGGGGCGATCCGGCTCCGCCAGTCCCCGACGCTCGGCGTCGCGATCGGCGGCAACTACTTCCCGGACGACGACTCGTACAGCGTCGGCGTCACGCTCGCGGTCGCCCCCGCCCCCGCGCCGAGGCGTCCCGTGCCGGCGGCCGCGCCCGTCGAGCCGGAGCGGCGCGCCCCCATCGCGGCGGGGCCGAGGTTCCTCGACGACCGGCCGCACTTCCGGCTCCGGATGGCGCAGCGCGGGCCCGAGCAGCGCGGCCAGGCCGGGCGCCTCCAGTACGGCCCGTACACGGCGCCGGCGGCGGTCGCGGCGGCGACCCCCGCGCGGCCGACCGACGCCGCCGCGAAGGCCGCCGCGCCGAGCCTCGAGGACCTCGCGGACGCCCAGCTCAAGGACCAGGAGGCGCTCGCCTCCACGCGCGATCGCCGCGTCCGCGCCACCGCCGACGAGCTCGGGGCGCGCGAGAAGGCGGGCGGCGCCGAGGCCGCCAAGCTCGCGGAGCAGGAGAAGGGCCTCGTCGCCCGCGAGCAGCAGCTCGACGCGCGCGAGAAGGTCATCGTCGTCCGCGGCCCGCCGACGCAGCAGCAGCGGCAGCTCGAGTCGCTCGAGGCGCAGCTCGCCTCCGAGATGCAGAAGCTCTCCGCGCTCGAGCGCAGCTACATCCCGGCGCTCGACGCCGCCCAGGGGCGCGAGCGCGACGCCGGCGCGCGCGAGAAGGCGGAGCAGGACGAGGCGCAGCGCCTCGCCGCCGCCGCGACCGCCGCGACCTCGCGCGCCACGCAGCTCGAGATCCGCAAGCAGGCGCTCGGGGCGACGAACCGCGCGCTGGCCGCGCTCGAGAACCGGCTCGTCGCCATCGGCGAGCGGCTCGACGCGATTGAGCGCCAGCTGCGGCTGCGCGCCCAGCGGCTCGACGCCTGGTCCCGCAAGCTCGACGCGCGCGCCGAGCGGCTCGACCTCCTCGAGCAGGCCGCGGCCCCGAGGCCGCCGCCCGCCCAGCCCAAGACCACCGACGCGGGCACGCCCGCCGCCCCGCCGAAGGACAAGGCGGCGTTCGTGATGGTCGTGAAGTCGCCGACCGCGATCATGAAGGAGAAGTCGGCCGCGCCGGGCGGACAGCCCGCGGCCGCGCCCGTCCACGCCGGCGTCGCCGTCGAGAAGGCCGTCGCCGCCGCGACCATCGTGGCCTTCCCGACGCCCGCGAGCCAGCTCTCCGAGCTCGACCGCGAGACGCTCGAGAACATCGCGAAGCTCGCCGCCAAGGACCGCTGCGAGCTGCTCATCTGGGCGCGCGCGAAGGACCCGAACCTCATGACCGAGGCCCAGCGCCGCGCGACCGAGATCAAGACGCTCGTCCTCGCGGCCGCCAAGCTCGACCCGGCCCAGGTCGTCACGCGCATCACGACGCGGCCCGGCGCGCAGGGCGTGGACGTGGTGGTGTCCGCGCTGCGCGAGACCTCGAGGCCCGCCGCGGCCGCGGCGCCCGCGCCGGCCGCGCCCGCCCTGCTCTCCGCCGAGAGCGGCAAGCGGCAGATCCGCGAGGCGGTCCAGGCGGCGCAGGCCTCGATCGAGGCGTGCGTCGGCGATCACCTCCGCAAGCGCCGCCTGCAGCGCGCGGAGGGCGTCCTGAAGCTCACCGTCTCGACGCAGGGACGGGTGGTGAAGATCGGCACCGCCGGCGGCGACCTCGCCGGCGACGAGCTCGAGACCTGCCTCGGCGGCGCGTCCTCGCAGTGGCAGTTCCCCACGGCCGAGGGCGAGTACGTCGTGGACGTCCCGATCACGGTGATGACGGGAGGGCCGGCCCGGTGAGGACCTACGCGCTCGCGAGGATCGTCGTGCTCGCCGCCGCGGCGGCGCTCCCCGAGGGCGCCGCGGCGCGGGGCCAGGCGCGGATCGGGTTCACCTACAGCCAGGTGGACTACTGGCTCGCGGACGTCCCGCACACGCGGACGCCCCACCTCGATCTCGATCTCGGGCTCCGGCTCGCCGGGGGGATCTTCTCGAGGGACGTGGTGTCGTACGACCTCGGCGCGGGCTACCGGTCGCTCCGCGACTCGGTGAACGGGGTCGACGTGAGGCGGAACCAGCTCATCACCTACAACGGGCACGTCGCGATCCTCCAGAACCCGATCAGCCCGCTGACCCTGATGCTCGGCGCGTCGCGCGCCGAGAGCACCTTCGTCACCGACTTCGTGAACGACCTCTCCGGCGACGCGATCGTCACGACGTACGCCGCCGACCTGATGGCGCGCAGCGCGGTCCTTCCGCCGATCCAGGCCGGGTACGTCCGGACGGAGGTGGAGGACCACGTCCCGGGCCAGGTGGTGCACCTGTCGTCCAAGGACAACCTCCGGGCGTCGCTCGGCTTCGGCAACAACGCCTACGCGTTCGAGGCCAGCTACGGCGGCGAGTTCAGCGACGGGACCTACGTGGCGGACCGGTACACGATCCACGACGCGTCGGCGACCGTGCGCATGAACCTCGGCAGCTCGCAGCTCTCCGTCGAGAGCGACGCCTCGACGAACACGCCGACCGATCTCGTCGCGGGCTCGTATCGCGTCGAGGCGGCCACGTTCCGCGCCAACTACAACAACGGGGCGCAGGACGGGGCGCGTCGCGAGGTCGGATACGGGTACGGCCGCGCCCTCGCGGAGACCACCGTCCAGCCGCTCGAGGAGCAGGCGCGCCAGAGCCTCGGCTACCGCGGCGACCACCTCCTGACGAGCCCGACCCTGTTCGCGCGCTGGTACGCGGACGTCTCGATCGCGGAGACCCGTTCCGGCGCGCGCGAGTCGCAGGCGACCGGCGAGACCCTCGGCGTCCAGCTCTGGTGGCGCCGCCTCTCGGACGCGACGCGGTACGAGATCCGCGGCGGCCCGTTCGTCGGCCTCATCCAGAACGAGGACGGCGACGACACGGGCTACGGGGCGCGGGCGGGCGTCCGGCTCACGCGGCCGCTCTGGGGCTACCGGTTGCAGTTCGAGTGGAGCGCGGACTACGCGATGAACCTCCTCGCGTCCGCCGGATGGACCTTCAGCCAGCAGCTCTCCGGCACGCTCGACGGCCAGATGGGGGACGCCCGCGTGAGCGGAACGCTGCGGGCGAGCTCGTTCCGCACCTACCAGCCGCTGGTCGGCGACGGCGCCGGGCGCACCGTCGAGGCGTTCGCGGGCGCCCGTTACCGGCGGATCGACTTCGACGGGCGGGTGCGGCTCCAGCAGGGGATCGCGGGAGCCACGCCGGGTCAGTTCGTCGGCGACGGTCTGCTCATCCCCTCCCCCTTCAACTCGCGCTCGGTGACCCTGCAGCTCGGGGCGAGGGCGAAGATCCTCCCCAGCCTCTCGGCCTCGCTGCACTTCGGGGCCCTCTCCCGCGATCTGCCGGGGAGCCCGGCGCTCGAGTCGACGGAGGTGGTCGCGGGGCTCGGGTACGGCTTCGCCGCGTTCGCGCTCTCGGTCGAGGACCGCGTGTCGTGGTTCGAGCGAGGGACGGGCTGGGACCGGATCAACGTGGTCTTCGCCCGCGTCTCGCGGACCTTCGGCTGGTAGTCGGGTGATGCGAGGGCTCGCCGCACCGGTCGCCGCCGTGCTCGCGCTCGGGTGCGGCTGCGCCCACGTCGCGGAGGCGCCGGCCGCGGCTCCGCCGCCCGAGCGCTCCGTCCTGTGGCCCGCCCCGCCCGCGGCGCCGCGCGTCCGGCTCGTGGGCTCCGTCACCCTCGCGACCCCGCCCGGCGCGCGCCGCTGGTGGAAGACCGCGCTGCGCTGGCTGGCCGGCGCCCCCTCGGACGGCTCCGACGCCGATCTGCTCGCGCGACCGTTCGACGTCGCCCTCCTCGGCGACGGCTCCTTCGTCGTCGCCGACCCGGATCGGCCCGGCGTCCTCTCCTACGCGCCCGACGGCTCGGTCAAGCGCGAGCTGACCTGCAAGAACCACCCGTGGGCGTCCCCCATCTCCGTCGCCGCGGCCGCCGACGGCGCGATCTGGGTGGCGGACGCCGCGGCCCCCGCGATCGTGCGCTGGAGCGCGTCGGGCTGCCGCGTGCTCGCGCCGGAGGGGATCGAGCGCCCCACCGGGATCGCGGTGACCGGCGCGCGGATCGTCGTCGTCGATCCCCCCATGCACCAGGTCGTCTCGCTGTCGGAGGACGGCGCCGTGGTGGCGCGGGTGGGCCGGCGCGGCGACGGCGAGGGCGAGTTCAACTACCCCACGGACGTCGCGGCTGCCCCCGACGGCTCGCTCTACGTCGTGGACGCCCTGAACTTCCGGGTGGTCCACCTCCGCGCGGACGGCGGCTGGATCGACGCGTTCGGCACGCGCGGGGGGAGCGGCGCCGCGCTCGCCAGGCCGAAGGGGATCGACGCGGACGGCGGCGGCCTGGTGTGGGTCAGCGACGCCCAGCGCGACGTGGTGCTGGTGTTCCGTCCCGGGGGGTCCCTGGAGTACCTTGTCGGCCAGCCCGGGTCGGCGCCGGGCGAGTTCGCCCATCCCGCCGGCCTCTCGGCGCGCGGCGGCCGGCTCGTGGTCGCGGACAGCGTGAACCGCAGGGCCGCGATGTTCGAGGTCCTCGGAGAGAACCGATGAAGCGAATCCTCGCCCTGACGGCGCTGTTCCTCGCCTGGTCCGCGCAGGCGAAGGTGAAGGGGTCGAAGCACGACTTCTCGGTGACCGGCCCGGGCGAGTTCCGGGCGGAGCGCGAGCGGGACGCCTGCATCTTCTGCCACATCAGCCACCACTCCGGCGAGATCGTCCTCTCGAACCGCCCGGACCCCTTCGCGAACCACCGCCCGTACGAGAGCAGCACGATCAGCACGGCCCCCGGCGCGCCGACCGGCACGAGCCGGATCTGCCTCTCCTGCCACGACGGGACGATCGCCGTCGGCCAGACGCGCAACGGCCGGATCCGCATGATCAAGGGGAACCAGCCCATCGGGCCCGAGCGCAAGGCGAACCTCGGCACCGACCTGCGCCGCAGCCACCCCATCTCGATGGTGACCGCGCAGTCGAAGAAGGTCCGCAAGCCGGTCCGCGGCGACCCGGTGTCCCTGGACGCCTCCGGAATGGTCCAGTGCACCTCCTGCCACGACCCGCACGACGAGTGGCGCGATCCCGTCATCGGCAAGTTCCTCGTGAAGCCGTCGAGCCGGTCCGCCCTCTGCAGCTCCTGCCACGCGCCGGCGTCCGCCGCCGCCGCCACCCACCTCTCCTCTGCCGTCCGGCAGGCCGACGCCGAGGGCCGGGAGCGGCCGATGGTCGAGGCGGGCTGCGGGGCGTGCCACGTCCAGCACGCCGCGGACGTGCGCGGGCGCCTCCTGAAGGAGGTCGCGTCGGACGACGACGTCTGCCTCCGCTGCCACGGCACCGGCGGGCAGAAGCCCGTCGCCGCGCAGCTGACGAAGGCGTCCGCGCACGCGTCCTCGGGCCACCGGACGCACGACGCGTCGGAGGGCCCCCGCGCGGCCGAGACGCGCCGGCTCCCCGAGGTCTCCGTGGGCGCCGCGCGCCACGTCACGTGCGTCGACTGCCACGACCCGCACGCGTCGAACCCCTCGCCCGCGCTCGCGCCCGCCGCGGGCGGCGCGCTCGCCGGCGTGTGGGGCATCGACCTGAACGGCGAGAAGATCGACCCCGCGCGGTACGAGTACGAGGTGTGCCTCAAGTGCCACGGCGACAGCGCGAACAAGCCGCAGGCGTCCGGCCGCTCCGACGCCGTGCGCCGCGCGCAGGACGACCTGAACCTGCGCCAGACGTTCGCGCCCGGCGCGGCCTCCTTCCACCCGGTCGCCGCGGTGGGCCGGAACGCCGCGATCCCCGGCCTCGTCCCGCCCCTCGGGCCGACCTCGCGGATCCTGTGCACGGACTGCCACGCCTCGGACGACGGACCCGGCGCCGGCGGCACCGGCCCGCGCGGTCCCCACGGCTCGATCCACCCGTTCATGCTCGAGCGCGCGTACGAGACGCGCGACTTCACGCCCGAGAGCCGCGCCGCGTACGCGCTCTGCTACAAGTGCCACGACCGCGACGTCCTCCTGTCGAGCGCGTCCGGCTTCCCCCACCAGGAGCACGTCGCCGGGCAGTCCACGCCCTGCTCGGCCTGTCACGACGCGCACGGCGTCTCGCGCGAGGCCGGGAACGAGCGGAGCAACGCGCACCTCGTCTCCTTCGACCTGACCATCGTGCGTCCGAACCGCGGCCAGCCCCGGTACGACGCGACGGGCGCGCGAACCGGGAGCTGCACGCTCACGTGTCACGACGTCAAGCACGGACCGGGCGAGAAGGCGTTCTCGTACTAGCAGCAGACCGAGGGGGATCACCTCAGGAGAGCTCGATGCACCGCACCACGTCCCACACCCTCCTCCGCGGCGTCGCCCCGGCGCTCGCGGCCGTCGTCCTCGCCACCGGCTGCGCGGGCGCGTCGAAGGCCACCAAGGAGGACGTCGTCTTCCCTCCGCCGCCGCAGAAGGGGCGGATCCGGTGGGTCCAGTCGTTCAAGACCGAGGACGACTTCAAGCCGAGCGCGTGGCGCAGCTTCGCGAAGGCCGTCGTCCCGCACGACTCCTCGACCTCGATGTTCGCGCCGTCGAGCGTGGCGCTCTCGCCGGACGAGAAGACGCTCTACGTCGGCCTGCCTCACCGCCAGCGCGTCGCGGTCGTGGACCTCACCTCGGGCGCCTTCCGCGCGATCGGGCTCAGCGCCAAGAACCCGCTCAAGCGCCCGATCGGCGTCGCCACGGACGCGCAGGGGAACGTGTACGTCACGGACAAGGACGTGAACGCGGTGTACGTGTTCGCCCCGGACGGCGGCCTCGTCCGCACGTTCGACCCGGGCGTCCTCCGCGCTCCCACCGGCATCGCCGTGGACCGCCGGCGGCAGGTCGCCTACGTCGTGAGCGACGGCTCGCTGCAGGAGGGGCGGCACACGGTCGAGGTCTTCTCGCTCGCCGGAAAGCACCTGCGGACGATCGGGGGCGGCCGCTCCGGCGAGCCCGGCTTCTTCAACTTCCCGCGGTCGGTGTACGTGTCGCCGTCCGGCGAGCTGTACGTCGGAGACATGCTGAACTTCCGGGTGCAGGTGTTCGATCCCGACGGGCAAGTCGTCCGCACGTTCGGGCAGGCCGGTTCGGGCTTCCCGGGCGTGTTCGACAAGATCCACTCGGTCGCGCAGGACACGTTCGGCAACATCTACGTCGCCGACGCGATGCAGGGCATCCACATCCTGAACCCGAAGGCGCAGCCGCTCATGCTGTTCGGGACCGGCGTCACGGGAGCGCCGACCGGGATCGCGATCGATTCCAGGAACCGCATCTACGTCGCGGACCTGCTCCACGCGGTCCACATCTTCGAGCTGATCAACACGACGGCCGCGGACTCGTACCCGGGCGAGACCGCGCCGAAGTCGCCTGCGCCCTCGGGAACCCCGGCGACGACGACGGCTCCGACCGCGGTGCCGGCGCCTGCGACGACCCCCAAGCCGTAGTCCTTTCGTCTGCGTCATCGACCGCCGTACCCCCAGGGTGATTTCTCGCCGGATGGGGGATCTCACCCAGCCCAGGATCATCCACATCCCGTAGTTTCAACGGGTTATCGACCAGGCGGTCGGCATACGGGGTGCACATCCGGGGGTGCCCGCCCGCGAGGGGGGCACCAACCGAAAGGGAACGAACCAATGAAGAAGATCCTCGTTGCGCTCGCGGTTGCGGCGTTCGCCTCCTCGGCGTTCGCGGCGGTCTCGGGCTCCAAGCACGACTTCACCGGCTCCTCGGGGTACTCCACGGGCCTCCCGTCCCGCTGCCAGTACTGCCACATTCCGCACCATGCCCAGGTGTGGGCCAACACCGCTCTGTGGGCGCTCCCGCAGTACACCGGCACGCTCACCTTCTACTCGAGCGGCATCACCTCCATCGACATCAAGGAGTCGCAGACCTGCCTCTCCTGCCACGGTGACGGCGCCACGGCGACCTCGCAGCTGAACGCGGCCCTCCCTGCCTCGGCGCGGATCGCGAACGACGGCCTCGCGAACGACCACCCGATCGGCAACACCTTCACGCCCGGCTCGACCCGCGGCATCGTGAACGCGAACATCATCCTCGCGTACTCGACGTTCGCCCAGGCCACCGCCAGCGTGCTGGAGTGCGCGGGCTGCCACAACCCGCACAACAGCCGCACCTACCCGGGCCGCAAGCTGCTCGCCGCGCCGCCTCCGTTCGACGGCACGGGCGACTTCTGCGGTCAGTGCCACACGCGGTAACGGGATCTCGAGGCTCGTAGCCCGAGCCTGAGGATCGGGACGGGGACCGCGAGGTCCCCGTCCTTTTCTTTTGTGACAGAATGCGGGCCTTCCCGCGCCGCCCGCCGTGATCACCGAGACCGCCACCGCGCCGTCCGACCCGCCCGGCCCCGATGCGGCCCCCCGGCGCTCGCGCCGCGACGCCGTCGCGGCCGTCGCGATCGCCGCCGTCCTCGCGGGCGTCTACTCCGCGAACGGCGAGGTGCTCCCGGGGAACGACGCGACCGGGAGCGTCTACCTCGCAGCGAACCTCGCCGCGGGCCGCTCGTTCGGGTTCTCCGCCACCGAGGATCCCGGCGTGTTCCCGTGGCAGCTCCTCCCGCAGCGCGCGACCGTCCGCATCTCGAGCCTCGACGAGCCCGTCGGCGGCGTCCCCGCGCGGACCCTCCGTGCCGAGGGCCGCCTCGTCCCCTTCGCGCCGTACTTCCTCACGCCTTCCGTGCTGCGCGGACCGGGCGGCGAGCCGCTCTTCGTGAACACCTTCGGCCCGGGGGCCGCCGTCGCGGCGCTGCCCGTGATCGCGCCGCTCCGCTGGGCGCTCGGCGACCTCCGCGCGCGGCCCGACGCGCTCTGGCTCGGCGCGAAGCTCGCCGCGTCCCTGCTCGTCGCCGCCTCGGCGGCGTTCGTGTTCCTCACCGCCCGGCGCTGGCTCTCGCCCGGCCGCGCCGCCGCGCTCGCCCTCGCCTACGGGCTCGGGACCGCGGTCTGGACGACGAGCAGCCAGACCCTCTGGCAGCACGGGCCGGCGGAGCTCGCGGCCGCCGCGGCGATCTTCTTCCTCGTCCGGGCGCGGGAGCGCGCCGGCTGGGCCGTCGCGTGCGGCGCCGCGCTCGGCGCCGCGGTGGCCTGCCGCCCCACCCTCGCGATCCTCGCCGGCGCCGCGGCCGTGTGGCTGCTCGTCGTCGATCGCCGGGCCTTCGCCGCGCTCGCGCTCGGCGGGATCCCGTTCGCGGCCGCGCTCGCCGCGTACAACCTCCACCACCTCGGGTCGCCGCTCCGCTTCGGACAGACGGAGGTCAGCGTCGGGATCGCGCTCGCGAAGACCGGCTCGCCCGACCTCTGGCAGACGCCGCTCCACGTCGGGATCGCCGGCGTCCTCGCGAGCCCGTCGCGCGGCGTGCTCCCGTTCTCGCCGTGGCTCGCGCTCGCGGTCCCGGGCGCGGTCCTCGCGTGGCGCCGGCGCGAGCTCGCGGCGCTGCGGCCGGTCTCGGTCGCCGCGCTGCTCGTCCTCCTCGTCGAGGCGCGCTGGTTCGACTGGTGGGGCGGCTGGTCGTACGGCTGGCGGCGGCTCGTCGACCTCGCGCCCTTGCTCGCGGTCCTGGTGGCACCGGTCGTCGCGCCGGTCACCGCGACGCGGGCGCGGGCCGCGGCCGCGGGCGTCGCCGTGGCGTGGTCGGTCCTCGTCCAGGGCGTCGGGGCGTTCGCCTACGACCTCGACGGCTGGAACGCGCGGATCGCCTGGGCCGTCGAGCTCCCCGGAGGCGAGGTCGCCATGGCGGCCTCCCGCGACGACGCGGCGGCGCTCGCCCGCACGGCCGGTGGGCGCGTCTCGCGCGTCGCGCTCGACGTGGACCGGCCCGAGCACCGGCACCGGCTCTGGTCGCTCCGCGACGGCCAGATCGGCTACTACCTCGCGAACTTCGCCGCGGCGCGCGAGGCGAAGCACGCCCGCGTCGAGGAGTGGATGCGGCAGTACCGCCGATGACCCCGCGGCTTCCGCGGCCGCCCGCCGTCGTGTAGAAGGGTCGGGGCGCCCATGACGGAGAGCCCTCCCGCACCGCCGCTCCCTGGGCCCGCCGGGCCGGGGGGGCTCCGTGGCCCTCCGGGCGCCCTCCTCGTCGCTGCCGTGGCCGCTGCGGCCTCCTGGAACGTCCTCCTGAACGGGTTCGTCTGGGACGACGGCCCGAACGTCCTCGCGAACCCGTGGGTGCGCGAACCCGGGCGCGTGTGGGAGGCGTTCACACACGACCTCGCGGCGTACCAGCCGCACCTCACGTCCGGCTACTACCGCCCGCTGATGCACCTCGTGTTCGCGGCGGTCCACGCCGTGGCCGGGCTCCGGCCGTGGGCGTACCACCTCGTGAACCTCGCCGCGCACGCCGCCGCCGCCGCGTGCGTGTACCTGATCCTCCTGCGCTGGTCGCGGCCGGCGCCCGCGCCGTCGGCGTCTCCGGCCGCGGCGCCGCTCGACGTCCCGTGGGGACCGCTCGTCGCGGCCCTCCTCTTCGCCGTCCACCCGATCCACACGCAGGCCGTCGCGTGGATCGCGGGCATCGTCGACCTCTCGTACTCGCTCCTCTTCCTGCTGGCGTTCCTCGCGGCGACGCACGAACGGCCCGGCAGGGTCGTCCCGCTCGTCGCCGCGCCCGCGCTCCTCTTCCTCGCCCTGCTCGCCAAGGAGCCCGCGGTCGCGCTCCTGCCCGTGGTGGCGGTCGCGCTCGCGCTCCGCGGCCGCCTCCGCGACGCGGCCGCCCGCCGCGACGCGCTCCTGCGCCTCGGCGCGCTCGCCCTCGCCGTCGTCGCGTACCTGCCGCTCCGGCTCGCGGCGCTCGGCGGGGCGCTGCCCGCGCCGCCGCGCGTGCACGTCGGCCTCGCGAGCGGCGTCGCGACGGCGCTCGCGCTCGCCGCGGAGTACCTCGCGCTGCTCGTCGCGCCCGTGCGGCTCTCCGCGCTGCGCGCCTTCGAGGTCGTGGCGTCCCCGGGCGACCGGCGCGCGCTCGCCGGGGTCGCCGCCGTCGCGGCGCTCGCCGCGCTCGTGTGGGCCCTCCGCCGCCGCCCCTCCGCGCCGCTCGGGGCCGCGATCCTCGTCCTGCCGCTCCTGCCCGCGCTCTACGTCCCGGTGCTCGGCCCGAACGCGGGCGCCGAGCGGTACGCGTACCTCCCCTCGGCGGGCGCCGCGCTGATCCTCGCCGCCGCGCTCGAGGCGCTGCGCGACCGGCTCCGCCTCCGCGCGCCCGCCGCGCGGGCGGCGCTGGCGGGAGCCGCCGCGCTCGCGATCGTCGCCGGGGCCGCGGCGACGCTCCGGCAGAACGCGGTCTGGCGCGACGACCTCACGCTCTGGACGGACGCGGTCGCGAAGGTGCCGGCGAGCCCGGACGCGAACCAGGCGCTCGGCATCGCGCTCCTCGCCGCCGGGCGAGCGCCCGAGGCCATCGCGGCGCTGGAGCGGGCGGTGGCGCTCGATCCGGCGCTCCCCCAGGCGCGCGTGAACCTCGCCTCGTCGCTCCTCGCGCAGGGGCGCGCGGACGAGGCGCTCGCCGTGGCGACCGACGGGGCGCGGCTCCTGCCCCGCGTCGCGGAGGCCCACGGCGTGCTCGGCGCGGCGCTCGCCGCGAAGGGCCGATGGGCGGACGCAGCCGAGGCGTACGAGCGCGCCCTCGCGCTCAACCCGCGGGTCGCGGCCATCCACAACGGCGCGGCGGCCGCGTACCTGGAGCTCGGCAGGAGCGACCTCGCCCTCGCCCACCTGCGCGAGGCGGTGCGGCTGGAGCCCGAGAATCCGCTCTGGGCGCGGAACCTCGCCTGGCTCGCGTCGCAGTGAGCGGCCGGCGCCGTGTCGCTCCGCGAGACGTGGCTGGCCCGGAGATCGGAGCGACTCAGTGCCGCTTGTGGCAGCTCTGGCAGAGGGTGTTGAACTCCTTGCGGAGCACCTTCCCCTTCCGGTGCGGGTCGTGGCACGTGTAGCAGGCCACCTTGCCGCCCGGCTCGAGCGGCAGGTCGCCCGCCGGCGCCTTCTGCACGACGTTCACCGGGTGGTTGCCGTGCGCGAAGTGGTGGCACCCGGCGCAGAGCGCGTCGGGCGCCTCGACGAGCTTCAGGTCGGGCAGGTGGCAGCGCTGGCAGAGCGGCTTGCCCCGGTAGTCGTGCGGGTCCTTCACCCCGGCGATCTGCTCGACGGGGTAGACCTCGAACGCGGACCGGGGCGGCACGTCCGGATCCGCCACGCGGCCGTCCCCGGCCCCGCGGCGGACGCAGCCGGAGGCGGCCGCGAGGACGAGCGCGGCGAGCGCGAGGCGTGTCGTCATCCGACGGAGCTTATCGCGGAACGGCCGCCGCGAAGAAACCGGCCTACGGATCCGGCGTGAGCGAGTTCGAGTCCGCGTTGTGGACGCGGTGGCAGGAGAGACAGCCCACCTTGCCGCCCTGGACGACCACGAGGTTGTTCGACGGCTCCCCGTCGCCCGACCCGCTCTGGGGGGCGCCGTTCGCGTCGAGCGGGGTCGTCGCCTGGACCTCGTCGACCGGGTGGTGGAAGACCGTGTCCCCGGGGACGATGGGCTGGTTCGTGCCGGGGTGCGTCCCCGTACCCTCGACGTTCACCGTCCTCATGTTCCGGTCGCGGTGGCACGTGACGCACATCTTCGAGTCCGTCGCGTCGGCCCGCAGGAACGGGTACGACACCCAGAACCGGAACCCGTCGCCTTCTCCGAACGTCCCCGCGCCGAACGCGACGCGCACGTTCGTGCCGTCGTTGAGCCGGACGTCCGGGCCCGCCTGGCAGGCGTTCGACGGGCTCGCCACGTACGGCTGGTAGTTCGTGTAGTTCGTCGGCGTCGGGCAGCCGAACCAGCTCTTGCCGGAGTCGTTCGACAGCTTGAACAGCGCCGACGACTGGGTGCCCGTCGTCACGATGGAGATCAGGTAACGCTTCGCCGTCGCGCCCTGCGTGACCGGCGTGATCACGGACACCAGGCCGTTCCCGGGCACCAGCGGGGGCACCGCGTCCAGCCTCTCGACGGCCGAGACGGTCTGCCGGCCGCGGCCGCTGACGGGGTGGTAGTCCGCGTCGTGCTGGTCGTGGCACGTCGAGCACATGAGCCTGCCCGCGTCGAGCCGCTTCGCCATCTCCTGCTCGTCCGTGCTCGTCGAGCCCGTGCTCGGCGGCGTCGCGCCGAGGTTGGACGCGTTGGCGTCCCAGCGGTGGTGGCGGCCCGAGACGCCGGGGACGGCCTGCGCCGACGACGTCCAGTTGTCGAACCCGAAGTTGCTGCTGTTCGTGTGACAGCTATCACAAAGCGTGAAGTTGCCCCCGAGCTTGGTCAGGCTGCCGCCGGGCGCGAGGTGGCCCATGTGGCAGTTCGAGCAGAAGAGGCCGTCCTCGTGCGGCGCGTCCGCCGCGCGGGCGAGGAGCGGCGCCGCCGCGAGCAGCGCGAGAGCGAGAAGTCTGGCGGACCGCATCACTGGGCCTCCCCGGAGACGACGTTGACCTCGACGGTGGCCGGCGCGCTTCGGGTCACGCCG
>DASSSJ010000208.1:0-11270 GCA_035708485.1 Anaeromyxobacter sp. | reverse complement strand
GGACGCGTCCGCGCCTCGTCCGCTCCGAGCGCCGCGCGGCCAGGGCGCGGCAGCATCGCCTCGTGATCCCGCCTCGTCCTCGCTGGCACGCCGCCTGCTGAACGCGCGTGCATGCTCGTGCGCGTGCGCTCGGCGACCGTCCTCGGCGTCGCGGCCATCCCGGTCGACGTCGAGGTCGACGCCTCGGTGGGCATGCCCAACACGCGCGTCGTGGGGCTGCCGGGGATGGGGGTGCAGGAGTCGCGCGTCCGCGTCGCGGCGGCCATCCGGAACCTCGGCGTCAAGCTCGCCTCGAAGCGCATCACCATCAACCTCGCGCCCGGCGACCTGCGCAAGGACGGCCCCGGGTTCGACCTGCCCATCGCGGTCGCGCTCCTCGCCGCCGCGGAGGAGATCCCCGCCGGGCCGCTCGACGGCGTCCACCTCGTCGGCGAGCTCGCGCTCTCCGGCGAGGTGAAGGCGGTGCGCGGCGTCCTCCCCATCGCCATCGAGGCGCGCCGGTCGGGCGCGAGGGCGATCGTCGTCCCGGAGGCGAACGCGCTCGAGGCGCAGGTGGTCGAGGGGCTCACCGTGCTCGTCGCGCCCCACCTCGGAGACGTCGTCGCCTGGGCGCGCGGCGCGGCGACGCTGCCGCCGCCGTCGGCTTCGCACGGCGGCGAGGCCCCGCCGGCGGCGCCGGACCTCTGCGAGGTGGCCGGCCAGGAGCACGCGAAGCGCGCGCTCGAGGTCGCCGCGGCGGGCGGCCACAACCTCCTCCTGTTCGGGCCGCCCGGGAGCGGGAAGACGATGCTCGCCCGGCGGCTCCCCGGCATCCTGCCGCCCTTCGCGTTCGAGGAGGCGCTCGAGGCGACGGTGGTCCACAGCGTCGCGGGCCTCACCCGCCACCGCGGGCTCCTCACCGAGCGGCCGTTCCGGGCGCCGCACCACACCGTGTCCGACGCCGGGCTCGTGGGCGGGTCCTCGGTGCCGCGGCCCGGCGAGATCTCGCTCGCGCACCGCGGGGTCCTCTTCCTCGACGAGCTGCCGGAGTTCCGGCGACACGTGCTCGAGGCGATGCGCCAGCCGCTCGAGGACGGCGAGGTGGTCCTCGCGCGGGCCGGGCGGAACGTGACCTACCCGGCGGACGTGATGCTGGTCGCGGCGATGAACCCGTGCCCGTGCGGCCACCACGGGGCCGCGACGCGGCGTTGCCGCTGCACCGCGCACGAGCTCGTCGCGTACCGGCGGCGCATCTCCGGGCCGCTCGTGGACCGGATCGACCTGCACGTGGACGTCCCCGCCGTCGCGCCGGCGCTCCTCGGGACGGGGGGCGGCGAGGGGACGGCCGCGGTGCGCGAGCGCGTGCTGCGCGCGCGCGCGGCCCAGGCGGCGCGCTCGCCCCGGCCCAACGCGCGGCTCCGCGGCGCGGCGCTCCGCCGCTTCTGCGCGCCCGACGACGGAGGGAGACGGCTCCTCGCGTCGGCCGTGGAGCGCCTGGGGCTCTCCGCGCGCGCCCACGACAAGGTGCTCCGCGTCGCCCGGACCATCGCGGACCTCGAGGGCTCGGACGGGGTCCGGGCGCAGCACGTCGGCGAGGCCATCCAGTACCGCGCGCTGGACCGGCCGCTGGCGTGAGGACGCGCCGCCCTGCCGGCGGCGCGAAAACGGCCCCGCGCGCCGGGGCGCACGGGAAGGCGGAGGACGACGGATGAGCAAGTTCACGGAGAAGATGAAGGTCATCGCCCACACGGTCGCGGGGATCGAGAAGCAGTTCGGGAAGGGCGCCATCTTCCGGCTCGACGACGGGGCGGAGCCGCCCCCGGTCCCGGTGGTGCCGACCGGGTCGATCGGCCTCGACCTCGCCCTCGGGGTCGGCGGCCTCCCGCGCGGCCGGGTGGTCGAGATCTACGGGCCGGAGTCCTCGGGGAAGACGACGCTCGCGCTCCACGCGATCGCCGAGGTGCAGCGGCAGGGCGGAGTGGCGGCGTTCGTCGACGCGGAGCACGCGCTCGACGTGACCTACGCGCGCAAGCTCGGCGTGAGCCTCGCGGACCTGCTCGTCTCGCAGCCCGACACCGGCGAGCAGGCGCTCGAGATCACCGAGCAGCTCGTCCGCTCCGGCGCGATCGACCTGGTGGTCATCGACTCGGTCGCGGCGCTCGTGCCCAAGGCGGAGATCGAGGGCGAGATGGGCGACCCGCACATGGGCGTGCAGGCGCGGCTCATGAGCCAGGCGCTCCGCAAGCTCACGGGCGTCGTCTCGCGCACCCAGACGATCGTCCTCTTCATCAACCAGATCCGGATGAAGATCGGCGTCGTCTTCGGGAACCCGGAGACCACGACCGGCGGCAACGCGCTCAAGTTCTACGCCTCGGTCCGGCTCGACATCCGCCGCATCGGCCAGGTGAAGGACGGCGAGCAGGTCGTCGGCAGCCGGACGCGCGTGAAGGTCGTGAAGAACAAGGTCGCCCCGCCGTTCCGGGAGGCGGAGTTCGACGTGCGCTACGGCGTGGGCGTGGATCGCCACGCCGAGGCGCTCGACCTCGCGGTGGAGCGCGGGCTGGTGGACAAGTCCGGCGCGCACTTCGCGCTCGACGGCGAGCGCATCGGCCAGGGGCGGGAGCGGGCGATCGAGTGGCTCCGCGGGAACCCGGAGGCGCTCGAGCGCCTCGTCGCGCGGGTCCGCGGGCACGCGCCGGCGGCGAGCGGCCCGGTCGCGGCGGCCGCGGCGGCCGGGTAGGGACTACCAGAAGAAGTAGCGAAGCGTGATGTTCGTCACCCACTTCGTCCCGTTCCTGAGCGCGTCGGTCTCGAGACCGCCGATGTCGAACGGGTGGCCGAAGTGGACGCGGAGGAGGAGCGGGCCGAAGAGGACGTTCACCCCGAGCACGCCGGTGAGCGTGCGCGCGTCCCAGGCGCCGGGCTCGATGCACGCGTCCGACTCGGTCGTGGTGCGGCAGGTCGAGCCGGCCAGCGGCGTCGCGCGCGTCGTGCCGAACTGGTTGTAAACGCTGCCGAAGTCGAGCGCGGCGACGCCCTCGATGTAGTCGAAGATGAGGAGGCGCACGATCGGGTCGAGCGGCACCTGCAGCTCGGCGTTCGCCACCCAGTAGTGCTTCCCGACCAGGTTCGTGACGTCGAAGGGGTAGAAGCCGCGCAGGTTGTCCGCCGAGGAGATCCACCACGTCCGCTGCCAGGTGGCGCCCCGGTCGTTGGGCGCCCAGCTCGACCCCGCCGACGCGCGGAAGCCGATGTTGGCGCGGCCGGCGAGCTGGAAGTACTGCTGCGCGTCGACGTGCGCGAACCCGTGCACGGCGCGCGCGTCGGGGAGGTAGCCGCCGCCCAGCTCGAGCAGGAGCGAGTGGCCGGCGAGCGGACCCGTCGCGAACGTGTAGCGGATCGTGTCGTAGCCGAACCGCAACGTCGGCGAGACGGTGAAGTGCACCCCGGCGTTGACGTCCTTCCACTCGGCGTAGCTCGCGTAGCCGGTGCCCGGGCCGAGGCTGCCGCAGGCGATGTCCACGCGCCCGGAGAAGTCGGCGGGGCAGTAGCGCTGCACGCCGCCGGCGGTGAGCTCGAGCTCGAACCGGCGGAACCGGTCGAGCGGGTACTGCACCGCGCCGACGACCCCGAAGTCGCGCTGGAAGTAGACGAGGTCCCGGTTGCGCGCGTCCACGTTCTGCTGGACGAAGTGGAAGCCGCCCACCGTCCAGGGGGTCCGGGTCGCCCGGTTCTGGTACAGCAGGAGCGCCTGGGTGTAGTCCCACGACCCGAGCACGGCGACGTCCATGAACACCAGGCGATCGCGGAGCATGTCCGCGAAGAGGACCGCGGCGCGGCCGCCGACGCTGCTGCCGCCGCCGCCGCCGTAGATCATGCCGGTCTCCGGCCTCCAGTTCTTGAGCGCGAGCGGGTCGTACTCGGTCACGTCCGACGGGAGCTCGCCGAGCGGGATCTCCATCACGTCGCCCTGCGGCGGCCCGACCGGCGTCCTCGCGCCCTCGATCCAGGTGACCTTCGGCACCTCGACGACCTTGAACGAGCCGCCGTAGAAGGTGGCCGCCAGCGCGCCGCGCCCCTTCGGCGCGAGCGCGGGGTTCGTGAGCCCGGTCGAGAAGTCGGTGATCTGCTGGGTCGCCCCGTCCTTCAGCACGTAGAGGTCGGTCTTGCCCGCCGCGTCGGACGAGAAGAGGACCGACCCGTCGCCCATCGGCCACGGGTGCCGGTCCGTCGACGGAGCGGTGGTGAGCCGGCTCACGATGCCCGTCGCCGGATCGACCTTGAAGAGGTTCGCGCGCCCGTGGTCGGTCGCGTCCGAGCTGTGGTAGATGCCGTCCGCCGCCCACGCCAGGTCGCGCTTGGCGTACGGGTCGTCGGTGACGCGCCGGGCGACGCCCCCCTTGAGCGACACGACGTAGATGTCCTGCTGCCCGTCGCGCGCCACGCCGACGAACGCGAGCTCCTTCATGTCGGGCGAGAACGCCGGGTCGGCGACCTGGATGAACCGCGTGCTCCCGTCCGGCGGCCGGACGTCGAGATCGCGGCGGCCTCCGAGCAGGATCCGGGGCGGCTTGCCCTCCTGGACGACGTGCTTGTACGGCTGCAGGTAGACGCGATCGCCCTCGCCGTCCTGGGCTGCGAACACCGCGAGGCCGGGGCCGATCGCCGCGACCGAGTGGTCGATGGGGTGGAGCGACTCGATGCCCGGGACGCTGTCGGCGCCGATCTCGACCGCGCCCTTCGGGTAGCGGATGTCGGCGATGTACATGCGCGCGCGTCCGCGGCTCCGGTCGATGCCGCGCACGATGAGGAGGTTCCCGTCCGGCGAGACGTGGAAGTCCTCCGGCTCGGCGGGGAAGCCGCGGAACTCGCGGAGCTGGGGCAGGTCCTGGCGGGCGCGGATGTACTCCGGGTAGTAGCGGCGCTTCATCCACGCCTTCCACCGGCCCTCCACCTGCTCGAGGGGCTCGTTCAGGACGCGGCGCACGAGCGTCCCGAACACGCGCGGCCCGGAGGCGCCGCCGCCTCCCGCCTGCCGGTCGCCCTCGGAGAGGAGGAAGGCGTTCTCGAGGAACGCCTGGATCTTCTCCTTCCCGTACACGTCGGCGATGAACGCGATGCGAGCCTGCCCGAGCTTGTAGGTCGGGATGTAGCCGCGGATGCGATCCTCCGCGAACGGCAGGACCTCGTAGCCCTTGCGCGGGTCGGCGTTCCACACGAGGTCGCGCAGGAAGAGATCGGTCTCGGTGTCGATGCCGCCCTTCGAGTAGTACTCGGCGATGCCCTCGATGAACCAGAGCGGGAGGAGCTGGATCGCGGGGCCCACGTCGTCGGCGCCCGCCTGCTGGTTCAGCTTCTGGATCGTGAACTGGTGCACCATCTCGTGCGTCGAGACCTCGACGAACCGGGCGTGATCGCCGAAGTACGGCACGCTCATCTTGAGGTCGCTCGGCGAGGTCACGCCGAGGACGCCCTCGCTCACCTCGAAGACGTTCTGCGTCTGGAACTCGCGCTGCGTCGCGAACAGGATGTACGGGATCCGCCTCGTCGGGCTGTAGTGGAACTGGTCCACGAGGCGCGCGTACGCGCTCTGGATGGCGGGGAGGGCGCGGCGCGCCTGGGCGAGCTCGTTCTTGTAGTAGTAGAGCCGGATCCCGCCTGCGCCGCCGCCGGGCGCGGGGACGTCCACGAAGCGCCAGTCGAACCCGTACCAGGCCACCTGGTTCTGGCCGGGGCGCTCCGGCAGCACGAAGGTCTGCTCGAGCGGCTTCTCCGGACGGCTGGCCAGGAGGTCCATCGTCCGCATCGCGTCCCCGATGGAGGGCGGCGTCAGCCGGAGCTCCTGGGCGGCGGCTGCGAGGGGGGTGATGCAGAGGAGCGCGGCGAGGGTCCTTCTCATCCGAGAGACACTACGTAGGCCTGGCCCCGACGGCGAGCAACTCCGAAGGATGCCGCGGGCGGGAAGGGCGGTCACCGGTCGCCTCCCTCGGTCGCGGGCGCCTCCGCGACGCGCCACCTCCGGCCGCCGGCCGCGAGCACGAAGGTCTGCGACCCCGGCGGGTCCTCCTCCAGGGCCATCCCGAGCGCGATCTGCGCGGCGCGCGCGAACCGGGCCGGCCGTCCGCGCGAGATCGTGCACCGGAGCACGCCGTCCGCGCCGAGCCGGACCGTGGCGGGATCGAGCGGCTCGCGCGAGCCGTCGGAGAGGAGCAGCGCCGGCGGCGCGCTCCCGCCGGCTCCGTCCAGGCCGCGAACGATAAAGGGCGTCTCCGCGACGGCGACGTACGCGCTCTCCCGGCCCACGCGCACGAGCCACCGTCCACCGCCGGCGGGCTCGAGCGAGCGCCACAGGACCTCCAGCGTGCGCGCGTGCGCGATCGGCTCGCCCCGGTGCAGGAACCGCCCCTCCTCGTCCACGGAGAGGCCGCTCGAGGATCGGAGCAGCTCGAGTGCGTCGTCGGACACGGGCACGTCGATGATCATAGGCGCCCGGGGGCGCGGGCGACACGGCAGCGCGGTCGAGATCGGGGTGGGTCGGGGCGTTGCGCCGCGCGCCCCACCTCTGTACACCCGGACCGTGCCCCGGACCGAGCCGGTCGTCCGCATCCGCTGCCCTCCCGAGGCGGAAGCCGTCTCCGTCGCGGCGCTGTCCCGGGCGGGGTTCTCCGCGGAACGTTCGCTGACCTGGCTCGTCGTCCGGGACGCCTCGCCGGACGCCGTGAACGACGCGCTCGCGGCGGGCGGCGCCGGGCCCCGGACGGCGGTGCGGGTGCGGATCGGCCAGCTCGTCGGGTGGCTCCTCGATCGGCAGGGCGCGCTCCAGGGACGCGGCGCGAACCTCACCGCCCTCGTCTCGCGCGTCGTCGAGGAGGGCGGGCTCTCGCCGCGGTACCACCCGAAGCCGGAGGCGGCGCTCCTCGCAGCGGCCGCACGGGTCTACGAGCACCTCATGGCGACCGGCGCCGGATTCGTCTCCTGGGACGCCTTCGTCGAGCTGTTCTGCGAGGAGTAGGCCGCTCCGATCTCCGGGCCGGGCACCTCCCGCGAGCGAGACGTGCCGGCCCGCTCCTCACGTCCCGTCCGCGCGGATGGCGAGCCGCAGCAGGTTCAGCGCCTCGAACGCCGCGATCCTGCGGACGCGCTCGCGGTCGCCGCGGTAGAGCCGCGCGACCGCGCTCGTGCCCTGCGGCCCAGCGAGCGCGAGGTGGACCGTCCCCACCGGCTTCTCCGGCGTCCCGCCGGTCGGGCCGGCGATCCCGGTGACGCCGATCCCCCACGTCGCGCCGGCGGCGCGCCGCGCGCCCTCCGCGAGCGCCCGCGCGACCGGCTCGGAGACGGCGCCGTGGAGGGCGAGGTCGGCCGCGGGGACGCCGAGGACCCGCTCCTTCATCGCGTTCGCGTAGGCCACGACCCCGAGGTCGAACACCTGCGAGGACCCGGAGACGCGCGTGAGCAGCTCGGAGAGGAGCCCGCCCGTGCAGCTCTCCGCGAGGGCGACCCGCTCGCCGCGGGCGGCGAGCCGGGCGACCACCAGCGCCGCCAGGTCGTCCTTCCCCTCCGCGAAGATCGCGTCGCCGAAGATCCCGCGGACCGCGGCGAGGATCCGGTCCGCGCGCGCCTGCGCGTCGGGGCCCGGGACCGCCCACTTCACGTGGATCTCCGGCCAGTGCGCGCGGAACCCGAAGCGGACGCCCGCGTTCGCGGGGTCGTCCATCACCGGGCGCATCGCCTGGTCCGCGTGCGACTCCGGCACCGCGAAGAGCTTCACGAGGCGCGCGGCGGGGAGCTCGCCCGCGCGGGCCGCGACGCGCGGGAGGAGCCACTCCTCGCAGAGGCCGCGGAACTCGGGCGGCGGCCCCGGGAAGCACGCGACGAGGGCGCGCCCGACCGTCATCGCGAAGCCGGGCGCGGTGCCGTGCCGGTTCGGGATCACCTCGGCGCCGCGCGGGAAGCGCGCCTGCTTCGCGTTGTTGGGCGTCATCACCCGGCCGAACTTGCGGAAGCGCTCCTCGATGTACCGGAGCGACGGCTCGTCCAGGACGAGCGGAACGCCGGCCACCGCGGCGACGCGCTCGGCGGTGAGGTCGTCCTCCGTCGGGCCCAGGCCGCCGATGATGGCGACCACGTCCGCGCGCGCCGTCGTGTCGCGCAGCGCCCGGTCGAGGTCGTCCCGGTCGTCGCCCACGAGGAGCTTTTGCCGGACCATCACCCCGAGGTCCCACAGCCGATCCATGAGCCAGGGAGAGTTCGTGTCCACCACCTGGCCGGTGAGGAGCTCGTCGCCGGTGGCGAGGATCTCGACGTGGACGCTCAAGGCAGCACCCGGAGCGCGCGGAGCGCCTGGATCGCTGCCCAGGCCCAGACGCCGGCGGCGAGGTCGTCCATGACGACGCCGAACCCGTTCTTCATGCGATCGAAGGCGGACGCGGGCCAGGGCTTCAGGACGTCGAAGATCCGGAACAGCAGGAACCCCGCCGCGACCGCCTGCCACGAGAACGGGACGAGCGCGAGGGTGACGAGGTAGCCCGCGACCTCGTCGATCACGATGGGCGAGGCGTCGGCGACGCCCCAGTAGCGGCCGGCGCGCTCCGCCGCGAACGTCGCGACCACGACGAGCGCCGCCGTGAGCGCGACGTACGCCTCCGCCCCGGCGCGGGAGAGGACGAGGTAGAGCGGGATGGCGCCGAGCGTGCCGAAGGTGCCGGGCGCGACGGGGGCGTAGCCGCACGGCCCCCACGCCGCGAGGAGCACCCACGGCCCCGGGCGCGCCGTGGGCCGGGCCCCCTTGCGGGCGGCGTACCGGGCGAAGGGCGACGCGGTCACGGGCGCTAGATGTACTCGTCCTGCTCCTGCTTGTCGCTCTCGACGTCCTCCTCGTCGGGCTCGAGCGCCTCGTCCGCCGCGAGCTCCGCGCGGACCGACGCCGGGAGCCGCGCCGCGTCGCGCGCCGGGCGCGCCTTGGCGATCACCGACTCCGCGATGCCCATGGCGATGTACGCCGCCATGTAGACGACGAGGACGAACGAGGCGCGCGTCGCGATGCCGACCGCGACGCCGGCGACGGAGAGGAACAGGAACAGCGCGAGGCTCCGCGACGAGAGGTGCAGGTCCTTGAACGTCCGGTACCGGATCGTCGAGACCATGAGGAACGAGAGCAGGAGCACGACGAGCGCGATGGGCGCGTGCGTCGTCGCCTCGGTGGTCGAGCCGAACTGCCGGTAGTGCGCGATCACGAGCGCGACGATCGCGCCGGCGGCGAGCGGGATCGGCAGCCCCACGAAGAAGCGCGACGAGCCCTTGTCGCCGCGCGCCGCGAGCACGTTGAAGCGGGCGAGCCGGAGCGCGCCGCAGGCGAGGAACGAGAACGCGACGAAGAGGCCGAACAGCCCCAGGGGAGCGAGCGCCCACTTGTACACCAGCAGGGAGGGCGCCGCGCCGAACGAGATCACGTCGGCGAGGCTGTCGAGCTGGACGCCGAACTCCGACTGCGTCTTCGTCATCCGCGCGACGCGGCCGTCGAAGCCGTCGAAGAACATCGCGAAGAAGATCGCGAGGGCGGCCTGGTAGAGCTGCTGCGGCGTCGCGTCGCCGGCGCAGAGCACGAGCGCGTAGAAGCCGAGGAAGATCGACGAGACGGT
The DNA here is from genome assembly GCA_035708485.1 of Anaeromyxobacter sp. Lineage (GTDB taxonomy): Bacteria > Myxococcota > Myxococcia > Myxococcales > Anaeromyxobacteraceae > Anaeromyxobacter. The sequence continues at coordinate 1,653 of DASSSJ010000208.1, read as the reverse complement.
GAAGAGGTTCGGGAGGACGAACATCGCCTTGCGCAGGTTGATCTGCATGGCTCGGCCCGTGCCTCCCAGCCGCGGTCGCCGCCCCCCAGGGCGGCCGCGCGACCGCCCGGCGGGGCGGAAGAGCCCAAGGCTGTCACGCGGACGGGGTTCTTGTCGAGCGCCCTGGCCCTGTCAACTCGGGGATCAACGCGCCGCGGCGCAGGGCTCCTTCGCGGTCTCGCCGCGTCCGAGCGCGACGCGCGAACCCGAGCCGCAGTCCACCCAGAAGACCGGGTCCGTCCACCAGCGATTCACCCGCGCCGTCGCGCGGGCGCCGCTCGCGGCGACGAGGCCGGGGCCGCGTCCGGCGCAGAGATTGCCAGACAGGTCCGCAGTCGCGCCGTTCACGAGGACGAGGCACCCCGCGCTGCCGCCCGCGGCGTCCACGCCGGAGAGCGCGAGCGTGCCCCCCGAGGCCTCCACCGCGGCGCCGGCGCAGCGGACGAGCGTCGCGCCGTGGACGCGGACGTCGGCGCGGATCGCCTGGACGCAGTCGCCGAGCGCGCCCCCGGCCTCCGTCGCGCCCGCGACGGTCACCTCGACGGCCTCGAGGCGGGCGCCGGCCGCGACCGAGATCCCGGACGGCCCGGGCGCCCGGACGACGACGCCCTCGAGCCGCGCCGACCCGCCAGCGATCGAGATTCCGCCCTCGCGCGCCGGCCCGGCGACGGCGAAGCGCCGGAGCGACACGGCGCCGCCGAGGAGGCCGACCGCGGCGCCCGTGCCCCGCGCGCTGCCCATGTCGAGCGTGGCCTCGCCGCGGCGGACGAGGAGGCCGTAGCCGCCGGCGAGGTCCACGCCGCGCCCGTCGAGCCGTCCTCCGTCGAGGAACGCGCCGCACGCGCCGCCCGCGAGCGCGACGTCGTCGAGGCGCGCCGCGCCGCCCAGCACCTTGACGCCACAGCGCTCCGGGCCGGCGACGAGCGCCAGGCCGGAGAGGACCGCGTCGCCCACCACGACCGCGCCGTCCTGGCCCTCCGGCGCGAGGACGGTCGTCGAGCCGGCGCCCGCGCCGGAGATCGTCACGCCGGAGAGGCGGCCGAGCGAGCCGCGGTGCTGGCCCGGGCCGAGCCGGACCGCGTCGCCGGGCCGGGCGCGCGCGAGCGCGGCCGCCAGCTCGCCGCCGGCGGGGACGTCGATCGCCGCCGCGGCGAGCAGAACGGGGAGGGCCGCTTCCATGATGACCATCAAGTTTCACCCTCCGTCCGACCCCGGCGGTTGACCGCGCGGGCCGCCGGTTGATACGAAGAGAGCAGTATCCACCCGCCGCGACCCGGTGGAGAACGACCTCGGGGGAGTGGGTGGACCAGGGCGCCCCGGCGCACGCCGCGCGGGGCGCCCTTCTTACCGGGGGACGTGCCGGGACTAGTTGCTGGCGGCCCCGTCGCTCGGCGCGTTCGACGCGAGGCCGAGCCAGGGGAGCGGATCCTTCGCCTCGCCGCCGCGCCACACCTCGAAGTGCAGGTGGGGACCGGTCGCGAGGCCGGTGTTCCCGACGAGCCCGAGCGGCCGCCCCACCTCCACCTCGTCGCCGGGGGCGCAGAGGACCGCCGAGAGGTGGCTGTAACGCGTGGTGACGTCGCCCGGGTGGCGCACCTCGACCATGAGGCCGTA
>DASSSJ010000207.1:0-19662 GCA_035708485.1 Anaeromyxobacter sp. | reverse complement strand
GTTGCGGACCAGGTTCAGGACGACCTGCGTGAGCTTCTCGTGGTCGCCGTGGATCGGCGGGAGCGACGGATCGTAGCGCTCGACGAAGGTCACCCGGTCGGCGCCGGGAATGCCCTTGGCGAGGACGAGGACGTCGCCGATGACGGTGTGGACGTCGACGCGGGAGGCCTGGAGCGTCGTGGGCCGGGCGAGGTCGAGCAGCTCGCGGACGAGCCCGTCCACGCGCTTCGCCTCGCGCGCGATCACCGCCGCGTACTCGCGCGCGGGCCCCTCCGCCTCGCGGGCGAGGAGCTCCGCCGAGCCCTGCAGCCCCGCGAGCGGGTTCTTGATCTCGTGGGCGAGCCCGGCCGCGAGCGCCTCGAAGTCGAGGGTGCGCTCGGCCGAGCGGTGGACGCGCAGGACGAGCACGGTCCCGACGCAGTGCGCGCCCTCCAGGAGCGGGCTCGCCTCGACCGAGGCCGGGACGCCGGGGTCGCGCGGGGAGGGGAAGTCGAGCCCCTGGCCCTCCTGCGTCCGGCGGACGCGCTCGGCGAGGACCTCGAGCTGCGCGCCGCCGGGGAGGGCGCGCACCGGCAGGCCCGCCGCGCGCTCGTTGCTGCGCCCGAAGAGCTCCTCGGCGGCGGGGTTCAGGTGCAGGACGCCGCCGTCGGCGCCGGCGATGACGACCGCGTCGCCGACGGAGTCGAGGGCGGCCCGGGCGAGCGCCGCGGGGAGCGGTGGAGCCTTGCCCGCCCGGGACACCGGGGCGCCTCGCTACAGCGCGTCCTCGCCGCGCTCGCCCGTGCGGATCCGGATGACCTCCTCGACCGGCACGACGAAGATCTTGCCGTCGCCGATGCGCCCCGTCTTGGCGGCGCGCTCGATCGCCTCGATCACGCGCCCGACGAGCGCGTCGGCGACGACGACCTCCACCTTCACCTTGGGGAGGAAGTCCACGACGTACTCGGCGCCGCGGTAGAGCTCGGTGTGGCCCTTCTGACGGCCGAAGCCCTTCACCTCCGTGGCCGTGAGCCCCGCGACCCCGATCTCGGAGAGGGCCTGCTTCACCTCGTCCAGCTTGAACGGCTTGATGATGGCCTCGACCTTCTTCACGGCTCACCCCTTCGCGAAATGGATGCTGACGCTACGCCCCGGCGCCGCGGGCGGTCAACCCTGATGCTCGGATCGCGGGCGCCTCGTGCTCGCGATCCGGACAGCCTGTCTGTCGCGCTCCGTCTCTCCTCGACGTGGTCCGCGCGCCGGCGCTCCGCCGCACGTCTCGACGGGCCCTTCGCTCGATCCACGCACGGCCAGGCTGCAACGGCCAGGCCACGCGGGGGGGTTGCGGTTTCGCGCCGCAGCGGGCCGCCGCCGCCTAGAATCGGCCGCGCATGACGTCCGCCCTCGCCCAGGCCGCCGTCGCGGTGGCCGCCCTGACCGGGCTGGCCCTCCTTCACTACGCGTTCTGGACGTGGCGGCTCGGGGTCGAGACGCACGAGGACGAGGTCCTGCCGGTCCGGACCGCCGACGGGTGGACGCTCTTCCTCGGCCGGCGGCGCCCCCGCGGGGCGCCCCGGCGCCCGCCCGTCCTCCTCGTCCACGGCATCGCCATGAACCGGCAGGCCTTCGACTTCGGGGTGGAGCGCTGGTCGGTCGCGGCGTTCCTGTCGCGCGCCGGGTTCGACTGCTTCACGCTCGACCTGCGGGGCCACGGCCGCTCCCGCCGCGGCCCGACCCGCCGCTGGACCCTCGACACCTACCTCGCGGAGGACCTCCCCGCCGCGCTCGACGCGATCCGCGCCGCGACGGGCGACGAGCGGGTGCTCTACGTCGGCCACAGCCAGGGGGCGATCCTCGGGATGGCGCTCTGCGGGCTCCGGCCCGAGCGCGTCGCCGCGCTCGTCGCGCTCGGCGGGCCGGCGTACTACTTCGACGCGCTGCCGCGCCTGCGCCGGCTGGTGCGGCTCCGCCGCCTCGGCCTCGGGCGCCACCTCCGCACGCTCGCGCGGATGGTCGCGCCGTTCTCCGGCGTGTGGCACCCGGCCGAGGTGGAGCTCGCGATCAACACGCGCAACGTGGACCGCCGGATCTACCGCCGGCTCCTCGTGAACGCGCTCGAGAACCTCCAGCCCGGCGTCCTCGACCAGTTCGCGGCGTTCGTCGCGGAGGACGCGTTCCGCTCGCTCGACGGCCGGACCGACTACCGGGCGCTCTTCCCGCGCTGCCGCCAGCCCGCGCTCTTCCTGTCCGCCGAGAAGGACGGCCTCGCGCCGCCCGCGGTCGTCGAGGCGGCGTTCCGCGCCTGGGGCGGGCCGAAGCGGTACGCGAGCTGCGGGCTCGACTACGGCCACACGGACGTGCTCCTGGGGCGAAGCGCGCCGGAGGTGGTGTTCCCGCTCGTGCGCGAGTTCCTGCTCGAGCAGAGCGAGGCGCGCGCGAGCCGCGCGGGCTGAGGCGCGGGTCGCGGCGGCCTCGCGGCGGGCGCGCCGCGCGGCGCGGCGCGCGCAGCGGCGTCGTCCCGCCGAACGCCGTCGCGAGGCCGAGCGCCGCGAACGCGACGAGGCGGGCGCCGGCGAAGTGGTAACCTCCGCGCACGGCGTCCGCCCCGCGCGCGCTCCCCGCGGGCCCGGGCGGCGCCCCGGGGCCACCGATGGACCTCATCGTCGAGGGAGTCCGCAAGGCGGTCGAGCTCGTCGTGACCCTCGATCCCGAGGTCCTCGGGATCACCTCGCTCTCGCTCGCCGTCTCCGCCTCGGCGACCCTGATCAGCGTGGTCGTGGGCGTGACCGCCGGGACCGCCATCGCGCTCGCCTCCTTCCCGGGGAAGCGCCTCGTCGCGACGTTCGTGAACACCGGGATGGGCCTGCCGCCCGTCGTGGTCGGGCTGTTCGTCTCGATGCTGCTCTGGCGGAACGGGCCGCTCGGCGGGCTCGGGATCCTCTACACGCCGACGGCGATCGTGATCGCGCAGGCCGTCATCGCGACGCCCATCGTGACGGGCATCACCATCGGGGCGATCCAGGGGCTCCCGCCGTCGCTGCGGCTCCAGATCCTCGCGCTCGGCGCGACGCGGCGGCAGCTCCTCTGGATGCTCGTCCGCGAGGCGCGCCTGCCGCTCCTCGCCGGCGTCATGGCGGGGTTCGGCGGCGTCATCTCCGAGGTGGGCGCCTCGATCATGGTCGGCGGGAACATCCGCGGCCAGACGCGCGTGCTCACCACCGCGACGGTGATGGAGACCGGGCGCGGCAACTTCGACGTGGCGATCGCGCTCTCCCTCATCCTGCTCTCGCTGACGCTCGGGGTGAACGCCGCCCTCACGCTCGTGCAGCAGCGCCGGCGCCCGCGATGACGGCGCCGGCCTGCATCGTCGAGCTGAGCGGGGTGCGCGTGGAGCGGGGCGGCGTGCGGGTCCTCGACGTGCCGGCGTTCGGGATCGCGGAGCGCGAGATCGTCGCGCTGCTCGGGCCGAACGGGGCCGGCAAGACCTCCCTCCTCCTCTCGCTCATGGCGCTCCTCCCGCGCGCGGCGGGCCGGCTCCTCTGGCGCGGCGCCGAGGTCGCGACGGCGCGCGACGCCCTCGCCGCCCGGCGCAGGATGGCGATGATCCTCCAGGAGCCGCTCCTCTTCGACGACACGGTCGAGGGGAACGTCGCGTCGGGCCTCCGCCTGCGCGGCGTGCGGCGCGCCGAGGCGCGGGAGCGGGTGGCGGCGGCGCTCGCGCGGCTCGGCCTCGGCGCGATCGCCCGGCGCTCGGCCCGGGCGCTGTCCGCGGGCGAGGCGCGGCGCGTCTCCATCGCCCGCGCGCTCGTCCTCGAGCCGGAGGTGGTGCTGCTCGACGAGCCGTTCGCGAACCTCGACGCGCGGACGCGCGAGGCCATCACCGACGGGCTGGAGCGCACGCTGCGCGAGACGGGCACCGCCGCCGTCCTCGTGACGCACGATCCCGCCGAGGCGCTGCGGCTCTCGGATCGCATCGCGGTGATGTCCGGCGGCGCGATCGTGCAGGCGGGGCCCCCCGCCGAGGTCGTGAACGAGCCCGCGAGCGAGCTCGTGGCGAGCTACGTCGGGATGGAGACCGTCCTCGAGGGCGTCGTCGTCCGGAGCGCGGGCGGCGAGCTCGTCGCGTCCGTCGCCGGCCGCGACGTGCACGCGCTCGGCGCGGCGTCGGCCGGCGAGGCCGTCTACTGCTGCATCCGGCCGGAGCACGTCCTCGTGGAGAGCGTGGACCCGAGCGGCTCCTCCAGCGCGCGCAACGTGTTCCCGGCGCGCGTGACGGCGATCTCGCCGGCCGGGCCCTACCTCAAGGTGAAGCTCGACTGCGGGTTCCCGCTCGTCGCGAGCGTGACCGGCGAGTCGTTCGCGGCCCTCCGCCTCGCCCGCGGCCGCGAGGTGTTCGCGTCCTTCAAGGCGACCGCGATCCACGTCATCCGCAAGGGCGAGGCCGCGCCCGCGCGGCGCGGCTGAGCGCGCGGAGCCGTCAGCCGCCCTCCCCGCCCGGCGCGATCCCGCGCCGCCACGACCAGCGCCGCAGCGACCTCGGGAGGTGGCTCGCCACCGCGCCGACGACGAGGGCCGCCGCCGCGCCGGCGCGCGCGAAGCCCGCCGCGAAGAGCGCGCCCGCGACGGCGACGTGGAGGATCCCGAGGAGCCCCCGCCCCTCGGCGAGCCAGCCGCGGCCGTGGCCCATCTCGGAGAGCAGGAGCGCGGCGCCGGTCGCGACGGTGAGGATCGTCCCGGTCCCGAGCGCGTCCGCCGGCGCGCCGTAGACGAGGCCGCCGGTGAGGAGCGCCATCGCCCCGAGGTGCGCGGTCCTGAGCGCGATGTTGAGCGCCCGCCCCGGTCCGGACCAGGTGTCCTGGTTCGCCACGCGTCAGTCCTCCCGGCGCTCGAGCTCGCCGCGCAGCACCTGCACCTCGACGGCGCCGCCCGCCTCGATCGAACCGCGGTCGGCCGGCACCACGACGAGGCCGTCGGCGCGCAGCAGCGTCTTCAGCATGCCCGTCGCCTGGTCGCCCGCGCTCGTCGCGACGAGGCCCTCCGCCGTCCGCTCGAGCCGGACGCGCACGAACTCGACGCGGCCGGGGCGCCGGGAGAGGCCGTCGCGGAGCCTCGCCGGGACGAGCGGCCGCAGCACGCGGGCGTGGCCCATCATCCGGAGCAGGGCGGGACGCACGAGCTGGTCGAAGGTGAGGAGCGTCGCGACCGGGTTCCCGGGCAGCGAGAAGACCGGCGTCCGGCCCGCGAGCGCGAACGCGGTGGGGCGCCCGGGCTTGATGTCCACCTTCCAGAAGAGCTGCCGCGTCCCGAGCTCGTCGAGCACCTCGCGCACGAGGTCGCGGTCCCCGACCGAGACGCCCGCCGAGGTGACGAGGGCGTCCGCGGCGAGGCCCTCGCGCAGGAGCCGCCGCAGCGCCTCGCGATCGTCGCGCGCGATCCCGAGGATCGCCGGCTCCGCGCCCGCCTGGCGCACCGCCGCCGCGAGCGCCCATCCGTTGCTGTCGTGGATGAGCCCCGGCGCGAGCGGCGCGCCCGGCTCGACGAGCTCGTCGCCCGTCGAGAGGATCGCGACGCGGGCGCGGCGGACCACCGGGACGGCGAGCCGCGACGAGGAGGCGAGGGCGGAGAGCTCGGCCGGGCCGACGACGGTGCCCGCCGGCAGGATCGCCTCGCCCGCGCGGATGTCCTCGCCCCGGCGCCGCACGTTCGCGCCCGCGGCGACCGGCCGGAGGAGCCTCACCGTGCCGTCGCGCTCCTCCGTGTGCTCGACCGGCACGACGGTGTCGGCCCCCGGGGGCAGCGGCGCGCCGGTGAGGATGCGGACCGCGGTGCCCGCGCCGACCGCGCCGGAGGGCGTCGCCCCCGCCGGCACGTACCCCGAGACGCGGAGGCCGCCCGGCGCGGCGGCGTCCTGCGCGCGCAGGGCGAACCCGTCCATCGCCGAGTTGTCCCACCGCGGCAGGTCGGACGGCGCCGTCACGTCCTCCGCGACCACGCGCCCGACGGCGTCGAGCGCGGGGACGACCTCGGCCCCGAGGCGCACGACGTTCTCGAGGATGATCCGGCGCGCTTCGTCGAAGCTCGGCAAGGCGTCTCCCCCGCGGCGAGGCCGCCATCGTACCGCCGGGCAACCCCGACCCGAAATGCCGCCGCCGCGCGCTCGCCGGGCCGCCCCGAGCGAGGAGCCGGGCGGGCGGGCCGGCAGGCCGGCGTGGGGACGCGCCGGCCCGCGGCGCGCGTCACCCGCCGCCGCGCCGGGTGTACAGGTCGAACCGCGCGAGGAACGCCTCGCGAGCGGCGGGGTCCACGCCCTCGAACCGGAACGAGACGGCGAGGACCGGGAGGTCCAGGAGCGCGATCCGCCGCGGCGGGCGCTCCCGCGCGCCGATCCGCACCTCCCCGCCCGCGACCGACAGCACGATGGCGTCGCCCTCGACGCGCGCGGGCGCGTGGCCGCTCGCCGCGGGGAGCCAGCGCAGGAGGTCCTCCCGCGTGCACGCCATCTCGCGCTCGAGCGCGAACGGTCCGGGCGGCGCGGTCATCCGCCGGCGATGGGCGGCCAGATGGCGAGGACGTCGCCGTCCCGGAGCGCGCGGGTCGCGCGCTCCCCGGGGAGGACGAAGTCGCCGTTCACGAGGACGAGGTGGACGAGCGCCTTCGGCATCGGGAAGCGGTCCACCACGGCCTGCACGGTGGTCCCCTCCGGCACGTCCACCGGCAGCTCGTTGCCCACCCGCACGTGCCCGCCGTGCTCGCGCGGGAGGTAGTCGCCGAGCGTGGCGAACAGCTTGAACGTGATCCGCACGGGGCGCTCCCCGCCGCTCACGCGACGCGCCGGCGCGGCCAGCCGTCCTGCGCCTGCGACGCCGCGAGGTACGCCTCGGTGAGGCGCGTCGGGTCCTCGAGGAGGACGTCCTTCCAGGCGCCGAGCCGGACGCGGCCGTGCACGAGGCCGCGGAGGATCCCGACGTGCTCGACGTGGCCGATGGCGTTCGCGCCGACGAGGACGTCGTCCTCGAACTCGAGGCGGAGGTGCCTGAACCGGGCGTCGTCGGTGAGCTCGGCCCGCCGGCCGCCCGGCACGCCCTCCCACCGGCCGAAGGACGCGGACACGAGCCCGAGCGTGTCGAGCACGTTGATCTGCGTGACGCACGGGAGGCGCGCCTCCCGGCCGACCATGTTGAGCGCCGCGCAGGCCGCCTGGTCCGCGGCGTTGGGCTGCGTCGCGCTCACGAGCGGGCTCCCCGTCGCGTGGTCGAACGCCTCGGCGCAGTCGCCCGCGGCGTAGATGCCGGGGACGCTGCTCTGGGTGCGGTCGTCGGTCACCACCCCGCGGTTGCACGTGACGCCGGAGCCCTTCAGGAAGCCGACGTTCGGCTGGACGCCGGCCGCCGTGATCACGAGCTCCGCGGGGAGGGTCTTCCCGCCCGAGAGGCGGACGTCCACCGCGCCGTCCTTCGCGGGCGCGATCGACTCGATGCGCGTCGAGGTGAACACCGCCACGCCCTTCCGCTCGACCCAGCGCTTGATCATCCCGCCCGCGGCGGGCCCCATCATGCGCGGCACCATGCGGTCGCCCATCTCGACGACGCCGAGCTTCGTCCCGCGCGCCGCGAGCGCCTCCATGATGATGCAGCCGATGAACCCCGCGCCGAGCTGGACCACCCGCGCGCCGGGGCGGGCGAGCGCCATGATCCGGCGCGCGTCCTCGAGCGTCCAGCAGGGCTGGACCTGGGGGAGGTCGAGCCCGGGGATCGGCGGCCGGACCGGCGTCGATCCGGTCGCGACGAGGAGCCGGTCGAAGCCGAGCTCGCCGCCGTCCTCGAACGCCACCGTGCGCTTCCCCGCGTCGACTGCGCGGGCGCGCCCCGCCTTCATCCGGATCCCGAGCCGGTCGAAGTGCTCGGGCTCCTTGCGGAGCCACGTCCCGGTCTCGTCGATCTTGCCGGTGAGGAGGTACGGGATCGCCATCCGCGAGTACGGCGGCCCCGGCTCCGCCCCCACGAGCACGATCTCGTCGGCGGGTGCGTGCTTGCGGATGATCTCCGCGGCGATGACGCCCGCCGGGCCGTTCCCCAGGATGACGTGCCTCATGTCGGCCTCCGCCGGCGAGAGGAGCGGCCCGTCGCGAGCCGCCCCTCCGGGTTTCGTCCCGCGCCCCGGCCCCATCGACGCCCGCCCCCGCGCCGGCCGGGCGGGCCGCGCGGTCACAGCTTCAGCCGCGCCCGGGTCTCGGGCTTGAGCTGGCCGTCCGCGGTCCAGCCGCGCAGCTCGTAGTACTCCGGCAGCATCTTCTCGAGCCCGTTCACCTTGCCCTTCGCGGGGCCCGTCTTCGCCGGCTCGGTGAGCAGGCGCTTCGGGAGCGTGTCGTCCTTCGAGGTGAAGCCCGCGCGGTTGTTGAAGTCGCGCTCGAGGTTCCAGATGCGCTCGCCGATGACCCCGAGCTCCTCCATGGTGAACTCCTCGGTGCAGGCCGCGGCGAGCTGCGGCTGCACGTCCGCGAGCGTCCAGGCGAAGCTCGTGAACAGGCAGATGCCGGCGGAGTCGAACACCGCCGTCGCGTCCTGGAAGGCCTTGACGAGCGCCGGCTTGCCCTCGGTGGCGAGCGGGTCGGTCTTCACCGGGATGCCGAGCACCTCCGAGGCGACGGTGTACGAGCGGAGGTGGCACGCCCCGCGGTTCGACGTCGCGTAGGTGAGCCCCATCCCCTGGATGCCGCGCGAGTCGTACGCCGGGAACTCCTGCCCCTTCACGCTCATCGACAGCTCGGGGTGCCCGTACCTGGCGCACAGGCGCTTCGAGCCCATCGCGATCTCCTTCCCGAAGCCCTCGCCCTTGGCGGTGGCCTCCACGAAGAACGCGAGCGCCTCGGCCGAGCCGAACTTGGCGTCGATGCCGAGCTGCTCCTCCTTCAGGACGCCCATCTCGTAGAGCTCCATCACCGCGCCGACGGTGGCGCCGAAGGAGATCGGATCCATCCCGTGCTGGTTGCACACGAAGTTCGCGAAGGTGAGCGCCTCGAGGTCGGAGACGCCGTTCGCGGCGCCGAGCGCCCAGGCGGCCTCGTACTCGAGCCCGCCCGAGGCGCCCCAGTACTCGGGCCGCGTCTTCACGGTGAAGTGGCCCTCGTCCAGCTTCGACACCCGGCCGCAGGCGATGGTGCAGCCGAAGCAGGCCTGGTTCGCGACGAGGTTCGGCTTGCCGTCGGTCCGGCGGGGCTCGTGCATCGCCTCCGCGGAGATCATCTTCGCGCCCTCGAACTGCACGTCCTTGTGGTTCCGCGTCGGGAGCGCGCCGACCTCGTTGATGACGTTCATGAGGACCTGCGTGCCGTACTTCGGCAGGCCCTGGCCCGTGACCGGGTGGTCGGCGAGGACCTTCTTCGCGGCGACGGTCGCCTTCATGAACGCCTGGATGTCGCGGACGTTCGAGACGCCCTTCGTCCCGCGCACCGCGACGGCCTTCAGGTTCTTGCTGCCCATCACCGCGCCGACGCCGGAGCGGCCGGCGGCGCGGTGCAGGTCGTTCACGACCGCGGCGTAGAGGCACCCGGTCTCGCCGGCGCGGCCGATCGAGCTCACGCGGACGAGCGGGTCCTGGTGCCTGGTGCGGATCATGGGCTCGGTCTCCCAGACCGACTTGCCCCAGAGCCACTCCGCGTCGAGGAGCTGCGCCGTGTCGTTCTCCAGGTGGAGGTAGACGGGCTTCGGCGCCTTGCCCTCGAAGACGATCATGTCCCAGCCCGCCATCTTGAGCTCGGCGCCCCAGTGGCCGCCCGAGTTCGAGCAGGCGATCGCGCCGGTGAGCGGACCCTTGGTGACGACGGTGTAGCGGCCGCCCGTGGACGCCATCGTCCCGGTGAGCGGGCCGGTCGCCCAGATGATCTTGTTGGCGGGCGAGAGCGGGTCCACCTTCGCGTCCACCTCGGACGCGAAGTACTTGGTGGCGAGGCCGCGGCTGCCGACGTACGCGCGGGCCCACTCCATGTTGAGCGGCTCCGCCGTGCAGGTGCCCTTCGTCAGGTCGACACGCAGGATTCTACGAGCCCAGCTCATGGTGTCCTCCTCAGGCGCGCGGCTGATCGCCGGTCTTCCCGGCCCACTGCTGCATGCGCTCGAAGCCGGTCCAGTTCGCGTCCACGTAGGTGATCGCGCCCGTCGGGCACGCGGCGACGCACGCCGGGTTCCCGCCGCACAGGTCGCACTTCTGCACCTTGCCGGTGGACTGCACGTAGTTGATGGTGCCGAACGGGCAGGCGATCGTGCACACCTTGCAGCCGACGCAGGTCGCCTCGAAGACGACCTTCGCGCCCGTCGCCGCGTCCGCCCGGATGGCGTCGACGGGGCAGGCGCGCATGCACCAGGCCTCGTCGCACTGCGTGCAGGTGTACGGGACCTTCCTGCCGGACCGGTGGAAGTCGAACACCTTGATGCGCGAGAGGCTCGGGTTGAACGCCGCGTAGTTCTCGAAGCTGCAGGCCATCTCGCACTGGAGGCAGCCGGTGCACTTGTCCGGGTTGATGTGTAGCGACTTCTGCATGTCGTCCTCCGCAGGCTCGGGGTCGGAAACCGAGGCGCACCTGTCCGCGCGACGCCGGATGACAGCGAAGCCCTCCGCCGCGACGGCGAGGGGTCCTGGAGATTTCGCGCGAGCGTAGCACCACGGCCCGCCCTCGCCGCGGGGGTGCCCATCGGGGGGCCGCGGACGCCCGTCCCGGCTCCGCGCCCGCCTAGCCGGCGAGACGCCCGAGGAGCGCCTCGAACCCCGGGTAGTCGGCCGGGCGGATCGCGGTCTTGCGCGCGGTCTCCCCCCACGGTGCGCCGGCGACGATCGCGTCGCGCAGGCCGGGGCGGTCCACGATCCACGTGCCGCCGGCGAGCGTCACGCCGCGCGCGAAGAGCGGGTCCGGCAGGCAGCTCGCGCCCGGGCCCAGGACCGCGAACGCCCGCGCGCCCGCGCAGCGCGCCACCACCGCGTCCACGGTGTCGTTCAGGAGCACGGTGCTCGTGCAGAGGACCTTCCCGCACTCCCGCAGCGCCTCCGGATCGAGCGTCACGCGCCAGCCCTCGCGCTCGCCGGCGAGGCGCGCCTTCAGCTCGAGCACCGTGAGCCGCGCGCCGGTCCGGACGACGCGGTCCACGAGCGGCGGGAAGAGCCCGATCATGCCCACGTGGTCGCCGGGGCCGGGATCGAGGTGGCCGATGGTGTCGGTGGCCGCGCCGGGGGCGAACCCCGCCCGCTCGAACAGGAACGCGGTGAGCGCGTTCACCGCCGCGAACCCGACCGTGCGGTCGCCGCCGTCCCGGTCGGCGTACCAGCGCGCGACGTCGAGCGCCGCCGCCCCGGCGACGCCCCCGCCGCCCGCGCCGGCGCGGAGCCGCTCGAGCGTGTCGCCGAGGAGCACGTAGGAGAGCCCGAGCGTCCCGTCCTCGAGCTCGAGCGCGCAGAACTCCCCCTCGCGCGTCCCGTCCGCCGACGCCGGCGGGAGGTGCAGCGCGCGCACGCGCGGGAGGGCCACGCGCTCCGCGAGGCGCTCGAGGCGCGACACGAACTCGCGGGCGATCGTCACGCGCCGTCCTCCTCGTCGCCCGCCGCCTCGCCGCCGCGGGCCCGCGCGGCGCCGCCGGCGGACGCGGCCGGCGGCGCGCCCGCCGTGCGGAGCGCCCCGGGGAAGTAGGCCGCCGTGAGCCCCTTCGAGGGGACGGGGCTCGCCGCGTCCGAGCCGCCGAGGCGCCGCCAGTCCCGCACCCAGAACACGTCGTCCGCGAGCTCGAGCATCCCGATCGTCTCGCGATCGCCGATGAGGACGCCCTGGACGCGCAGGCCGCGCGACGCCTTCGCGCGGGCGACGGCGGCCGCGACCTCGGGCGTCGCGCCGAACTCGCCGTCGGAGGCGAGGAGCAGGTCGGCGAGCTGCCAGGCCTCGTCGTCGAGCATCGCGAGCGCGCGCTCGAGCGGGGCGCCGATGTCCGTGCCGCCGCCGAAGCTCTGCCCCATGAAGCGCGTGAGCCGCTCGAGGCCGCCGGCGTCCAGGGCGAGCGGCATCTCCACGACCTCGCCCGGCCCGCTGAACGCGAAGACGTGGCAGGCCCGCCGCTGGGCGTGCGCGGCGCGCACCGCCTCGAGCACCACCGCCTTCGCGACGAGCTCCGCGCCGCCCTGCATCGACCCGGAGGTGTCGACGCACACCAGCATCGGGCCGAGCTCGAGCCGCCGCCCGGCGGCGCGCCGCGCGCTGCGGCGCCAGACCGGCACCTCCCGGAGCACGACGTCCTCCAGCCGGTCGTCGTCCTCGTAGGTGAGGAGCGTCCGCTCCGCGTGCCGCGCGTGCCAGACGAGCCGCAGGCGCGGGTGGGCGAGCAGCATCGCCTCGGACGGCAGCATCCGCGCGACGCGCGAGGAGCGCCGCACGCCGCGCGTCTCGCCGGGGAGGTCCGGCACGCGCGTGGTGCGCCGCTCGCGCCGGAGCGCGGTCCCGCGCTCCATCACCTCGACGGTGACGCGCCGGGACTCGTCCGGGTGCTCGGTCTCCCGCGCGCGGCCGAGCTGCCGGATGACGCGGACCAGCTCCGGGATGCGCTCGACGAGCCGCCGGATCCGGACCACCTCCTGCCAGCCGCTCGACCTGAGGAGCCCGCGCAGCAGGTCCCAGCGCGTGGACTCGAGGAGGTCGCCGAGGGGCCCGAGCACGTCGACGAGCTCCCGGAGCTCGCCGCAGCGCTCGCTCCAGTCGGCGGCGAACGCCTCGACCGCCAGCGCCTCGGCCGCCGCGACGGTCGCGCCCCGGTCCACGAGGTCGGGGATCCGGTCGAGGTGCCACAGGAGCGACCGCAGCACGAGGTCCACGAGCGGCTCGTCGCCCGCGCAGGAGCGCGGCAGGTCGAGGGCGGCGAACGCCGCGGCGACGGCGCGCGCCAGCGGCGGGCGCGGCCAGGGCGCGCCGGGATCGGGGGGCCGGCCCGCGAGGAGCGCGGCGCGGAGCCGCTCCACGGCCTCGAGCCGCGGGACGAGCGGCCCGTGCGAGTGGGCGAGCGTGCCGAGCCAGAGGCCGCGCGGGAGGCGCTCGAGGGGCGCGAGCGGCGCCTCGAGCCGCTCGGTGAGGAGCGACGCGACGGGATCGGTCGGGGTCATGTCTCGAGCGGCTCGTGCTCCACCGGCGCGGGCACGGTGCCGGGGTCCCCGGCGAGGCGCGGGAGCGCCTCGAAGCCGTCGCGGGCACGGCGCGCGCGGGCGCGGAGCGCGCGCACGGCGTCCACCGTCGCGCGGAGCGACTCGTCCGCCCTGCGCGCGAACTCCTCGTCCATCCAGACCGCCCGGGCGAGGTGGCGCGCGAGGTCGTCGCGCCGCGCGGACAGCTCGGCGACGTAGGCGTCCACGCGGCGGACGAGGTCGTCCACCTGCCGGAGCCGCGCCGCGACGTGCGCGTCGCCGTAGCGGCGGGTGCGCGCGTAGGCGAGCCGCGGCGCGGCCGCGCCGCCCTTCGCGTCGCCGATCTCGGCGGCGAGGTCCGCGCCGAGCCTGAGCCGGCCCTGCTCGTCGTAGTCGAGGTCGTTCGCGGCGCGCTCCGCCTCGAGCTGCGCCTCGAACGCCTCGACGACGCGCGTGAGGCGCGGGGGCGAGAGCGCCTCGCGGACGCCGAGGCGCGCCGCGAGCCACGCCGCGACGGCCGCCTGGCGCGGGCCGTCGGGCGCGGTGCACCAGGGCAGGAGCCAGAGGTCCCAGATCGACGCCTCGGCGCGCCCCTCGGTCGCCGCCGCCACGGCGAGGAGCGCCGCGAGCTTCACCCAGCGGCGGTCGGAGACGTAGAGGCCGTCGGCGGCGAGGTGGGCCCGCGCCTCCGCGAGGAGCGCGGCGACCTCGTCGGGGAGGCGGACCTCGCCCGCCGCGCGCGCGACCGCCTCGCGGTCGGCCCGGTCGAGCGCGCCCGGCACGGGGACGGGCGGCCGCTCCCCGACCTCGAGCAGCGTCCGGAACGCGGCGGCGCTCACCGGCGCCACCGGGAGCCTGACGAGGAACCGGTCGAAGAACGCCTCGCCGACCTCGTCGTCCGGCACCGCGTTCGTCGCGCCGATCGCGCTGATGAGCGGGCACGCCTCGCGCCGCGGCCCGTTGTCGAACTCCCGCTCGTTGAGGAGCGTGAGGAGCGCGTTCAGGATCGCGCTGTTCGCCTTGAAGACCTCGTCGATGAACGCGATGGTCGCCTGCGGGAGGAAGCCCGCCGTCCGGCGCTCGTAGCGGTCCTCCTCGAGCGCGCTGATCGAGAGCGGCCCGAACAGCTCCTCGGGGACCGTGAACCGCGTGAGGAGCCGCTCGAAGTAGCGCCCCTCGGCGAACGCGAGGTGGAGGCGGCGCGCGAGCTGGCTCTTCGCGGTCCCCGGCGGGCCGACGAGCAGCGTGTGCTCGCCGGCGAGCGCGGCGAGCAGCGCGAGCCGGACCACCGGCCGGCGCTCCACGAGCCCGTCCTCGAGCGCGGCGAGGATGCCGAGGAGGCGCTCGCGGGCGAGCGGGGCGGTCGATCCGGCCTGTCGCGAGGGATCCATGCGGTGACCGACGGTGCATGATGGGTGCCCCGGCCGCGCGGCACAATGGGAGGCCCCGAAGAGGGCGGACCGCCCCGGCCCGGCGCCGGCGCGGCACCGGCGCGCGCCGTCCGTCCGCGAGCCTCATGCCGGCCGACGCGGCGCTACGGCTCGAAGCCCAGGGCGGCGAGCCGCTGCCGGACGCCGGGCTCGGCGAGCAGCTCGACGAAGCGCCGCACCGGCGCGCGCTCGAGCCGGTCGGCCGGCACGACGAAGTCGTAGTGCTCCGGCCCGAGGGGCAGGAACCCGAGCCCGTACTGCTCCGCGACCGGACGGATCGCGACGCCCCAGTCCGCGCGCCGCTGCGCCACGGCGGCGGCCACCGCGTTGTGCGTCCGCGCCTGGTTCGCGTAGCCGGCGGGGCGCGCGCCGCCGAGGACGGAGTCGAGGAGGATGCGCGTGCCGCTCCCCGGGTTCCGGTTCACCACGAGGCACGACGGATCGGCGGCGGCCCGCGCGATCGCGTCCCGCGCCGCGAGCCCCTCGAAGCGCGCGTCGCCCCGGCGGAACACGACGCCCTGCAGGCGCCGGTAGCCGGTGACGAGCCGGAGCCCCTCGGCGAGGAACGGCCGGTTGTACTCTCCGGTCGCGGGGTCCATCAGGTGGACGCCGGCGGCGTCGCACTCGCCCCGCCTCGCGGCGAGGAGGCCGCCCGAGCTCCCCACGGCGAGCGACTTCACCGAGAGCCCCTCGCGCGCGAGCAGCCCGACGAGCAGGTCGAGCCCGACGCAGTGGCTCCCCATGAAGACGAGGTCCGCGGGACGGCGGCGGGTGCCGATGACGGTGACGTCCACCGGCGTCCCCGCGGGCACGGACTCCGCCTGCGCCGCGACCGCGAAGAACCCGTCCGCCTGGCCGAACGCGGTCACCGCGCCGGAGCCCTTCGGCGTGGGGTAGGCGCCGAGCGCGCCGCTCGCGCCCTCGACGAGGGAGACCATCACGTACTCGGTCCGCCCGCGCTGTGAGGGGACCTTGGTGGCGAGCGTCGCGCGGACGGTCTCCGGGCGCTCGACGGGGCGCCCCGCGAAGGCGCGCAGGACGGGCGCGACGAACTCGTGGAACGTGAAGATCGCGGAGGTCGGGAAGCCGGGGAGGATGACGACGGGCTTCCCGCGCGTCACCGCGAGGCAGAGGGGCTTGCCGGGCTTGAGCGCGACGCCGTGCACCACGACGCCGGGGTCGCCGAAACGCGCGACCACCTGCGCCGCGACGTCGCCCGCGCCCTTCGAGGTGCCGCCGGAGAGGAGCACGACGTCCTCGCTCGCGAGCGCCTCCTCGATCCGTGCCGAGAGGCGCGCGGCGTCGTCCGGCGCGATGCCGAGCCGGACGGCGACCCCGCCCTGCTCCTCGACCGCGGCGGCGAGGATCGCGCCGTTCGAGTCGTACACCCCGCCGAGCGGGAGCGCCCGGCCCGGCGGGACGATCTCGTCGCCGGTCGAGAGGATCGCGACGCGCGGCTGGCGGAAGGCGGCCACCTCGGCGAGGCCGATCGCGGCGAGCGCGCCGATCTCGCGCGACGTCACCAGCTGGCCGGCGCGCAGCACCACCTCGCCGCGCGCGATGTCGCTCCCCGCCGCCGCGAGCGAGTCTCCCGGCGCGACCGGGCGGCGCACCTCGACGGCGAGCCCGCTCGCGTCCTCCCGCGGGTCGGTGTGCTCGACCATCACCACCGCGTCCGCGCCGCGTGGCACCATCCCGCCGGTGGTGATGACCGTCGCGGTGCCGGCGGCCACCTCCTCCCGCGGCAGGACGCCCGGCGTCAGGAGCTCGCCGTTGAGGCGCAGGACGCGCGGCGCCTCGTCGGACGCCCCGGCCACGTCCGCGGCCCGCACCGCGAACCCGTCCACGCTGGAGCGGTCGAAGCCGGGGACGTCCACGCCCGCCACCACGTCGTCCGCGAGGACCCGGCCGACCGCGACGTGGAGGGGGACCCGCTCCCGGCCGAGCGGGGCGAGGACGAGGTGGCGCCGGAAGCGCGCCTCCGCCTCGTCGCGGCCCACGACCTCGAGGAACTGCTGCTGCCGCGCCGCCTGGCGGAGCGCCTGCCTCAGGTCTTCCGTGGACATCGCCGGCACCTCCGGGGTCAGTACGCGTGGACCGTGACGCGCGCGCCGGGCGCGTACCCCTCGACGGCCGCCGGCACCACGACGAAGCCGTCCGCGGCGGCCGCGGACGCGAGCCCGCCGAAGTCCGCGACGCCGAGCGGCTCGACGCGCCCCGCGACGAGCCGCACCTGGACCACCTCGGCGACCCCGACCGCGGAGGCGATCTTGCGCCCGACCTCGACCTCGCGCCGCGGGTGCGGCAGCTCGGGGTCGCGCCCGCCCAGCCCCCGCACGACCCGCCCGGCGAGGAGCTCGTACGCGCAGAGGCAGGCGAGCGGATCGCCGGGGAGGACGACGACGGGACGGCCGGCCACCGTCCCGAGCGCGGCGGAGCCGCCCGGCCTGAGCGCGATCCCGTGGACGGCGAGCTCGCCCGCGGCGGCGAGGGCCGGCGCGGCGTCGTCGTCGGGGCCGGTGCCGCTCCGGCCGGTGACGATCACGAGCTCCGCCGCCGCCGCGGCGCGCGCCAGGCGCTCGCCGCTCGCGCCCGCGCGCTCCACCTCGACGTCCCCCCCGTCCCGCGCGACGAGCGCGCGGAGCATCGGGCCGTGCGCGTCGAAGGCGGACGCGGGCGCCTTCGGTCCGGCGACGAGGATCCGGACGCGGGGCCGCGCGACGACGGCGATCCGCTCGATGCCGGCCGCGGCGAGGAGCGCCGCGTCGTGGGGCCGGAGCGGCCGGCGGCCGCCCACGACCGGCGCGCCCGCCGGGACCGCGCGGCCCGCGCGCTCGACGCCCGATCCCTCCGCCACGGGCGCGAGGACCTCGAGCGACGCGCCGCGCGCCTCCGCGCCGTCGAACGGGACGATCGCGTCCGCGCCGGAGGGGATCGGCGCGCCGGCCGCTACGAGGGCGGCGCCGCCCGGCGCGAGCGGGGCCCCCGAGTCCTGCACGCGGAGCGACGCGGGCCCCCAGGCGGTCGCGCCGACGGTCTCCGCCGCGCGGACCGCCCAGCCGTCCTCGCCGGCGCGATCGACCGCCGGCAGCGGCGCGGGCGCCGCGACGGGGCTCGCCGGCACGCGGCCGACGCACCCGGCGACGGCGACCTCGACCGCGGGCAGCGGCGGCGCCGCGGCGTCCAGCCACGCGACCGCCCGCTCCAGCGGCACGCGGTCCGCGAAGCCCCGCAGCCTCGCGTCGGGTGGGGGACCGCCCGTGGCCGGGGGATCGGCGCGCGCCATCCGCGGATCATGTTCGAGCGCGTGGCGGCACACAATCGAAGCTCGAGCGGGGGCGGTTGACCGGGGCGGCGGAGCGGGTAGATCTCGCGCCGGAGGCGATCGGCATGGGCGGACCGGCACGGCGGCTGCGGACGGCGGCGCTCCTCGCGGGCGCGCTCCTCGGCCCTCCCGCCGCGGGGGCGAGGGAGACGAGGACCGTCCTCCTCGCGACCACGACGAGCACCCAGGACTCGGGGCTCCTCGACGCGCTCCTCCCCGCCTTCGAGAAGGAGACGGGCTACGTCGTGAAGACCATCTCGGTCGGCTCCGGGCAGGCGCTCGCGATGGCGCGCAAGGGCGAGGCGGACGTCCTCCTCGTCCACTCCCCCGAGGACGAGCGGAAGCTCGTCGAGGACGGGTTCGCGGCGAGCCGGCGGCTCGTGATGCACAACGACCTCGTGCTGGTCGGACCCCCCGCCGACCCGGCGAAGATCCGCGGCGGCGGCTCGTCGGCGCAGGCCGCGAGGAGGATCGCGGACGCCGGCGCCCTCTTCGTCTCGCGCGGCGACGCCTCCGGCACCCACGCGAAGGAGGAGGCGATCTGGAAGGCGGCCGGCGTGAACCCCGAGGGGCGGAGGTGGTACCAGCAGACCGGCCTCGGCATGGGCGAGACGCTGAACGTCGCGTCGGAGAAGGGCGGCTACACGCTCGTGGACCGGGGCACGCTGCTCGCGCGCGGCAAGGCGCGGCCGCTCGCGCTCGAGATCCTGGTCCAGGGCGAGCCGAGGCTCCTCAACGTCTACCACGTGATCGAGGTGAGCGCGGCGAGGTGGCCGAAGGTGAACGCGCCGGGCGCGAAGGCGTTCGCGGACTTCCTCGTGTCGCGGCGGGGCCAGGAGCTCATCGGGAGGTTCGGCGTGGACGCGCTCGGCGCGCCGCTCTTCACGCCCGACGCGGGGAAGCCGCCGGAGGCGGTGGGGCTCTAGGCCGCCTGCTAGCGCCGCGCGTCCTTCACCGCGATGCGGAGCTTCTCGACGAGCTCGTCGAGCTCGATCGGCTTCAGGCAGTAGTCGCTCGCGCCCTGCTCGATCCCCTGCAGCCCCGCGCGCACCGAGGCGTGGGCGGTGAGCATGACGACGGGGAGCGCCGGCGCGGCGCGCTTCATCCGGCGGAGGCACTCCATCCCGTCCGTGTCGGGGAGCATCACGTCGAGCACGACCACGCCTGGCCAGCCCTCCGCGACGGCCGCCATGGCCTCCTCGCAGCGGGTGGCGGTCCGCACCTCGAACCCGCGGCGGCGCAGCCGGCGGGACGTCGCGTCGAGGAAGTCCACCTCGTCGTCCACCAGCAGGATCCGCAGCGGCTCGTCCATGGCGTCAGGCCTCCGCGGCGAGGCGCTCCCGGATGGTCCGGATGTCGGCGTCGATCCGGGCCCGGTACCGCTCCACGAACGCCTCCTCGTCCATGACCATGTCGATCTGGCGCGTGTGGATGAGCAGGTAGCCGAGCACGACGAGCCGCTCGCGCAGGAACGGCACGGGCCGCTTCTCGATCCGCGCGGTGAGCGCGTCGCCGCTCGTCTCGACCCGGAAGTCCACGTCGCGCAGGGTCTCCGCGAGCAGGCGCACCCGCCGGCGGCGGCGCCGCTCGTCCGCCGCGCCGCCCTTGAACTGGAAGTTCACGTACGACTCGGCGAGCAGCTCGGAGAAGCTCGCCTCGGCGAGGGCGAAGTGGTACCCGAGCCGGACGGAGAGGTTGCAGAAGCTCCTCGAGACGAGGAAGTAGTTCGGCGTCGCCAGGCTCGACCGGACGGCCGGGTCGAGCTGCGGGTTCATGGTCGAC
>DASSSJ010000206.1:0-4617 GCA_035708485.1 Anaeromyxobacter sp. | reverse complement strand
GTGCCGGCCATCTGCGTGATGAACCCGAACCCCACCACCGCGAGCGCCGCCGCCGAGAGCGCGACGCTCCGCGACAGGGCGAGGACGAGGACCCCGGCGCCGAGCGCCGTCGCGCCGACCGCGACGCGCCGGCCGAGCCCGCGCAGGCCTTTCCGCAGGAGCAGCCCGACCGCGCCGGCGAGCGCGCCCGCTCCGGCGCAGCCGAGGAGGACGCCGTAGAGCCGGGCGCCCCCGCCGAGCACCTCCGACGACAGCACCGGGAGGAGCGTCTGGTACGGGATCGCGAAGAAGCTCGACACGGCGAGGAGCGCGAGCAGCGCCCGGACGTGCGTCGTCTTCCCGGCGTAGGCGAGCCCCTCGAGCACGTGCGCGCGCCGGCCCGTCCCGGAGGCCGGCGGCTGCGGCGGCGGCCGCATGACGAGGAGCGCCCAGTACGTCCCGACGAAGCTCGCCGCGTTCAGGGCGAAGGCCCACCCCTCGCCCACCGAGGCCACCACCATCCCGGCGAGCGCCGGGCCGACCACCCGGGCGGCGTTCACGATCGCGGAGTTGAGGGCGATGGCGTTCGGCATGTCCTCGCCGGCGAGGTCGGCGAGGAGCGCCTGGCGCGCCGGGATCTCGAACGCGTAGGTCATCCCGAGCATCGCGGCGAGCACGAGCACGTGCCACGGCCGCACCCACCCTCCCAGGGTGAGCGCGGCGAGGAGCGTCGCCTGCACGATGGCGTTGGACTGCGTCGCGAGCACGACGCGGCGCCGCGGATGCCGGTCGGCGATCGACCCGGCCCACACGCCGAACAGGAACACCGGCACCGAGCCGAGGAAGCTCACGAGCCCGAGCATCGGGGCGGAGCGCGTGAGCCGCCACACGAGCCAGGCCTGGGCGACGGACTGCATCCAGGTCCCGGCGAGCGAGACGACCTGCCCCGCGAAGAAGAGCCGGAGGTCCCGCCGCGCGAGCGAGCGCAGCGCCCGCGGCAGCCGCGAGGGCCGCCCGGTCTCCGCGGCGCCGGGGTCCACCCGCATCGGTCAGAGCTGGATCTGCGCGCCCATCTCGACCACCCGGTTCGGCGGGAGGCCGAAGAACGAGCTCGCGGTCTGCGCGTTGCGGGCCATGACGATGAAGAGCCTCTTGCGCCACCTCGCCATCCGCGCCGGCCCCGTGGGGAGGAGCGTCTCGCGCCCGAGGTAGTAGGTCGTCTCCATCGGCGCGACGCGCAGCTTGGGACCGGGCCCCGGCCGGCGCGGCAGCGAGTCGAGCAGCGCCGGGACCCCGGGCGTCTCCATGAAGCCGTAGCGCGCGATCACCTGGTAGAAGCCCGAGCCCAGCTCCGAGGCCGTCACGCGCTCCGCCTCGGGGACGCTCGGGATCTCCTCGGTGGTGAGCGACACGAGGATGACGCGCTCGTGGAGCACCTTGTTGTGCTTGAGGTGGTGCAGCAGGACCGGCGGCACGTTCCCGACGTTCCCCGTCATGAACACCGCGGTCCCCGCGACCCGCTGCGGGTTCTTGCGGCCGATCTCGCCGAGGAACACCTCGAGGGGGAGGCCCGCCCCGCGCATCTGCTCGGCGAGGACGGAACGCCCCTTCTTCCACGTCGAGAAGAGCGTGAACACGAAGGCCGCGGCCACGAGCGGGAACCAGCCGCCCTCCTCCACCTTCACCACGTTCGCGGCGAAGAAGGCGACGTCCACGAGGAGGAACAGGAGCGTGAGCGGGAAGACCTTCCAGGCCGGCCAGCGCCACTGGTCGCGCGCGACGCGGTGGAAGAGGAGCGTCGTCATCGTCATCGTGCCGGTCACGGCGATGCCGTACGCGGCCGCGAGGGCGGAGGAGGACCTGAACCCGAGCACCAGCGCGACGGTCGCCGCCCCGACCGCCCAGTTCACCTCCGGGACGTAGATCTGGCCGATCTCGCTGTGCGAGGTGTGGCGGATGGTGACGCGCGGGGAGTACCCGAGCTGCACCGCCTGGCGCGTCAGCGAGAACGCGCCGGAGATGAGGGCCTGCGAGGCGACGATGGCGGCGAGCGTCGCGATGGCGATCGTCGGGTAGAGCGCCCAGGACGGCGCGAGCATGTAGAAGGGGTTCACCGCCGCCGCGGGATCGTGGAGCAGCCGCGCCCCCTGCCCCATGTAGTTGAGGAGGAGCGCGGGCATGGCGAAGGCGAGCCAGGCGACGCGGATCGGCCGCTTCCCGAAGTGGCCCATGTCCGCGTAGAGCGCCTCGCCGCCGGTGATGCAGAGGACCACCGCGCCGAGGACCAGGAACCCGTGCCACCCGTGCGCCGCGAAGAACCGGACGCCGTGCACGGGGTTCACCGATCGGAGGATCCCGGGGTCGAGGAGGACGCCGCGAATCCCGAGCAGGGCGATCATGACGAACCAGACCACCATGATCGGGCCGAAGACGGCGCCGACCGTGGCCGTCCCGCGCTTCTGGAAGACGAACAGCGCCACGAGGATGCCGACCGAGAGCGGAACGACGAGGTGCGAGAGCGCCGGCGCCGCGACGGCGACGCCCTCCACCGCGCCGAGCACGGAGATGGCCGGGGTGATGACGCCGTCGCCGTACAGGAGCGCGGCGCCGAAGAGGCCGAGCACGAGCAGCACCCGCCGCCCCGTCCTCGACGTCTCCGTGTGCCCGACGAGCGCCATGAGCGCCAGGATCCCGCCCTCCCCGCGGTTGTCCGCCCGCATGACGAAGGAGAGGTACTTGAACGTCACCACGAACGTCATCGCCCAGAACACGAGCGACACGACGCCGACCACGTTCTGCGGCTCCGGAGCGACGGAATGCGTCCCGGCGAAGCACTCCTTCATCGCGTAGAGCGGGCTCGTCCCGATGTCGCCGTACACGACGCCGAGCGCGCCGAGCGCGAGCTTCACGAGCGTCGCGCCGCGGGGCGCGACGCGCGCACCCGCGTGGATCGGGGTCCCCGCCGGAACGGGAGTCGGGCGGGGGGCGGCTGGGTGTGAGGGGGAGTCGGACATCCGGGCGGACGGAGGGCGCACAGTAAGCAGATCCCGGAACGCCCGTCGAGGACCTCGGGGGCCGGGACACGCACCCAACGGTAACCACCCGCGTTTCCGCCTCTCCGCGGCCCGCCGGACCACTCGCCGGGCGCCCCATCGCCCTCCGGACGGGACGCGCGGCTGCCCACCCGCCGTGCACGCGAGCCGCGCCGCGCCGCTCGCGCGCCGGTATGTTCGGCGGCCGGTGCCCGCTCACCCCGACCGCCTCCGCGGCGAGCTCGGCGCGCTCGTCCGCCTCGCCCTCCCGCTCGCCGCGGCGCAGGGGGGGCAGTCGCTCATGGGCGTCGTGGACACCGCGGTCGTCGGGCGCGCCGGCGCCCTCCCCCTCGCCGGGGTCGGCCTCGGGAACGTGCTCTTCATGGCCCTCTCCGTGATCGGGATGGGCGTGATGCACGGCCTCGATCCGCTCGTGTCGCAGGCGCTCGGCGCCGGCGACGCCGCGCGGGCGCGGCGGCTCCTCTGGCAGGGCGTCTGGCTCGCGGCCGGGCTCTCCGCGGTGCTCGCGGCGCCGTTCCTGCTCGCCCCGCCCCTCCTCACGCCGCTCGGCATCGAGCCCGCCGTCGCGCGCGAGGCGGGCCGCTACCTCCTGTGGCGGCTGCCCGGCCTCCCGTTCTTCCTCGCCTTCCTCGCCGGGCGCGCCTACCTCCAGGGGCTCGGGTCGGCGCGGCCGATGGTGATCGCGACCGCGGTCGCGAACGTCGCGAACGTGCCGCTCGACGTGCTGCTCGTGCTCGGGGGCGCGTCGCTGCCCGCCTGGACGGGCCCGCTCCGCGCCGTGCCCGCGCTCGGCGCCGCGGGCGCGGCGATCGCGACGAGCCTCGTCTCCGCGCTGCAGCTCGCGATCGTGGCGCGCGCGGCCGCCGCGGTCCCGCCGCCCGGCGGGCGCCCGCCGCCGCGGCGCCCCGACCGCGGCGAGCTCGCGGCGGCGGTCCGCGTCGGCGTGCCGATCGGCCTGCACATGGGCGCGGAGGTCGGGATCTTCGCGCTCGTCGGCTTCCTCGCCGCCCGGCTCGGCGCGCACCCGCTCGCGGCGCACCAGGTCGCCATCTCCGTCGCGAGCCTCACGTTCACGGTCGCCGTCGGCTTCGGGAACGCCGGGTCCGTCCGCGTCGGCTGGGCGGTCGGCGCGCGCGACCGGGAGGGGGCCCGCCGCGCCGGGCTCACCGCGTTCGGCGCGGGCGCGGCGTTCATGGCGGCCGCGGCGCTCGGGCTCCTCGCCTTCCCCGGCGCGGTCGCGCGCCTCATGACGGGCGACCCGGCGGTGATCGCCGCGGCGGTGCCGCTCCTGCGGGTCGCGGCGGTGTTCCAGATCTCCGACGGCATCCAGGCGGTCGGCGCGGGCGTGCTGCGCGGGGCCGGCGAGACCCGGTTCACCTTCGTCGCGAACCTCCTCGGCCACTGGGCGCTCGGGTTCCCGGCGGCGGTGCTGCTCGCGTTTCCCGCCGGCGGCGGGGTGACCGGGCTGTGGTGGGGGTTCGTCATCGGCCTCTCGGCCGTCGGCGCCGCGCTCCTCGGGCGGTTCCTCAGGATCTCGGCGCGGGAGATCGCGCCGCTCGTCGAGCGCGCGTGACGCGCGGCGGCG
>DASSSJ010000205.1:0-3894 GCA_035708485.1 Anaeromyxobacter sp. | reverse complement strand
GTCGAGGTCGGGGTCGAGGTCGCGGTCGAGGTCGCGGTCGCGGTCGGAGGCTGGCGCTCGCCCTGCCGCGCCGCGTCGCGCGCCCCCGCTTGCCGGCCGTCGCCCGCTTCGTCTACGGTGGGCGGCTCCCATGCCGCTGCTCGACGAGATCCTCGAGGCGAACCGGGCGCTCGCGCACGCGAGCGGCGACGTCGGAACGTTCGTCGCGAACCGCCACCTCTGCATCGTGACCTGCGTCGACCCGCGGCTCACGCGCTTCTTCCCCGACGTGCTCGGCGTCGAGCGCGGCCACGCGGTCGCGATCCGCGTCCCCGGGGCCCACATCCGGCCGGACTCCGAGGCGCTGCGCGCGCTCGCCGCCGCGATCTACGTGAACGACTGCCAGGAGGTCGTGGTCGTCGCGCACACCGATTGCGGCGTCGCGCGCGTCACGGACGCCGAGCTGCGGCGCGTGATGCGCGCGCGCGGCGTCGCCGACGGCGCCATCCCCGAGGACGTCGCCGGCTTCTTCGGCCTCGTCGGCGACGTGGAGGCCGCCGCGCGCGAGACCGTCGCGGCGATCCGCGCGGCGCCGTTCCTGCCGAGGCACCTCCCCGTGCACGCCGTCGTGATGGACATCCGCACCGGCGGGCTGAAGCTGCTCGAGCGCGGGTACGACGCGGTGTTCCGCTAGCGTCGGGAGAGCGGCCTCACTTCTTGAACCGGTCGAAGAGCCCCTCGAGCGCGCGCTTCCCGGCCTTCTCCGCCTCCTGCCGCGCGGCCTTCTTGCCCTCCTGGACCTGACCCTCGAGCAGCGCCCGCGCCGCCTCGCCGGCGCGCACGGCGACCTTCGGGGAGCCGAGCGAGCCGCCGAGGCCGAGCGGGACCTCGAGCGTCGGCGGGAGCGGGACGCCCGAGACCGCCTTGGCGAGCGTGGCCTTCGGGACCGCGACGCCGCCCGTCAGGTCGAGCTCGCCGCCGAGCCCGATCCGCCCGCCGAGCGTCGCCTCGCCGGCCTCGGTGGCGAACTTGAACGGCGACTGCGTGCCGAGGAACCCGTCCTTCACGACGAACTTCCCGGCGAGGTTCCGGAAGGAGGTCTTCCCGCCCTGGGCCCCCGCGACCTTCTCCGCGGCGCCTCCGCGCCCGGTCGCCTCGAGCGCCTTGGCGACGCCGCCCAGCACCTGATCGCCGAGGTCGGTCGTGGTGAGCGTCCCGTCCTTGACCGCGAGCGACGCGAGGCCGGTGAGGATCGGCTTGATCGCGTTCCAGTCGGTCCCCGAGCCCGCCACGTCGAGCCTCCCGTCGAGCCTCCCGAGGAGGGGCGCCTGCCCCGCGAAGGCCTTCGTCGTCTCCGCGAGGTCGAGGCCGGAGAGGTTCGCGGCGAGCTTCCAGCTCGGCTCCTTCTGCGCGAGCGAGACGCTCGTCCCCGCCCCCGAGACCTTCCCGCCGAACACCGTCGCGTCCATCTGCTCGAGCGTGAGCGTGCCGCGCGAGAGCACGGCGCGCGCCTTCACGTCCTTCGCCTCGAGCCGGCCGCCCTTGAGCGTGCCGATCGCGATCGTCCCGCGGGCCGTGGCGGACTGGATCTGCCGCCGCGTCGCCTCCGGGACGAGCTCCCCCTCGGGCGGGGGCGCCGCCGCCTTCGCCTGCTCCGGCGACTCCGGGAGGATGCCCATCACGGCGTCGAGATCGAGGAGCGGGCCGGTGAGGACGAACCAGGCGCGCACGGGGGGCATCTCGATGGAGGCGTTGCCGCCGAGGTCCACGCCCGGGCCGCGCAGGGCGAGGTCGAGGAGGTCGATCTTCGCGGCGTCCGGCTTGGCCGGCGACCACCCCGCGGCGAAGCGGAAGCGGCCCGAGGCGGCCTGCCCGCGCAGCCGCACGTTCTCGAGCTCGCCCGTGCCCTCGAGCTTGTAGGCGCGGGGGTCGGCCGTCGTGAGCCTGAGGTCGAGGCCGACGGTCCCGCCGCGCACGATCGCGCCGAGCTCCGCCGGGAAGAGCGAGCGCAGCCGGTCGAGCGCGAGCGCGCCGAGCCGCACCTGCCCCTGCACGTGCGGCCAGTCCTGCGGCGCCTGCGGGACGCCGGACGGCAGGCGCGCGACGGAGAGCTGCGCGTGGAGGTTCTGCTTCACGCCCGCGATCGCAGCGGCGATGCGCGCGTCGAAGGGGAGCCCGGGGCCCACGCCGGTCGCCTCGAGGTCGAGGTCGGAGAGGGCGAGCCCCTGGTCGTCCTTGCCGAGGGTCCGGTCGATCATCCGGATCGCGGCCTTCTCGATCCGGACCGCGCGGACGGCCACGGCGGTCGCGCTGCCCTCCTGGGCCGGCGGCGCGGGCGGGGGCGGCGCCTGCTGCGCCGCCGCGCCCTGGGCGCCGAGCCCCTCGTAGTTCCACGTCCCGTCCTTCGCGCGGACGAGGTTCACCGTCGGGCGCACGAGCGTGAAGGCGCGGACGTCGACCTCCTTGCCGAGCGAGCGGAGGAGGGGCCACAGCCCGACCTCGACGTCGAGCGCCTCGAGATCGACGAGCGCGGGCTCGCCCGGGCGGCCGGCGACCGACACGCCGGCGAGCTTGACGCGCGGGTTCGGGAACAGCTTCAGCTCCGCCCCCTTCAGCGACACGTCGCGGCCGAGGGCGCCCGAGACCTTCGGGAGCACGAGGTCCACGGCGCGCTTCGTCGCGACGCCGGAGTCGAGCAGCAGGACGAGCGCGACGGCGAGGACGACCACGGCGCCGACGGCGACGGCGGCGCCGACGGCGAGCTTGCGGGCGAGAGAGGCGGCCATGGCGGGTAAGTTAGATCGCCGCGGCGCGGGACGGCCGGCGAAGTGCGCGGCCCGCGGGACGCGGCCCCGTTCGGGGTATCATCGGCGGCCATGAACAGCCGAGCCGAGCCGATCCGTCACTTCGCGAGCGACAACTACGCGGGCATCTGCCCGGAGGCGTGGGACGCGATGGAGGAGGCCAACGCCGGGCACGCGGCGTCGTACGGCGACGACCGCTGGACGGCCATGGCCGCCGACCTCGTCCGCGAGGTGTTCGAGACCGACTGCGAGGTCTTCTTCGTCTTCAACGGGACCGCCGCGAACTCGCTCGCGCTCGCGTCGCTCTGCCAGTCCTACCACTCGATCCTGTGCCACGAGGCGTCCCACGTCGAGACCGACGAGTGCGGCGCGCCCGAGTTCTTCTCCAACGGCACGAAGGTGCTCACCGTCGCCGGCGAGCACGGGAAGATCACGCCCGCGTCGGTCGACTGGATGGTCTCGAAGCGGAGCGACATCCACTACCCGAAGCCGCGCGCGGTGTCGGTGACGCAGGCGACCGAGCTCGGGACCGTGTACACGCCGGGCGAGCTCGAGGCGATCGAGGTGCGCGCGAAGTCGCACGGGCTCGCCATCCACATGGACGGCGCGCGGTTCGCGAACGCGGTGGTGGCCCTCGGCGTGACGCCGAAGGAGATCTCCTGGCAGCTCGGGGTGGACGTGCTCTGCCTCGGCGGGACGAAGAACGGCCTCGCGGTCGGCGAGGCCGTGGTCTTCTTCGACGAGGAGCGGGCGCGGGAGTTCGACTACCGGTGCAAGCAGGCGGGGCAGCTCGCGTCCAAGATGCGGTTCCTGGCGGCGCCCTGGGTCGGCGTGCTCCGCGACGGCGCGTGGCTGCGCCACGCGAGACGCGCGAACGAGATGGCCGCGCTGCTCGAGGCCGAGGTCGCGAGGATCCCGGGGGTGTCCGTGATCCACCCCCGGCAGGTGAACTCGGTGTTCGTGCGCATGCCCGACGCCGCCGCGGCCGCCCTCCGCGAGGAGGGGTGGCGCTTCTACGACTTCATCGGCGGGGCGCAGCGGCTCATGTGCGCCTGGGACACGACGCCGGAGGACGTGAAGGCGTTCGCGGGGGCGATCGCGAAGGTGGTCG
>DASSSJ010000204.1:0-4023 GCA_035708485.1 Anaeromyxobacter sp. | reverse complement strand
GTCCGGCGGCGCGCCCCGAGCGCCCGGCGGACGCCGATCTCGCGCGTCCGCTCCGTCACCGAGACGAGCATGATGTTCATGATCCCGATCCCGCCGACCACCAGCGTGATCGCGCCGACGCCGATGGCGACGCCGTAGAGCGCCCCGGTGAGCTGCTCGTACATCCGGAGCACCTGGTCCTGCCGGTTGAGCGTGAAGTCGTCCTTCTTCTCCGGCGGGACGCGCCGGACGCGGCGCAGGATCCCGGTGAGCTCGTCCTCGAGCTGCTCGAGCTTGCCCGGCTCGGCCGCGACCGCGATCGTCATCGAGCGCTTCGAGCCGAGGTCGCGGAGGAGCGTCGTGTAGGGGACGAGGACGTTCACGTCCATGTCCATGCCGAGCATCCGGCCGCGCCGGCCCATGACGCCGATGACGGTGAAGGGGACGCCGTTCACGAGGACGCGCCGCCCGAGGAGCTCCTCCGGCCGCATCCCCTCGAAGAGCCGCTGCGCGACGTCCGCGCCGAGCACGGCGGAGTTGCGCGAGAGCTGCACGTCGGGGTCGGAGAGGAACCGGCCGGTCGCGACCGTCCCGCCGTTCGTGTCGAGGTAGCGGGGGCTCGTCCCGATGATCTGGACGTTCTCGATCTCCTCGTCGAGGCGGGTGACGAGCGCGCGCTGGCCGGCCATCGGCGACACGGCCGTGGCGCCGAGGGCCTCCTCCTCGATCGCGCGCAGCTCCTTCGTCCCGAGGTTCTTGCGGTTGCGCATCTCCCACCACTCGTCGGAGTGGCCGAACCACTTCCACTTCGAGACGTAGACCGTGTGCGCGCCGAGGTTCGCCATCTGCCCCTCGAACGACGCGTTCAGCCCCTGGATGATCGCGACGATCGCGATCACGGTCATGACGCCGATGACGATGCCGAGCGTGGTGAGGAAGCTCCGCAGCCGCGCGCCCGCGAGCGCCGCGAGCGCGATGCGGACGCCCTCCGACGTCTCGGCGAGGGCGCGCACGACGCGCTGGCGGAGCGCCCTCATGCGCGCGCCGCCCGGGCCGCGCCGAGGGCCGCGATCTCCGCGCCGGGGCCGTCGCCCACCACCCGGCCGTCGGAGAGCCGGATCGCGCGCGGGCAGCGCGCCGCGAGCCGCGGCTCGTGCGTGACGAGGAGGATGGTGTGGCCGCGCCGGTGGAGGTCGTCGAAGAGCCGGATGATCTCCTCGCCGGTCGCGCTGTCGAGGTTCCCGGTCGGCTCGTCGGCGAGCAGGATCGAGGGCTCGCCCACCAGGGCCCGCGCGATCGCGACGCGCTGCCGCTGCCCCCCGGAGAGCTCGTTCGGGCGGTGGTGCATCCGGTTCGCGAGCCCCACCGCGGCGAGCGCCGCCTCGGCCTGCCGGCGGCGCTCGCGCCGCGAGAGGCCGCGGTAGACGAGCGGCAGCTCGACGTTCGCGAGCGCGGTCGCGCGCGGCAGGAGCTGGAAGGTCTGGAACACGAAGCCGATCTCCCGGTTGCGGAGGTCGGCGAGCGCGTCGTCGGCGAGCCCCTGCACGTCCGCGCCGTTCAGGCGGTAGCTGCCGGAGGTGGGCGTGTCGAGGCAGCCGATCAGGTTCATGAGCGTCGACTTGCCCGAGCCGGACTGGCCGACGATCGCGACCCACTCCCCCCGCGCGATCGCGAACGAGACGCCGTCGAGCGCGCGCACCGTCTCGCCGCCGACGACGTAGTGGCGGGAGAGGTCCCGGGCGAGGATGAGCGGCTCCCGCACGCGCTACCTCTTGCCGGCCCTCGAGCCGGCGCCGGCGCCCTTTCCGCCGGGCGCCTCCTCGGTGACGCGCCGCCCGTCGGCGAGATCGCGCGAGAGGATCCGGTACGGTCCCTCGACCACCTTCTCGTCCTCGCCCAGCCCGGTGACGATCTCGATCTCCGTCTCGCTCGCGAGGCCGGTCTCGACGGGGCGCACCTTGGCGACGCCGTCCTGGATCACGAACACCACCTTGCGGAGCGGCTCGCGGCGCGGCCTCTTCGCGCCGGCGGACGGGGCGCCGCCCTGCGGCGGCCGCTCGTCGTCGGGCCGCTTCCCGCCCGCGGCGAGGTCCTTCTCCGGGCGGACCGTGACCGCCTGGATCGGGACGACGACGGCTCCGTCGCGCGTGTCGGTCGCGATGGAGGCCTGCGCGCTCATCCCGGGGAGCGCGCCCGACACGGGCTCCGTCAGGGCGAGCCGGACGAAGAAGGTCGTCACCTCCGCCTCGGTGCCCGCGTTCTTCACGGTCGCGTTCCGCGCGACCTCGACCACCTGCGCCGGGAACTTCCGGTCCGGGAAGGCGTCGATCTCGACGTCGGCGGGATCGCCCTCCTCGACGTAGACCACCTCGTGCTCGCCGACCTCGACCTTCACCTCCATCTGCGAGAGCGTCGAGATCACCAGGATGACGTCCTCGGAGAAGTCGGAGCCGCGGACCCGCTCGCCGACCTGCTTCTCGCGCTTCGTGACGACGCCGTCGATCGGCGCGGTGAGGGTCGTGAGCGAGAGGAAGTGGCGCGCCTCGCGGAGCGCGGCGTCGGTCTGGTCGATCCGGCCCTGCGCCCCCTCGACCCGGGCCCGGGCCGCGGCGAGGTTCGAGCGGGCGGTGTCGAGCTCGGCCGGGCTCGCGTTCCCGGTGCGGGCCAGCTGCTCGACGCGCGCGAGGTCCTGCTCGAGCTGCGCGACCTGGACCTTCTGCATGTCCCGGTCGGCGGCGGCGCTCGCGCGCGCGGCCTCCTGCTGCTGCGCCTGCGCCGCGTAGCGGCGGGCGTCGATGCGGCCGAGCACCTGACCCCGGGCCACGCGATCGCCCTCTTTCACCTCGAGCGCGAGGAGGTCTCCCGTGATGTTGGAGGAGAGCTTCACCTCGGTCGCCGCCTGGAGCTTCCCGGCGGCGGTGACGAGCCGGGTGATGGGTCCCTTGCGCGCGGTGACGGCCTGGATCGCGAGCGGCGGCTCCGGCCGCGGCCGCAGCGACGCGACGACGATCGCGGCGACGGCGAGCACGAACGCGCCCGCGAGGATCCGCCTCGGCCAGGACATCCGGATCCGCGGCGGCGGGGGGGCGAGGACGGGCTTCTCCGGCGCGCGCTCGCCGATCCCGGGCTCTGCGGGGGAGTCGGGGGCGGGGATCTGAGCGGCCATCAGTAGGGTCCTCCTGCCGCGCGGGCGAGGTCGGCGCGCGCGACCGCGTGATCGATGCGCGCCTGCACGAGCGACAGCTCGGCCTGGGTGAGCTTGAGGGAGGCGTCGCGCACCTCGAGCTGGCTCGCGAGCCCGGCGTCGAGCCGCTCCCGGGCGAGGGCGAGCCCCTGCCCGGCGACGGCGACGGCGTCGGTGGCGAGCGCGACCTGACGCGCGAGCGCGACGGCGGCGGCGCGCGCGTCGGCGAGCTCCTTCGCGACGAGCGCCTCGGTCCGGTCCTGGCCGGCGCGCGCCCGGAGCGCCGCCGCGTCCGCGCGCCGCGAGGCGGCCACCGTGCGGCGGCCCTCGAAGAGGTTCCAGGTGAGGACGAGCTTCGCGACGCTGGAGTAGGCGCGGCTCGGGTCGCCGTAGACGCCCTCCGTCGACGCGAGGGACGAGCCCTGCCGCGCGTAGGAGGCTTGCGCGGACACGCTCGGGAGCCAGCCGCCGCGGGCGCCGATCGCCGCGGCGTCGGCGGCGGACACGAGGGCGGCCTGCGCCGCGATCGCGGGGCGCCGCGACCGCGCGGTCGCGAGCAGGGCGTCGAGCGGCGGCGGCTCGGGCGCGGCCGGCGCGGTCGGATCGAGCGACGCCGGGGCGACGACGGCGACCTCCGCGCCGTCGCTCCGCCCGAGCGCTTGCGCGAGCGCGCTCCGCGCCTGCACGACCCGGATCCGCTGCCCCTCGACGGCGAGCCGGTCGTTCGCGAGGTTCACCCGCGCCTGGAGCGTGTCGCTCTTCGGGGCGCGGCCGGCGGCGAACAGCGCGTCGGCGCGCGCCACGAGGTCCTCCGAGCGGGCCGCGGTCTTCTCGAGCAGGGCGAGGGAGCGCTCCGCGCG
>DASSSJ010000203.1:0-40575 GCA_035708485.1 Anaeromyxobacter sp. | reverse complement strand
GCCGCGTGCGCGGAGGCGCTGTCGGCGGACCTGCGGGAGCGGCGCGGCTGCGTCGTGCCGGGCGCGCACCGGGGGATCGCTGCGGCCAGGTGACGGCCGGGGTCGGGGTCGGGGTCGGGATCGCGGTCGGGGTCGGGGTCGGGGTCGCGGTCGGGGTCGGGGTCGGGGTCGCAATCGGGGTCGCAGTCGCGGTCGCGGTCGCGCTCGGGGTCGCGGTCGGCGTCGCGGTCGCGGTCGCCGCCGGCGTCGGGCCCCTTCCACCGTAAGGCACGGGACGGGGAGTGGGGACAACGATCTGGCGCACCGCGGCGCCTCGCTCGAACGGGTCGTTTCCGAGGGCAGGGCGGCGCGGCCGCGCCTTGTCGCGCGCGCGCGCCTTCCCCCCGCGCTTCGTCCCTGCCGCCATCGGGTCCCTAATAGACGCGCCCGCGCGGAGCCGTCAAACGTCGAATCGGGGCGGGGAGGAGCGCCGAGTCGGAGGGCCGTGCTACTCACGTCGCGTGCCTCGCATCCAGGTGCTCCCGCCCGGGCTCGTCAACCAGATCGCCGCCGGCGAGGTCGTCGAGCGCCCGGCCTCGGTCGTGAAGGAGCTCGTCGAGAACGCGCTCGACGCGGGCGCGCGCGCGATCGCCGTCGACGTCGAGGACGGCGGGCTCGGGCTCGTCCGCGTCGCCGACGACGGCTCGGGCATGGACCGGGAGGACGCCCTGCTCGCGCTCGAGCGCCACGCGACGTCCAAGCTCCGGGACGGGCAGGGGCTCTCCGCCATCGCCACCATGGGGTTCCGCGGGGAGGCGCTCCCCGCCATCGCGTCGGTGTCGCGCTTCCGGCTCGACACGGCCGCCTGCGACGACGGCGCCGGCACGCGGGTGGAGATCGCCGGCGGCGCGGCGCCCGAGGTGGGGGACGCGGCGCGGCCGCGCGGAACCACGGTCGAGGTGCGCGATCTCTTCTTCAACACCCCCGCCCGCCGGAAGTTCATGCGCGCCGCCGCGACCGAGGCGGGTCACGTCGCGGAGGCGGTCACCCGGCTCGCCCTCGCCCGGCCCGACGTCGGGTTCACGGTCCGCTCGGCCGGCCGGGTGGCGCTGGGCGCGCGCGCGGGGGACGCCCTCCGCGACCGCGCGGCGCAGGCGATCGGGCGGGACGCGCGCCGCCACCTGCTCCCGTTCGACGCGACCCGCGGCGCGGTCCGGGTCCACGGGCTCGTCTGCTCGCCGGACCACTCCGAGGCGACCGGGCGCGGCCTGTACCTGTTCGTGAACGGCCGGTGGGTGCGGGACCGCGGCGCCGCGCACGCGGTGCTCCGCGCGTTCGCCGGGTCGCTCCCCGCCGGCCGCCACCCCGCCGGCGTGCTGTTCGTCGAGCTCCCGCTCGGGCGCGTCGACGTGAACGTGCACCCGCAGAAGCACGAGGTGCGCTTCGCCGACGCGCGCGAGGTCCACGACGCCATCTTCCACGCCGTCGCCGCGACGCTCCGGACCGCCCCCTGGCTCGGAGCCGCGGGCGCGCCGGCCGCCGGAGGCGGCGCCCCCCCCGCGCCGCTCGCCGCGGAGGAGGCCGCGGGGGTCCTCGCCTGGGCGCGGGCGCGCCCGCCCGAGGGCAGCGGCGCGACCGCGCTCCCCGCGGCGGGCCCGCTCGCGTCGGCGGTCTTCGCGTTCCCCGTCGCCGGGGAGGACGGGGGCTCGCGTGCCGCCGGCTACTTCGCGTCGCTGCGCCTCGTCGGGCAGCACGCGCGGACGTACCTCGTGTGCGAGGCGCCCGGCGGCGGGCTCGTCGTCGTCGACCAGCACGCGAGCCACGAGCGGCTCCTGTTCCACCGGCTCCGCGAGGCGTTCCGCGCGCGGACGCTGCCGGTCCAGCCGTTCCTGCTCCCCCAGGTCGTCTCGCTCCCGGCGGCGGCGGCGCGCGCGCTCGAGGACGGGATCGAGGATCTGCGCGCCGTCGGCCTGGACGTCGAGCCGTTCGGCGGCGACAGCTTCGCGGTGAAGGGCGCGCCCGCGGCGCTCGGCGGGGCGGACCTGGAGGCGCTGCTCACGGACCTCGCGGGACAGCTCTCCGAGGTCGAGCGCGGGAGCGCGGTCGACGAGGCGTTCCACGCGCTCCTCGCGACCATGGCGTGCCACGCCGCCGTCCGCGCGAACCAGGAGCTCTCGACGGAGGAGGCTCGGGCGCTCCTCGACGGGCTCGACGCGATCGACTTCAAGGCGCGCTGCCCCCACGGAAGGCCGGTCGTGTTCGAGCTCCCCCTGGCCGAGCTCGAGCGGCGCGTCGGCCGCCGGTGAGGCGGCCGTACGGGCGAGGGACCCCGTCGTCGCCCGCTGCCCGTGGGGTCGCCCGGCGTCCCGCCCGGGCATGGCTGTAATTCACGGAGTACGGCGGCTGGAAAGTACGACGCCCGGTCACGGTGGGGCCGCCGGCGCGCGGCATCGCGCTGCGAAGACGGGAGGTTTTCCCGGTTCTGCCTGGCACCCGCGATGCAAAGGCGACCGGACGTGCAGGGCGCGATCACCAGCCGGGACGTCTTCCTCCACGCGTTCACCATCGTGAGGCTGTGGGGTCCGAGCTTCTACCTCCGGTGCGTCCGCGCCGTCGCGAGCCGCCGCCCCTGCACGTTCCTCGACGTCCTCGCCTCCGGGCAGCGCTGACCGCCCGGTGGCGGTCGCGCGCGGGAGGTGGCGGCGCCCAGGTGCCGGGCGACGCCCGAGCGGTTCGCCTCGCACACGCGCTCCGGACCGCGCGGTCACGCGGTGGGCGGCTCGGGCACACCCGCGTGGCCCGTCGCGGCGCGCCGATGGGGGCGGGACGGTGCGGACCGGGGGTGAGGATCGACACCCACCGCGCGCGCGTGACCCTCGGTCCTGGCTCACGCGCCTGTGGACGGGCCGCCGCCCCTTTGGCACAGTCCGCCCGTGGCTCGCGACCCGCGCTACCGCCCGTTCCGGATCGCCCTGTGGGTCGTCTACCTGCTCCTCGTGGCGGTCTCCGTCGGGCTGGCCGTCCGCAGCATCGTGAAGAACCTGCGGGCGCCGCACCGGCCCGCGGCGGCGGGCGCCCTCCCCACGCGGGCGGCGCTGCGCGTGTGCGTGAACGAGCTCGAGGCGCTCCATCGCGAGCAGAACACCCGGGCGTGGCGGCTCGCCGACGAGGTCGCCGAGGGGGAGTCGGTCGAGCGGTGGCAGGCCTGGTCGCGCGACTGGGAGCAGCGGGTCGACGACCTCGCCGACCGCTGCCGGCTGGACGCGGGCGACCCGGATCCGCAGGGGTTCGGGGGGCGGGTCGAGCTCTCGCGTGCCCGCGAGGCCGTGCTGACGCTCCACCGGGCGTACGCGGCGCAGGTGAACCGCTTCGCGCAGGAGGAGGCGGACCTGGCGCGCGCCGCGTCGGACGCGCTCGAGGACGCGCGGGCGGCGCTCGCGCGGCCGCCGAGGCGCTAGGGCGGGCAGGTCACGCAGCCCGGCTGATCCGGCGCGCACGAGACCGACGCGGCGACGCTCACGAACACCCACCGATAGACCTGGGTCTCGAACACGGTCGGCGCCGTGAGGGTCGCGCGGTTCGGCAGGGGGGAGGCGGGGTTGTCGACCGCGGCGGGATCGAAGCCGTTCGAGACGACGAGCTCGACGACGCGGACGATCCCGGCGTCGGACCAGGGCGGCCCCGGGAGCGCAGGCGCGCCGTGCGGAGGCGGGTATTGGTACGCGGCGAACTGGAACGGCTGCGGGTTCCCCGCGGGGTCGGCGGGCGGCACGACGCGCGTCAGCACGAGCGGGTCGGGATCGGGCGGGATGGGGTCGTCCCTGTACGCGAGGTAGTGCAGCTGGTCCCGCGCGTCGTAGTTCACGAACCAGCGCGCCTCGACGGTCTCGAGCGTGTTCGCGTCGTTGAGCGTCGCCGTGAGCGGGTACACCGGCTCCTTCGCGCAGCCCGCCGGCACGAACCGGACCACCTCGGCGTTCCCGGCGATCTCGTCCACCAGGATCCGCGGCGGCGTGATGGTGCCCGGCGGGTAGTCCGGCAGCGGCTGCGGCAGCGGGCAGCCCGCGAGCGCGACCGCGGCCGCCATCGCGGCGACGGAGCTCCGGCTCATGCCTGGCCCTCCTCCTCGGGCGGCGGCGGCAGGCCGCGGCGCTCCGCGTCGAGCTTCTCCAGGTGCCGGAAGATGGTGCGCGGGTCGACGCCGAGGTCCTTCGCCGTCTTGGTGCGGTTCCCGCCGTTCCGCTCCAGCACCTCGTTGATGTACCGCTTCTGGAACTCCTCCTTGGCGACGACGAGGGGCAGGATCGGCTCCAGGATCTCCGGCCGGAGGTCCAGGTCCTCCGCGGACACGAGCGCGCGATCCGCGAGCACGACCGCCTTCTTCACGCGGTTCTCGAGCTCGCGGATGTTGCCCGGCCACGCGTACTTGCGCATCGCGACGAGCGCCGAGGGCGTGAAGCCGCGCACCCGGGAGGCGAACTCCTTGCCGTACCGCTGGAGGAACCAGCGCGCGATGACGACGACGTCGTCGCCCCGGTCGCGCAGGGGGGGGAGGGGGATCGAGACGACGTTCAGCCGGTAGTAGAGGTCCTCGCGGAAGGCGCCCCTGCGGATCTCCTCCTCGAGCACCTTGTTCGTCGCGGCGATCACGCGGATGTCCACCGGCTCGGGCCGCGTGTCGCCCACCTTCGTGACCGCCCTCTCCTGGAGGGCGCGGAGGAGCTTCACTTGAAGCGAGCCGGGCATCTCGCCCACCTCGTCGAGGAACAGCGTGCCCCCGTGCGCCGCCTGGAACCGACCGGCGCGGGTGGTGACGGCGCCGGTGAAGGCGCCGCGCACGTGGCCGAAGAGCTCGGACTCGAGGAGCGGCTCGGGGATCGCGCCGCAGTTCACGGCGACGAACGGCCCGGCCGCGCGCGGCGAGCGGCGGTGGATCTCCCGGGCCACGATCTCCTTCCCGGTGCCGGTCTCGCCGGAGACGAGCACCGACACGTCCGTGGCGGCCACCTTCTCGATCCGGCGGTAGACCTCGCGCATCGACGCCCCGGCGCCGATGAGGTCGCCGTACTGGCGGGACGACGCCGCCTCCTTGAGGGCGACGTTCTCGCGGCGGAGCGAGTCGAGCAGGAGCGCGTTCTCGATCAGGATCGACGCCTGCGCCGCGAAGACGGTGAGCACCTCCAGCGAGCGCTCGTCGAAGAGCGACACCACGCTGTCGTTCCCGAGGTAGATGACCCCGAACACGTCGCCCTTCTGCATGAGCGGCGCGCACATGACCGAGCAGAGCTTCAGGTTCACGACCGAGGACGACCCCGCCCACTCCGCGTCGTGCAGCGCGTCGGCGACGACGAGCGGGCGGCGCGTCTCGACCACCCGCTGGATGATGGAGTCGGAGACCCGCTCCATGGCGCCCTCGATCGTCTCGCGGGCGACGTTGCGGGCCACGCGGACGCTCGGCTCGCCGTCCTGGAGCAGGATGAGGAACCCCTTGTTGGCGTGGGTGACCTCGAGCAGCGCGTCCACGAGCTCGTCGAGGAGCCGCGGGACGTCGGTCGCGGCGAGGAGCCGCTGCGAGAAGCGGACGAGCGTGTCGAGCGCGAGGAGCCGCTGCCCGGCCTGCGCGCGGCCCGGCGCCGGGGCGCGGGGGCTGAGGTCGAAGACGAGCTCGGTGCCCGCGACGCGGATCCGGTCGCCCGCCCCGAGCCGCCACGCGGCGCGGCGCTTCCCGTTCACGGTCACGTCGGCGACGTCGTGGGCCGCGAGGTTGTAGTCCTTCCCGTCGAAGTGGATGTGGAGCGCGGTGCGTGGGAGCGCGGGGTCGGCGATGGGGACGTCGTTCTCCGCGTCGCGCCCGACGCTGGTGATCCGCTTCACGAGCGCGACCTCGCGCTCGCTGCCGTCGGGAGCCTTCACGATGAGCGTCGCCACGGCGCCTCCTCAGAAGCCCCACTCGAGCTTCACCGCGCCGCCGGGCTGGCCGGGCGTGATCTCGGTCTCGATGCGCGGCACGAAGTTCCGGTGCGCGTCCCAGACCCCGTAGCCGTAGAGCGCCCAGAACAGGGCGGCGGAGACGTACTTCACCGTGTCCACCTGCGACAGCAGGGTCCGGTCCGAGTCGAAGTACGGCGGGTTGGAGCAGCCGGGCTGGCCGGAGATGCAGGTGCGGGTCCGGTCCTCCGCGATCTGGTTGTGGAAGAGGATCGCCGAGATGTTCACGAGGCCGAGGACGATCTGCCCCGCCGCGATCGCCGTTCCCTTGGCGCGGTCGCCGTTCTGGAACTGGCCCGCCCCGAGCGGCATCCAGTTGATGAGGTAGACCCGCTCCTCGACGCGCACGATCTTCCCGGGCGGCCCGGTGCGCAGCTGCTCCGCGGCGAGGAGCCGGCGCTTCGCCTCGTCGGCGAGGCGCTGCTGCTCGCGGAGCTCGCGGCGGCGCTCGCGCAGCGGCGCGAGCGCCGCCTCGTGCTCCTTCTTCACGGCGTCGAAGAACTCGACGATGGGCGGCGGGACGAGGAACGCGTCGAGGGCGTAGTCCGGCTCGAACGAGAGGAGGTTCACGAACGCCGCGCGCGCCGCCATCTTGTCGCCGAGCTGGTGCTCGGCGATGCCGAGCATCCGGTAGGCGTCCACCGCCTCGGCGTCGGTGAGGTCGGGCGCGCCGGCGAGGAGCTGGCGCAGCACGGCGGCGGCCTCGGCGTAGGCGCCGAACTCGTAGCGGTCCTTCGCCCGCTTGAGCTCGGGCGGTGCCGCGAGCGCGAGCGCGATCAGGAGGGCGGCGATCACGGGGCCTCCTCGTCGGCGCCGGGGCCGGGCACGATGGTCTCCGCGCCGGCCCGGAGCGTGACGCGCACCTCGCGGGGCGGCTTTCCGGCGAGCTCGAGCACGACGCGCGCGGTCGCCTCGTACGGCGTCTCCCCGCCCGGCGGGATCGCGACCGGCAGCGGCGCCCGCTGCGACTCGCCCGCGGTGCCGAGGGCCCTCCCGTCCACGGTGACGCGCGTCCCCGGATCGCCGTCCACGCGCAGCCGGGCCGGGCGCGGCTGGAGGGGGACGCGCAGCTCGCCCGCGCGCGCCGCCTCCTCCGCGGTGATCTGCCGGACGAACGGCGCGCAGCAGGCGTGCTCGATCTGGATGAGATGGGGCTTGCCGGGCGCGATGGCGTACCGGACGATCTGCTCCCCGCGGGCGACCTCGATGCCGTCGAGGAGGGCGCGCTGCGCGTAGGGGCGGACGTGAACGGCGAGCGAGGCGTGCTTCGCGGCGGGCCGCGCGGGCGCCGCGCTCGGGGCCGGCGCGGGGGCGGGCGGCTCCGCCGCCGGCGCGGCCGCGTTCGAGGTCGAGGTCGAGCCCGACTCCGAGGTCGGGGTCGAGGTCGACGCCGAGGTCGGGGTCGAAGCCGAGGTCGGGATCGCGACCGCCTCCGGCTCGGACGCCGCGCGCGACGCGATCACCGCGGCGCCGGTCCCGGCGCCGGCGAGCACCGCCGCGACCCAGACGAGCCCGCGCCGCAGCCGCCGCCGGCGCGAGAGCCGCGCGAGCTTCGCCGGCACGACGCGGTTCGACGGATCGAGCGCGAGGACGCGCGCGAAGAACGCGAGCGCGCGGGCCGAGGCGCCCTCGGCGAGCGCGCCGTCCCCGAGCGCGACGAGCGTCGCGACCGCGCGCCCGGGGAACGCCGCCTTGAACCCGGCGGGATCGCGCAGGAACGCCTGGAGCGCCTCCTCCGGCCGCTCGAAGCCGACCTGCGCGAGGACGCGGTCGAGCCCGTCGCGGATGTCCGCGGCGGACGAGGGGCGGCGGGACGGCTCGAGCGCGAGGCAGGAGACGATGAGGTCCGCGAGCGGGTCCGGGACGCGCGGGTCCGCCGCCCGGGGGTCCTCGAAGTCCGCCTCGAGGACGCGCCGCAGGATCGCCGTCGGGTTCGGCGCCGCGAACGGCAGCTTCCCCGTGGCGAGCCAGTACAGGATCGTCCCGAGGGAGAACAGGTCGCTCCGCGTGTCGGCGTCCTTCCCCTCGACGATCTCCGGCGCCATGTGGTGCGGCGAGCCGACGAGCGCGCCGGTCATGGTCATCCGCTCGTCCGAGGCGATGATCCGGGCGATCCCGAAGTCCGCGAG
The DNA here is from genome assembly GCA_035708485.1 of Anaeromyxobacter sp. Classification (GTDB taxonomy): domain Bacteria; phylum Myxococcota; class Myxococcia; order Myxococcales; family Anaeromyxobacteraceae; genus Anaeromyxobacter. Next base: position 32,479 of record DASSSJ010000203.1, on the reverse strand, counting down.
CTTCACCGCCGCCGCCTCGCCCTCCTTCACGAGGACGTTGTCGGGCTTGAGATCGCGGTGGATGACGCCGGCCCCGTGCGCGTGGACGAGCGCGTCCGCGAGCGCGCGGCCCACCAGGACGCCGACCTCGGGGAACCCGAACCCGACCTCCTGCGCGAACGCGCGGAGCGTGCGGCCGTGGACGTACTCGGTGACGAGGTAGCTCTCCGGCGTCCCCTCGCCGGCGTAGTCGTAGATCTCGACGATCCCGGGGTGCGCGAGGCGGGCGACCGCGCGCGCCTCGCGCGAGAAGCGGGCGCGGGACTCCTTCGCAGCGGCGAGGTGCGGATGGAGGAGCTTCACCGCGACCTCGCGGTCGAGCAGCGTGTCGCGCCCGCGGTACACGACCGCCATCCCTCCGCTCCCGACCTGCTCGAGGAGCTCGTATCGTCCCAGCATCCGGATCACGCCGGTCCCCCGCCTGACCTCCGCGCGCCCGGCAGCGAGCCTCGGGCGCACGTTTCCGTACATCGACCGCCCTCGTCCGGCATCCTTCCGATCGCGACATCCGTGGCGGGGTCGAGGGGGGCACTATGACACGGGTGCCCGGTTCCGGGCCACTCCGCGTCCCACCGCATCGCGGGTCGCCGCCGTCCGCCACCGTCACCAGGAGGGCAGGGCACCAGCGCCCGTCCCCGGCAGGAGGCCCTGGGCGACGAGGGCGCGGATCGTGCTCGCGACCGCGACGGTGGAGATCGGGTGGAGCGGCCGCCAGCCGATCGCGGCGAGGTGCGCCGTGTCGTAGTAGTGGTCCGCGGTCATCCAGTGGAGCGCCTCGCGATCGACGCGCGGCGCGAGGGCCGGGTCGATGCCGGAGCGGCGCGCGAGCCGGACCCAGCGGGCCGCGAGGCGGCGGTTGATCGGGTCGACGACCGCGGCGTCGGGGACGTGCCGCACCAGCCACAGGAGCGCCGACGTCAGCCGCGGAAACGCGGGGAGGACGCGCCCGGTCTCGAACCCGAGCGCCGAGAGCGCGGCCTCGAGGTGCTCGGCGAGCGGGAGGGGAGCGTCGTCGCCGACGTTGAACGCGCGCCCGACGACGTCGCGATCGTCGGGGTGGAGGAGGACGTGCGCGACGGCGCGGGCGAGGTCCTGCACGTGGCAGAGGTGGGCGACGGAGCCGCGGCGGATGATGGGCACGCGACGGCGTCCCGCGTTGAAGAGGGCGACGAGCGGGAGGACCCGGACCGGCCCACCGCGCAGCCCCGGGCCGTACAGGACGGTCGGCCGGAGCACGGTGAGCGGCGCGCCGCGCCGGAACGCGGCCCAGCTCGCCTGCTCGGCGCGCCAGCGGATGCGCTCGAACGCGGTCCGGGGCCGCTTCAGCTCGCCCTCGCGGCAGGGCAGGTTGCGCGGCCGGCCGTAGACGGCGACGCTCGAGACGTGAACGAGCCGGCGCGCACCCCCGGCGCGCGCGAGCGCGGCGGCGGCCGCGGCCGCGGTGGCCTCCGCCTCGGCGCGGAGCGGCTCCGCCAGCTCGCGCGGCGTGCGAAGCCCGAGGTGGACGACGGCCTCCGCGCCGCGCGGATCGACCTCGAGGCCGGGCCGGCCGTCGGCGGCGAACGGCACGTGGCGCGTCGCGATCCCGCGCGCGGCGAGCGCCGCGGAGACCGCCGACGCGACGCCGCCGCCCGAGCCCGTGAGGATGACCACGCGGTCCAGCCGCCCCCCTACACGCGCACCTCTTCCGGCTTCTTCTGCGGCGGCTTCTTGTCGCCCTCCGGCTCCGGCGGCGGAGGAGGCGGGCGGCGGCCGAGGGGGTTCTCCTCGAGCGCGGCCTTGAGGACCTCGTCCATGTGCGAGGCGTACACGAACTCGAGCTCCTTGCGGGCCTGCTCGGGGACGTCCACGAGATCCTTCTCGTTTCGCGCGGGGATGATGATCCGCTTGATCCCGGCGCGGTGCGCCGCGAGGACCTTCTCCTTGATCCCGCCGACCGGCAGCACGAGCCCGCGGAGCGTCACCTCTCCGGTCATCGCGACGTCCGAGCGGACGCGGATGCCGGTGAGCAGCGAGACGAGGGCCGTGAGGATCGTGACGCCCGCCGAGGGGCCGTCCTTCGGGATCGATCCCGCCGGGAAGTGGATGTGGATGTCCGTCCGCTCGAGGAAGTTGGCCGCGATCCCGAGGCCGTCCGCCTTCGAGCGCAGGTAGGACAGCGCCGCCTGCGCGGACTCCTTCATCACGTCGCCGAGCTGTCCGGTGAGGGTGAGCGAGCCCTTCCCGCTCATCTTGGTGGCCTCGATGAACAGGATGTCGCCGCCCGCGGCGGTCCAGGCGAGCCCCGTCGCGACGCCCGGGATCTCCGTGCGCTCGGCGGTCTCGTTGTAGAACTTCTCCGGCCCGAGCATCTCGGTGAGGTCGGCGTCCTCGATGGTGCGCTTCGTGCCCGCGGGGATCTTGCCGCTCGCCACCTCGACCGCGACCGCGCGGCAGATGTCGGCGAGGCGCCGCTCCAGGTTCCGGACCCCGGCCTCGCGCGTGAACGCCATGATGACCTTGATGAGCGCCTGGTCCCCGATGACCACCGACTCGGGCGAGAGCCCGTGCTCCCGGAGCTGCTTCGGGATGAGGTGGTTCTGCGCGATGTGGACCTTCTCCTCGAACGTGTACCCGGGCAGCTCCAGGATCTCCATGCGGTCCTTGAGCGGGCCGGGGATCGGGTCGAGCAGGTTCGCCGTCCCGATGAACATCACCTTGGAGAGGTCGTAGGGCAGATCGAGGTAGTGATCCGAGAAGCTGAAGTTCTGCTCCGGGTCGAGCACCTCGAGGAGCGCCGCCGAGGGATCGCCGCGGAAGTCCGCCCCGAGCTTGTCGATCTCGTCCAGCATCATCACCGGGTTGACCGTGGCGGCCTTCTTCATCGACTGGATGATGCGGCCGGGAAGGGCGCCGACGTAGGTGCGGCGGTGCCCGCGGATCTCCGCCTCGTCGCGGACGCCGCCGAGGCTGAGGCGGACGAACTTGCGTCCGGTCGCGCGCGCGATGGACTGGCCGAGCGAGGTCTTGCCGACGCCGGGCGGCCCGACGAAGCACAGGATCGGCCCGCGCATGTCGTTCTTCAGCTTGCGGACCGCGAGGTACTCGAGGATGCGCTTCTTGATCTTCTGGAGGCCGTAGTGGTCGGCGTCGAGGATCCCGCGCGCGTTGTTGATGTCGAGGTTGTCGTCCGTCCGCTTCGACCAGGGCAGGTCCGCGATCCAGTCGAGGTAGGTGCGGGCGACGGTGTACTCGGAGCTCGCCGTGGGGATCGACTTCAGCCGGTTCAGCTCCTTCTGCGCGACCTTGTCGACCTCCGGCGGGAGCCCGGCCTTCTTGAGGCGCTCCGCCAGCTCGTCGAGCTCCTCCTCCTCCTCGCCCAGCTCGCCGAGCTCCTCCTTGATCGCCTTGAGCTGCTGGCGCAGGTAGTACTCGCGCTGCGTCTTCGACATCTCGCCCTTCACGGCGGAGTCGATCTTGTTCGAGAGCTTGAGGATCTCGCGCTTGCGGTTGAGGAGCTCGAGGACGAGCTTCATCCGCGCCTTGAGGTCCACGGTGTCGAGGACCTGCTGCTTCTCCTCGATGGGGACGTCGACGTTCGCCGCGATGAGGTCGGCGAGGTGCCCCGGATGCGTGATCGACTCGACGAGCTCGGTCGCGGCCGCGGGGAGCTCGGGCATGAGCTCGATCACCTCGCGGGCGAGCTTCTTCAGGTTTATGGCGAGGGCCTCGACCTCCACGTCGTCCGTGCTGGTCTTGTCCTCGACCGGGTCGACGCGCGCCTTCAGATAGGGCGTCTCCTGCACGAGCTCGAGCACCTTGAAGCGCGCGAGGCCCTGCACGACGAGCGAGTAGTTGTCCTCGCCCATCTTGAGGAGCTTCACCACGCGCGCGACGGTCCCGACCGTGTACAGGTCGGCGGCGCCGGGGTCCTCCTCCTCGGCGCGGCGCTGCGTGACGACGCCGATCACCTGCTCGTCGCGCACCGCGTCCTTGATGAGGGCGATGGTCTTCTGCCGGCCCACGGCGAGCGGGAGCACGCCGCCCGGGAAGAACACCGAGTTCCGCAGGGGGAGGATCGGCAGCACCGCCGGGATGTCCTCCTTGGCGATGAGCCCGGGCGGACCCATCGCGGGAGCGACCTGAGCGCCGGCCCCGCCCTTCTTGTCCTTGTCGCTCATCGCCGTCTCCTCCGTCGATCTCGGATACCCGTGCTGGACGAGCATATCAACTAAAAGCGGCAAGGTTTGCCGTCGGTTGGGGCGGGATCGTCCGTGCCCCGGGCTCAGTCCTCGTTCAGCGCCGTCCTCCCCGGCTTGGAGATCGTCTTGCCGTCCGGCTCGCCGCCGGGGCCGCCCGGATCGCTCCTCACGGGCCCCTCCGACGGCGCCCATAGCCCGGACCGGCGATCGTCCTCGCCGCTGCCCGACACGTGACCGCTGCGGCTCGGGATCTGCTGCGGGGCGACGTCGGGGCCGTCCGCGGGGGACCATGCGTGCTTGCGCGTCATGCCCCTCTCCATAAGGCGTCCGAGCGCGGCGGCAAGCCGCCGCGGGAGTCCGGGCGCGGCCGCGATCGCGGGGCGATCGCTCGGCGAAGGCGGGCGCGCGCGTTCGGTTTGACCGGGGAGGGAGGGGCCGATAGCATCCCCCGGCCAGCGCCCCAGGCGTGGCGACCCGTTCCGGGCGCACCGTCGCGGGGCCGAGGATCGCGCACCGGGAGGCCGCATCGTCCGCCTCGGCCACATCAGCGACCTGCACGTCGCCGACCGCAGCCGCTACCCGCGGAACGGCTTCGCCGCGAAGGACTGCGAGCGCCACTCCGCGAAGCTCGCGAAGGGGCTCCTCGACGCGCTGCGCGAGGTGAACGTCGACCACCTCGTCGTCACCGGCGACGTCACGTTCTCCGGCGAGCCCCGCGAGTTCGAGCGCGCCGCCGACCTGCTCCGCCCGTTCGCGGACGCCGGGAAGCTGACGGTGGTGCCCGGGAACCACGACGTGTGGACGGAGGAGTCGGTCGAGACCGGCCGGTTCCTCCGCGCGATCGGCCCCGACGGCAAGGGCATGCGCAGGGCGGCGCCGAGCTACCCGCACGTCGTGCCGCTCGGCGACCACGCGGTGCTCGTCGCGCTCGACAGCGCGCGGTGGGGCGAGGATCCCTTCGCGACGCCGGGCCGGCTCGGATCGGAGCAGCTCCGCGCCGCGCGCGAGCTGGCGCGGCTCCACACGAAGCAGGGGCGCGCGACGGTGCTCGCCTTCCACCACCACGTGGTGCTGCCGCCCGAGCGGATGCCCTCCGACGTGCGCGTCGCGCGGATGCCGCTCGCCGACGCCGACCAGGTCGTGCGCCTCGTCGCGGAGCAGCCGATCGCGGCGGTGCTGCACGGGCACCGCCACACCGCGTTCCGCGTGGACCTGCCCGGCGCCGCGGGGCCGACGCCGGTGCTCTGCGCCGGCTCCGCCTCGCGCGTGGCGGACGAGCCGGTGCGCCGCGCGCGCGCGTACGTCTACGAGCTCGACCGCACCGGCCTGCGCGCCGTCGAGGCCCTCGTCTCAGGCACGGAGTGAACCCATGCGAAAGCTGCTCTTCGTGGCGCTCCCGATCGGGCTCGCCATCCTCGGCGCGGTCGCCCTCGTGAACACGCTGCGCGTCCGCACCGAGGCGGCCGACGCCCGGCTCGAGCGCGCCCGGCTGAAGCGCGACTTCACCGAGCGCGCCCAGGCCGCGAAGTCCGTCGCGCCGGAGCGGCCGGCGGAGTGGCAGGCCGAGGTGGCCGCCCTCTCGCGCTGGTACTTCGACGAGCTGCAGGGGATCCGCAACCGCCACCCCGGCGAGCCCGCCCGCCCGACCGGCGTCCAGGCCGCCGAGCAGGAGCACAAGGGCAAGCTCAAGAGCGAGCAGCGGGAGCAGCTCGAGGACTTCCAGACGTACGCGGACTCCCGGTTCGCGCTGCTGCGCGAGGGGAAGTACGGCGTGGTCGCGTCCGCCGCGGCCGAGGGGCTGCGGCTCGACCTCCTCTCCGTCGAGCCGGGGAAGTCGCCCGAGGGCGCGCAGGGGCTCCGGGTGGACTTCGCGCTGTGGGGCGCGCCGCGCTACGTCGAGCGCGAGCGGGCGAACGAGCGGACGGTGACGCGGAACGTGGTGCCCGTCGCGTTCAAGCGGATCGTGTTCGAGTTCCTCGACCCGGCCGGCAAGCTCTACGGCGAGATGAGCGGCGCGGGCGAGCCCTACCAGAAGCTCACCGACCCGGAGCGGTTCGTGGACGACTTCCCGTCCGGCGTGCTCTTCGGCACCTGGTGGGTGGAGCAGTTCCCGCGCGAGGCCGCGACGGTGAAGTTCACGCTCGACGTGGATCAGCGCGTCCCGAGCGGCGCGGCCCGTCCCGCCACGTTCACGGCGACGGTGCCCGTGCCCGAGACCTGGAAGCTCCCGCCCGGCACCGCCTTCCAGGGCGAGATCCAGATCCGGGAGGCGGCGCAGAAGCCGTAGCGCGGTGGCGGGCGGGAAGAAGACCGCGGGCCCGCCCCGGAACAAGCCCGCCCCGCGCCGCGCTCCGCGCGCGCGGGCGGTGCCGGACCCCGCCGGCGACGCGCCGCTCGACGAGCTGTCGCGCGACGCGCTGTCGGTGCTGCTCTACGTGTGGCTCCTCCCGGAGGAGGCGCGGGCGCTCGTGAAGGAGCTCCGCCTCTCGGTGCCGGGGTTCAGGACCGACGCGCTCGGCGACGTCGAGCTCTGCGACGTGCTCGCGGACGAGATCCGCGCCGCGCCGCAGACGCGCCGGCGCGTGCTCGAGAAGCTGCGCGCCGCCTTCGGCGGGATGCCGATCCCGGACGTGCCGCTCGATCCCGCCGGCGCCGACGACCTCCTCGAGCTCGGGTCGTCGGAGCACGGGCTCACCTACGCGCTCTGGCGCGTGCTCGCCGACCCCGATCCGACGGTGCGCGCGCGCGCCACCCCGGTGCTGGACCGGCTCGTGAAGAGGCACTACGGCCCCCCGGCGGAGGGCGCCAGGCCTCCGCCGCGCAAGGACGAGGATCCCGCGAAGGCGCTGGCGGAGCTCCGCGCCCGGCTGGAGGAGCGCGAGCGGGAGCTGCAGCGGGAGCGGGAGGAGGGGCGCGCGCGCCTCGAGGCCGCGCGGAAGAAGGCGGACGAGCAGCGCGAGAAGCTGCAGGCCTGGCTCAAGGAGGCGCGGGCCCGCGAGGCGTCCGCCGTCGAGGACGCCGCGCGAGCCCGCGAGGCCGCCGAGGCCGCGCTCCGGGCGCGAGACCGCGCGGAGGCGGGGCTCGCCGAGGCCCAGGCGACCGACGCGGCCGCGGACGCGGCGCGCGCCCGCGCCGCCGCGCGCGAGCTCGAGGGGAAGGTGGCCGCGCTCGAGGCGAGGCTCGAGCGGCAGGCGGAGCGGGAGCGCGCCCTCGCGGCCGCCGCCGAGGCCGCCGAGGCGGCGCGGGCGCGGAGCGAGAGCGAGCGGCCCGCGGCGGCCGCCGCGGCCGACGCGGAGGAGCCCGAGGAGGCGCCCGCGGCGTGGCTCATGCCCATCTACACGCGCGAGTTCTACGACTCGCTCGAGGGCTGGGACCGCCGCATCCAGCGCGCCGCGTTCAAGCAGGCGAACCTGCTCGCCCAGGACCACCGGCATCCGTCGCTCCGCGCGCTCCCGCTGGAGGGCCTGCCGGGGTACTACCGCGTGCGCGTCGCGACGGACGTCCGGCTCCTGTACCGGCGCGGCGAGCGGCAGAACACGATCGAGATCCTGTCGCTCATCGACCGGGAGGACCTCGACCGCTACGTCCGGCAGGCGAAGACGCGCTGAGCGGCACCCACTCCGCGGCCGGCGCGCGCTCGCGGAGCGAAGGCGTGCCGGCCCGCGCCATGGCTCGCAGGGTCGAAGGCGCGCTCAGGCCGGATCGTCCGCCTCGCCGCTCGCCTGCTCGACGGGCGCCGCCGGCTCGAGGCGCTCCACCTCGCCGGGCTCGACCCGCTCCGGGGCGGCGCGGCGCCCCCGCCGGCTGCGCGGACGGGACTCCTCTGCCGACGACAGCTCCTTGCCCGCGGCCAGCAGGCGCGCCCAGGCCTCCGGCGTGGGCTTGGCGCGCGCCGCCTCCAGGGCCTCCCGGTACGCCTTTCGCGCGGCGTCGAGCCGCGCGCTCGCCTTCGGCATCGCTCGTCTCCCCCTCGAGTCGTAGGGTCCGGTGGGACCTTGGGGCAAGATAGGCGCAGCGAGCAGAAGAGGACCCAGCCCCTCATGGGCTCGCACCGCGCGGGCACGTGGAGCGGGGCGCAGGGACCGCGCCCCCTCGTGCCCTCGCACGGCGCTCAGGCGAGCTTGCGGTAGACGCCCACGACGACGCCCAGGATCATCGTGCTCCGGAAGTCGGACTCGCGGACGTAGATCGGCGCCATGCGCGGGTTCGAGGGCTGGAAGCGGACGCGGTCGCCCTCGAAGTAGACGCGCTTGACCGTGGCCTCGTCGTCGATCATCGCCACCACGATCTCGCCGTCCCGCGCCTCGAGCTGCTTCTTCACGAAGATGTAGTCGCCGGGCAGGATGCCGTCCCCGACCATCGAGTCGCCCTGCACGCGCAGGCCGTAGACCTTCTTCGCGGTGCCGAGCAGGAACGCGTCCACCTGCACCGTGTCCTCGATCCGCTCCTGCGCCAGGATGGGCTGGCCCGCGGCGACGCGGCCGACGATCGGGATCTCGACGAGCCGTCCGCCCGCCGGCTTCGGCGCGCCGCGCGAGAAGGGGATGACGTTGCCCCGCGGCGCCCCTTCGCCGAGCGCGTCGCGCGCGCGGGGGGTCGGGATGAGCGCGCGCGACTTCACGGGATCGCGCGTGAGGAAGCCCTTCCGCTCGAGCGCCTTCAGGTGGTCGTTCACGCCGTTCGTGGAGCGGATGTCGAGCGCCTCCCCGATCTCGCGGATGGTGGGGGGATAGCCCGCGTCCTCGATCTGCCGCGCGATGTACCGGAGCACCTCGAGCTGACGGTCGGTGAGCCCGTCCATGCGACCACCTCCTGAACATCGGTATACTGGCACGGCGTTCAGAAGGCAAGAAGGCGGACGCCCGGTACCGTCGCCGCGTGCCCCCCTCGCTCGCCGCCGCCCTCGGACTCGCGCTGCGAGCCGTGGCGCGCGAGGGGTGGCTCGTGCCGGTCGGCGCCGCCGTCGCCGCCGCGCGCGGTGCCGCGGTCTGGCCGGCCTGGGCGGTGCTGTGGGCGGTCCCGATGGAGGCGGCGGTGCTCGCGCTCCGCGCGAGCCGCCTCGACCCCGGTGCGCCGCTCGAAGGCGCGCTCGCCGCCCTCCGCTCGCCGAGGCTGCTCGCGCTCGCCGGGGGGCTCTGGCTCGCCGGCACGCTGCTCGGCGCCGCCCTCCGCGTCGCGTGGCTCGCCGGCGCGCTCCCGACGCTCGGCGGCGCGATGGCCGGCGCGCCGGGCCCCCGCTTCGCGGCGGGCGCGGCGCGCGGGTTCCCGCGCGTGCTCGCGGCGGCCGCGCTCGCGCTCGTCGCGGACTGGGCCGGCGCGCTCTTCGGCGGGACGCTCGCGCTCGGCGCGCTGGCGGTGACCGCCCGCGCGGCCGGCCGCGGCGACGCCGTCCTCCTCTCGGGCGCCGTGGCGCTCGCCCTCACCCTCGCGCTCGCCGTCCCGGTGGCGCTCGGCGCGGTGGGGGACGCCGCGGTGGCGCGCGCGGCGGTGCGGGCCGAGGGGCCCGGCGAGGCGTTCGCGGCGAGCGCGCGCCGCTTCCTGGCGCGGCCGGGCACGTTCCTCCTCGCGGCGCTCGCGTTCGGGCTCGCGGCGGCGATCGGCTCCGCGTCGGTCGAGTCGCTCGCCGGCGTCGCGACCGGCTTCGCGCGCGGGGCGGACCCGATCGTCCTCCTCGGGCCGGACCTCGTCGCGGGCGCGGCGGCGCTGCTCGTCGCGGCGCTGATCGACCTGTGGCGGATCGGGACGTTCGCGGCGCTCGGGTGCGGGGAGAGCGGCTAGAGCCGGGCCGGAGATCGGGCCGCCGGGTGGCGGCCGCGGGATGCGCTCCGGTCACCGCACGAGGAGCGCGGCCGCGCCCGCCGAGAGGATGGCGTCGAGCGCGCTGCCCGAGCCGTAGCGACCGCCCGCGGGGACCACCACGAGCGCGGGGCGGAGCCGGGCGAGCACGGCGGCGACCGCGCCGGGGTCTCCCGCGGGCGCCTCGACGAGGGTCGGCCCCGGCTCGCCGGAGAGCGCCCGCGCCACGGCGGCGGCGCGGGCCGCGCCCGGCGTCCCGTCGTCGACGGCGACGATGGGATCCCCGAGCCGCCCGCCGCGCCGGAGCACGAGGACCGAGCTGCGGGCGCGGGCCGCGGCGGCGCGCGCGGTGTCGCCCGCGCGGGCGGTGCCGGAGCGGCGGTGCCCTCCCGCGCCGACGACGAGCAGGTCGGCCTCCTCCGCGGCGGCGAGCACCTCCGCGACGACGCCGCCGCGCGCCACCCGGAACGTGCACGCGACCCGCTGCGCGGACGCGGCGCGCTCGAGCGCCTCGCGCGCCTGCGCCGCGAGGGCGCGGAGCTCGGCCTCGGCCCTCGGCCGATCGATCCCCTCGCGCACGCCGCTCGGGACGCGCACGACGCCCGCGAAGGGGAGCCCCGCGAGCCGCAGGAGGTCCTCGTCCTCGACGAACAGGCCGGCCAGGTCCGTGCGCAGCCGCCCGGCGAGCAGCGCCGCGGCGGCGAGCGCGTCGAGGCTCGCCGGCGACGCGTCGAGGCCGACGACGATCCGCCGGAAGCCGGGATCGCGCTCAGCCACGGCGCCCTCCGTCGCCCTCGGGCGCCGCGCCGGCCGCGGCGAACGCGCGCGCCCGCTCGGCGAACCGCTCCAGCCGGGCCGAGACCCGGGCGTTGACCGAGCCGGCGGGGAACCGGCCGTCCGCGTCCACCGCGCCCGCGGGGAGGCCGCTCAGGACCTCCATCGCCTCGTCCACCGTCTCCACCGCCCAGACCCGAAACCGCCCCTCCGCCATCGCGGCGAGCGCCTCGTCGCGGAGGACGAGGTGCGAGACGTTGCTCGCCGGGACGAGGACCCCCTGCGCGCCGTCGAGCCCGCGGGCGCGGCACACCTCGAAGAACCCCTCCACCTTGTCCGAGACGCCGCCCACCGCCTGGACGCGGCCGAGCTGGTCCACCGACCCCGTGACCGCCACCCCCTGGCGCAGGGGCACCTCCGCGATCGCGGAGAGGAGGGCGCAGAGCTCGGCGAGCGAGGCGCTGTCGCCCTCCACGCCTCCGTACGACTGCTCGAAGACGAGGCTCGCGGAGAGCGAGAGCGGCGACTCGCGCGCGTAGCGGGCGCCGAGGAAGCCGCCGAGGATGAGCACGCCCTTCGAGTGGATGGGGCCGCCGAGCTCCACCTCGCGCTCGAGGTCCACCACCTCGCCCTTGCCCATGCGGACGCGCGCGCTGATCCGGCTCGGCTGGCCGAAGCCGTGCCGGCCGAGGGTGACCACGGACAGCCCGTTCAGCTGGCCGACGCGCGCGCCCGAGGTCTCCACGACGAGGGTGCCGCGGCGGATCTCCTCCCGGACCGCCTCGCGGAGCCGGCCGGCCCGGCGCTGCTGCGCGTGCACCGCGGCGCGCACGTCCTCGCCCGTCGTGCGGCTCCGCCCCGCCGTCGCCGCGGCGTGGCCGGCCTCGCGCACGAGGTCCCGCACGGCCGCGACGTCGGCGGTGAGCCGCGCCGCGTCGCCCGCGAGCCGCGACGCCTCGTGGAGCAGGCGCGCCACCGCGGCGCGCTCGAGCGGTGGCGCGCCGTCTCGCCGCGCCAGCGTCGCCGCGAGGCGCGCGAAGTCGCGCTCCGACTGCGGCGAGCGCGGGATCCAGTCCTCGAAGTCCGCCTCCACCTTGAAGAGCTGGGGGAAGTCCGGGTCGTACGCCGAGAGGACCTGCCAGAGCCAGCGATCGCCGACGAGCACCACCTTCACGTCGAGGGGGATGGGCTGCGGCTCGAGCGAGGCCGTCGCGCCGATCCCGAAGAGCCGCTCGGGCGGCTCGATCCGGATCTCGCGGGCGCGGAGCGCCCGCTTCAGCTCCTCCCAGGCGAAGGGCTGGACGAGCAGCTTGCGCGCGTCGAGGACGAGGAAGCCGCCGTTCGCGCCGTGGAGGGCGCCGGGGCGGATGAGGGTGAAGTCGGTGACGAGGGTGCCGAAGTGGGCGTGGTGCTCGACGCGTCCGGCGAGGTTCGCGAGGTTCGGGAGGTCCTCGTAGACGACCGGCGCGCCGGAGCGGCCGGCGTGGTCCACCATCACGTTGACGCCGTAGCGACGGAGCGCGGGGGTCTGGTTGAGGAGCTTGCGCATCGTCGCCGCGGCGTCGTCGTCCGCGGAGCCGGTGAGGAACTCGTGGACGTTCTCGACGACGTCCTGCCGGACCGCGTCGAGGTGGGCGAGCACGGCGGGGAGGTCGGCGTAGCGCCGCCGCAGGTCGTCGAGCAGGTGCCCGGCCGCGTACATCGCCACCTCGCGGTTCGTCTCCTTCACGCGCTCCCGGTGCCGCCGCTCGAGCTCCGGCATGGCGCGCAGGGTCTCCTGGAGCGCCGCCTGCAGCTCGGCGATGTCCCGCTGAAAGCGCTGCTGCGCCTCCTCCGGCAGCGCCCGGAACGCGTCGGGGTCGAGGACCGAGCCGTCCTTCACCGGCGCGAAGCCGAACCCCATCGGCGTCCGCAGGAGCGCGACGCTCCGGGCCTCGGCCCTCCTGCGGATCTCCTCGATCGCGTGCTCGCGGGCCTCCTCGAGCTGCTTCTCGAGGAGCTGCGTCCGGGTGCGGTAGTCGCTCGACTCGAAGGCCGCCGGGATCGCCGCCCGCAGCTCGTCGACGAGCCGGTCCATGTCCTTGCGCAGCTCCGCGGCGCGGCCGGCGGGGAGCTCCACCGCGCGCGGGCGGCGCGGCTCGGCGAAGTCGTTCAGGTAGCACCAGTCCGACGGCGTGGGCGCCTCGAGCCCCGCGCGCGCGAGGGTCCGCGCGACGAGGTCGTGCTTCCCGGCGCCGGGCGGGCCCATCACGTAGGCGTTGTACCCGTCGCTCCGCAGCGTCACGGCGAGCCGGAGCGCCTCGGCCGCGCGGGCCTGTCCGAGCGGCCCCTCGAGGTCCTCCAGCTCCTCGGTCGTCTCGAACTGGAGCTCCGCGGGGAGATCCCGCCGGCGGAGCGCTTCGGGCGAGAGGGGCGAGACGGGCATGTGTCCTCCGGTGCCAGGGCGAGGGAGGTGCGCCTCCGCCACGACGCTACCACCGCGGGCCAGCGAGGGAGCGGGCGGCCGGGGCGCGGCCGCTCCCACGACCTGACCGGGGCGCGCGGCAGGCCGCGGGCGGTCCGGCCGTCGGGGGCGGCCAGCGGCCCGGCGCCGGCCTCAGCGCCGCAGCAGCCGCCGCAGCGAGATCTTCCGCATCCGCAGCGTCGCCACGTGGTAGGTCGCGGCGCTCGCCGACACGAGCGCCGCGGCGGCGAGCGCGCCGACGCCCACCCACGCCTCGCCGCCCGCGCCGAGCACGAAGAGCCCGCCCGCGGTGAGCCCCGAGGCGAGCAGCCCGAGGAAGAGCATCACCCCGATGGCGCGCACGTGGCCGCCGACCCGCTCGACGTCCTCCGAGTGGACGTTGACGCGGAACTTCCCCGCCTCGAGGTCGACGAGGATCTGGGTGAGCTGGCCGGGGACGTCCTCCGCGAGCCCCTGCAGCTTGAGGAGCGTCTTCATCACCGTCGACGAGGCGTCGCCGAGGTTGAAGCGCGCGAGCAGGAGCTCCTTCGCGTACGGCAGCCCGACCTCCAGGATGTCGAGCCTCGGGTAGAGCCGCCGGATGATCCCCTCGACCGTGATCGAGGCCTTCGCGAGGACCGCGTACTCCTTCGGGATCTGGATCCGGTGCCGGACCGCGAGATCGAGCAGGTCGCGCAGCAGCGTCGCGGTCCGGATCTCGTCGAGCTTCAGGCCGAGGTAGCGGTCCAGGATGTGGCGGATGTCCTCGCGGAACTCGCCGATGGGCGAGCGCCCCTCCGGCACGCCGATCCGGTTCAGGACGCGCGCGACGCTGTCCGGGTCGCGGAGCGCCACCGCGACGATGAGCGTGACGAGCGCCTCCTGCTGGACGCGGGTGAGCCGGCCCACCAGCCCGAAGTCGAGGAGCGCGATCCGGTCGCCCGGCAGCACGAGGATGTTCCCGGGGTGCGGGTCGCCGTGGAAGAGGCCGTCCTCGAAGAGCTGCCGGAAGGCCGCCTCGATGACGTTCCGCGCGACCTTCTCGAGGTCGAACCCGGCGTCCGCCTTCACCTCGGAGACCTTCGTCCCCTCGACGTAGTCGAGGGTGAGGATGGTCGCGCTGGAGAGCGCCTCGTGCACGCGCGGGATCACGAGGAACGGACGGTCGCGGGCGGCGGCGGCCATCGCCTGCGCGTTCCGCGCCTCGTTCGAGAAGTCGAGCTCCTCGTGCACCGTCCGGTCGAACTCCTCGATGATGCCGGTCGGCGTGTAGACGCCGGTCTCCTCGACGGCGGCCTCGAGCAGCTTCGCGAGGTAGTAGAGGAGGGCGAGGTCGGACTCGACCCGCTCGCGGATGTGCGGGCGCTGGACCTTCACGACGACGCTCTCCCCCGCGTGCGTCCGGGCGCGGTGGACCTGGGCGATCGACGCGCTCGCGAGCGGCTCCTCGTCGAGCGACGCGAACAGCTCCGCGACGGGCCGTCCGAGCCCCCGCTCGATCTCGCGGCGGATCTCGCCGAGGGGGAGGGGCGGGCAGTCGTCCTGGAGCTTCTCGAGCTCGTCGATCCAGTGGGCGGGGAGCACGTCCGGGCGGGTCGAGAGGAGCTGGCCGAGCTTCGTGAAGGTCGGGCCGAGCTCCGCGAGCAGCTGCCGGAAGCGGGCGGCGGTCTCGCGGTCGGAGGCGGGGAGGGGCTCCGGCTCGCCCGGGACGGCGTCGCGGGGCAGCGCGTCCCTCAGGCGCGTGCGGGCGAGGTAGGCGCCGAACCCGTGCTTCACCACGGCCGCCGCGATCTGGCGCAGGCGGTTCAGATCCTGGATCGCCCGCTCGAACACGATCCACCGACTGTAGCACCGGGATCGGGGGGTCGCCACGGAAGTCCGGTGCCGGAGGCCCGTGGTAGAACCCTTCGCCCGTGCCCGAGATCGCCCAGGCCCTCACGCCCATGATGCGGCAGTACCTCGAGACGAAGGCGAGGTACCCGGACGCGATCCTCTTCTTCCGGCTCGGCGACTTCTACGAGATGTTCTTCGAGGACGCGGTCGCCGCGTCCGAGGCGCTGCAGATCACGCTGACGTCGCGGGCGAAGGGCGACGACCGGGTGCCGATGTGCGGCGTGCCGTACCACGCCGCGCGCGGGTACGTCGCGAAGCTCCTCGAGAAGGGGTTCAAGATCGCGATCTGCGACCAGGTGGAGGAGCCCGGGAAGTCCGCCATCGTGAAGCGGGAGGTCACGCGCGTCGTCACGCCGGGGATGGTGCTCGACGACCAGGTGCTCGACCCGCGCGAGGCGAGCTACCTCGGCGCGGTCGCCCTCGGGCCCGCGGGCGCGGGGCTCGCGCTCCTCGACGCGTCCACCGGCGAGCTGCGGGTCGGCGAGGTGGCGGACGACGCGCGGCTCGTCGACGAGCTGCGCCGCGCCGGCATCCGCGAGCTCCTGCTCGCCGACGACGCGGAGCCCGCCCGCGCGGACGCGGTGGTCCGCGCGTCGGCCGCGCCCGTCGCGCGCCGGCCCGGCGCCGACTTCGAGCGCGCGGACGAGCGGCTCCGCAAGCACCTCGGCGTCGCGAGCCTCGACGGGTTCGGGGTGGCGGGCCTCCCGCTCGGTCTCGCCGCCGCGGCCGGCGCCGTCGCGTACCTAGAGCACACGCAGCGCGCCGCGCCCCGCCACGTGGACCGGCTCTC
Source organism: Anaeromyxobacter sp. (assembly GCA_035708485.1). Lineage (GTDB taxonomy): Bacteria > Myxococcota > Myxococcia > Myxococcales > Anaeromyxobacteraceae > Anaeromyxobacter. The sequence goes on along the minus strand of DASSSJ010000203.1, from coordinate 16,563 downwards.
GCGCCTCCGGACCGACGACGTCCTCCTCCTCGACGAGGCGACCCGCACGAACCTCGAGCTCGAGCGGACGCTCTCGGGCGGCAAGAAGAAGGGGACCCTGCTCGCGCTGCTCGACCGGAGCGTGACCGCCCCCGGCGGCCGGCGGCTCGTCGAGTGGCTGCGCTACCCGCTCACCGACCTCGAGGCGATCGGCGCGCGGCTGGACGCCGTCGAGGAGCTCGCCGGCTCCTCCGTGGCGCGGGAGGACCTCGCGGGCGCGCTCCGGCCCGTCGCCGACGCGGAGCGGCTCGTCTCGCGGCTCGTGCTCGGCCAGGGGAACGCCCGCGACCTCCGCGCGCTCGCCGGCGCGCTCCTCGCGCTGCCGGCGCTCGCGGCGCTGCTCGAGGGCCGCGCCTCCGCGGCGCTGCGCGCCGCCGGCGGCCGCGCCCGCGGGCTCGAGGAGCTCGCCGCCCTCCTCGACGCGGGCGTCGCGGAGGAGCCGCCGCCGTCGCTGAAGGAGGGCGGCCTCGTCCGGCGCGGCTTCTCGAGGGAGCTCGACGAGATCGTCGCGATCGCGGAGGACGGGAAGGGCGTCATCGCCCGCCTCGAGGCGAAGGAGCGCGAGCGGACCGGGATCGCCTCGCTCAAGGTCAGGTTCAACCGCGTGTTCGGCTACTACATCGAGGTCACGAAGCCGAACCTCCACCTCGTCCCGAAGGACTACGAGCGGCGGCAGACGACCGTCGGGGGCGAGCGGTTCGCCACCGCCGAGCTGAAGACGTTCGAGGAGAAGGTGCTCACCGCGGAGGAGCGGCGGTGCGCGCTGGAGGAGAAGCTCTTCGAGGAGCTGCGCGCGGAGGTGGTGGCGGCCGCCCCGCGGATCCGGACCGCCGCGGACGCGGTCGCCACGGCCGACGCGCTCCTCTCGCTCGCGCGCGTCGCGGCGGAGCGCGGCTACGTCCGCCCCGCCGTGGACGGCTCGGAGGTGCTCGAGATCGAGGACGGGCGTCACCCGGTCGTGGAGGCGGTCCTGCCGGATGGACCGTCGGCGTTCGTGCCGAACGACGTGCGGGTCGCGTCGCGCGGCGCCCCGGAGTGCGACGCGCACGGGGCGATCCAGATCGTGACCGGCCCCAACATGGCCGGGAAGAGCACGGTCCTCCGCCAGGCGGCGCTCGTGGCGCTCCTCGCGCAGATGGGGAGCTTCGTCCCGGCGCGGCGCGCGCGCGTCGGCGTGGTGGACCGGATCTTCACCCGGGTCGGCGCGTCCGACGACCTCGCCCGGGGCCGTTCCACCTTCATGATGGAGATGACCGAGACCGCCGCGATCCTGCACAACGCGACCCGCCGCTCGCTGGTCGTGCTCGACGAGATCGGTCGCGGCACCTCGACGTTCGACGGCGTGTCGATCGCCTGGGCGGTCGGGGAGCACCTCCACGACGCGGTCGGCTGCCGGACGCTGTTCGCGACGCACTACCACGAGCTGCAGGACCTCGCGCGGGAGCGGCCGGCGGTCCGGAACCTCACGGTGGCGGTCCGCGAGGTCGGCGATCGCGTCGTGTTCCTGCGGAAGCTCGTGCAGGGAGGCGCGTCGCGGAGCTACGGCATCGAGGTGGCGAAGCTCGCCGGGCTCCCGGCCGAGGTGCTCGCGCGCGCGAGAGAGATCCTCGCGAACCTCGAGGCGCTCGAGGTGGACGAGGGGGGCCACGCCGCGCTCGCGCGCGGCAAGCGCCGCCGCCAGACCGCCGCGAGCCAGCTCGGCCTGTTCGGCGGCGCGCCGGCGGATCCCGCCGCCGAGGAGGTCGCGAAGGCGCTCCGCGCGCTCGACCTCGACGGGCTGCGCCCGCTCGACGCGCTCAACCTGCTCGCGGGCTGGAAGAAGAGGCTGGACCCGTAGCGCTCTTCACCCTGAATGAAACACCCCCCTCTCCACCTCGTGGAGAGGGGGGCGCGCGACGAGGCTACGCCTTCTTGTGGCAGTCGGCGCACTTCTGCGGGCCCTTCTTCTCCTTCTTGTGGCAGTCGTGGCACTTCGCGTGGGCCTTGTCCTTGTTGACGGTCTTGTTGAACCCGTCGATCTCGCCGCCCTTGTCGTCGGCGTGGCAGCCCGTGCACTTCACGGACGTGTGGGTCTTGTGCTGGAACGTCACGGCGCCCGGCTTGGCCGGGAGCTTGATCGGGGCGGCGGGCGCGTCGGCGGCAACGGCGTTCGACGCGAAGGCGAGCGCGACGGCGACGAAGAGAGAGAAGAGCGTGTTCTTCATTTCGGTGGTTCCCCTCTGCAGTGGGAGAGTTGCGGGGGCGGATTCCCGCCGCAACGGGCGCGACACTCTAGCGGAGCCCCGACCTCGGGCAGTGCGGCAAGAGGGCGCAGTCGGATGCCGAGAAACACACGGGAAAATAGCGAGAGGGGCCGGTCTCCCGGCCCCTCTCGAAGCTCTCTTCACGTCGATGCGACGCCCCCTCACCGATCGTGGAGAGGGGGGCGCTCGGGTGAGGCTACGCCTTCTTGTGGCAGTCGGCGCACTTCTGCGGGCCCTTCGCCTCCTTCTTGTGGCAGTCGTGGCACTTGGCGTGGGCCTTGTCCTTGTTGACCGTCTTGTTGAACCCCTCGATCGCGCCGCCCTTGTCGTCGGCGTGGCACTGCGTGCACTTCAGCTTCGCGTGCGTCTTGTGCTGGAAGGTCACCGAGCCCGGCTTCGCCGGGAGCTTGAGCGGGCCGGCGGGCGGTTCAACGGCGACGGCGCTCGAGGCGAAGGCGAGGGCGACGGCGGCGAAGAGAGCGGCGAAGGTCTTGTTCACGAGAAAAGCTCCTGATTGCGGGGGCGGACCAGCCCGCCCGGAAATGAGACGCGGCACTCTACCGGAAATTCAGGGCGCGTCACGGCAAAACCGCGACATCGCGCCGCAGCGGTGAGACCGGGGCTCACTCGCGGGACCCCACCAGGGGGCGCCGCGCTCAGGCCATCTCGAGGACCGCCGACACGAGCTTGTCGATGCCCTGCGCGACGGGGGCGATCCAGGGGCCGAGCATGTACGCCGGCGTGGAGACGAGCTTCAGCCGCTCGTCCACGATGGCGTCCTCGACCCTGCAGTCGACGTGCTTCGCGCCCCAGGACTCCAGCGCCGCCGCGGTGTCGCGGTCGTTCCCGATGGTGAGCTTCGGGTGCTCGGCGCCGAAGAGCTTCGCCGCGATCACCGGCGCGATGCAGATGTAGCCCTGCGGCTTGCCCGCGGCGCGCATCTCGCGCGCGAGCCGCTCCACCTCGGGGTGGACGCGCATGCTCCGGCCGTCGACGGCGAACGAGCAGAGGTTCTTCGCGACGCCGTAGCCGCCGGGGAACACGAGCGCGTCGAGGTCCCTCGCGGACACCTTCGCCATGTCGGTGATCTGCCCACGCACGATCCGCGCCGCCTCGAGCAGCACCCGCCGCTGCTCGCCGGCCGCGGGGGCGCCCTTCACGTGGTCGACGACGTGCATCTGCGCGACGTCGGGCGCCATCGCGACGAGCTTCGCGCCCCGCCGGTCGAGCGAGAGGAGCGTGCACGTCGCCTCCTGGATCTCGGCGCCGTCGAGGTATCCGCAGCCCGCCAGGACGACACCGACCTGCCTCTGGGAAGCCATGTCGAACCTCCGTGAAAGAGACCCGAGATGATACGCCGAAAAATGGACGCTGATCTCGACGTGCCCGACAGTGCGCCTGATGGGCCGCGCCCTCGTCCTCGCGCTCGCGCTCCTCGCCGTCCCCGGCGGGACGCCCGCCGCGACCGCGCCGGCGCGCCGACCGGCCGCCCGGCCCGCCGCGCCCCGGCCCGCTCTCCCCGCGCGGCGCGCCGCGAGGCCCGCCCGGCCGCCGACGTACGCCGAGGCGAAGGCGGCCATGACCGCGCTCCAGCGCGACCGGACGCGCCGCCGCTACCACCATCGCTGGGAGCGCGCGATCCAGGACCTGCTCCGGTCCGCGCGCGGGAAGGACGCCGCGGCCGCGACGCTGGAGGCGGCCCGGGCGCGTTACGCGCTCTACCGATGGTCCGCGAACGAGGCCGACCGCGAGAAGGCCCTCATCCTGGCCGCGCGCGCCACCCGGAAGGGCTCGCGGGACGCCGCCGCCCTCGCCGCCGCCATCCGGCGCGAGGCCGGAGAGGAGCGGCCGGCGCGTCCCGCCGCCGCGCGCGGCGCTCGCGTGCAGCGCCCCCGCCCGCCGGAGCCGCCGCCCGACGCCGACGAGGAGGCCGCGCAGGATCCCGCCCTGGAGGCCGCGCTCGCCGATCTCTCCGCGGTCCGCAGGACGCCCGCGCTCCCGCTCGGCGCCTCCGACGGCGCCGGCCCGGCGCGCGTCTCGGCGGTCCGCACCTGGTCGTCGGACGACTACACGCGCGTCGCCGTGTACCTGTCGCACTGGGTGGGGTGGCAGAAGCTCGAGCTGCAGCCCGCCCCCGACCGGCCGCGCCGCATCGCGCTCGACCTCCGGCCCGCGGTGCTCGCGGGAGAGGCGCTCGCGCGCGCGGTGCCGGGACAGCGGATCGATCGCGTCCGCGCCGCCCAGAACGCGCCGGACACGGTCCGCGTCGTGCTCGACCTGCCCGGTGCGGACGGAGTGGAGGTGCTCGCGCTGGACGACCCGCCGCGGCTCGTGCTGGACGTCGGCGCGAGCGTTCCGATCCCGACCGCGACCTCCACCGCGACCTCGGCTCCGAGCGGGAGCGCCGCCGCGGCCCCCGCCGCTGCCGCGATTCCGACGATCGCGGGGGCGCAGATCCCGTCCCACGCCCCGGCCGCCGTCTCGCGAGACGACGGCGACGAGGAGCCGCAGGCGGCGATCCGGCGGGTGGTGGTGGACGCCGGCCACGGCGGGCACGACCCGGGCGCCATCGGGCCGGGCCGCGTCCGCGAGAAGGACGTGACGCTCGCGATCGCGAAGCGGCTCGCGCGGCGGCTGCGCGCGGCGGGGTTCGAGGTGGTGCTCACCCGGCGCGACGACCGGTACCTCGCGCTCGAGGAGCGGACCGCGGTCGCGAACACCACCCGCGGCGACCTCTTCGTCTCCCTCCACGCGAACGCGCATCCGCGCCGGAACCGAAGCGGCGTCGAGACCTACTTCCTGAACGTCGCCGACGACCGCTACGCCGCCCGCCTCGCCGCGCGCGAGAACGGGCTCGACCTCGAGGGGCAGGGGGACGTCACCCGGATCCTCACCGACCTCGACGCGAAGGCGAGCGCGGGGGCGTCGCGGCGGCTCGCGCGCCTCGTGCAGCGGGAGGTCACCGCCGGCGTGCGCGCGCGCGTGGGCGAGGTCCGCGACCTCGGGGTGAAGAGCGCGCTCTTCTACGTGCTCGTGGGCGCGCGGATGCCGGCGGTCCTCGTCGAGACCGCGTTCATCTCGAACCGCGACGAGGAGCGCCGGCTCGCCTCGGCGCGCTACCAGGAGGAGGTCGCGGCGGGCGTGGCGCGCGCGGTGACGGCCTTCGCCCGGAGCGGGACGGAGGTCGCCGCGGCGCGCGCGCCGTGATCGCCCCGTCCGCGCGGCGATCCGGGCGTCCGGCCGCTATACTCCGCGCGGCATGCAGCTCCCGGACGCGACCAGCCTGCCGACCACGGCGCCCTACGAGTTCGACGCGCGCCTCTCCGAGCTCCCGCCGATCACGGGAGACGCCCGGGCCGACCTCGCCGCGCAGCGCCGGGCCATCGAGGCCCTCCACCGCGCGGGCGCGAGCGGGCACACCGTGGTCCGCCTGCAGAGCGCGGCGATGGACCGGGTCATGCTCGCCCTCTGGGAGCGGGCGACGGCCGCGGCGGCGCGATCGCACCCGCCGGCGCCGGTCTCGCTCGTGGCGATCGGGGGGTACGGCCGGCGCGAGCTCGCCCCGTACTCGGACGTGGACCTGCTCGTCCTCCACGGCGGGCGCGAGGCGGGGCCGTTCGTCGAGGCGGCCAGCGAGTCGCTCGTGTACGCCCTGTGGGACCTGAAGCTCGAGGTCGGCTACGCGGTGCGCGACCTCGGCGCGTGCGTCCAGATCGCGTCGGAGGACCACACCGCCCGCACGGCCCTGCTCGACCTGCGCCTCCTCGGGGGCGACCGCGACCTCTACCGCGAGCTCGAGCGCGAGGAGCTGCACGGGCTCTCGCAGGCGAAGGTGGAGAAGTTCATCGCCGAGAAGCTCGACGAGATGCGCACGCGGCGCGAGCGGTTCGGGGACTCGCTCTACCTGCTCGAGCCGAACATCAAGGAGTCGGAGGGCGGGCTGCGCGACCTCCAGTCGGCGCTCTGGCTCGCGCGCGTGCGGTTCAAGGTCGCGGGGATCACCGAGCTCCTCTCCCGCGCGCTCCTGCCCGAGCGCGACATCCGCGAGATGCGCCGGGCGCGCGACTTCCTGTGGCGGGTCCGCAACTGGATGCACTACCTCGCCGGCCGCAAGTGGGACCAGCTCACCTTCGACGTCCAGCTCCAGGTCTCGCAGGCGATGGGCTACCGCGACGGGGAGCACGGCTCCGGCGTCGAGGAGTTCATGCGCCACTACTACCTCGCGGCGAAGACGGTGCTCGTCGCCTGCGACGCCATCGTGGACCGCTGCCTCGAGCCGCAGAGCCAGATGGGGTGGCGGATGGTGCCGCCGCCGGCGGCGACGATCGGGGCGGAGCGGCCGGTGCCGGTGCTCCGCGGCCAGCCGACGCGCGCCGCCGACCGGTTCCTGCCGGGGCGCGAGCTCAAGGTGTTCCGCGGCCGCCTCTCCGTCGTGGAGAACGACATCCTGCGGCGGTCGCCCGCCGCGCTCGTGCGGCTGTTCGCGACCGCCGACCGCGAGCACCTCGACCTGTACCCCTACGCGCGCGATCTCGCGGCGCAGGCCGCCGAGGAGCTGCCGCCGGAGGCGGCGGAGGACCCCGAGCTGAACCAGGAGCTCCTCGCCGCGTTCACGCGGGAGGGGACGCGCGGCCGGTTCCTCACCGCCATGCACGAGCTCGGGGTGCTGCCGAGGATCCTCCCGGAGTTCGCGCGGATCACGGCCCGGCGGCAGATCGACGTCTACCACGTGTACACGGTGGACGTTCACTCGCTGTTCGCGGTGCGGCGCCTCTTCGCGCTCCGGGCCGGGGACGTCGCGGAGCCCGGGCTCACCGAGCTCATGCATGGCATGCAGCGGCCGCTCGCGCTCTACCTCGGGACGCTCTTCCACGACATCGGGAAGGGCTCCGGGAAGGACCACTCGATGCGCGGCGCCGAGATCGCGGCGCGCGCGTGCGTGCGGCTGGGCGTCGATCCCGCCGACGCGGCCGACGTCGAGTGGCTCGTCCTGAAGCACCTTCGGATGCCGGCGATCGCCCAGCGGCGCGACCTCTCCGACCCGGACCTCATCCACGCCTTCGCCGAGGAGGTCGGGACGCTCGACCGGCTCGCGAAGCTGTACCTCCTGAGCTACGCGGACATGGCCACCGTGGGGCCGCGGACCTGGACCGAGTGGAAGGCGCGCCTGCTGCGGGAGCTCTACCTGAAGGCGCGCGAGGTGCTGCTCCACGGCGAGCGCCGCCCCGAGCCCGGCACCGCCGAGGCGGCCGGCCGCGAGCTCGTCTCCGAGGCGCTGCAGGCCCGCGCGCGGGGCGTCCGGGTGGACGACCAGGACCGCTTCGTCCAGGCGATGCCCGCGCGCTACTTCGTCACGGTGGCGCCCGGCCTCGCCCCGCAGCACCTGCGCCTCCTGTCCCTCGGCCGGCGGCGCGCGCTCGCGGCGAAGATCCGCCACGACCGCGCGCTCGGCCACTCCGAGGTGGCGCTCACCGCGGCGGACCGCCCCGGCCTGCTCGCCACGATCGCCGGCGTGCTCGCCGCCCACCGGATCGACATCCACCACGCCGAGGTGTTCTCGACGCCGGACGACCCGGCGCTCGGCTGGCTCGCCGGGCGCGCGCTCGACCTCTTCGAGCTGCGTGGGCCGGAGGAGGGGCCGGTCGAGCAGGCGAGGTGGCGCGCGGCGCGCGGCGACCTGGCGCGCGTGCTGTCGGGCGAGGAGTCGCTCGGCGACCTGATGGCGCGCCGGCTCCGCGCCTCGGCGCTGCCGCAGAAGCCGCTGCCGAGCGTGCCGACCAAGGTCGTCATCGACAACCACAGCGCGCGCGCGCAGAGCGTCGTGGACGTGTTCACCGCGGATCGGGTCGGACTCCTGCACACCCTCGCCCGCACGTTCTTCGAGCTCGGGCTCACGGTGGACCTCGCGCGCATCTCGACCGAGGGTCACCGCGCCGCGGACGCGTTCTACGTCCGCACCTCCGACGGTGGCCGGCTCGAGGGCGCCCTCGCGGAGCGCGTGGTGGACGCCGTCACCCAGGCGCTGGCGCGTCCCGAGCAGGCCTGAGCGGAGGAGCCTCCGGACGTCGCGACCGTCCGGGTGCCGGCCCTGCGAAGGTGCCCGGCACGGAGGAAGCTCGAAAAACCCCCAGAGCGGCGCGTCCTTGTCCAGCCGACCGGGCGTGGACACCATGTTTGCGCGGGCGGTCGGGGCAGGGGAAGGGAAGCAGGCCGGCATGAGGCAGGGAGCCATTCGAATCGGGGTCGTGACCGCCTGGCCCGAGGTCGACTGGCACAGCGAGCGCCTGCTCGCCGCCTGCCGCCGCCGGGCCGACGCCGTGGCGATCGACCCGGCGGTGCTCGCCGCGCGCGTGCACCCGGAGCGGATCGAGGTGCTCGCCGGCGCGGCGCCCGCCGCCGCGTTCGACGCGTTCGTGCTCGCGCGTGGCCTCGGCCTCGGCGGCGACGGCGACGTCCAGTTCGAGGTCTACCGCGCGCTCGAGGCGATCGGGGCGCTCGTCGTGAACCGGCTCGAGCCGCTCCTCGCCGCGCAGGACAAGTTCAGGTCGTCGTGGCTCCTCGCGTGGGCCGGCGTGCCGACGCCCCACGCGGCGGTCGCGCAGACCCCAGGCGACGCCGAGGAGGCGCTCGCGGCGCTCGGCGACGCCGTCGCGAAGCCGGTGGCGGGCTCGCTCGGGGAAGGCGTCGAGCGCGTCGGCCCGGACGCGGAGGGGCGGCGCGTCGTGCGCGAGCGGGTCGCGCGCGACGGCGCGGTGTACCTCCAGGCGTGGGTCCCGCACCCGGGGCGTGACCTGCGGGTGTTCGTGGTCGGGGGTCGCGCCCGCGCGGCGATCGCGCGCCACGCCCCGCCGGGCGAGTGGCGCACGAACGTCGCGCAGGGGGCGCGGTCGGAGCCCGCGCCGCTCGGGGCGGCGCTCGCGGGCGTCGCGGAGGCCGCGGCCGGCGCGCTCGGTCTCGACTACGCAGGGGTGGACCTCGTGGCCGGACCGGAAGGGCCGGTCGTGCTCGAGGTGAACGGGAACCCCAGCTGGCAGGGGATCCTCGAGGCGACCGGCCTCGACATGGCGGAGGCGATCGCCGAGCACGTGCTCGCTCGGGCCCTCCGCCGCCGGCAGCGCAGCGACCACATTGTGCGAGGAAGGACCACGGGGGCGATCCATGGCTGAGGAGAAGAAGGGCGGCAGCAAGGGGGCGATGACGGTCTCGGAGGCCGGTCGCAAGGGCGGGGTCCGGGTGCGCGAGACGCGCGGCCGGAAGTTCTACGAGGAGATCGGCAAGAAGGGCGGCGAGACCGTCAAGGCCGAGCGGGGCCGGAAGTTCTACGAGGAAATCGGCAAGAAGGGCGGCGACACCGTCAAGCAGGAGCGCGGCCCGCGCTTCTACGAGGAGATCGGCAAGAAGGGCGGCGAGACGATCAAGGCGGAGCGGGGCACCCCGTTCTACGAGGAGATCGGTCGCAAGGGCGGGCACAAGGTCCGCGAGCTCATCGAGAAGGGGAAGGCCGGCGCCGAGGAGGACGCGAGTCGCCACGACGGCGGCGGTGGAGAGCGGCGGTAACCAGCGCGCGGGGGCGCGCCTCGGGGGGGGATCATGGCAGAGCACGACGGGAAGGACGGGGCCGACGGCGCGGCGGGCCGCAAGGAGCCCGAGGAGGGGCGCCGGGGGATGACGGTGTCCGAGGCGGGCCGCAAGGGCGGTATCACCGTCCGCGACGAGCGCGGCCACGCGTTCTACGAGGAGATCGGGAAGAAGGGCGGCCAGAAGGTCCGCGAGCTGATCGAGCGCGGGAAGAGCAGGACGTAGGCCCGGGCAGCGGTGGCCTCGCGCCCGCCCGAGGCCGCCGGGCGGGCGTTTCCATCCGTGATCTCCGATGAGTCCGGCCGCGGTTGCGGCCGGTATCGCCCGGCCCCCGCCTCGGCGGCGCGCGGCGCGGCGGAGCTCCGTCCTCGCGCGGAAGTTCAGGCCGCGGTGGAAAGCTGCTACAAACGGCGCGCATGGCGACGACCGCGCCGATCCTGGAGATCGATCCGCTCCACCCGCAGCCGCGGGTGGTGGAGCGCGCGGTCTCGGTGCTCTCGTCCGGCGGGCTCCTCGCGTATCCCACCGACACGTACTACGGCATCGGCTGCGACCTGTTCGACAAGCGCGCGATCGAGCGCATCTACCAGCTGAAGCAGCTGCCGCGCTCGCACGAGCTGTCGTTCGTGTGCCAGGACCTCGCCGAGATCGCCCGCTACGCCATCGTGGACAACTCCGCCTACCGCGTGCTGCGCCGCAAGGTGCCCGGGCCGTTCACGTTCATCCTCCCCGCGACCCGGCTCGTCCCGGACCTCGTGCTGCGCCGCCAGAAGACCGTCGGCATCCGGATCCCGGACAGCCCGATCGCGCTCGAGATCGTCCGGCGCCTCGGCCACCCGCTCATCTCCACGTCCGCGGCGACGCCGGACGGCGAGGTCCTCATCGACGCGAAGGACATCAAGGAGCACCTCGGCCACGGGCTCGACCTCATCCTCGACGGCGGCTACAAGCCGAACGACCCGTCGTCGGTGATCGATCTCTCCGGGCCCGAGCCCGTGGTCCTGCGCGCCGGGAAGGGCGACGTCTCCGACCTGGTCTCCTAGGTCGCAGTCGATCTCGCGGTCGAGGTCGATCTCGCGGTCGAGGTCGAGCTCGCGGTCGAGGTCGAGCTCGCGGTCGCGGTCGAGGTCGAGCTCGCTGTCGCGGTCGGGAACTGGACGCCCCATCGGCCGGCGGTATCGTCGCGGCGATGTCGCCGCTCGAGCCCGCCCTGGACGTGTTCCTCTCGCACGCGCGGATCGAGAAGGGGCTCTCGCCCAACAGCGTGGACGCCTACGGGCGGGACCTGCGCCGCTACGTCGCGCACCTCGAGAAGCTCGGGGTCGCCGGCTGGGACGCGGTGAGCCGGGCGGAGGTGCAGGCGCACCTCGCGGAGCTGGTCCGCCTCGGCCTCTCGCCGCGGTCGCAGGCGCGGGCGCTCTCGGCGATCCGCTCGCTCCACGCGCTCCTCGCGGCGGAGCGGCTCTCGGCCGTGAACCCGACCGACGAGATCGACGCGCCGCGCCCGGGGCGGCGCCTCCCCGAGCTCCTCTCGCGCGGCGAGATCGAGGCGCTCCTCGCCGCGCCCGACCCGCGCAGGGCGGCGGGCCGCCGCGACCGGGCGATGCTCGAGCTGCTCTACGCCACCGGGCTGCGCGTCTCGGAGCTGGTGTCGCTCGAGCTGAACGACGTGGACCTCCAGACCCGCGTGCTCGTCGCGCGCGGGAAGGGGAGGAAGGAGCGGGTCGTGCCGGTGGGGGCACCCGCCGCCGAGGCGCTCCGCGCGTACCTGTTCGGCGCCCGCGAGGTGCTCCTCCGGGGCCGCCGCTCGAAGGACCTCTTCGTCTCGCCGCGCGGCGGGCGGATGACGCGCCAGGGGTTCGCGAAGCTGCTCGCGCGCCATGCCCGGGCGGCGGGGATCCGCCGGCGCGTGTCGCCGCACAAGCTCCGCCACTCGTTCGCGACGCACCTGCTCGAGGGCGGCGCCGACCTCCGGGCCGTCCAGGCGATGCTCGGCCACGCCGACGTCTCGACGACCCAGATCTACACGCACGTCGACGGCACCCACGCGAAGCGGCTGTACGACCGCTTCCACCCGCGCGCGTGAGCGCCGGACCGCCGCCGGCGCGGGGCTTCGCGTTGACCCTGTCGGCCCGCTGGGCTAAACAACCGGTCTTCCTGCGAGGCCCCGCGCGTGGACAACGCCCTCATCGTCGAGCGGGTGCTGAACCTCATCGTTCTGCTCCTCTCCCTGACCTTCCACGAGTTCTTCCACGCCTGGTCGGCGTGGCGGCTCGGCGACGACACCGCCGCGCGCATGGGCCGGCTCACGCTGAACCCCGTGCCGCACATCGACGTGTTCGGGACGATCATCCTGCCGCTCCTGAACGCGCCGATCGGCTGGGCGAAGCCCGTCCCCGTGAACCCCGCCCGCTTCCGCCGCGGGGTCCGCATGGCCACCGGCGACATCATCGTGAGCTCCGCCGGGCCGCTCTCGAACCTGCTCCTGGGGCTCGTCGCCGCCATCGCGTTCGGGCTGCTCAAGCGGTTCTCGCCGGAGACGGTCGTCCCCGGGACCGCCGCGTACGCGCTGCTCGCCCAGTTCATGCTGGTGAACGCCGGCCTCGCGGTGTTCAACCTGCTCCCGATCCCGCCGCTCGACGGCGGCCACGTCGCCGCGAGCCTCATGCCGTACCGGTGGCGCGGCGCGTGGGAGCAGTTCGCGCGCTACTCGCCGTTCCTGCTCATCCTGCTCGTGGTGGGAGGGAGCCGCGTCCTCTTCCCGCCGATCCGCTTCGTGTTCGAGCTGCTCTGGACCCTCAAGGACCGGATCGCAGCCTGAAGGAAACCCATGCCTCCCCCTCGCGCCATCGTCGTCAGCGGAATGCGGCCCACCGGCCGCCTGCACCTCGGCCACCTGCACGGCGCGCTCGCGAACTGGGTGCGGCTGCAGGACGAGAACGACTGCTTCTACTTCAGCGCCGACTGGCACGCGCTCACCACGAGCTACGATCGCACCGACGTCGTCAAGCAGTCGGAGCGCGAGATGTTCGTGGACTTCGTCGCGGCGGGCATCGACCCGAACCGGGCGACGCTGTTCGTCCAGAGCGCGGTCAAGCAGCACGCCGAGCTCTTCCTGCTGCTCGGGATGATCACCCCGCTGGGCTGGCTCGAGCGCTCGCCGACCTACAAGGAGATGCGCGAGAACATCACCGATCGGGACCTCGCCCTCTACGGCTTCCTCGGGTACCCGGTCCTCATGACCGCCGACATCATCCTGTACAAGGCGACGCGGGTCCCGGTCGGCGCGGACCAGGTCTCCCACCTCGAGCTCAGCCGCGAGATCGCGCGGCGCTTCAACTTCCACTACGGCGAGGTCTTCCCCGAGCCGCAGCCGCTCCTCACCCAGGTCCCCAAGATCCTGGGCACCGACGGCCGCAAGATGTCCAAGAGCTACGGGAACACCATCGACCTCGGCGAGAGCGCGGAGTCCACCCGCACGAAGGTGATGGGCGCGGTGACCGACCCGGCCCGCAAGCGGCGGCAGGACCCCGGCAACCCCGAGCTCTGCGGGATCGGCCACCTCCACAAGGTCTACAGCGACGCCGAGACGAACGCCTGGGTGGACCACGGCTGCCGGACCGCCGGGATCGGCTGCGTGGAGTGCAAGAAGAAGCTGCTCGAGCGGCTGATCCCGGAGCAGGAGCGGATGCGCGAGAAGCGCGAGGCGCTGCTGGCGCGGCCGCAGGACCTCGACGACATCGTCCAGCTCGGGAACCGCAAGGCCCGCGAGGCGGCGGAGCGCACGATGGTCGAGGTCCGCCACGCGATGAAGATCGGCTAGCGTAGAGGCGCGGGCGGCCGAGAACCCGACACGCGATGAAGATCGGCTAGCGTAGGCGCGGATGGCGAGGGAACCCGACACGGGCACGGCCGCCGGGGCCGGCGCGCCCGTCCCCCCGAGCGACGCGGGAGGGCGCGCGGCCGCGGACGCGTTCCGGGTCACCCTCCCGCCGCTCCGGAGGGGCGAGCCGCCGTTCGAGGGGCCGCTCGACCTCATCCTGCACCTCGTGAAGGAGCACGAGGTCGACGTCTTCGACATCCCGATCGCGAAGATCACGGAGAGCTACCTCGCGACCCTCCAGGCGATGCGGGAGCTCGACATCGACGTCGCGGGCGAGTTCCTCCACATGGCGGCGCAGCTCGCCCTCATGAAGTCGCGGCTGCTCCTGCCGCGCACCGAGGTGGCGGAGGACGCGGGAGGCGCCGAGGACGCCGGCGTGGATCCCCGCGCCGAGCTCGTGCGGCGCCTGCTCGAGTACCAGAAGTACAAGGCCGCGGGGGAGGAGCTGGGCGGCCGGGACATCCTGGACCGGACCGTCTTCGCGCGCCGCGCGCGCGCCGAGCGGCCCGCGCCCGTGGAGGGGCCGGAGGGGCTCGCGGACGTCTCGGTGTTCAAGCTCGTCGAGGCGCTCGACCGCGCCCTCGCGAACGCGCGGCCCGAGGCGACGCACGAGATCGAGACCGACCGGCTCACGATCAGCGACGCCATCGCGCGCGTCGCGGACGTGCTGCGGCTCCGGCGGCGCGCCACCTTCGAGGAGCTGCTCGCGGGGGCGGCGGGGCGGCGCCACGACCGGGCCGGCGTGATCTCGACGTTCCTCGCGGTCCTCGAGATGGCGAAGCTGAAGCTCGTCCGCATCTACCAGGCCCCGCACGACGAGGGCGGTCCGGCCGCGGAGATCCTGGTCGAGGCGCGCGACACCCTCGGCGACGGCGTGCCCGACGGGCACGAGGAGGACTACCGATGACGGCCGATCCGAAGGACCCGGCGGAGGCCGCCGCGGCGCCCGCGGGGGCGAACGCCGTGAGCGACGGCGAGCTCCGGGCGCTCCAGGCCGCGGAGGAGGCGAAGGGCGACCCGGCGCTCGACGAGGTCCCCTCGGCGGAGATCGACGTCCCCGAGGAGAAGGAGGAGCCGTTCGAGAAGCTGCAGGCCGCGGCGCGGCGGCTGTCCGAGGCGCGGGTCCGCACCATCGTCGAGACGCTCCTCTTCCTCGCGGAGCGGCCGCTCGGCGTCGAGGAGCTCCGGCAGGCCACCGGCGTCGAGGCGGCGCGCCTCGCGAAGGCGCTCGACCAGCTCTCCGGTCACCACCGCGACGGGATCTCCGGCGTCGTGCTCCACGAGGTCGCCGGCGGCTGGCAGCTCCGCACCTCGCCGGACAACGCGGACTTCGCGCGCCGCTTCCTGCGCGTGAAGCCGCAGCGGCTCACCCGCGCCGCGCTCGAGACGCTCGCGATCGTCGCGTACCGCCAGCCCGTCACCCGCCCGGAGATCGAGGAGATCCGGGGCGTGGACTGCGGCGCGATCGTCAAGGCCCTGCTCGAGCGCCGCCTCGTCAAGATCCTCGGCAAGAAGGAGGAGCCGGGCCGCCCGATCCTCTACGGGACCACCCGCGAGTTCCTCGAGTTCTTCGCCCTGAAGGACCTCGCCTCCCTCCCCACGCTGCGCGAGTTCCACGAGCTCTCCGAGGAGCACCGGGACATCGTCGAGAAGGCGCCCGAGCCGGAGCGGGAGCCCATCGCGGGCCTCGTCGACGAGCTGAAGGACGAGCGGCACCGGGCCGAGCTCGAGGCGAAGCGCGCCGAGGGCGACGCCGCGCTCGACGAGCTGGAGCGCGCGATCGCCGCCGCGGACGAGCGGTCGCGCGCCGCGGAGGTCGCGCTCGAGCCGAAGAAGGACGAGCCGCCGGAGGAGCCCGGGGCCGGCCCCGGCCTGCCCTGAGCCCGCCGCATGGAGGAGCGGCTCCAGAAGTTCCTCGCCTCGGCCGGCGTCGCGTCGCGCCGCAAGGCGGAGGCGCTCATCCTCGAGGGCCGCGTCGAGGTGAACGCCTCGGTCGTCCGGCAGCTCGGGACGAAGGTCGACCCGGAGAAGGACCTCGTGACGGTGGACGGCCGGCTCGTCTCGGAGCCCTCGGCCCGCGCCTACTACCTCCTCTACAAGCCTCCCGGCTGCGTCACGACCGCGTCGGATCCGGAGGGCCGCCCGACCGCGCTCGACTACCTGCGCGGCGTGCGCGAGCGGGTCTTCCCGGTCGGACGGCTCGACTGGGACGCGGAGGGCGCGGTCCTCTTCACGAACGACGGCGAGCTCGCGAACCGGCTCGCGCACCCGCGCTACGGCCACCGGCGCGTCTACCTCGTGAAGGTGAAGGGCGAGCCGGCGCCCGAGGCGCTCCGCCGGATGGTGGACGGCGTGCGTCTCGAGGACGGCCCGGCGAGGGCGCTCGAGGTCGCGGTCCACGAGCGCGCCGAGAGGAACGTCTGGATCCGCGCGGTCGTGGGGGAGGGGCGCTACCACCTCGTGAAGCGGCTCTGCGAGGCGGTGGGGCTGCAGGTGCAGCGCCTGTTCCGGCCGGAGTTCGGCGGCGTCACGGTGGAGGGACTGCGGC
Source organism: Anaeromyxobacter sp. (assembly GCA_035708485.1). GTDB lineage: Bacteria > Myxococcota > Myxococcia > Myxococcales > Anaeromyxobacteraceae > Anaeromyxobacter. The sequence continues at coordinate 272 of DASSSJ010000203.1, read as the reverse complement.
CGGGGACGTTCCGGCCGCTGTCCGCCGCGGAGGTCCGCGCGGCGAAGCAGTCCGTCGGCCTCGCGCCGGGAGAGATCGCGACGCCGCCGCGCGCCGCCGCGCTCCCGAAGGCGGCGCGGCGCCACGGCCACGGGCCGCCGGCCCCCCCGCCGAACGCGGCGGAGGTCCGGGAGCGCGCGGCGGGGGCGGGCGAGGGCGAGGAGCGCCCCGCGCGCGGCGGGGCCGCGCCCCCGCGGCGAGGGGGCGGCGCTGCGGCGCGCGCGGGCGTGCGC
>DASSSJ010000202.1:0-2843 GCA_035708485.1 Anaeromyxobacter sp. | reverse complement strand
GCTCAGCTCGCAAGCTGCACGGGCTTCTCGGTGCCGGCGTCGACCATCCGCGCCGGCAGAACCCGAGGGCTCGCCGCCTTCCGGCGGAATGGACCGCTGATGAGCGCGAGGAGATCCGACAGCGCCATGTGCCTGCTGAAGGTGCTGAGCAGGTTCCAGGTCCGGATCGGCCGCCGGACGATCCGGTGCAGCAGCAGCGCGACGTACCCCTTCATGCGTAGGCGGTTCACCTCGTCGTTCGGCACCGTGTCGGGGTCGATGTCGCAGCACTTGAACGACTTGTCCCAGTCCCGGTCGTCGTCGAGGATTCCGCGAGTGACGTACTCCTGCCACAGCGGCGTTCCCCGGTAGACGGCCAGGCGGTTGAAGCCGAAGGTGTCGATCTGGAGCCGCTCTGCGAAGCGGAACGTCTCCCGGATGTCCGCTGCGGTCTCGCCCGGCGAGCCGATGACGAAGAACCCGTGGACCCTCGCGATCCCATGCCGCTTCGCCTCGGCGACGGCGTGTTCGACCTGTCCGAGCGTCTGCTTCTTTCCGAGGCGGTCGAGCACCTTCTGAGTCCCGGACTCGACGCCGAACGCGAGCATCGTGCAGCGCGCCTTGCTCATGAGCGGCAGCTGATCGACTCCTACGGAATCGACGCGCCCTTCGCATCCCCACTGGAAGGCGAGGTTGCGGTCGATGATGCCATCGCAGATGTCGCCGATCCGCTTCCGATTGAGCAGGAAATGGTCGTCCGTGAGGTAGATCGATCGATAGCCTTGGTCGTTCAGTTGCTGCATCTCGCCGAGCACGTGCTCGGCTGATCGGCTACGCCACTTGCCCTGCGCGAGCCGGGGGATGTCGCAGTAGATGCAGGTGAAGGGGCAGCCTCTCGACGTCTGCATCGTGCAGAACTTGTCGAGCGAGAGGACGGCCGGCACGTCGAGCGGAAGCGACTCGATGTAGTCGATCGGGAGGCTCGTTCGATCAGCGTACGGAAACTGGTCCAGGTTCCGGATCAGCGCTCGCGGCTCGTTCTCGATGACCTCCCCGGACCTGCGCCAGGCGAGGCCGGCCACCGCGCCGGGGGCATGGAGGTGGTCCAGGTAGTCCAGCAGGAGCTCTTCGCCCTCGCCGACTCCCACGTGATCGATGTACGGGGCGTTCTCCAGGATCCTGGCGGAGTTGAGGGACGCGAACGCGCCACCCACGATGATCGGAATGTCCGGGTTAGCCGACTTGATCCGTCGCGCCAGGGTCTTCACCGCCGGATAGGCCGTCACCGACAGGAAGGAGAACGCGATGACGTCAGGGCGGTCTTCGCCCGCGGCGTGCGCGACGTGCTCCGCCCTCATTTCCGGATGACAGGTGTCGAACATCCGGACCCGATGTCCCCCGAGGCGCAGAACCGGGGCGAGGGTCTGGATGCCCAGAGGAGGAAAGGCCATCACTCGGACCCGGTCGTTTGAACCTGACGCGCGGTCGGCGTCGGGAAGCAGGCGGAAGTACGCTTCGTCCCTGACGTAAACGAGGAATACGTGCACCAGGCCATCGTATGCCGCCGCGCGCCTGAGCCGCAAAGGGCGGAACGGGGCCCTCGCAGCTTTCGCGTTCCGGGATCCTCGCCTGTCCGTCCACGACGTCCTCTAGCGATCCGGCCCCGCGTTGCTCAGCGGCGCCTCTTCCGCGTTCGTGCGGCCCTTCCGTTCCGCCCCCGAACTCCCCGGTAGGCGCGCTCGTGGCCGGCTATTCAACCTGCGGAGGTCCCGTCGTCGGCGCGGTCGCGGTCGTGGTTCGCGCGGCGGCATTCAGGGTCCGTTGCGCGCGCGGTGACCTCCCGGTGATACGCCGCCCACACGTTCGATACATGAGCGCCACACCTCCCCGCGTCCGGTTTGCCCGGGATGACGGCTTCCACGCGGAAGTGAAGCGGCGCACCGGCGCGTATCTCGAGGCCATGGGCCGCGCGCGCTGGGGCGGGGGAGCGATGTACGCGAAGACGGGCGCCATCCTGGGCTGGTTCGCGGTTTCGTATGCGCTCCTCCTGCTGTGGGGTGGCACCTCCGCGTGGCTCGCGGTTGCGCTCACGCTGTCGGTCGCGCTCGCGACCGCGGGGATCGGCTTCTCCGTCATGCACGACGCGAACCACGGCGCCTATTCGCGATCGGCGCGCGTGAACCGCGCGTGGGGGCTCGCGCTCGACTTCGTCGGGGCGAGCTCGTACCTGTGGCGGTTCAAGCACAACGTCCACCACCACACGTACGCGAATATCGATGGGATGGACGCGGACATCGACGGCGAGCCGTTCCTCCGGCTCGCGCGCACGCAGCGACTCCGCGCGTTCCACCGCTACCAGCACCTCTACGCGTGGCCGCTCTACGGCGTGCTCGCGGTGAAGTGGTGGTTCGTGGACGACGTGCTCGATCTCGTGCGGGGCCGGATCGGGGAGCTCCCGTTCCCGCGGCCGCGCGGGCGCGAGCTCGTGGCAATCCTGGCCGGCAAGGCCGTGTTCCTCACCTGGGCGCTCGTCGTCCCCGCGCTCGTCTTCCGCAGCGGGTGGGCCGTGGTCCTGTTCCTCTTCGGCTCGCTGACGCTCGGTGTCGTGCTCTCGACGGTGTTCCAACTCGCCCACGCGGTGCCCGACGCCGAGTTCCACTCCGCTGTCTCTGGGGACCTGCGGATGCCGACCGGTTGGGCGGAGCACCAGGTGCGCGCCACCGTGGACTTCGCGCCCTCGAACCGGCTCCTGGGGTGGTACGTCGGCGGGCTCAACTTCCAGATCGAGCACCACCTCCTCCCGGACGTTTGCCACGTGCACTACCCGGCGCTCGCCATCATCGTCGAGGCGACGTGCCTAGCGC
>DASSSJ010000201.1:0-3680 GCA_035708485.1 Anaeromyxobacter sp. | reverse complement strand
GCGTGGCACGAGCGCCCGATCCGGCGGGAGCGGCGCCGGTGAAGCGGCCAGGGCTGATCTACGACGAGCGCCCGATGTCGCCGCGCGTGCGGGCCGAGCTCGAGCGCGCCGTCGCCGCGGTGATGAAGAAGCTCGCCTTCGACGAGGCGCTCCGACAGCGCTGGCTGCGTGGCCTCGGTCACGCGTCGAGCTGGGCGCCGTGCGCCGCGTGCGGGCGCCCCGTCGAGCAGGGGCACTTCGTGCGGTTCATGTTCTGCGGCCTCGAGTGCGCGCGCCGCGGCGACCCCGAGAGCAGCTCTGACTGGTCGGGTGGGGGGCCGGAGGTCCCCCACCCCTCCGCGTTCAACGTCGCCCGGTCCAGCGCTTCGGCGCCTCGAAGTGAACCGGATCCACGGAGCCGCCCCAGACTCCCCCCGCGGCCCGCCACGCCGCCCCGAGCTCGGCGAGGAGCTCGTCGCTAGACGGGTCGATCCCAAGCCGGACGATGTCCACCGCCCACCCGCGTTCGTGCTGCGAGCGTCCGGGGGGGAGAGCCGGGAACGGGGAGCGGCCCTTGAGCCAGTCGTTGTAGAGCCGCATCTGGTCCGTGCGCGAGCGCCGCGCGCTCGTGACCGTGAAGCGCGGATCGACCGAGCGCGCGACCTCGAGGAGCTGCTCCGCGAACGGGCGGAACCTCGGGTGGAGCGTCTTGAGAGTCGGCACGGCGCTACGCCGGCGCCTCGGTGGGCGCGGTGCGCTCGCGGACGAGGGCGGTGGCGAGGAGCCCGACGTTCGCCGTGCTCGCGACGACGACGAGCCGCCACCCGTTCGACAGGACTACGGGCCACTGTAGGATCACGGACTGCGCCGCGGGGAGGTCGAACGCGGCCGTCAGCGGCGCGGAGATGATCGCGCCGCCGCGCGTGGTCGATCCGCACTTTCCGACGAGACGGAGGCCCCACCTCGAGTCGGCCGGTGCCATCAGGCTGTTGGCCGCGGGGGGCGCGATCCCGGACGTCAGGCACAGGTAGACGCGGCCGGCGGTGACGACCGACACCGCGATCCGGTCGAACGCGAGCAGGGTCCCGGGCGTGTCGTTCCAGAACCAGGCTTCGCTCCGGTTCCCCGCGCCGCCCGCGGCGACGTCCACGGTGCCGTGGGCGAGGAGCTCGTCGCGTGCGCGGAGCAGCTCGCACGCCGCCGCGTCGAGCGTCGGCGCGGTCGGCATGAGGTCGGGCAGGAGCTGGTTGCTCGTGCCCTCGCGCAGGCCGAACACGCGCTTCAGGTACTCCGCGAAGCGCCCTTCCCAGACGGCGGGCACGTCACATCACCAGCGGCTCGACCTGGACCAGGCCGTCCACGGTGAGCGCGCCGGCGGTCGTGTTCCGGATCGCGATCGCGAGCCTGTCGCCGGCCGGGGCGACGAACTCCGTGGGCGTCGTGTTGAGCGCGGACGGGGTGACGCCGGCGGTGCCGCCCGACTGCACGGGGGTCTCGTCCTGGACCTCTTCCGAGCCGGTGCGGATCTTCGCGAGCACGCCCGTCGCCGTGGTCCGCAGGAACACGCGGCACGCGGCGGGGTACGGGAGCTGCTCGAACGCCCAGGCGAGCGCGGACAGCGGGAAGTCCGTCGCGCCGGCGGCGATCGAACGGGAGAACGACAGGGACGGCATGGGGGCCTCCTTACTTCGAGTGAACGGGCTTCGCTCCGATGACCGTCCCCACGGGACTCGCGAGGCGGGCCTCGTGCGCGCGCCCGCCGAACGGGTGGAGCTCGCCCAGCGCGTGCGGAACCTTGCCGTGGCGCTTCCAGCACGCGTCGCAGCAGAGCCGCGTGTCGATGTGGCGCTCGCGCCCTTGCTTCAGGTCGTCGATCGGGAAGTACGCCGGCGGACCGCCGGTGCCGAGGTCCACCTCGTACACCTCGAGCTCGCTCGAGGCTGCGTCTCCGCAATGCGGGCAGATGAAGTGCGTCGTCACGTCGGCTTCCTCCGGTTGCGCCACCAGTAGATGACTTCGCGCACGATGAGCGCGAGGAGCGCGACCACCAGGCTCTGCAGCTCGTCGTTGGTCGCGACGCTCCCGATGCTGGCGGCGAGAGCTCCGGTTGCCAGGGGGATCGTGTCGGTCACGTCGCGTCGTCCCCGCGGGCGGTGAAGCTCACCCGCCTGCCGCTCTTGGTGGTGAAACTCACGCGCTGGCCGCGCCCGCGCCGGCGCCGGCGCCGGCGCCGGAAGTTGCGGTGCCCTCCGCGCCGGCTGAGGTAGTGGCCCTTCTTGTCGCGACCCATGGGGTCGCCCCAGTCGCCGCGCGAGTACGACGAGCGCCGGCGACGGCGCGCGGACCGGCGCGGAGCGGAGCGTCGCCCTCCCGCGCGCCGTCGCCGGCGCGAGCTCGAGCTCGAGCGCCTCGAGCTCGAGCTCGGCCCCTTCTCTGCCTGCATCCCCGCGAGCCCGGAGAACGTCATCGCGCCGGCCTTCGGCTTGAACGCGCCGACGAGGTCCTTCCCGATGTCGAACGCGGTGAGCGCTGTCCCGAGCACGGGGACGCCGCGCAGGAACTTCCCGCCGACCTTCCCGGCGAGCTTCGCGAGCCCGCCTTTCCCGAGCGCGCCGGGGAGCTTCAGCCCCGCGGCCGGGAGCATCCCGGCGACGTTGCCGATCTTGGATCCGAGCTTCTTCAACGAGCTGAAGAAGCCACCCGCGGCGTAGTAACGCCCGGTGAACGCGGCGCGCCGGTTGTAGTCGCCGGCGCCGTAGTACGTCCGTGCGAGGGAACTCCCGTACACGTTCACCTCCAGGCGCCCGGCAACTTCCCCGCGGCGCGGAGCTCTGCGATCGACGGCAGGCCGTTGCGTCGGGTGGGCGCAGCCCCCGCGCCGTCGGCCGGCGCGGAGCGGGACGTCGCCCGGTTCTCGCGCCCGGCCCGGCGCTGGAACCGTTCCACGAGCTCGTCCAGGTCGTACCGGAGCCCGTTCACGCGGCGCCGGAGCTCCTCGCAGCCCTCGCAGACGTCCTCGAGCTCGCCCGCGGACGGCTCGCGGACGGCCTGCGCGTCTCGAGGCGAGCTCGAGGGCGGCGAGCGCTTGCGCTTCCACCAGCCGAACACCCGCTAAAGGTACACCCGAGCGGCCTAGGCCACAAGGGGTGGGTCGGGGAAACCCCCCCCCGGGTTCGCGGTGACCCACCCCCGTCTGCCCGGAGTCACCCGCCGGCGGCTTGACTCGCACGTCCGGTGCGGGGCCTACATCAGGCCGTCATCGCGCCGGATCCGGTTCGCGGAGAAGCGGAACGACGCATCGACGGGAGGTTTGCAAGGTGAGGACCAACGGTGAACGTCTCGTGGCGTTGAAGCTCGAGCTGCGGCCGGAGACGGTCGAGCTCCTCGAGGTGCTGCGCGGGGTCGGACCGAACGCGCGGACGGTCGCGGAGGTGGTCCGCCACCTCGTCGCGTCGGCCGTCGCCGGCGTCCAGCGGCCGGGGTCGTGGGAGCGGCCGTGGTTGGCGCAGGCCTTCGGGGAGGCGTGGATCGAGAAGCTCGAGCCGGACCCGGACGCGCCGGCGTGGCACGAGCGCCCGATCCGGCGGGAGCGGCGCCGGTGAAGCGGCCAGGGCTGATCTACGACGAGCGCCCGATGTCGCCGCGCGTGCGGGCCGAGCTCGAGCGCGCCGTCGCCGCGGTGATGAAGAAGCTCGCCTTCG
>DASSSJ010000200.1:0-21191 GCA_035708485.1 Anaeromyxobacter sp. | reverse complement strand
CCGGGCGCGTGGTCACCGCGCCCGGACGGCGTCGCCGATCGCCCGCGCCGCCCGCTCGAGCTCGCCGTCCGCCAGCATGTCCTCCGGACGCCCCTCGAAGCACCTCCGCCCTCGCAGCCGCTCCGGCGTGTCCTCGAACCGCGGCACGAGGTGCAGGTGGAAGTGCCGGACCGCGTCCCCGATCGAGAACGCGTAGACGTGCTCCGCCCCGAGCGCGGCCCGCTGCGCCGCCATCACGCGCGCCGCGAGCGGCCCGAGCGCGGCGAGGGCGGCCGCGTCCAGGTCCGGCCAGGCCCGCGCGTGGCGCTCGCTCGTGAGCACGACCCAGCCGCGCAGGGGCGAGGGATCCGCGAGCGCGTGGAGCGCGAACCCGCCCTCGCGCAGCAGGACGCCTCCGGGCGTGCGGCGGGAGCCTCCGACGATCTCGCAGGCGACACAGGACTCGGCGTGAACCACCGCGACCTCACCGAGCGGCGATCCGCCGCCGCGAGCGCGCCGGTGACGCACGGTGAATGCGTCCCAGACGGAGCCCAGGCACGTTGCCGCACGCGCAAGCCCGCGTCAACCCAGGACCCGACGGAAACGAGGGCGGTTCTCGGCGGCACGTACCCACTTGGGGCTTTGCCCCACATTCCGATCGATGCACCTTCGTGCACGTCCCGGGTGCCGGTCACGAGTGGGGAATGGTCCGCCCGCTCGCCTGTTCGTCTCCGGGTGACCGGGAGGTCGGACGTGTTCGCCCAGCCCAATCCCTCGCCGCTGACCCAGCTCCTCAGGTCCGAGAGCGTCGTCGCCGGACACCGGAACCTCTACTGCCTTCACTACGACGCGTGCCTCGACGTCGCGGTGAAGCTCGACTGGGACAGCTGGACCTGCGAGAAGTGCGCGCTCTTCTCCCGGCACGAGGCGCCGCGCGAGTTCGCCGGGCCGTACGCGAACGAGCGCCGCGGCGCTCCGCAGCCGTAGCCGCGCACGCGGCGAGCGCGCCGACCCGCCGAGGAAGGGCCGCGGAGGTGCCGCGTCCACCCCGGGTGACGGCAGCACGAAACGGGCGGTGCGCGCGCGGAGCGGCGGATTAGGATTCGCCGCCATGACGACCCTCACCGCGCGCGGCGCGCTCGCCGCGATCTCCGTCCTCCTCGTCTCCTGCGCCTCGGCCCCGGCTCCGGCGAGCCCCGCCGGCGCGCCGCCGGCGGCGGCCGTCCCGGCGACGCCGGCCGCGGCCCCCGCGCCCGCGGCCCCCGCCGTCCCGGGGCCCCCGACCGCGGCCGACGCGAAGGCGTTCGTCGCGCAGGTGAACGACGACCTGAAGCGGCTCACGGTGCGGTCCGCCACCGCGGAGTGGATCAAGCAGACCTACATCACGGACGACACCGAGCGGATCTCCGCTGCCATGACCGAGGACCTCATGGCGTACATGTCGCGGATCGTCCCGGAGGCGGCGCGCTTCGACGGCGTCTCCGCCGACCCCGACACGAAGCGGATGCTCCACCTCCTCAAGCTCACGTCGACGATCCCGGCGCCGCGCGATCCCGCGAAGCGCCGGGAGCTCGCCGAGATCGTCGCGAAGCTGGACGGGATGTACGGCAAGGGGAAGTGGTGCGGCGCGGCGGCGCCCGGGAAGGCGCCGCCCTGCCACGACATCCTCGACACCGAGAGGATCTTCCAGAAGAGCCGGAAGGAGCCCGAGCTCCGCGCCGCGTGGGAGGGCTGGCACACGATCTCCCGCGACATGAAGCCGCTCTACGCCCGGCTCGTGGAGCTCGGCAACGAGGGCGCGCGCGAGATCGGCTTCGACGACATGGGCGCGCTGTGGCGCTCCGGCTACGACATGACGCCCGCCGAGCTCGAGGCGGACGTGGACCGGCTGTGGGGCGAGGTGAAGCCGCTGTACGAGGAGCTGCACTGCTACGTCCGCGGACGCCTGCAGGGGCTCTACGGGAAGGACGTCGTCCCGGACGGAGGGCCGATCCCGGCGCACCTGCTCGGCAACATCTGGGCGCAGGAGTGGGCGAACCTCGCGAGGGAGCTCGAGCCGTACCCCGGCGCCGGGTCGATCGACCTCGAGGCGATCCTGCAGCGCCGGCGGTTCGACGCGGTGAAGATGGCGAAGCTCGCCGAGGGGTTCTTCTCGTCGCTCGGCCTCGACCCGCTGCCGAGGACCTTCTGGGAGCGCTCGATGCTGACCAAGCCGCGCGACCGGGAGGTGGTGTGCCACGCGAGCGCGTGGGACGTCACGTCCTCGGGCGACCTCCGCATCAAGATGTGCATCCGGCCGATCGAGGAGGACTTCATCACCATCCACCACGAGCTCGGCCACAACTACTACCAGCGCGCCTACGTGGACCAGCCGTTCCTGTTCCAGGGGAGCGCGAACGACGGCTTCCACGAGGCGCTCGGCGACACCATCTCGCCGCTCTCGATGACGCCGAGCTACCTGAAGCAGGTCGGGCTCGTGTCCGAGGTGCCGAAGGACGAGCGCGCCGTGCTGAACCACCAGATGAGGAACGCGCTCGAGGGCGTCGCCTTCCTGCCCTTCGGCCGGCTCATCGACCAGTGGCGGTGGGAGGTGTTCTCGGGGAAGGTGAAGCCCGACCGCTACACCGCCCGCTGGTGGGAGCTGCGCCGCGCGTACCAGGGCGTCTCCGCGCCGGCGCCGCGCGACGAGGCCCGCGACTTCGACCCCGGCGCGAAGTACCACATCCCGGGGAACACGCCGTACCTCCGCTACTTCCTCGCCCGCGTGTACCAGTACCAGTTCCACGAGGCGCTCTGCCGCGCCGCGGGGTGGACGGGGCCGCTCCACGAGTGCTCGATCTACGGCTCGAAGGACGCGGGAAGGCGGCTGCAGGCGATGATGGCGCTCGGCGCCTCGCGGCCGTGGCCGGACGCGATGGCGGCTCTCACCGGCCAGCGCGAGGCGGACGCGCGGCCGCTGCTCGAGTACTACGCGCCGCTCCGGGCCTGGCTCCGGAAGCAGAACGCCGGGAAGCAGTGCGTCTGGTAGGCCGCCCGCTCGTCACGGCCTCGCGCGCTGGTCGTCCGACCGGGCGGCCCCGGCCGCCGCGGCGACCGGGGCCTCCCCGCGCGGGCGGGCGGCCGCGCGCCCCGTCGTCGAGCCGTTACGTGTCCTCCGGCTCGCGCCGCTCGCCCTCGCGCTCCTCGCGGAGCTCGTCCTTCACCTTGCCGATCTCGCCCTGGAGCTTGCCCTTCTTCTCCTCGATGAAGCCCTCCGCCTGCTTGGAGCGATCCTTCGAGGCCCCGCCGATGCGCTCCTTCACGTCGCCCTTGATCTCCTCGGCCTTCCCCTTGATCCGGTCCTTGTCCACGGTGGAGCTCCTTTCCGAAGGAAAGGATGGGCACGGCCGGCCGAGGGAGCCCGGGTGACCGGGCGGCGGCGCGGCGCGAGGGGGTGCGCCCGCTACTTCGCCGGCGCGGCCGCGGAGCGGTCGGGCGCCGCGAGCCCGCCGCCGGACGGGCGCCGGCCGCGCCACGCCGCGCCGAGGCGCTCGAAGGCGACGTAGAACACGGGGGTCACGTAGAGCGTGAAGAACTGCGAGAAGACGAGCCCGCCGACGACCGCGAGGCCGAGCGGCCGGCGGGACTCGGCGCCGGCGCCGAGGCCGATCGCGATGGGGAGCGTCCCGAAGAGCGCCGCCATCGTCGTCATCATGATCGGCCGGAAGCGGACGAGCGACGCCTCGTGGATGGCGTCCCGGGGGGACTTGCCCGCGCGCTGCGCCTCGATGGCGAAGTCGACCATCATGATGCCGTTCTTCTTGACGAGCCCGATCAGCATCACGATCCCGACGTACGCGAACAGCGAGAGGTCGGTGCCGAACGCCCAGAGGGTGACGAAGGCGCCGAACCCCGCGAACGGGAGCGCGGTGAGGATGGTGACGGGGTGGACGAAGCTCTCGTACAGGATCCCGAGCGCGACGTAGATGACGAGGAGCGCCATCAGGAGCAGGACGCCGAGGCCCGCCATCGACTCCTGGAAGGCCTGGGCCGTCCCCTGGAACCGCGCCGAGGACGTGTCCGGCAGGACCTCCGCGGCGGCGCGCTCCACCGCCGCGACGGCGGGCCCGAGCGACGCGCCGGGGCGGAGGTTGAACGCGATGTTGACCGCGGGGAGCTGGCCCGCGTGGTTCACGGACAGCGGGCCGACGGAGCGTCCGAGGCGGGCGACGGTGTCGAGCGGGACGAGCTTCCCGGTCGCCGAGCGCACGTGCACGAGCGCCAGCGAGCCGGGCTCGACCCGGTAGGTCGGGTCGAGCTCCATCAGCACGTCGTACTGGTCCTCGGGCGCGGTGATGATGGAGATCCGCCGCGAGCCGAACGCGGTGTACAGCGCCTCCTCCACCGCGAGGGGCGAGACCTGCAGGGCCGCGGCGCGCTCGCGGTCGATCTCGACGTTGACGCGCGGCGACGAGAGGCGCAGGTCCGAGATCACGTCCACGAGGCCCGGGATCTCGCGCATCCGCGCCTCGAGCGCGGGCGCGGCGCGGTAGAGCGTCGCGGGGTCCGCGTCCTGGACCGTGAACGCGTACTGGGAGCGCCCCGCCCCGCCGCCCGCCAGCGTGATCGGCGGCGGGTTCTGGATCGACGGCCGCAGCTCGGGCACCGCCGCGAGGTCGCGACGGAGATCCGCGATCACCTGGTCGACGTGGGGCCGGTCGCCGTCCTTCAGCCGCAGGAACATGAAGCCCGCGCCCGACGTCCCGCGGCTGAACGCGCGCGAGATGGCCCGCTCGACCGCGGGGTGCGAGGTGACGATCTGCGCGGCCTGGCGCTGCGCCCGCACCATCGCCTCGAAGCTCGTGCCCTCCGCGGGCTCGGTGTTGATCACGACGCGCCCGGTGTCCTCGCTCGGGAGGAACCCCTTCGGCGAGAGGATGAAGAGCGCCAGGGTCGCGACGAAGACGGCGGCGGAGAAGAGCAGGACCTTCCACGCGTGGCCCAGGGACCAGGTGAGGCCGCGGTCGTACGTCCGGAGCGCCCAGCCGAAGCCGCGCTCGGTGAGCTGGTACAGCCGTCCGTGCCGCTCCTCCGACGGCGCGTGCTTCAGGAAGCGCGCGCAGAGCAGCGGCGTGAGGGTGAGGGAGACGACCCCGGACACGAGGATCGCCGCGCCGATGGTGACCGCGAACTCCTTGAAGAGCCGGCCGGCGAGGCCGCCCATGAACAGCACCGGCAGGAACACGGCGGCGAGCGAGATCGTCATGGAGACGATCGTGAACGCGATCTCCTTCGATCCGCGGAACGCCGCCTCGAGCGGAGGCTCGCCGCGCTCGATGTGCCGCACGATGTTCTCCAGCATGACGATCGCGTCGTCGACCACGAAGCCGACCGCGAGCGTGAGCGCCATGAGCGACAGGTTGTCGAGCGAGTAGCCGAACACCGACATGATCGCGAAGGTGCCGACGATCGAGATGGGCAGCGCGAGGCTCGGGATCACCGTCGCGGGGAGGTTCCGCAGGAACAGGAAGATGACGAGGACGACGAGCGCGAGCGTGAGGAGGAGCGTGAACTGGACGTCGCGGACGGAGTGGAGGATCGACTCCGACCGGTCGAAGTGCAGGTGCAGGGTGGCGGCGCCGGGGAGCTGCCGCTGGACGACGGGGAGCAGCGCGCGGACGCGCCGGGCGATCTCGACCGTGTTCGTCCCGGGCTGGCGGCGCACCGCCACCGTGATGGCCCGCTCGTCCTTCCCCCCCCGCACGAACCACGCGGCCTCGCGGTCGTTCTCCACGCCGTCGCGGACCGTCGCCACCTCGCCGAGCCGCACCGGCGCGCCGTCGCGGAACGCGACGGCGACCCCGCGGAAGTCCTCCGCGTCGAGGAGCCCCCCGGACGCCTCGATGGTGTAGGCGCGGTCTCGCCCCTGCAGCAGCCCGGTGGGCAGGTTCGCGTTGGCGTTCCGGACCGCGGTGATCACCTCGTCGAGGCCGATCCCGCGGGACGCGAGGGCGCGCGGGTCGAGCTCGATCCGGACGGCGTACTTCTGCGCGCCGAAGATGGCGACCTCGGCGACGCCGGGCACGGTCGCGATCCGCTGCGCCACGAGGTCCTGGGCGTACCGGTTCAGATCGGAGAGCCGGAGCGTCTGGGACGTCAGGGCGATGAACAGGATGGGCGAGTCGGCCGGGTTCACCTTCCGGAACGTCGGCGGCGAGGGCATGTTGGCGGGGAGCTGCCCGAGCGACGCGGAGATCGCCGCCTGCACGTCGAGCGCGGCGCCGTCGATGTCGCGGGAGAGGTCGAACTCGAGCGTGACGTTCGTCGATCCCTGGCTCGACGAGGAGTTCATCGACTTGACGCCGCCGATGTTGGAGAACTGGCGCTCGAGCGGGGTGGCGACCGACGCCGCCATCGTCTCCGCGCTCGCCCCCGGGAGGCTCGCCCTCACCTCGATGGTCGGGAAGTCCACCACCGGGAGGTCCGACACCGGCAGGGACCGGTACGCGAACACGCCGAAGGCGGTGAAGCTCGCCATGACGAGGATCGTCATGACCGGGCGGCGGATGAAGGGGGCCGACAGGCTCATCGCGCGGCGGCCCTCTCCTGCAGGATCTCGACGGCGACGCCCGGCCGCAGCTTGAGCAGGCCCTCGGTGACGACCGTCTCGCCGGCGGCGATCCCCTTCCCGACGACCACCTCCGCGTCGCCCGCCTGGTCGACCTGCACCGGCCTGAGCTCGGCGTGCATGTCCGCGGTCACCACGTACGCGTAGTCGCCCTGCTGCCCGGAGGCCACCGCGGACGCGGGGACGACCACCGCGCGCGTCCGCTCCGCGATCCGGAGGCGGACGTCCACGATCTGGCCGGGGAGGAGCGCCTCGTCCTCGTTCGCGACGCTGGCCTTGAGGAGGATGGTACCGGTCGCGGGGTCCACCGCGTTGTTCACGAAGGAGAGCGTCCCCTCGAACTCCCGCCCCCCCGCCGAGCTCCCCAGGCGCACCGGAGGCGGCGCGTCGCGCCGCGCCTGGAGCGCGGGCAGGTGGCGCTCCGGGATCGCGAACTCGGCCTGGACCGGCTTCACCTGCTCGATGGTGACGAGCGGCTCGGGGGCGCCGACCGACACGAGGTTGCCCGGGTGGACGAGGAGCCTGCCGGTCCGCCCCGAGATCGGCGCACGGATCGCCGCGTAGGAGAGGTTGAGCTGGGCCCGGTCGACCGCGGCGCGGTCGGCCGCCACCTGCGCGTCGAGCGCGGCGGCGTTCGCCTTCGCCGCCTCGTACTGCTGGCGCGTCACGAACTCCTTCTCGACGAGCCCCGCGTAGCGGGTCGCGTCGGCGCGCGCGTTCTCGGCGCGGGCCAGATCCTGGGCGAGCCTCGCCTTCGCCTCGGAGAGCGCGGCCTCGTACGGGCGGCGGTCGATCTCGAGGAGCAGGTCGCCCTTCCTGACCGTGCGCCCCTCGGTGAAGTGGGCGGCGACCAGCGTCCCGGAGACCTGCGGCCGGATCGCGACGGACTGGGACGAGACGACCTTGCCGACCGCGCGGATCTCGACCGGCACGTCCTTCTCGACCGCCTTCGCCGCGCGGACCGGCACCGGGCGCGGACCGCCCGCGGCCTGGCCCTCGCCGCGCGAGCAGGCGACGAGGGCGGCGACGAGGAGCGGGAGCGTGCGGCGGGCGATCATGGGTGGGGCGTTCCTCCGGGTCCGTCGGGCGGCGCGGGCGCCGGCGGCACGGCGTCGAGCCGGCCCGCGGCGCGGGCGAGCTGGGCGAGCGACACGAGGTAGTCGGCGCGGGCGCGGGCGCTCTCCGCGAGCGCGAGCTCGAGCGCCGCCTGCGCGTTGAGCAGGTCGACGATGGAGCCGACCCCCTCCCTATAACGCCCGTGCGCCACCTCCGCAGAGGCGCGGGCCGCCTCGAGCAGGTCCCGCGACGTGGCGATGCGGCCCCCGGCCGTCCGGACCGCCTGGTACCCCGTCCAGACGTCGAGCGCGACCCGCTGCGCGGTCGCGTCCGCCCGCGCGCGCGCCGCGTCCGCCGAGGCGCGCGCGGCGAGGACGTCGTACGCCGCCCTGAGCCCGAGCCCCTCGAGCGTGGGGAGCCGCAGGACGAGGCCGACGAGCCAGCCCGGGCTCGAGTCGACTCCCGAGGGTGCGACGTAGAACGGCTGCAGCGCGTTCGCCTGGAACGAGAGGGTGGGCCACGGCGCGCGCGCGGCCGCGCGGGCGCGGGCGGCCGCCGCGTCCGCGGTGGCGCGCGCGCGGCCGACGTCCGGGTTCCGCGCCTCGGCGGCGGCGAGGAGCTCCTCGACCGCCGGCTGGGCCGCGGTCACGTCCACCTCGGCGGGCAGCGACCCCACGTCCAGGTCCGCCGTGGGCGGCAGCCCGGCCAGCGTCGCGAGCCCTCCGCGCAGCGCCAGCGCCTGCCCCTCGACCTGCTGGAGCGCGAGGCGCGTCTGCGACAGCGCCGTCCGGGCCTGGAGCACGTCCGCGACCGTCGAGAGCCCCGCCCGCTGGCGCGCCTGCGCCGCCGCGAGGCTCGCCTCCGCCTGCTTCACGGCGGCCGTCTCGGCCTCCACCAGGGCGCGCGCGCCGAGGTAGCCGAAGTAGCTCTGCTGCACCCGGAGCACGAGGTCCGACACGGCCGCGACCTCGCCGAGGCGGGCGGCGCTGAAGAGGAGGTCGGACTCCCTCACGAGCGCGCTGCGGACGCCGGCGTCCAGGAGGAGCCAGCTGAGCGTCGCGGTCGGGGTGAGGGTCGACTGCGTCGACTCGGACCGCGCCGGGCTCTCGCCGACGCGGCCCGTCGCGCCGGTCCGCTGGCGCGAGAGCACGAGCGTCGCGTCGAGGCTCGGGAGCCACGCCGCGCGGCGGGAGCCGGACTGCGCCGCGGCGGCGCGCGCGTCGAACCAGGCGGCGCGCGTCGCGGGATCCTGGGCGAGGGCGAGGTCGAGGAGGTCCGCGAGCGACCGCGGCGCGGCCGCGGGCGGCGCCGGGGTCGCGGCCCGGGGCGCCGGCTCCGGCGCGGCCACGGCGGCCCTCGCCGCCTCCTCGCGCGCGACCTGCGCCGGGGGCGGCGCGCGCCGCGCGACCCAGGTGGACGGGAGGCAGCCCGCCCCGAGCACGGCGGCGGCCGCGGCCACCGCGGCCGGCCGCGCCGCGCGCGTCGGACGGTAAAGGTGCATCGCGCCCCCTATTTCTCCCGTCCGCGGGTGTCCGTCAACGTACCGGGCGCGCGTGGCGATACCGGGAGGTTACGCCTCGCCCCGCAGGATCGGGTCGAGCTTCCCCTCCTTCTCGAGCGCGTCGACGTCCGAGAACCCGCCCAGGGAGCGCTCGCCGGCGAAGATCTGCGGGACGGTCAGCTGCCCGGTCTTCTCGGCGAGCCACGCGCGCACCTCGTCCTCCCCCTCGACGGCGATCTCCTCGTAGCGCACGCCCTTCCGCTCGAGGAGCCGCTTCGCGCGGACGCAGAACGGGCAGTTCTGCCTGGTGTAGACGGTGATCCTCGGCGCGCTCATGCGCAGATGGGTAACACGGCGCGCTCAGCCCCGCACGAGGCGGGAGCGGGGACCGGGTCCCTCGAACGCGTGGCCGCGCACGCTGCGCGCCAGCTCGCGGAGCCTGCGGATCCGCTCCTCCGCCGGGGGATGGGTGGAGAACAGCCGCGCCAGCCCCGCGCCGACGGCGCCGAACGGGTTCACGATGAAGAGGCTCGCCGTCGCGGGCGCCTCGGCGCGGGCCGGGACGGCGTGCGCCGAGGCGTGGAGCTTCTCGAGGGCGCTCGCGAGCGCGAGCGGGTCGCCCGAGAGCCGCGCGCCGGTCTCGTCGGCGAGGTACTCGCGCGAGCGCGAGATCCCGAGCTGCACGAGCGTCGCGCCGACGGGGGCGAGGAGCATGAAGAGGAGGCCCTGGGCCGGGTGGCCGTCGTCTTCCTGCTGGCCGCCCCCGAAGAGACCCGCGAAGGCGAGCGCGTTCGCGAGGTTCGAGATCGCGGTGGCGAGCCCGGCGGCGACGGAGGCGACGAGGATGTCGCGGTTCGCGACGTGGGCGATCTCGTGGGCGAGCACGCCGCGCAGCTCGCGCTCGTCGAGGACGTCGAGGATGCCCGTCGTCACCGCGACGACCGCGTGCTGCGGGTTGCGCCCGGTGGCGAAGGCGTTGGCGTGAGGGTCGTCGATGACGAACACGCGCGGCTTCGGGATGCGGGCGCGGGCGGCGAGCTCCGCCACGACCGCGTGCAGCCCGGGCGCCTGGGCCTCCGGGACCTCGCGCGCGCCGTGCATCCGGAGCACGAGCCGGTCCGAGAAGAAGTAGGCGAACAGGTTCACGCCGAGCGCGACCGCCGTCATGCCCCACATCCAGCCGGGGCCGAGGCTCGCGCCGAAGGCGACGAGGAGCGCGGAGAGCGCGCCGAGGAGCAGGATCGTCTTGAGCTGGTTCTTCATGCCGTCCTCCCGTGGACGCGGGGAAGATGCGGCACGCGCGACGCTTCGTCAAATAGACAATGTCGTTCAGATACTTCGAGAAAACCTGATCAAGCGACGCGCGCGCCGAAGATCGCGTCGCGCGCCGTCTCCGCCACCGCGACCACGGCCGGGTGGCGCAGGCGGCGCTCGACGGTGATCGCGTAGAACACCTCGCGCACGTCCTCGGCGCGGCCGATCACCTGGACGCCGTACTGGGCGCGGATCTCGTCCTCCAGCACCGACGGGACGGCGAACACGCCGAAGCCGCGCGCGCCGAACGCCTTCATGAGCGCGCTGTCGTCGAACTCGCCGACCACGCGGGGGCTGATCCCGGTCGCGGCGAGCCAGGCGTCGATCGCCCGCCGCAGCGCGGTGCCCGGCGCCGGCATCAGCAGCGGCGCGCCCTCGAGGGAGCGCGGGAACCCCCTGCGCAGCCCGGCGTGGCGCGGCGCGGCGAGGAAGGAGCTCCCGCAGTCGCCGAGCCGGTGGTTGAACGCCTTCACCTTCACGTCCTCGGAGGCGGGGACGTCCGCGATCACGACGTCGATCTCGTGGAGCGCGAGCGCGCCGAGGAGCTGCGGGAGGGGCCCCTCCCGGCAGACGAGGACGAGCTCGGGGTGGGCGTCCACGGCGGGCTGGAGGAGGAGCGCCGCCATGCGCTTCGGGATGACGTCCACCACGCCCGCGACGAGCCGGAGGCCGTGCCCCGTCGGGAGCCCCTTCACGGCGCGCTGCAGCTCGCGCCCGGTCCTGAAGATGTCGTCCGCGAAGCGAAGGACCGTCCGGCCGGCGTCGGTGAGGACGAGCCGTCGCCCCTGGCGCTCGAGCAGCTTCACCCCGAGGTTCGACTCCAGCGTCTTCAGCTGGTTCGAGATGGTCGGCTGGGCGAGGCGGAGCTCCTCGCCGGCGCGCGCGATGCTCCCTGCGCGCGCCACCGTCCAGAAGTAGAAGAGGTGGTGGTAGTTGAGCCACTCCATCGGTTTCGGATTATCTAACAGACGCGCAGGAACTTTCTCACGCGCGAAGCCCGGGGGCCGCGTTACAACCCGGCGTCTCCCACCCGGAGCCCCCGAATGGTGACCGTCGCTAACCCGTGGCTCTGGGCCGGCTTCATCGCCGTCGTGCTCGTGCTGCTCGCGCTCGACCTCGGCGTCTTCCACAAGGAGGATCGGCCGGTCCCCGCCCGCGAGGCGCTGTCGTGGGTCGTCGTCTGGATGACCCTCGCGTTCGCGTTCATGGGGTTCGTCTGGTGGCGCTTCGGCGGCACCCGCGCGACCGAGTTCCTGACGGGCTACCTCATCGAGCAGTCGCTCTCGGTGGACAACCTCTTCGTCTTCGTCCTCGTCTTCGCGACGTTCCGCATCCCGGCGCACCTCCAGCACCGCGTGCTGTTCTGGGGGATCCTCACCGCGCTCGTCCTGCGCGGCGCGATGATCATCGGCGGCACCGCGCTCCTGCAGCGGTTCCACTGGCTCATCTACGTGTTCGGCGCCTTCCTGCTCTTCACCGGCGTGAAGCTCCTCTTCCACAAGGAGGAGGAGCACCAGCCCGAGCACAGCCTCGCCTTCCGCCTGCTCCGGCGCGTGATCCCGGCGACCCCCGTGCTCGAGGGGAACCACTTCTTCGTCCGGCACGGCGGCCGGTGGGTCGCGACGCCGCTCTTCCTGTGCCTCGCGCTCATCGAGATCTCCGACGTCATCTTCGCGCTCGACTCGGTGCCCGCGATCTTCGGCGTCACGCTCGACCCGTTCATCGTCTTCACCTCGAACATCTTCGCCATCCTCGGCCTGCGGTCGCTCTACTTCGCCATCGCGAGCCTGATCGGCCGGTTCGAGTACCTGAAGATCGGCCTCGCCCTGGTGCTCGTCTTCATCGGCCTGAAGATGTCCGCCTCGGCCTGGATCCACGTCAACGCGATGGTCTCGCTCGCCGTCGTGGTGGCGCTGCTCGGCGGCTCGATCGCGATCTCGCTCATGAAGACGCGCGGCCTCGAGCAGGAGATCGCGCGCGGGCGCGGCGCGCCTCCCCGCCCGACCGACGCGCAGCACGGGGCCGCGCGGGACTGAGCGCCGGACGAGCGCGCGCCGCGCGGGACGGCTCACGCCCACTCGCGCGGGCGCCGCAGCACCTCGACGAGCGCCGCCTCGCGGCTGCCCGGCTCGGGCCGGTGGTCGTACGGCCAGCGCACGCGCGGCGGGAGCGACATGAGGACCGACTCGATCCGGCCGCCCGTCTCGAGCCCGAACGCGGTGCCGCGGTCGAGGACCAGGTTGAACTCGACGTAGCGGCCCCGCCGGATCTCCTGCCAGCGGCGCTCCGGCTCGCCCCACGGCACGGCCCTGCGGCGCTCCGCGATCGTCAGCCACGCGGCGAGGAACGCCCGCGGGAGCTCCGACGCGAGCGCGAGCGCGCCGTCGAGGTCGCCGCCGAGGTCGTCGAAGAAGATCCCGCCGACCCCGCGGTGCTCGCCGCGGTGGCGCAGGAAGAAGTACGCGTCCGCGCCGCGCTTCAGCTCCGCCCAGCGCCCCGGGACGTGGCGCTCGCAGACGTCGCGCAGGGCGCGGTGGAAGTGCGCGCAGTCGTCCTCGAAGAGGTAGTACGGCGTGAGGTCGGCGCCGCCGCCGAACCAGCCGGCGCCGCCGCGCGCGAGGAACCGGACGTTGCAGTGCGCGGCCGGCACCATCGGGGAGCGCGGGTGGATCACCACGGAGAGCCCCGCCGCCGCGAACGCGCCGCCGTCGCCGGGGAGGCGCGCGGCGAGCGACGGCGCGAGCGCGCCGTGCACGTCCGACACGTTGACGCCCGCCTTCTCGAGCACCGCGCCGTCCTGCAGGACGCGCGCGACGCCGCCGCCCCCGCCGGCGCGCTCCCAGGCGTCGGTGGAGAAGCGCGCGCCGCCGTCGAGCTCCTCCAGCGCGGCGCAGACCTCCTGCTGGAGGGAGGACGCGCGGCCCGCCAGCTCCGCGCGGAGCCGCTCGAGGTCCTCCGGGGCGGCGGCGGTCGGCACCGCGGGAAGGTGCCCGCTCCGAAGAGGGCGCGCACCTCCCGGTCGGGCCCTGCGGCGTCGGGGTCGAGGTCGAGGTCGAGGTCGAGGTCGGCGTCGGGGTCGAGGTCGGGGTCGAGGTCGGGGCCGGGGTCGAGGTCGAGGTCGCGGTTCGACGTCGCCGCCCGCGGCGTCACGCCGTCGCCCGCCGCCTCCGCGTCGAGTACATCGTCCCGGGCACGAGCGACAGGGCCGCGAGGGCCGATCCCACGGCGACGTCGTTCCACCAGGCGATCGGCGTCTCGTGCGGGAGGACGAGGGCGGAGGCGGCGACCAGGAGCCCGACGGCGAGGCCGCCGTACCGCGCCCGGCGCCGCGTCATCCCCACGACCGCAAGCACGGCGGCCAGGAGCCCGAGGCTCCAGGCGGTCCAGAACGAGGGCCGCTCCCGCGGGATCGCGAACGCGGCGAAGAACTGCCACAGGCCGAGGACGTACGTCAGGGTGCGCGCCGCCATGGGGGACCTCCCCCCGCAAGGTGGGGCCGGGGGGCGCCGCGGGCCGCGCCGGCTACGAGAACACGACGGTCTTGTTCCCGTGCACGATGATCCGGTCCTCGCAGTGCCAGCGCACGGCGCGGGCGAGCACGCGGCGCTCGAGATCGCGGCCGAGGTGCTTCAGGTCCTCGACGGAGTCGCGGTGCGTCACGCGGCCGACGTCCTGCTCGATGATCGGGCCGCCGTCGAGCTGCGCCGTCACGTAGTGCGCCGTGGCGCCGACGATCTTCACGCCGCGGTCGTACGCCTGCCGGTAGGGGTCGGCGCCGGCGAACGCGGGGAGGAACGAGTGGTGGATGTTGATCATCCGGTTCGCCCAGCGGGCGGCGAGCTCGGGCGAGACGATCTGCATGTAGCGGGCGAGCACGACGAGGTCGGCCTGCCCGTCGAGGATCGCGGACATCCGGGCCTCCGCCTGCGCGCGCGTCTCGCGGGTGTTGGGCACGTGGACGAACGGCACGCCGAACGGCGCGACCGCCGGCTCGAGGTCGGCGTGGTTCGAGATCACCGTCGTCACGTCGGCGCGCAGGTCGCCCCGCTTCCACGTCCAGAGCAGCTCCATGAGCGCGTGGTCGTGCCGCGAGACGAGCACCGCGACGCGCTTGCGCTGCGTCGAGAGCGTCAGCCGCCAGTCCATCGCGAACGGGCGCGCCACGTCGAGCCCGAAGGCGGACTTCAGGTCCTCGAGGGGCAGGTCGATCTTGTCCGTCTGGAACTCGAGGCGCGTGAAATAGACGGCCTCGTCGTCGTGGGACGTGTGCTGGTCGAAGTCGGTGATGTTGGCGCCGTGGCGGAAGAGGAAGCTGGAGATGGCGGCCACGATGCCGGGCCGGTCGGGACACTGCACGAGGAGGATGGCGCGCGGTTCTGTCACGGGACCGGGCAGATTAGCCGCGATCTTGCCGGGGATCAACGAAGCGGCCGCCCGGTGCGGTGGCCCGACGCGGGCGAATTGTCGCGGCAATCACCGCCGATCGGGTGCAATCTGCCCGGCGAGAAATTGAACAATCGTTGACGCGGGACAAGGCCCGCGGGGCGGGCCCGGCGCATCGTGTGGGTGATTCGCCGCTGGTGAATGACGCGTCCCGAGAGGGGGTTGGGAGATGGGCGAGGTCGCGACGAGCTCCGGCGGCGACGGCGGGCCGACGGGAGCGCCGCCGGCCCCGGCGCCGGACGGGCCGAGGGACGGCGCGGACCGCGCCCTGGCCCGTCTCGCGCGCGACATCGCGCCTTCGTCGCTGGGCGCGGTGGGCTTCGAGATCCCCTGGGTCGACCGGCTCGCGACGAAGCTGTTCGTGACGGTCGGCATCGTCGCGCTCGGGATGGTGGGCGCGTTCTTCTTCGCCGAGCTCGCGGTGCAGCGCCACCTGCTCTCCCAGGTGGTCGCCGAGTCCGACCTCCTCAGCCACACCATCTCGAACGCGCTCCACCGCGCGATGCTCCAGGACCGGCGCGGCGACGCCTACCTCATCATGCAGGACATCGGCCGGCAGACCGGCATCGTGATGGTCCGCATGATGGACCAGGACGGCCGGATCACCTTCTCCACCGAGCGCGACGAGGTCGGCGAGCTCGTGGATCGCCGCGCCGAGGCCTGCTCCGCCTGCCACGAAGAGAACGAGCCGCTCCACCGGCTCGAGCTCGCGGACCGCAGCCGCGTCTTCGAGGCGGAGGGGCGGCGCGTCCTCGGCATCGTGACGCCGCTCTACAACGAGGCCTCCTGCGCGTCGGCCGCGTGCCACGCCCACCCGTCGCAGCGCAAGGTGCTCGGCGTGATCGACGTCGGCGTCTCGCTCGAGCGGCTCGACGCGGAGACGGCGGGCTTCCGCGCGCGGACGCTCCTCGCCTCGGCGCTCGCGGCGGCGACGCTCGGCTTCGCGGTGTGGCTGTTCAGCCGGCGGCACGTCCTCTCCCCGGTGGCGGCGCTCGTGCAGGCCACCCGCCGCGTCGCCCGCGACCAGCTCGAGCTGGAGGTCCCGGTGACCTGGCGCGGCGAGCTCGGGCTCCTCGCCACCTCGTTCAACGACATGACGCGCTCGCTCCGCACCACGAAGCGGCAGCTCGACGTGCTCATGCACGACCTCGAGCGGCAGGTGGAGGAGCGGACCGCCGCGCTGCAGGCCGCGCAGGACCAGCTCGTCCGGAGCGAGAAGCTCAGCTCCCTCGGCAAGCTCTCCGCCTCGATCGCCCACGAGATCAACAACCCGCTCGCCGGGATCCTCACCTTCGCGAAGCTCATCGTGCGGACGCTCGAGCAGGGCGCGCCGGACGAGGCGACGCGCAGGGCGCTCGTGAAGCACCTCCTGCTCGTGCAGCGCGAGACGGAGCGGTGCTCCGCCATCGTCCGCAACCTCCTCGACTTCGCGCGGGAGCGCCCGCTCGCGGTCAAGGAGGTGAACGTCAACCTCGTGGTCGAGGAGGCGATCCAGCTCCTCGCGAACCAGATCCAGATCCAGGGCGTCGCGCTCGAGAAGCGGCTCGGCCAGGTGCCGCTCGTCGACGCCGACTTCGGGCAGCTCCGCCAGGCCTGCGTGAACGTGATCATGAACGCGTGCGAGGCGATGGCGCGCGGCGGGCGGCTCGTCGTCGAGACCGGCCTCGTCGGGGGCGGCGCCTGGATCGAGCTCGCGTTCCAGGACAGCGGGCCGGGGATCCCGCCGGACCACCTCTCCAAGATCTTCGACCCGTTCTTCACGACCAAGGAGAAGGGGACCGGCCTCGGCCTCTCCGTCGTGTACGGGATCGTCGAGCGCCACGGGGGGAAGGTCGAGCTCAAGACCGAGGTGGGGAAGGGCACCCGGGTCGCCCTCCGGCTGCCGCCGAAGGGGACGCGATGAATGATGCCGATCTTCGTCTGGTGGATCGGTGAGGAGGAGGTCGAGCGCGACCTCGTGGACCACGTGCACCGCCACCTCGCCGCCGCGTTCCAGCGCCCGGTCCTGCCGTGGGACCGGCCGGAGCGGCCGCGCCACGCCTTCGACCCGCGCCGGCGGCAGCACCTCTCCGGCGCCATCCTGCGCTGGCTCGGCGAGACGGGGCCGCGCGAGGGGAAGGTCCTCGGCGTCACCGACCGGGACCTGTTCATCCCGATCCTCACCTACGTCTTCGGCGAGGCGCAGCTCGGCGGGAGGGCCGCGGTGGTCTCGACGGCGCGGCTCCTCGAGGACGTGGAGCTCTTCGGGCGCAAGCTGCTCGTCGAGCGGCTCGCCAAGGAGGCCGTCCACGAGGTGGGGCACGCCTTCGGGCTCGTGCACTGCGGCACGCCCGCCTGCGTGATGTCGCGCTCCCCCGCCGTGCGCGAGGTGGACGAGAAGAGCTCGGACCTGTGCGCGGAGTGCCGCGGCCGGCTCCGCGAGCTGAACGGAGGGACCTGAACCCATGTCGAACGACAGGACGCGCATCCTGGTGGTGGACGACGAGGAGATCGTCCGCGAGTCGCTCGGGGGCTGGCTCGAGAAGGACGGCTACACCGTCGCCGTCGCCCCCGACGGGCCCTCCGCGATCGAGAAGATCAAGGCGGAGCGCTGGTCGATCCTGATCGTGGACCTGAAGATGCCCGGCATGGACGGGCTGCAGGTCCTCGAGGAGGCGAAGCGGCTCCAGCCCGAGCTCGCGGTCGTGATCATGACGGCCTACGCCACGGTGGACACCGCCGTCGCCGCCATGAAGGCGGGCGCCTACGACTACCTCGTGAAGCCGTTCGACCCCGAGGAGCTGTCGATCATGATGCAGAAGATCGTCAGCCAGCAGACGCTCGTGCGGGAGAACCTCGTCCTGCGCCAGGCGTTGAAGCAGGAGTACCGCTTCCGCGACCTCCTCTCGAAGAGCCCCGCCATGCAGGCGCTGTTCGAGCTCGCCCGCACGGCGGCGAAGTCGAACTCCACGATCCTGATCCTCGGCGAGTCCGGCACCGGCAAGGAGGTCCTCGCGCGCGCCATCCACGCGGAGAGCCCCCGCGCCGAGGGCCCCTTCGTCGGCGTGTCCTGCGCCGCGCTGACCGAGACCCTCCTCGAGTCGGAGCTGTTCGGCCACGAGAAGGGCTCGTTCACGGGCGCCCTCGCGCGCCGGAAGGGGAAGTTCGAGCAGGCGCACGGGGGGACCCTGTTCCTCGACGAGGTGGGCGACATCGGCCCGAAGCTCCAGCTCGACCTCCTGCGCGTGCTCGAGGAGCGCAAGTTCCACCGCGTCGGCGGCAACGAGGAGATCGAGGTGGACGTCCGGATCGTCGCCGCGACGAACCGCGACCTGCGCAAGGCCGCGCAGGAGGGGAAGTTCCGGGAGGACCTCTTCTACCGGCTGAACGTCATCCCGATCGTGATCCCGCCGCTCCGGCAGCGGCGCGAGGACGTCCCCCTCCTCGTCGAGAGCTTCGTCGAGCGGCTGGCGGTCGAGATGAAGAAGCGGCTCGACGGGGTGTCGCCGGACGCCATGGGGGCGCTCATGGCGCACGACTGGCCGGGCAACGTGCGGGAGCTCCGCAACGTGCTCGAGCGCGGCGCGGTCGTCGCGACCGGGGTGGTGATCCAGCTCGCGGACCTGGGCATGCCGTCGCGCGGCGACGCGCCGCCCAAGGCCGGGACGATGGCGTCGCTCGAGGAGGTCGAGAAGCGCCACGTGGCCGCGGTCCTCGCCCACACCGGCGGCAACGTGTCGCAGTCGGCCCGCATCCTCGGGATCGACCGCGTCACGCTGTACAACAAGATGAGGAAGTACGGGATCCGCCGCGACGGCGAGGCCGACGAGGCCGCGCACGAGCCGGCGGGCTCCACGGGCCGTTGAGTTCCTCCACGGCCGTGGAGGACTTCTCCACGTCCCGCGTTCCCGGCGCAACCTCCCGCGATCCCGCCGGATAGACGCCCCGCCCGGTCGGCGGGGCGTCGAGCTTCTCCACGACGGGGCGTCCCGCCCGTGCAGCGCGCGGCGCGCGCTCGCGCGCGGCCTCGCGTAACCGTCCGTGAATGCGGCCGAACGGCGACGCGCGCGCGCCGCGCGGTCCCTGGCCCCCCGCTTGCGATGAGGGAGGGCAAGGAGGACGGCACATGACCTGCCCGTACCTGAAAGAGGTCTCGATGGTCTTCTGCCGGGCCTACCCCGTGAAGAAGCCGGTCCCGATCGACCGCGTCACCACCGCGAGCACGTGCGAGGGGGAGTACGGGGAGTGCCCCCTCTTCAAGGAGGCGCTCGCGCGCGCGGGACGCTCGGTGGCCGAGGACGACAACAACGACGGTCCGAAAGGAGCGACGCCATGATGTTCGCGTTCGTGCTGGCGCTGGCCGGAGTCGCGGTGCTCGGGACCCTCAACCTCGTCGCCGCCCGCAGCTAGGCGCGGAGAGACCAGGAGCCGACCATGAGGATCGGACGCCGAGGGTTCTTCAAGATCGCCGCCATCGGAGCGGGCGCCGCGGGGGCCGGGACGGCCCGGGCGGCGTCCGCCGCGCCGGAGGGCTCGGAGGAGTCGCCGAGCGTGCTCGTGGACACGACCCTCTGCGTCGGGTGCCGCGCGTGCGAGGCGGCGTGCTCCGAGGCGAACCAGAACCCGGCGCCGCCCGAGGGCGACGCCGTGTTCCAGCAGAAGCGGGAGACGACCCAGGACGCCTTCACCGTCGTGAACGCGATCCCGACGGTCGAGAACCGGTACGCGAAGCGGCAGTGCATGCACTGCCTCGCGCCGGCGTGCGCGTCGGCGTGCCCGGTCCGGGCGATGGACAAGAAGCCCGAGGGGCCGGTCACCTACGACCCGTCGAACTGCCTGGGCTGCCGCTACTGCATGATCGCCTGCCCGTTCGACATCCCCAAGTACGAGTACGACTCGAACGTGCCGCGGGTCCGCAAGTGCCAGTTCTGCGCGGAGCGGCAGGCGGCGGGCCTCAGGCCCGCGTGCGTAGAGGTCTGCCCCTCCGGCGCGCTCACGTTCGGCCACCGCGGCGACATGCTCGAGCTCGCGAAGACCCGCATCTACACGAACCCCGACCGCTACGTGCACCACGTCTACGGCGAGCACGAGGCCGGCGGGACGAGCTGGCTCTACATCGGCGACTTCCCGCTCGAGAAGCTCGCGCTGCGCTCGGGGACGCCGGACAAGGAGGTCCCGGAGCTCGTCGCGGGCGCGCTCGGCGCGCCGCCGTTCGTGATGACCCTCTGGCCCCCGCTGCTGATGGGGATCTACGCCTTCTCGAAGCGGCGCGAGAACGGCGAGCACGCGGCCGAGAAGAAGGAGGACCACCATGGCTAGCGCGAACGCCGTCGCGGCGCACCCGGGCTTCTTCAAGGAGAAGATCCTGCTCGGGATGGGCGTGAAGGAGTACGTCCGCGCCTGCTGCACCCCGTTCAACGCGATCGCCGCCCTGATCCTGGGGGTCGGGATCCCGCTCCTCGCCTACCGGTTCTGGGTGGGCCTCGCCGCCACCACGAACCTGTCCCAGACCGCCCCCTGGGGCCTCTGGATCGGGTTCGACATGATGACCGGCATCGTCCTCGCCGCCGGCGGCTTCACCATCGGCGCGACCGTCCAGATCTTCGGGCTGAAGGAGTACCACCCGATCGAGCGGCCGGCGATCCTGACCGCCTTCCTCGGCTACGTGATGGCGGTGATCGGGCTCATGGCCGACCTCGGCCGGCCCTGGAACATCGCGTTCTTCCCGATCAACCCGACCGTCGGCTCGCAGTCGGCCCTGTTCGAGGTCGCCTGGTGCGTGACCCTGTACACCACGGTGCTCGGGCTCGAGTTCACCGTGCCGCTCTTCGAGTGGCTCGGGTGGAAGAAGCTCCACGGCGTGATGAAGAAGACCCTCATCGCGCTCACGGTGCTGTCGGTGATGTTCTCGACGATGCACCAGAGCGCGCTCGGGTCCCTCTTCCTGCTCGCGCCGACGAAGCTCCACCCGCTCTGGTACACGGGCTACATCTTCATCTTCTTCTTCGTCTCCGCGATCATCGCCGGCCTGTGCATGGTCATCTTCGAGTCGACCATCTCGCACAAGGTGTTCCACAAGCAGTTCGAGGGGCAGCACATCGACGCGGACAAGCTGCAGCTCGGCCTCGGCAAGGCCGCCGCGCTCGTGATGTTCGCTTACTTCTTCCTGAAGCTGCAGGGCGTCATCGACGGGCACGCCTGGGGCTACCTCGCCACCGGCTACGGCGCGCTGTTCCTCGTCGAGGTGCTCGGCTTCGTGCTGCTGCCGTCGTTCCTCTTCGCCTACGGCGCGCGGAACGGCAAGGTCCGCCT
>DASSSJ010000199.1:0-37535 GCA_035708485.1 Anaeromyxobacter sp. | reverse complement strand
CATGCGTGTTCGGTTAGCAGACCGCCCGCGCGCTGCTGATCTCGCGTAACCGCGCGTTCTTCGATCCGAAAACTGGAAACGGCCACCGGCCTCTGATCTCGTTCGCGTTGTCTAGGCGTGAACTCGATCCGGAGGAACGATGGCCGCGAGCCAGCGTACCAGCATCCCCGCCGAGCTGCGATCCCTCTTCCCGACGCGCTGGCTGAACGCCGCCGCGCGCGAGTCCGGGCTCGTCACCAGGCGACGCAAGGTCGCCCCGGCCCATCTCTTCTGGACCCTCGTCCTCGGCTTCGCGGTCGGACACCGCCGCAGCCTCGCCTCGCTCCGTCGCTTCTTCCAGGCGAGCTCCGGCGTCGGCCTCGTGCCGTCGTCCTTCTACGACCGGTTCACGGCGAGCACGGTCCGCTTCCTGCGCCGCGCCCTCGCTCGTGCTGCCGAGCGGCTCGGGCAGCCCTCCGGCAAGCTCCGCGGCCACCTCGAGCGGTTCAAGGATCTGCTCGTCGCCGACGCCACGGTGATCCGGCTCCACGACGCGCTCGCCCGCGCGTTTCCCGGCTGCCGCACGAACCACACCCGCGCCGCCGCGAAGCTGCACGTCGTGATGAGCGCGCTCGGCGCTGGGCCACGGAGCGTCTCGGTGACCGGCGAGCGGATCAACGAGCGACGCCGCCTCAAGATCGGCCCCTGGGTCGCCGGGCGCCTCCTCCTCTTCGATCTCGGCTACTTCAGGTGGCAGCTCTTCGACCGCATCCGCGCGAACGGCGGACACTTCATCAGCAGGCTGCGCGACGACGTGAACCCCGTGATCGTCGCGGAGAACCGCCGCTGGCGAGGCGCCTCCCGCAAGCTCGTCGGCCAGCGTTTGCGCGACGTGAAGCTCGGCCTCGCGCGCGAGGTGGTGGACGTGCTCGTCGAGGTAGAGCTCCTGCGCCGCTCGTACCGGGGCCGGTGCAGGCGCGAGCGCGAGATCTTTCGCGTCGTCGGCGTCCGCCACGGCGACGCCCGCGAGCACCACTGGTACGTCACCAACGTCTCGGTCACGGTCCTGTCGCCTGCCGAGATCGCCACCACTTACGCTGCGCGCTGGGAGATCGAGCTCGTGTTCCGCGAGCTGAAGACCCACCTGCGGCTCGCCCATGTCGCGTCCCGGCGCCGCGTCGTGGTCGAGGCGCTCATCTACGCCGCCCTTATCGGCCTCGCCGTCAGCCGCGCAATCTGGCGCCACCTTCGTGAGATCGTCGATGCTCGCCGCCGGGTTTCCGAGCGGCGCGTCACCGACGCACTCGGCGCCATCGCCGCCGAGCTCGCGGTGGTCCTCGCTGGCGCCCCGGTCTCGCCCCACCAGCTCCGCCGCTGGCATGCTCTTCTCTCAGCAGAAGCCGCCGATCCCAACGTCGGGCGCGCTACGATGAAGCGGGCGTGGAGCTGCTAACCGATCACGTGTGGACGTGCTTCAGTCGAGGGCATGGCACGCGTCTGCATCGCGATCCCGGCGCTCAACACCGACGGCGCGCTCGTCGACGTCGTGCGGGGGCTGCGCAGCGTGGGTCGACGACGTGGTCGTCGTCGTCGTCGGCAGCGACGCGGCAAACCGGCGCGTGTTCGAGGATCTCGAGAGCCAGTGCACCGTGGTGCGGCACGCCGTGAACCTCGGGAAGGGGCGCGCGCCGAAGACCGCCGCCTCTCTGACAGGCCAAGGTCTTGGCGAGCATCTTCCTTGGCGCGGCCGGGTTCAAGTCGTACCAGGAGGCGATCGGCCACGGCCGCGGTCGCCCCGAGCGCCCGCGTAGCGCTCGCGGAACCGAGCGATGAGCTGGAGCTGCGGGTAGGCCGAACAACCCGCTTCGCCGGGCGACCCCGCTACGGACACCCCGTAGCGCCCTTAGAATGGACGATCAGGTCGTCCCACCGGACGCTCGCCTCAGGGGCGGGCCCGGTTTCCAAGTCGTTGCTGTGCTGACTAACATGGATCCGAACCGGGCTGCTGAACGCCGTGTGGGTTTGGGAGACGAGCTGGCTCAAGGGTTCCCCCGACCCGTAATACGTGGTCAAAGTGTTTCCGCTCCTGACGATCCGGAACTTCCCACTCGCGGTATAGGAGCCGGCGTTGACCCAGTAGTTCGCAGGCACGTACTGCTGCCCAAACAGGAAGTACGCCGATTCGATCGTATCCGTGCTCCCAGACGATCGGGCACGATAGATTCCAATGCCGTTCTGCCCATCGCACGTCATGACGTACACGTAAGCATGCATCCAGTAGTGGTTCAGGCTGTCCGCGTTCGCGTAGGAAACGGTGACGTCGAAATCCCCCGTCAATGCCACGAGAGAGGCGACGGTCACCGTGCTGCTCACGCCCTCGGCCGCGGGCGTCGTGGTCTTGAGGGTTTGAGTGGCCCCGTCGATCGTCGCCGTGGCTCCGTTCGTCGTGGTCGTGACGCTCCACAGATACGAGTTGAGCGCTGCGTCGCCGAAGTTGTCACTGACGGTGACCTCGGAGTTCGCCGCCTCGGCCGACGACGGGTTGGCTACGAGTGCTGCCGCAATGATCGCCGTACTGACCAGCATCGTGGGTACGGCTGTCACAGATGCTCTCATGTGCCTTCCTTTCCGAGTGCCGATGCCGTGCGCGCGCATCCCGGGCCGGCGCGGCGCTCGTTCGTGCTCATTCCGACGTCACGAATCGTGAGTGTATGCAAACGCTACCACACGCGCCGTGAAACACAAGCGGCGTCTGGCGCAGCCGCCTTTGAACGTTCGCTAAACGATCTCCGGAAACACCGGCCGCGAGCTTGAGTGAAGGGTTGAGCTTCCCCGCCGTATGCGCGCAGGAAGGCGACGACTTGGACCGTCAGCTCCTCCATCGTCCGGCAGCGGTGATTGCGCGTTCGTGTGCAGGTCGAGCCAAACGCGCTCGATCCGGTTGTCGTCGGGGCACAAGTACGGGGGCAGGAAGTGCAGCACCACGCGGCCGCCGAACTGAGCGAGGAAGCGCTGCGTCTTCTTGCTCGAGCGGATGATGTAGTTGTCGAGGATGAGGTGCCGCGGTGCTCGCCGAGGAGCTTCCAGACGAGCTTGTGGAAGAGCTCGCTCGCCTTGGTTCGCGCATCCACCCAGGTGAGTTTCCCGGTCGCCGCGTTCGGAGCCGGCGACGAACCGCTTCTTGTTCTGGCCGGGCGTGAGCACGTACCGCCGGTGCCCCCTCGGCATCCAGTCGCGGCCGATCTTCGGGTTGAGATGGACGTCCATCTCGTCCTCGAAGAAGACCGGCTCGGCGGTGGTCGCGGTCCGAGCGAGGCGGCGCAGGCGCGCGAGAACACGCTCCTGCGAGCAGAATCCCAGGGGCACGCGACGGTCGGCTTCGGCATCCCGAGCCGAGCACCGATTGCGGAGAGCGCCCGACCCATCGTGCAGTCGGCCACTCGAGGGAGGCGGCGCCGCTCCAGCTCGCGGCCGAGCAGTTCGCGCGTCCAGGTCGTGCGCTGCCAGCCGAACTCGGGTCGGGACCGATTAGCAGCACGCGCTCGAGCTCCTCCTTGAACCGGGCATCGACCTTGCGGACGCCGTTGAAGGCGCGCTGGTCGAGCAGGGCCTCCTCGCCGGACTCAGCGAACCGCCTCGGCGCCGATCGTAGATTGCGCACGCGAAGATCCCGCGCAGGTACTCCGCGAAGGCATCCCCGTACTGCTCGTAAAGGCGCAGGACGACCTCGGTGTCGGAGTCCGACGCGAACCGGTGCCCGAGCGCCTCGAGGCGCCTGCGCGTGTCGGCGAACCCGTACGCCTCGCCGTTGAACACGATCGAGACGGAGCCGTCCTCGTTTCGCATCGGCTGGTGACCTCTCGCCGACACGTCGATGATGGAAAGGCGCGCGTGGCCCAGGACGACCGCGTGGTCCTGGAACGTCCCGCAGTCGTCGGGTCCGCGGTGCCGGAGGGCCGCGACCATCGCCTCGGCCGCCGACGTCGACGGATCGCCGAAGATCCCGCAGATGCCGCACACGGCCTACGTCACCCCTCCGTCCGCCCCGATCGTCCGGGCGCACCACGTCCCTCCGCGGGCGCCGCCCACTCCGTCGGCGCGCCGCAGCGAGCCCCTCGCGCGCAGGGGGCGCGGCGCGGCGGCGGCGCGACCGACCCCGGCCCGCGGATCCCCGAGAGCCCAGCGAAGAGGATGATGCCTTTGCGATGAGTGTTCATGGCGCGCGCGCGCCGGCGCGGGCCGGGGCCGGCGAATGATAGCAGAACGCCCGCCGGTCGCCGTCCCGCAAAAGCGGCGGGCGCTCGCCCGGCACCGCCGCGGACCCCTCGCGCCTCACCTGGCGCCTCGCTGGCGACGCTGTTGAACTCGCGGGCGACGACGTGCTTCAGTCGAGGGCATGGCACGCGTCTGCATCGCGATTCCCGCGTTCAACCCCGATGGCGCGCTCGCCGCAGTCGTACGGGCGCTGCGCGGGGCGGGGTTCGATTCCCTCGTCGTGGTCGACGACGGGAGCGACACCTCGTCGCGCCAGGTGTTCGCTGAGATCGAGGGCACGTGCACGGTGCTCCGGCACGCGGTGAACCTCGGCAAGGGGCGCGCGCTGAAGACCGCGCTCAACGCGTGCCTCGTCGCCTTCCCCGACGCCGCCGGCGTCGTCACGGCCGACGCGGACGGGCAGCACGCGCCGGAGGACATCGCGCGCGTCGCGCAGGAGCTTTCGCGCGGCAGGAGCGCGCTCGTGCTCGGGTCCAGGACCTTCGACGCGCGGGTCCCGCTCCGGAGCCGCGTCGGCAACGTCCTGACGCGATGGATGTTCCGGCTGCTCGTCGGCCGCACCGCCTGCGACACCCAGACCGGGCTGCGCGGGATCCCGCGCGCCGCCGTCCCCGAGCTGCTCCGCGTCCCCGGCGAGCGGTACGAGTACGAGATGAACGTGCTCCTCGCGACGAAGGCGCTCTCGCTCGCGATCGTGGAGATCCCGATCCGCACCATCTACGTCGACGGAAACCGCTCGTCGCACTTCAACCCGTTCCTCGACTCGATGCGGATCTGGTTCCAGCTCCTGCGGTTTGGCATGTCCTCCGCCCTGACCGCGCTCGTCGACTACCTCGTCTTCTGGATCGTGCTCCGCGGGTCGGGCGTCCTGGTCGCCCTGGTCACCGCGAGGATCGTCGCCTCGGTCGCGAACTTCGCGATGAACCGTCAGCTCGTGTTCCGCGCGCGCGGCCGCATCGTCCCGGCGCTCCTCAAGTACTGGACGCTCGTCGCGGTGTTCGGGACGGTCGCCTACTTCTCCATCACCGTGCTGCAGCAGCGCACGGGGATGAACGTGCTCGCCGCCAAGGCGCTCGTCGAGGGGCTGCTGTTCCTCGCGAGCTTCAGCGTGCAGCGCGACTTCATCTTCTCGACCGCGGCCGACCCCGCGGGCGAGGCGGGGTGACGCCCCGGCACGGCGCTACGGACGGAGTTGGACGAACCGCAGCACGCCGAGCCCCTGCCTCGAGCGTGCGAAGAAGACGTGCCGATATCTCCCGGCCGCCACGCGCTCGTCGATCGCCTGGCGCGCCGTCGGGCTCATCCAGCCGACGGGGTGCAGCAGGTACCCGATCTCGGGATCTCCGTCCGCGGCGTCGAGCTCCGCGACGCGCAGCACCCCCGGGAGCGCGACCATGCGATCCTTGAACCCGGGCAGGAATCCCAGCATCTGGTACGCGGTGAGCACCCTTCCGCGGATCGGGTTCGCCTCGAAGAACTGGTAGAGGGCCGCGTTCACCTCGGGATCGCCGATCCGCCGCTGCTGGGCGAGCTGCCTCTCGCGCGCCTCGTCCTCTACGTAGGTGACCGCACCCCACGCCGCGACCGCGACCCCCGCCGCCGCGACGAGCTCGAGCCGCGTCGGGATCCTCGTGATCTCCCGCGAGGGCAGCGCGTGACACATCGCGAGGGCGACGAGCGGGACGACGAGCGTCGCGTTCCTCGTGTCGTAGCTGTACAGGAACAGCCAGACGGCGAGGAACGGCAGCACGAGCCCGAGGACGATGATCCGGTGCCGCGCGTCGCGCGCGGCGATACCGACGAGCGCCGCGGCCGCGACGAGCGCCGGGATGCCCAGCGGGCCCAGGTACGGGATCCTGCCGAGCAGCACGCCCGCGTAGAGGACGCGCTCGAGCGGGCCGCGCCCCTGGTGCACGCCCCCGGTGACGTACGGGATCTCCGAGCCGTCGAGCCCGAGCTGGATCTGGATCTGCTTCATCACGTACCAGCTCGCGACGAGGACGACCACGAGCGCCGCCGAGCTGAGGACGAACTTCCGGTCGCGCCGCTCCACGAGCGCGTACGCCCAGACGAAGGCGAGGGCAAAGAGCCCGGCCTGCTTCGTGAGGGCGGCGCCGCACGCGAAGAAGAGGGCCAGCAGCCAGTCGCGCTCGGTCCGCTCCTCGGCGTACAGCGCCGTCACGACCGCGAGCAGCCCGAAGAACGAGACCGGGATGTCGACCCATCCGCTGCTGAGCACGTCCGGGATCGCGTTCCACGGGGCGGCGATGAGGTGCATGAGGATCGTCCAGATCGGAGCGGCGAGCAGCACGCGAGAGCTCCGGTGCCGGAGCCCCACGTCGATGAACGTGAGAGCGATCGCGAGCGGGTACAGCGCCTGCACCATCCTCGCCTGCGCCTGGACGACGGTGTCGTTCGAGAGGACGTACAGCACCGACCAGCTCGCCGGCACGAGCTGGGGGTAGTGCTGCGCGTTCACCGGAAGCCGGTTCGCCGCCCAGTCGAGGGCCCAGCGGTTCCACGACGCGACCGCGTCCCATTCGGTGAAGACGGCGTCTGAGTTCCAGAGCACGTAGGCGCCGAGCACGACCGCCGACGCGACGGCGAGCATCAGCGCGACCTGGAACGGGAGGGGCGTCTCGCGAAGCGGCTCGAGCCTCGCGATCCCGAGGAGGTCGCCCGACGCGCGCCTGCGCCAGTGCAGCCGGACGAACCACGCGCACTCGAGCGCGAACACGAGCCACAGCACGGTGGGGTGGTACAGGCGCGTCACCGTGAGGACGAACACGAGGACCCAGTTCACCACCAGGCTCGCCGCGAACGCACGGACGAGCGTCTGGATCCGGTGCGAGCGGTCGATTCCGAGGGCGACGAGCAGCACGTACCCCGGAAGGAAGGTGACCTGCACGAACGCCGCGGCGCGGACGAGGAACATGCGCGGTACGGTACCAGACAATCGCCGCTGCGCGAGCAGGGGTCCGCACGCCGCGCAAGGGCGAGCCCCGCGCGCGAGCGTCGAGCCCCGACGGCTCCGCGACCGAGGGCACGCCGGACCGAGCGGGCCTGCGAAGCCGCTACACCTTCGGCTTCGCGCGCTCGCGGACTTCCTGCTTCTGCCTCGCGCGCGGCTGGCCCTTCGCCGCGGTGTTCACGAAGAGCAGCCCGTCGGCGTGGCCGGGGACGGAGCCGGAGACGAGGAGGAGGTTCTTGTCCGCCTCGATCCCGACCACCGTGAGGTTCTGGATGGTGATGTTGTCGTTGCCGTACTGGCCGGGGAGGTGCTTGCCCTTCCACACCTTGCCCGGCGTCTTGCGCTGCCCGACCGCGCCGACGTGCCGGTGGTGCTCGTGCGAGGTGGAGGCGTCGCGCGCGGCGCCCTTCATCCCCCACTTCTTCACGACGCCGGTGAAGCCGCGGCCCTTCGTGACGCCGGAGACGTCGATGCGCTGGTTCGCCTTGAACACCTTGTCCACGGTGAGGACGTCGCCCGCCTTGAGCTCGCCGAGGAGCTTCACGTCCTTCACCCGCACCTCGCGGAGGTGACGGAAGACGGCGGTGCCGGCCTTCTGGAACACGCCCCTTTCCGGCTTCGAGAGCCGGTGGGCGTGCTTCTCGTCGAGGGCTCCCCAGCCCAGGAGGACCGCGTCGTAGCCGTCCTTCTCCGACGTCTTCCGCCGCACGACGGTGCACGGGCCCGCCTCGAGCACCGTCACCGGGACGCAGTCACCCTCGGGGGTGAAGATCTGCGTCATCCCGATCTTCTTCGCCAGCAGCCCTGTCGCCATCTCGAACCTCGCATTGGTCCGCCGCGCGTCGCGACTGGCCGCGGAGGACGTGCACGTGTGGAAGGCGGCCTTCTACCCGCCGGGCGCGCACGTGTCAAGGGAAGCCCGCGTCGCAGCGGGCGTTTTCGCTCAGGCGCGGGGGTGCGGCGCGCCGGCGGGCGCGGTGATCCCGGCGACCTGCGCGAGGAGCGCGTCGATGTCGAACGGCTTCGCGAGGTAGCCCACCGCCCCCACCGCCGTCGCCCGCTGCGGGTTCCCGTCCGCGGAGATGACCACGATGGGGACGTCCGTCGCCGCCGGCCGCTTCCGCAGCGCCTGCGCGAAGGCGACGCCGTCCATCACGGGCATCATGAGGTCGAGGAGGATGATCGCGGGCAGCTCCCGCTCGACCTGCTCGAGCGCCTCCTGCCCGTGGCGCGCGCGCGACACGCGATACCCCTCCGCGTCGAGGATGTCGCAGATCGCGTCTAGGATGTCGGGGTCGTCGTCGACGACCAGAACGAGCGGACGGTTCATCGGTCAGGGGGGCACGGGCGCGGCGGACCGCGGAGTATACGCCTGCGCCCGCGGGACGGTGAGCAACCAGCTTCCCCCCTGCACGGCGAGCGCTCCGCCGAGCGCCGCGGCCAGCCGGCGGACGAGCGGCACGGCGAGCGCGCGGCCGGTCGCGTCGCTCGGCGCCCCCTTCACGGGGTCGGCCATGGCCGCCTCCTCCGCCGGGCGGCCGGTGACGATCAGCGCGACCTCCCGGTCGGTGGCGCGCGCGGTGACCGTCACGTGCGTGCCGCCCGTCCCCGCGACCGCCACGAGCGCCTCGAGCGCGCGCTCGAAGAGCCCGCGATCCACCTCGACGCCGAGCGAGGGGTCTGCGTCCGCGTCGGGCTTCTCCGCCGCGTGCTTCTCGAGGACCACGTCGAGCGCCTCGCGCACGCCGACCGCCTCGACCCGCGCCGGGAGGCCGCCCGCGTCGAGCCGCTCGCAGAGGAGGTGATCCTCGACGAGCTGGCGGACGCGCGCGACCGCGCGCAGGCACATGGCGGAGAGCTTCTCGCCGCGCGCGCCGCCGCGGTCGGCGACCGTCATGCGGGCGAGCATCTCCGCCGTCCAGAGCGCGGTGGAGAGCGGGTTGCGGATCTCGTGGGCGACGAAGCCGAGGTGCCCCGCCCGCGACGGCTCGGCGTCGCCTGCGGCTCCGCCCTCGGGCTTCGTGTCGCGCGCGTCTCGAGCCATGTGTGCCCTGCGGAGATAAGCCCTGTCTCGTCACGGTGGCCAGCCGAGCGGGCTTCCGCAAGCGGCTTATGCCCCACACTGGAACCGCGCGGGAAGGAATTACAGCCAAAAAGCCCAATCGGGAGGCCCTTCCGCTGCGAGCCTGTAATGCTTATAGCCCCCGCGCCGCGGCTCCCTCACCCGCCTTCCAAGCAAGGCTGTGATATTCGGCCGGTATTTTGTCCGGACCCGTTCGGCACAAGGCATGCTTTGGGGTATAAGCCAGCACATCGGCACACCCGGAGGGCCTGATGAAGCGCGCGACCCACCCGACGACGACCTCCCTGGAGCTCTACCTCTCGGAGATCAACCGGTTTCCGCTCCTCAGCGTCGACGAGGAGCAGCGGCTCGCGCGGCTCTACGCCGCCGATCAGGACACGCGCGCCGCGCACCGGCTCGTCACGGCGAACCTCCGCTTCGTCGTGAAGGTCGCCTATGAGTACCGCTCCTACGGGTTCCGCATGGCGGACCTGATCCAGGAGGGGAACATCGGCCTCATGAAGGCGGTGCAGAAGTTCGACCCCGAGAAGGGCATCCGCCTGATCTCGTACGCGGTGTGGTGGATCCGCGCGTACATCCAGAACTACATCCTCAAGTCCTGGTCGCTCGTGAAGCTCGGGACGACGCAGGCGCAGCGGAAGCTCTTCTTCTCCCTGGCGCGGACGCGCCGCGAGCTCGACAAGACCTCCGCCGAGCACGGCGCCGACTCCGACGGCCGCGACGCCCACAAGGTCGCGAGCAAGCTGCGCGTGAAGGCCTCCGAGGTCGAGGAGATGGCGCAGCGGATGGAGGGGCGGGACCTGTCGCTCGACGCGCCGATGGGCGAGGACGGCGGCAGCTCCCACGTGGACTTCGTCGCCTCCGGCGGCCCCGGCGCGGACGACGAGCTGTCGGGGGCCGAGGAGCAGTCGATGGTCTCGGGCCGCATCGGCGTCGCCCTCGCGCGGCTCGACAAGCGCGAGCGCTACATCATCGAGCAGCGCGTGATGAGCGAGAAGCCGATGACGCTGAAGGAGCTGGGCGAGCACTTCGGGTTCTCGCGCGAGCGCGCCCGCCAGCTCGAGATCCGCGCGAAGGAGAAGCTGAAGGTCGAGCTCACCTCGCTCGCGGCCGAGATCGACTGGCCGACCGACGGCGAGCCGGTCGAGATCGAGGACGCCGCGTAGACTAGGGGCGCGTCCCCCTCCCCTCCCGGTGGCGCCTCCGCCGCGCGGCGGACCCGCCCCCGCCGTCGTCGCGTTCGCCGACGCCGTCGCGCTCCGCCGCCGCGTCGGTGAGCGCCGCGGCGATCCAGAGCGCCGCCGGCACGCTCGCGACCATGAGGGCGCGGTGGACCGTCGACTGGTCCAGCGTGTACTGCGGCACGATCAGGATCGAGCTGGCCGCCACCTCCGCGAGGAGCGCGCCGACCGCCGCGAGCGACCAGACGAGCCCGCTGCGCACGAGCGCCCTCGCCCGCGCGACGATCGCGACCGGGAGGACCCAGTAGATCATCCCGGCGTTTCCGGAGCGGAAGAGGGCCTGGTCGAAGAAGAACGCGGCGGCCTGCATTCGGAGCCCGGGGTGGACCGCGGCGGCGGGTGCGTCGGACAGACCGGACTCCACGACGAGGACGCGGAACATCGGGAAGGCGCCGGCGAGACCCACGGCCGCGACCTTGGCGACGGCGCCGAGCGCGACCGGCGCCGCCGCGCACGCGAGCGCGACCCACGGGAACGCGCGGCCGCGGAGCCGCTCAGCCGCGAGCTGCGCGGCGAGCAGCGCCGCCGGAACCGCAGCCACGAGCTCCCCCTCACGCTTCACGAGCGCGGCGAACCCGAGCAGCAGGAACGCCCGCTCCGCGTCACGGCGATCACGGCTCCTCGCGTACTCGAGGGCGAGCAGGACGCCACCG
This sequence comes from Anaeromyxobacter sp., assembly GCA_035708485.1. Taxonomy (GTDB): domain Bacteria; phylum Myxococcota; class Myxococcia; order Myxococcales; family Anaeromyxobacteraceae; genus Anaeromyxobacter. Next base: position 26,333 of record DASSSJ010000199.1, on the reverse strand, counting down.
CCGACGCGCATCGCGAGGACCGCGTCGGAGTAGGTCGACGTGCAGTGATACACGAAGAGCGGAATGGACAGCAGCGCGAACGCCGACGACCAGCCGCGTTCGGGGCTCCCGCGCGCCGAGGGGAGCCCCACCGCGAGGAACAGGAGCGCGACGAGTTCGGCAAGTACTGCATAGTTTGGGTGGAACGGGTCGCCTGCCCCGCCCAGCATCCACCCGAGCGCCGGGACGAACGTGGGAATCGGGCCGGCCATGACGAAGAGCGCGCGCGCCTCGGCGCCCCACTCGTCAGCGAACGCGAGCATCGGCGCGAAGGCGCGGACGCGGACGCCGTCGTCCGTGTGCGTCGGCGTATTCACGCCATGGAGGAGCACCGCCGCCGCGACGATGGCCACGTACGCGATCATCGGCAGGTACGCCCAGAGCGGGCGCGGCAGCCGGTATGGCGGCGCGGCCGGAGCCGACGCGAGCGGGCCGGCGCCATCCGCGGTCTTCGCTGCGGCCCGGCGGCGCATCCCGAGAGCACCCCAGAACGCGACAGGCGCCAAGGTGACGAGCACCGCGCCGACGGCCGACAAGGGGAGGCCCACCCCGAAGCGCATCGCCGGCGCGATGGTGGCGAACCAGCCGCTCCCGACGAGCCAGGCGAGCGCGGCATCGGCGAGCGGGGATCGCACGTCGAGCCTCAGCACGCGGATGATGGCGGTGCCGGAGGCGACGAACAGGGCCGTGGCGACGAGGAAGGTCATCGGCGGCGGGCCACCACGGCCTCTGGCGTGACCGCCGCGACGGTCTCGAAGCCGTCCGGGAGAGGCCCGCCGTGGAAGGAGACGATCGCGTCGAGCTCCTCCGAGCGAAGCCGACCGACGCGCGAGATCCCCGAATGCACCTCGGCGCCGCGCTCGACGATGACGCACGGCCGTGGAGCGAGCTGGAAGCACAGGGTCTGCGGCGCGAACCAATCCCCTCGCTCCCCCGACACCCCGACCCGCTCGCCCGCCCGCAGCGTGGCGCGCGCGAGCGCCGCGAGCGCGCCGAACTCGGGGGAGAAGTAGTAGTTGTCGCGGATGCGCGCCTCCACGTCGTGCTGAGGACGGAGGTTCGCCATTGGGAGGAAACGAACGAGAAAGTGGGCGTTCCAGGCGGCGAGCGCGACGAGCCCGGCGAGCGCGAGCGCGAGCCCGGGGTGGAACCGCCGGTGGCGTAGCCAGGAGACGGCGAGCGCCGCGAGGAACACGGCCAGCGCTGCCCCGGCGACGACGTCGGAGAGCCACGTACGCCGGCTCGCGCTCCAGTACGAGCGCGTGAGGAGGTTGATCGTCGTGTGCCCGACGCTCTCCGGCGCCCAGAGGAGCGCGCCGTCGAGGGCGGCGGCGATCGCGACGGGATCGCGCGGGACCGGACGCGCCCGCATCGCGCGCACGACCAGCGTGCCCGTGCCCAGGAGGTACAGCACCGGCCGGGCCGACGGCGCCCACCCCCACGCGATCCGCAGGTCGAGGCGGAGCGGCGCCGGCTCCCGCGGGACGGCCACGTAGCGCCAGGGCGGGCCGTACGGCCGGAACCCGCTCCCGCTCCGCCCCGACCAGGACAGGAGCACCGGCCCGTCCGCCGCGGCCTCGATCTCCAGCTCCTGCGCAGGGAATGGGAGCGCGACCACCGCGTCGCCCACGACGGGGATCTCGAGCCCACGCGCGGAGAGGACGACGGGCGTGTTCCCCAGCGTCCGACCCGGCAGCGTCTCCAGCGGTATGGGGACGAGGGTCGCGTCCGCGCGCGCCCCGGGTATGGCTGCGGTCACGACCGCGAGCGCAAGCGCGGCGCGGCGGGCGAGCGAGCGGACGGCCCCTGCCTGGCGTCGGGTCGACACGGCGCGACAGCTTACGCGATCACGCCATCCCGTGCTTCTTCAGGCGGTAGCGGAGGGTGTCGCGCGAGACGCCGAGGAGGCGGGCGGCCTTCGACTGGTTGCCGCTCGCGCGCTCCATCGCCTCCGCGATGAGCTTCCTCTCGACGTCGTCGAGGACGAGCCCCTCCTCGGTCATGTTCGGCACCACCTTTTCAGGCCGCTTCGCCGTCGCGGTCTTGCGCAGCTCCGGCGATAGGTGCTCGGGCCGGATCTCGTCGGCGCCCGCGTGGAGGATGAAGGCGCGCTCGATGACGTTCCGCAGCTCGCGCACGTTGCCCGGCCAGTGATATCCGCGCAGCATCTCCATCGCCGGCGCGGAGACGCCTCGCACCTGCCGCTTCATCTCCTGGTTGAAGCGGGCGATGAAGTGCGCGGCGAGCGTGGGCACGTCGTCGACGTGCTCGCGGAGGGCCGGGACGATGACGCGGACCACGTTCAGACGAAAGAAGAGGTCGGAGCGGAACCGCCCTTCCGCCACCCGCTCCTCGAGGTTCACGTTCGTCGCTGCGATGACCCGGACGTCGCAGCGCAGCTCCTGCACGCCCCCCACGCGCCGAAACGTCTTGTTCTCGAGCAGTCGCAGGAGCTTCGCCTGCCCACCCGGCGGGAGGTCCCCGATCTCGTCGAGCATCACCGACCCGCCGTCGGCGCTCTCGAACAGGCCGCGCTTCTGCGTGTGCGCGTCCGTGAACGCGCCCCGCTCGTGCCCGAACAGCTCCGACTCGAGCAGGTGCTCGGGCAACGCCGCGCAGTTCACCTGGAGGAACGGCCGATCGGCGCGCGCGCCCTGGAAATGGAGCGCGCGGGCCACCACCTCCTTGCCTGAGCCGCTCTCGCCCTCGATGAGCACGGTGGTCGTATCGCTCGTGGCGAGCCGCCCGATCATGGACCGGAGCTGCTCGATCGCCACCGAGTTGCCCACGATGGCCTCGAGCGCGTTCGCGTTGCGCCGCTCCCCGGTGAGCGTCGCGATCTCGCGGCGGGTGCGGGCGGTCGCGATGGCCCGCTCCACCGCCGCGTCGAGCGCCTGGAACGGGAACGGCTTCACGAGGAAGTCCACCGCCCCGTGCTTCATCGCGTCGACCGCGATGTCCACGGTGGAGTGGGCCGACATCATGAGGACCGCGAGCTCGGGGTGGAGCGAGAGCGCCCGCTGCAGGGTCTCGACCCCGTCGATGCCGGGCAGCCGCACGTCGAGCAGCATCAGGTCGGGCGGCGCCGAGGCGAGCATCTCGAGGGCCTGCTCGCCCGACTCGGCGGACAGCACCTCGTAGCCGTCGCGCTGGAGCCGCTCCGCGACGGACCAGCGGATCAGCTTCTCGTCGTCGACCACGAGGACGCGTGCGGCGGGTGAGGTCATGCGGCGTGCTCCGACGCGCGCCCGGGGCGCGCCTGCTGCAGGGTCACGGTGAACACGGTGCCGCCCTGGGGGGGGCAACGATAGCCGATGTGGCCGCCGTGCTCGGCCACGATCCGCGCGGAGATGGCGAGGCCGAGGCCGTTGCCCTCCCGCTTCGTCGTGAAGAAGGGCTTGAACACCTGCGCGCGCAGGTCGGACGGGATGCCCGGGCCGGTGTCCTCGATCTCCACGATCACGTTCCCGTCGCCGGGCCGCGAGCGCACCGTCAAGGTCCCGCCGCCCTTCATCGCCTGGCACGCGTTCAGGCAGATGTTCAGGAACACCTGCTCGAGCTGGAAGGGATCGGCCAGGACGGGCGGGAGCGCGCGATCGAGCTGCGGCACGACCGAGAGGGTCGCGCCGCGCGACTGCTGCCCGATGAGGAAGAGGACCTTCTCGATCGACCCGTTCACGTCGGTCGCGCGGAGCCGCGCCTTCGCCGGCCGCGCGAAGCTGAGCAGGCTCTCCATGGTGTGGGTGAGGCGCCCCACCTGGTGGCGCATCTCGCCCACCATCTCGGAGTGCCGCGGGTCCTTCGAGAGGTCCTCGGCGAGGAGCTCGAGGGCGCCCGAGAGGCCGGCGAGCGGATTCTTGATCTCGTGCGCGAGGCTCGTCGCGATCTCGCCCACCGCGGCGAAGCGGTCCGCCCGCACCATCCGCTCACGGTAGAACGCCTCGAGCTCGGCCTGGCTGCGGCGCAGCGCCGCCAGCGTCGCGTCGAAGCCGCGCGCGGCGACGCCGAGCTCGTCAGGCCGCCCCTCGTCGGCGCGGACGCCCAGGTCGCCGGACTCGGCGCGGCGCATCACCGCGACGAGCCGGTGGAGCGGCCGCACCGCCTCGCGGCCGATGAGCCAGAGCGCGATCCCCATCAGCGCGATGAACGCGGCGGTCGCCGAGAACACGAGCGTCTTCGCGAGCTGCGCCTGGGCAGTGAGCACAGGGAGGCGCGTGAACCGGAGGTCGAGCCAGCCGTTCACGCGCGACTGCGTGCCGTGGCAACGCGCGCACGCCTCCGCGTTGAGCAGCGGGTGGATCACCGCGTACTCGGTCTCGTTCCCCCCCGGCGCCACTATGATCGTCGCCCGGTCGAAGCGGTTGAGCTCGCGCCACGGCACCATTCCGAGCAGGCGGGGCGAGGAGGACGCGGAGACGTTGCCCGCCGGCGAGAGCAGGCTCGCGGCGACGAGGTCGGTGCCGTGACCGGGGAGCGCCTCGAGGAGCGCCGGCACCTCGTGGGGGCGGCCCGCCAGCATCACGTTCGAGACGCCACCCGCCACCATGCCCGTGAACACCTCCGCCCGCTCCCGGCGGCCACGCTCGATGTCTGCCCCGTACAGGTGCACGGCGGCGCCAACCATGGCCACGAGCGTCAGCGCGAAGAGGAGTGCCGTCGGCAGCAGAATGCGCGCGCGGATGCTCGAGTCGAGCCGGTGGTAAGCGCGCTGGAGGAAGTTCATTCGCGTGGGGATCCTACGAGCTCAGCGGCCGCCATCATTGCAGGGACAGGCTCGCGTGGGAAGGGCCGGCGAAGCGCGCCAGATTCTTCCGCACTCGCGGGTGAAATCACGCAACCGCTGCGTGATATGCCCATGTGGCGGGTAGCCGCGGCGATGTCCGCCCGTGTGCGCAAGGACCGCCGATGTGCGGCGCAGGCAGCCGAATCGGAAGTGGGATCAACCGCCTGAAATCTCCGGACCGGACGCGCCGTCGCGGGCGTCCCGTCAGGGACTTGGCGGCACCACGATTGCACAGGCCGCGCCCGCTTGCGGTGACCCCCGTGTCGCGCCCGAACGGAGTGAAGCCCCAGTGTCCGTGAGATCCGTCGCCCGTCGTGCACTTCGGTCCCTCGCGGCGTTCTGGACGGTGCCCGTCGGGATCACGCTCGCTGCCGTTCTCGTAGCTTCGCCGCTCACGACTGCCGCCGCCGACATCCCGCTCCCCCCGCCGCCGCCGGGCACGAAGCGCATCCAGGTTCCGCTGCCGCCGCCGCCAGCCGGGACGTCGCTCCAGCAGCGGCCCGGCGCCGCTCCCGCCGGCCCCGAGCGCTGCACCGGCTGCCACGCGCCGGTCACGCAGGGAAGGGTCCTGCACGGCGCCCTCCAGAAGCACGACTGCACGTCCTGCCATCGCGCGGTGGCGAACGAGGCCGGCAAGTGCCGCGCGCGCACCGCGTCGAAGTGGGTCCTCATCCGCACCGAGCCCGAGCTCTGCTACGGGTGCCACGCCCGCAAGGATCAGACGAAGTCGGTCCACACGGTGATCCGCCAGGGGAGCTGCCTCTCCTGCCATGCCGCCCACTCCTCGAACTTCGGCGGGCTCATCTCCCAGCCGCGCGAGAGGGTGTGCTTCGACTGCCACGACGCCGAAACCCTCGCGACCAAGCCGGTGAAGCACGCGCCGGTGGCCGAGGGGCGCTGCCTCGACTGCCACGACGCGCACGGCGGGAACCTGCCGAACAACGTCAAGGCCGAGAGCGGCAGCTCGTTCTGCCTGAAGTGCCACGATGCCAAGGCGTCCAAGGGGAAGGGAACGCCCGGCCCGGGCTACCGCATCGACATGGGGAAGAAGGTGGTCCACGCGGTCTTCAAGCGGACGGACTGCCTCGGGTGTCACGAGGGCGGCCACGGCTCGGACAACCTGAAGCTCCTGAAGAAGACCCCGGTCGACCTCTGCTACGGGTGCCACGAGCGGAAGGACAAGGCGAAGTTCCCGCACAGCGCGGTCGTCGTGGGCGACTGCGCCGTCTGCCACGATCCGCACACCTCCGACCAGCCGAAGCTCCTCGCCAAGCCGACGATCCAGGAGACCTGCTTCATCTGCCACCAGGACGACCTCACCGGCCGGAAGATCATCCACGTCCCCGTGCAGAAGGGGTGCGACCAGTGCCACGATCCCCACGGCGCGCCGAACCGGTTCGCGCTGAAGGGCGGAGAAGGCAAGGCCGCCTGCTACAAGTGTCACAAGCCCGTCGACACCGGGAAGAACAAGCACGCGGCGCTCGAGCGGTACGGGTGCACCGGGTGCCACGATCCTCACGGGACGGGGTTCGGCGCGCTGCTCGCGCAGAAGGTGAACGACCTCTGCACCACGTGCCACGACCAGCAGAAGGACGGTCGTCACGTCACGCCGCTCGCGGTGAGGAGCCCTCATCCCGTCGGTGGCGATCTGAACGATCCTCGTCGAACAGGGCGGGCGTTCTCGTGCGCGAGCTGTCACAACCCCCACGGTTCGGACCATCCGCGGTTCTTCTACGTGGGCGAGAACGCGATGGAGTCCTGCGACGGGTGCCACGGTGACAAGAGCGGGAACCGCCCGGAGCTGAAGAGCGTCATCTCGCGCGCGAAGCGAACTGGGCCGGCTGGCCCCGCGGACGATGCGCGGGGTTCGGCTGGGTCGGCCGGCTCGCCAGGGTCGGCCGGCGCCCCGGGGGCGGGCGGCGGGGCCGGGTCCGGCAGCGGGGCCGGGTCCGGCAGCGGGGCCGGCTCGGGCGGAGGAGAGGTGCCCCTCGGCGCGGAGGGCGGGCGATGAGAACCGCGATCGTCCTGTCGCTGGTTGCCGTGGCACAACCGCTCGCGGCGCGCGCGGAACCGGTCATCGCCCGTGTGGGAGGCGTCGCGATCACGCGAGCGGATCTCGCATCGCGCGCCGGGGACGGACGCGACGAGGGGACCGCGCTCCGCGCCATGATCGAGGAGGCCCTGCTCTCGCAGGAAGCCTCCCGGCTGGGCCTGCCCGGCGACCCGGAGGTGAAGGCCGCGATCGAGGGCCAGCGATCGCGGCTCGCCGAGGAGGCGTTCACGGAAGCCGAGATCTCGACGGCGGTGAAGATCGCGGAAGAGGACCTCCGCGGGATGTATCACGACACCGCCGACTCCGCACGACTGGTGCTGGTCAAGGTGGCGACCGCCGAGGACGCGCTCGCGATCGTCGAGCGGGTGCGCGCCGGAGCGGATCTCGCCGCCGAGGCGCACCGGTCGCTCGATCCGCGCGCCGCCGCGGCCAGGGGAGATACCGGCGTGATGCTGCGCGCACAGATGGACCCCGCGCTCGCGAAGGCCGTCTTCGGCGCACGCGTCGGCGAGCTCGTCGGCCCCCTCCAGCTCTCGCTCGGGTGGGCGGTCGCGCGCGTGGTCGAGAAGCGCGTCGGTGACGACGCCGGTTTCGAGTCGAAGAGGGCCTCGCTCCTCGATCATGCGCGCCGACAGGGAACGACGTTCGCACGGCGCCACTTCCTGTCGCACCTCTCCAAGTCCGCGAAGGTCGACATCGACAAGCAGTTCCTCGACGGGCTCGGCTCCCGGATCGAGGGAAGTCCCGCGGAGATGGCTCATCGCGTGGCGACCGTGAACGGCCGCGTCCTGCGCTACCGTGACATCGTCGGGGACGTCCGGCGGGTTGCGGGGGGGGGAGCCGGGCACCTGTCGGGACCGGCCGTGAAGTCCCAGATCGTCGAGACAGTGGTCGATTCGTGGATCCTGCAGCAGGAGGCGTTGCGGAGGGGTTTCGGTGAGAGCGCCTACGTGAAGCGAGCGCTGCCGCCCCTCGAACGGTCGATCCTCGCGGCCGCCATGACCGAGAGGATCCGCGCGGAGGTGCCGCCGCCGCGCGACCCGGAGATCCGGGAGTACCACGAGAGGAACTCCGCCCGCTTCGTGCAGCCAGCCTCGAGGACATGCGCGCACCTGGTGGTGAAGAGCCGCGCGGACGCGGACCGCGCGATCGCGCGGATCCGGCGGGGAGAGAGCTTCGCCGATGTCGCACGCGCCGTGAGCATGGATGCGCAGACCGCGCGGGCCGGCGGGGACCTGGGCACCGTCACGGACGGCCAGATCGACGCGCTCGCCGGCGCGGGTGGCTCGCCCGCGTTGGCCGCGGCCATTCGGGAGACACCCCCGGGCAGGCCGAGCGGCCCCGCCCAGAGCCGCAGCGGCTGGCACGTGATCCAGTGCGGTCCGGTGACCCCCGCCCATCCCACGCCGCTCGAGCAGGTGCGAGACGCGATCGTGCAGAACCTCCGGGAAGATCGCTTCCAGGTAGCGCTCGCGGCGCGCATCCGGGACCTGCGTGCTCGGGCGGCGATCGAGATCGACGAGGCCGGCCTTGCGCGGAGCGCCAAGTGAACCACCGCGCCTGGCGAGGCAGAGGCCGATGACACGGCGCACTGCGAGACCCGAGGTGCGGGGACCGGGCGGAACCCTGCCTCTCCGTCCCGAGGACGAAGCGTCCGTGGATCTCATCATGCTCGTCGAGGGCGAGACGAGCGGGAAACCCCTCGACGAGGTCCTCCAGGAGTTCGGCAGGTCGCGCAGCACGTACTACGAGAAGCTGCGTCGCTTCCGCGAGGCCGGGATCGAGGGTCTGCTCGCGCGGCCCCCGGGTCCGCGAAGCCCGTGGCGGCGCCCGCTCGAGGTCGTCCGGTACATCGTGACCACCCGGCTGCGGCACCCGGACCGGAACGCGGCGGCGATCGCCGAGGAGCTGGCGCAACGCGGGCAGAAGGTCAGCATCCGCTCGGTCGAGCGGACGCTGTCACAGTTCGGGCTCACGCGCCCCTCGCCCCGTCTTCCGCCGCAATCCCCTGAGAACCCCGAGTGAGCGCATGCGCAAAGTGACGTGCGCCTTCCTGGCCTGCGCAGCGGCGGGAACCGCCGCCGCGGCGGAGTTCGCCGCTCGCACCGGAGAGTCCGGGTTCCTGGACGTGCCCGACGCACGGATCGCGCGCGTGGGAGGCGGGATCCTGGGCGCCGAGCTGCGTCTCGACAGCGCCTCGGGTCACCCTACCGACTTCGGTCCGCTCCCGTTGTACGGGGTGGCCGGGGTGACGGAGAAGCTCGAGGCGGGGTTCACCATCAGAGAGTGGGGACAGCCCGGGGATCCGCGCCCGACCCGTGTGGTGTTCGGCGGCGCGACGAAGCTCCAGCTCGTGAGCGGGACGGGGGGGCTGCCGAGCGTCGCCGTCGACGCGTCGATCGATCGGATCGGCCAACGCGAGACGATCGGGAGTCGAGCGATCGCCTCCGCCGGCCTGAGCCGTGCCGTCTGGACGGCCGGCTACGTTGGCGCCGAGAAGCAGGCGGGCGAGTCGCTCGGGGTCACCTGGGGCGTCGCCGCGGCACTGCCGATCGGCCTCGAGCGGCAGCTCGTCTTGGACGTGATCGGGGGTCCGCGCGGTACCTCCATCGGCTCCGCGTTGCTCTGGCGTGTCACCCCCAGCGTGGGCGTCTACCTCGCGGCGAACTACCTGCCGAGCGACTCAGGCTTCCGGGTGAGCGGAGGGCTGACCCTCGCGCCCCCCGCGCCGCGTCGGCCCATGGCGCCCGCAGCGGCGGTCGTCGCCGCTGAGCCGCGCGAGGAGGTCGTGCCGGCCGCCGCCCTGCGCCACCTCGAGCCCAGGCCGCGGTTCCGGCTACGGATGGCGCAGGCGGGCCCGGACCGGTTCGGCCAGCCGCGCCGCCTGCAGCACGGCCCCTACGCGCCGTCCGCCGCGGTCGCCGCCGCGCCGGCGGTCGCCCCCGCGGTGCGCGCGGCAGCACCGACCCTCGAGGACCTCGCGGAGGCGCAGCTCCGCGACCAGGAGGCGCTCGCCGAGGCACGCGAGCGGCGCGTGCGCGCCACTTCTGATCAGCTCGACGGACGCGAGAAGGCGGCGCAGGACGAGACGATGCGTCTGGAGCAGCGCGAGCGCGAGCTCGCCGCCCGCGAGCAGCAACTCCAGGCGCGGGACAAGCGCATCGCGGTCCGCGGCACGCCGACCCAGCAGGAACGGAACCTCCAGTCGCTCGAGCTCCAGCTCGCGTCGCAGGAGCGGAGCCTCGTGGCCCAGGCGAGGAGCTACGACCCGGCGATCGACGCGGCGCGCGGGCGCGAGCGCAGCGCGAACATCCGCGAGACGGTCGAGCGCCAGGAGGCGATCCGTCTCGCCGCCTCCGCGAGTGGAGCCGCCACGCGCGCGCTCCAGCTCGAGCTGCGCAAGCAGGCGCTCGCGGCGCGCAACCGGCAGCTCGCCGCGCTCGAGGCGCGCCTCGTCGCAAAGGGAGAGCTGATCGACGCGCTCGAGCGGCAGAGCCGGCTCACCGGCGAACGACTGGATGCATGGCAGCGGCGGCTCGACGCGATGGCCGAGCGCCTGGATCTCCTCGAGCGGCGCCTTGCGGAGCCGCGCCCCGCCGCCGCCAGCGCCCCGAAGCCCGCGGGCGCCGTCGCCGCTCCGAAGGACAAGGCCGTGTTCGTGATGGTCGTGAAGTCGCCGACGTCCATCGTCAAGGAGCGGGGCGCCTCCCCCGCCGCGGCCGCCGTCGCCGCGCCGCTCCACCCGGGCGTCGCGGTCGAGAAGGCGGTCGCCGCCGCGACCGTGATCACCTTCTCCTCCCCCGCGAGCCAGCTCTCCGAGCTGGACCGGGAGACCGTCGACAACATCGCGAGGCTCGCCGCGAAGGAGAACTGCGAGCTCCTCGTGTGGGCCCGTGCGAAGGACCCGAGCCTCATGGCCGAGGCCCAGCGCCGCGCCGCGGAGATCAAGGCTCGCGTCGTCGCCGCGGGGCCGTTGGACGAGAAGCAGGTGGTGACGCGCATCACCACGCGGCCGGGCGCGAACGGCGTGGACGTGGTCGTGTCCGCGCTCCGCGAGACGGCCAAGCCGGCGGCTCCGGCGCCCGCGGCCGCCGCCGCGGCGCCCGGCGGTCCGACGCTCGAAGGCGGTGAGGCGGGGAAGCGCCAGATCCGCGAGGCGGTCCAGGCGGCCCAGTCCTCCATCGAGGCGTGCGTCGCCGAGGTCATGGAGCGGCGGAAGCTTGCCCGCGCCGAGGGCGTCCTGAAGCTCACGGTGGCGACGTCCGGCAAGGTGGCGAAGGTGGCGAGCGAGGGCGACCTCGCCGGCACCGGCGTGGCGGAGTGTCTCGGCGCCAGCGCCACCGGCTGGGTCTTCCCGCGGGCCGACGCCGAGTACGTCGTGGACGTGCCGATCACGGTCATGCGCGGGGGAACCCAGCCATGAGGTCTGCGTACTGGGCTCGCGCGGGGATCGCCGGCCTCGCAGCGCTGCTCCCCTTCGCCGCCGCGGCGCTCACGATGTCCGGTCACGTGGGGGGCGTGTACCAGAAGAGCGAGGCTGCGCAGGACGGCTACCCCACGCGCTCCATCCCCTCGCTGGACTTCGATGGACGCCTCAACCTCGCTGGGTTCGCCGTCCAACCCGGGCTCGTCGACTGGTCGGGAGGGATCGGGTATCGCCGGTTGAGGGTGTCGCAGGATTCGGTCACGAGCACGACGAAGTGGATCTCGTACGACGCGAGCGTGCTCGTGCTGCGGCGCGGGAACAGCCCCTTCTCGCTCTCCGCGTCGGCAGCGCGCGCGACGACGGACTTCAGCACGAGCGTCGCCCCGGACCTGGTGGGCACCCGCCTCACGAACTCGTACGCGGCGCGCGCGAACGTCGCCGCTCCGGGCCGACCGTTTCTCGAGCTGCGCGGCGCGTTGCAGCAGACGGAGGACAGCGGCGTCGGCCCGCGGTCGACGCGCGACATCCGGACGCTCGGCGCCACCGCGAAGCACTCCACGAGCGCTTTCGCAGCCAAGCTGAACTATGACGGCGAGTTCGGAACCGGCACGTACAGCGCCTTCGAGTACGATTCCCACGCCGTGAGCGCGATGGCGAGCTCGCACCTCGGTCCCGGGTCCGAGCTCTACCTCGAGGAGCACTATTTCCTGCGCACGCCCAAGGCGACCGGTTCCGGCGCCTACCGGTTCGAGGCGAACCGCTTCAGGGTGGGCGCGAAGTCGGCCAGGGAGTCGTCGGACGATCAGCTCTCGTACGCACACTCCCACGGGTACGTCGGGTCGACCGAGGCCGAGAGCCGCGACGTCGTGCAGCAGGGCGTCTCGTACTACGGCCGCCGGCGGCTCTCACCACGGTGGGAGATCCTCGGAACGGCGTCGGCGGGCGTCGCGCAGACGCGGCACGGGACCGCGGAGGTCCGCGCGTGGAACCAGGCCTTCGCGCCCCTCGCACGGTGGACGTCGGACACCTCGCGGGCCGTGACGTTCCGGTTGGGAATGGGCCCGAGCTTCGGGCTCACCGAGACGGACGCCGGCACGTCGGTGATGTACGGCGGCAACGGCGACGCATGGGTCGGCTGGCGCTCGGGAGAGTCGGACGCGACCGGCGCCTACAACATCGCTTACGGCGCCGACCCGGACGCAGGCGGGGGATGGTCGCTCCGCCAGATTGTCCAGGGCACCGCCGGGACGACCGGCGCCGGGATCCGGTGGCAGGCCAACGCCAGCGTCCACTCGGAGCGCGCGCACTCGCCGCTCCTGGGCGACGCCGCCACCCGCCGCGCCGAGGTCCGGGGCAGCGCCCGGTGGCGGCGCCACGAGCTGGCCTTGAACGCGAGCATCTCCGAAGGCGTGTCGAATCCGCTGTCGGCGACGGGGTCGGGAGACGGCCTGTTCCTCCCGCTCGGATTCGACACGACGTCGCGCGCGGTGGGCGCGCAGGCGTTCGTCGGCATCGCGCGGAACCTCACGTTCTCGGCCCACGCCCGCTATGGCACCTTCAGCGGCCCGGGCCGCCCCGACACGTCCGAGCGCGGCGGCGGCGCGGCGATCGAATACGCCCTCGCCGGGTTCCGGTTCTCCTTCGACGACAGATACGTCGTATCCGACCTCGGTCCGTACTCGCGGAGGGAGAACATACTCATGCTGCGCGCGATCCGTGCCTTCGGCGCGCGCTTCTAGGACCAGCCCGCGTGAACCCGACCCGCGTCCTCGCCTTCGCACTCGCCGCCCTCGCGTGCGCCACCCCCCCCCGGCGCGAGGCGCCGGTCGCCGTGTGGCCGCCCGGGTCGGACCGCGTGAACGCCCGGCTGGAATCCGTGATCACCGGGGACGAGGCGTCGCACCGCCCCTGGTGGCGCAGCGCGCTCCGCCTGCTCGTCGGAGCCGAGGAAGACGACGGAGCGCCCCTGCTCGTCCGACCGTTCTCGGTCGCGGTCGCGGGGGACGCGCTGGTCGTGGCGGATCCCGACGCCCCCGCGCTGCTCCGGTTCCCGCGCGGCGGAGCGCCCCGGCCGGTGGAGTGCCGGGACCACGAGTGGGCGGCTCCCATGGCGGTGGCCCATGCGCCCGATGGAACGCTGTTCGTGGCCGACGCAGGCGCCGCCGTCGTGGTCCGCGTCGAGCCTTCCGGCGCGTGCACGCTCCTCGGACGCGAGCTGCTCGAGCGGCCGACGGGCGTCGCGCTCGGAGGGAACCTCGTGTTCGTGGCCGACCCGCCGCGCCACGTCGTCGTCGCGCTCTCGCTCGACGGTGTCGAGCGGTTCCGGATCGGCGGACGCGGGGACGGTTCCGCGAACTTCAACTTCCCGACCGCCGTCGCCGCCACGCCCGGCGGAGAACTCCTCGTCGTGGACGCCCTGAACTTCCGGATCTCCCGCTTCGACTTCGCGGGGAGGTGGCTCGGTGCGTTCGGCCGGCGGGGGGACGAGGACGGCGGTCTGGCGCGGCCCAAGGGCGTGGCCGTGGGGGAGGATGGGCGCATCTACGTGAGCGACGCGCAGCGCGACCTGATCCTCGTTTTCTCGTCGGAAGGTCACTTCCAGCACGCGATCGGCGACACGCGCGGGACGGGCGGTTGGTTCGCGATGCCTTCCGGGCTGGCGGAGAGCCGCGGCCGGCTCTTCGTCGCCGACAGCCGGAATCACCGGATCGCCGTCGTCGAGCTTATCGGAGGCGCGAGATGAGGTGGGCGTGGGTCCTGTTGCTCCTCGTGATCCCGGCGGCCACGCGCGCCGCCGGCGCGTCGGTCCTCGGGTCGAAGCACGACCTTTCGGTCTCCGGTCCAGGTCCCATCAAGTCGGACCAGGAGACGGAGGTGTGCATCTTCTGCCACGTCTCGCACGGCGGGGCGACCGGAATGTCGAATCGCCCCGACACGCACGCGCCTCACCAGCCGTACGACAGCTCCACGATGCGCGGGCGGCCGCAGCGCCCCACCGGAGCGAGCCGGATCTGCCTGTCGTGCCACGACGGGACGATCGCGGTCGGAGAGACGCTCAGGAAGCGGATCCCGGTGAGGGGCGGCGGACCCGGCGGCGTCATCCCGCCGGGGCGGCGATCGAACCTCGGGACCGATCTCCGCGCGACGCATCCGATCTCGCTCCAGCCGGGAGCCGCGGGAACGACGCGCGTTCCGCGCGGGCGCATCAAGCTGGATCGGTCGGGCCAGGTGCAATGCACCTCGTGCCACGATCCTCACGCAGAGTTCGCGGTCGCGGACGGGAAGTTCCTCGTCGAGACGAACCAGCGCTCGGAGCTCTGCCTCGAGTGCCACGTCGTACCGGAAGCGTCCTCCGGGAGCCACTTCGGCCCCCAGCCTCGTGCGGCGCCGTCGCGCGCGCCCGCGGGACCGGCGGCGTGCGGGGCGTGCCACCGCTCGCACGCCGCGGATCCACGCGGCAGGCTGCTCTCGCGCGCGCCCGACGCGGACGACGACGGGATGTGCCTGTCCTGCCACGACGGGAGAGGCGCGAGGTACGACATCGGGGCGGAGATCCGAAAGACCTTCTCCCACGCGATCCGGGCGCCGAACGTCCACGACGCGGCGGAGGGGCCGAACGCCGCCCGGCGCCTCCCCGAGGCGTCGCCCGGAGCGCCGCGTCACGCCGTCTGCGTCGACTGCCACGAGCCCCACGCGTCCGCAGCGGGTGGGATCGAATCGGCGCCGATGCTGCGCGGCCCGCTCAAGGGAACGTGGGGGGTCGACCTGAGCGGACGGCAGGTGAAGCCGGCGCGCTACGAGTACGAGATCTGCTTCAAGTGCCACGCCGACAGCGCAAACCAGCCGCAGGCGTACGGTCCCTCGCTGCGGAGCAGCGCGAGGCGGCAGAGCCGGGAGGTGAACCTGCGTCGCGTGTTCGACCCGTCCGCGCCGTCGTTCCACCCCGTCGCGGCGCCCGGGAAGAACCCGGACGTCCCGAGCCTGAAGGCGCCGCTCTCGCCGACGTCGTTCGTCTACTGCTCGGACTGCCACGGGTCGGACGCGGCCGGCGTGGCCCCGCGCGGCCCGCACGGATCGACCTACCCGCACCTCCTCGCGCTCAACTACACGGACGCGGACCTCACGAACGAGAGCCCGGCGGCCTACGCGCTCTGCTACAAGTGCCACGATCGCGACGTGCTCCTCTCCGCGCGCTCCGCCTTCCCTGCCCACCGGCGGCACGTCGTCGACTCGCGTACGCCGTGCTCCGGGTGCCACAACGCGCACGGGATCTCGGCCCTCGCGGGGACACCGCAGGCGAACGCGCACCTCATCGACTTCGACCTGTCGTTCGTGCAGGCCGGGACGCGCGGGCCGCCGCGGTACGACGTGCTCGGACCCCGGTCTGGGAGCTGCAACCTGACCTGCCACGACAAGGTGCACGCCGATACGCGCTATTGAAGGACCCGTCGGCCGGGCGACGGGGCGGCCGTTGCGCGCAGGGCACGACGCATGTGAAGCTCCGAAGGTTGAACTCCAGCGATCCAGGATCACGCAATGCGTCATACTACATCGCCGCCCTCCGCTCGGACCGCCTCGCTCGGCTTCCCGCGCCGGGCCCTGGCCGTCCTCCTGCTCGCAGGCGTCGCTACCGGGTGTGCGGGTGCGCGGAAGAGCGCGCCCGACGTCACCTGGCCGCCGGCGCCGGACCTTCCGCGCATCCAGTACGTCCGCGCGATCAAGAGCGAGAAGGACATCAGCAGCGGCTTCTTCGCGTCCCTCGGGCAGTTCCTCGTCCAGCGAGACTCCGACCTCGCGGTCGATTTCCCGACGGGCGTGGCGCTCGATCCCTCGGAGCGGTACCTGTTCGTCGTCGGTCCCTCGCGCGCGGTCAAGATCGACCTCCAGTCCGGGTCGTTCTCCCGCCTCGGCGCGGCTCACCCCCCCGCTGCCGCGCACGCCGTGGCGGTGGACGCGAAGGGGAACGTGTACCTCTCGGATCACCGCGGCGACGTCGTCCTCGTCTACGCGCCGACCGGCGAGTTCCTCCGCGAGATCGGCCGCGGGGTGCTCGACCAGCCGACGGGGATCGCGGTGGATCGCCGCGCGCAGATCCTCTACGTGGTCGCCGGCGCGGACCGCTCGTCCCGCAAGCACCGCATCGAGGCGTTCTCGCTCGCCGGCAAGCACCTCCGCACGATCGGGACGCGCGGACAGGCGCCGGGGCAGTTCAACTTCCCCGTCGACGTCGATGTCGGCCCCGACGGACGCCTCTACGTCGCGGACATGCTCAACTTCCGCGTGCAGATCCTCGAGGCGGACGGCACGCCCGTCGGCGTGTTCGGCAGCGCGGGCCAGCCGGCGCCCGGGATGTTCCAGAAGGTGAAGGCGGTCGCGCTCGACGCGTTCGACAACCTCCACGTCTCGGACGGTCAGGCGTCGATGATCCAGATGTTCAACTCGCGAGCCCAACCGCTGATGACGTACGGCGGCGGCGAGGTCGTCCTTCCCGGCGCGATCGTCATCAGTTCCCGGAACGACATCTTCGTGACCGACTATTCGTCGGGCGTCGTCCACCAGATGAAGCTCATCAACACGAAGCGGGAGGACAGCTTCGAAAGCCCCGCTCCCCCGAAGGACCGGTGACCGTCGTACGGTCTGTCGCACGGGCGAACTGCCCCAGCGAACGGGCCCCGGTGGGTGATAACCCCCGCTCGAGCCGGGCTACTTCCGATAGATTCCGGGCAGTTGCGCCTCGGTATCCGGGCATGGCAGATGCACACAGGGGCCGACGCCAACCGCGCATGATGCGCGGCATCGAAAGGAACAACCGAATGAAGAAGCTCATTGCTATCGCCGTCCTCGGCTTCGCGTCGGTGGCCCAGGCGGCGGTCTCCGGGAGCAGCCACGATTTCTCGGACAACGTCGCGGGCGCGGCCGGCCAGACGTGCGTCTTCTGCCACGCGCCGCACAACACGAACATCGGCCAGGCCGGCGCGCCGCTCTGGAACCGCGTGACGAACGCCCGGGCCTACACGGTCTACACCTCCACCACGGTCAACCAGACTGCGGTTCAGCCGAACGCGAACTCCCTCACCTGCCTCGCCTGCCATGACGGCGCCACGGGCGACGTCGCGGTCCTCTTCGGGAAGACGCTCACGGGCGGCCCGTACAACCCGGGTGGCAACGTCAACGTCGGCCAGGACCTCCAGAACGACCACCCGGTCGGCATCACGTATCCGGGCGCCGTCGCTGGGCAGTTCAACGCGCTCCCGGCGTCGCTCCCCCTGTACACCACCGCCGCCGCGACGAAGATGGAGTGCGGCACCTGCCACGACCCGCACCTCACGACGTACGGCAGGTTCCTGCGCGTGTCGAACGCGTCCTCGGCCCTCTGCACGAGCTGCCACATCAAGTAGCTCGCAAGCGCCCTCGGCGCGGCAGCATCGAACGCGGGGACCGGGCGACCGGCCCCCGCGTTCCTTTTCGCCGACCGTCGGGTATGTTCAACGAATGGCGCCGACCATCGCCGAGCCACGGCACCTCGCGTGGCGCCCGCTTGCGCTCTGGGCGGCGGTGGCGATCGTGGCGGCGCTGCTCGCCTACGCGGGCACCCTTCGCAACGGATTCACGTTCGACGACGGGATCGTCGTCGTCCGGAATCCAGCCATCCGTTCTCCGGCGAGCCTGGGCAGGATCGTCCTCGAGACGGAGTGGGCCGGAGGCGGCCACGGAGAGGTGCGCAACTACCGCCCGCTCGCCGCCGCGACGTATGCGCTCGATCACGCCATCTTCGGGCTCGACCCGCTCGCGTTCCACGCGACGAACGTGCTCCTCCACGTGCTCGCGACGCTCTCGATCCTCGCGCTCGGAGCGGCCTGGAGATTGCCGCTCGCGGCGAGCGGCATCGCCGCGCTGCTCTTCGCCGTCCATCCCGTCCACGTCGAGGCAGTCGCGAGCGTGGTCGGAAGGAAGGACGTTCTCGCGTGCGCGCTCCTCGCGCTGATGGCGTGGCTCCACGCCGCTTCTCCCGCGCCCGGACCGGGGCGGACCGTCCTCGCGTGCGTCGCGTACGCTGGCGCCATGCTCTCGAAGGAGATCGGCGTGGTCGGCATCGCGCTCGTGGCGCTCCAGGATCTCGCGTCCGGAGCGCTCGTCGCGCGCGAGCGCCGCGGGCCGCTCGCTCGGAGGTACGCGTCGTATCTCGGGGTCCTCGCGGCGTACCTCGTCCTCTACTCGATCGCGACGGCGGGCAGCCGCGTCGTGCTCGACCCCGGCGACAACCCCCTCGTACGGCTTCCCCCGCTCGAGCGCGCCCTGAACGCCGTCTCCATCGTGGGGAAGGGGCTCGGGCTCCAGCTCCTCCCGCTGCGCCTGTCGCCCGACTACTCCGACGCCGCCATCCCTCTGCTCCGGTCCGCGCTCGACCCGCGCCTGGCGCTGACGGTCCTGTCGCTCGGCGCCTGGGCCTTCCTCGCCGTGCGGCTCCGCCGCGCCGCGCCGGTCGCGGCGCTCTCGCTCGGTTGGTACGCGCTGACGCTCCTCCCCGCCTCGAACCTGCTCTTCGCGTGCGGGACGATCTTCGGCGAGCGGCTGCTGTACGCGCCGTCGGCGGCGACCGCGCTGCTGGCGGGCGCGGCCCTGCACAGGGGGCTCCCTCGCATGCCCGCCGTGAGGGCCGCGGGGCTCGCGGTCCTGGCCCTCGCCCTCGGGGCGCGGACGGTGGCATACGCATCCGCCTGGAAGGACGACCTCGCGCTGTTCAGCCACGCGGCGCGCGTCGTTCCAGGCTCCGCGAAGGTCCACGCGAACCTCGCCGCGCAGCTCCTCGACCGTGGCAGCGCCGAGGAGGCGCTCGCGCACGCGGAGCGCGCGCTCGCCATCGCCCCGAGCGACCTGCGCCGGACGCTCCGCGCCTCGGCGCTGCGCACCCTCGGGCGCCTCCCGGAGGCGGAGGCGGCGCTCGGCGAGGTCCTCGCCCGGAACCCGGTGGATGCGCGCGCGCTGCACGCGCTCGGCCTCGTTCGCCGCGACCAGGGGCGCCTCGAAGACGCCGCCTCGCTCTGGGAGCGCTCCGTCGCGAGCGATCCGCAGAATGTCGCGGCGCTCTCCGACCTCGCCGTCGCGTCCTACCTGATGGGCCGCCATGCGGTTTCCGCCGGGCAAAGCCGCCGCGCCCTGGAGCTCGATCCTACGATCGCGAGCTCCTGGTACAATCTCGCCCTCGCCGAGCAGGGGCTCGGCAACGAGGCGGCGGCACGGCAGGCGCTCGCCCGGTTCGTCGCGCTCGCCGGCGCCGAGCATGCGGGCGAGGTCGCCGCCGCCCGCCGACGCCTCGCGTCGCCCCCCTGAGCCTGGCGCGTCGGGATCCATGCACAGCACGGCCCCGCCCCTCCGCTCGCCGCCGTCCCGCTGGGCGTCCAGCCGCGCCGCGGCGCTCCTCCTCGCGGCGGTCGGGGTCGGGGCGTACTCCAACTCCTTCTCCGTCCCGTTCCACTACGACGACCGGGTGGTCATCCTCGGCGAGCCGGCGATCACGGGGTTCCGCCTGGCGTGGTCGAGCCGGAGGTTCCTCGGCGATCTCTCGTTCGCGCTGTGCTACCGGCTCTTCGGGGATCGCCCCCTCGGGTACCACGTCGTGAACCTCGGGATTCACCTCGCGAGCGCGCTGCTCGTGTACGCCCTCGTCCGGGCGCTCTTCTCGGCGCCGTCGCTCGAGCGCTCGAGGATCGCGCCTCACGCGCCCGCCGTCGCCCTCGCGGCGGGCTTGCTGTTCGTGGGCCACCCCGTCCAGACCCAGGCCGTGACGTACGTCGTCCAGCGCTACGCGTCGCTCGCGGCCCTCTTCTTCCTCGCGGCGACGCTCTGCTACGTCCGCTTCCGGATCGCGACGTCGCGCGCCTGGTACGTCGGGTTCCTCGCGGCGGCGCTCGCGGCGTTCTGGACGAAAGAGAACGCCTTCGTCCTTCCGCTCGTCGTCCTCGCGCTCGAGCTGTCGCTCTTCAACGCCTCCGCGGCGAGACGTCTCCTCTTCCTCTCGCCGTTCGTCCTCGCGTTGATCGTCGGCGCGGCGGCGCTCGCCTCCTCCGGGGTGTCCTTCTCCCGCCTCGACGCGCTGACGCGCGTCGACACCGCCATGTCGCGCGCCGACTACCTCCTCACCCAGGTCCGGGTCGTGGCGAGATACCTCCAGCTCCTGGCGGTCCCGATCGGCCAGAACCTCGACCACGACGTCTCCCTCTCCACCTCCATCGCCGAGCCGCGGGTGATCGCCGCGCTCCTGCTGCACCTCGGCCTCGGCGGCGGGGCGGCGCTCGCCTTCGCGCGCGGCCGCAGCGCGGATCCCGCCTGGCGGCTCGTCGGGGTCGGCATCGCCTGGTTCTACCTGTCACTGCTCGTCGAGTCGTCGATCGTCCCCATCGTGGACGTCATGTACGAGCACCGCGTCTACCTGCCGTCCGTGGGCGTGTTCCTCGCCGCCGCGATCGTGCTCGCGCTGGCGGTGCCTCCGCCGCGTGCGGCTTGGCGTGCGACCGTCGCGACGGCGGTCGCGGCCCTGACGGTGGCCACGTTCTCCCGCAACCGCGTCTGGCGCGACGACCTCGCCCTCTGGACGGACGCGGCGCGGAAGTCGCCGGGCAAGGCGCGCCCGTTGATGAGCGTCGGCGTCGCGCTCTTCGAGCGAGGTCGCGTCGCCGAGGCGGCCGAGGCCTACCGGGCGGCGCTCCGCGCCGACCCGTCGTACCTGAAGGCCAGCTTCAACCTCGGAGAGGCGCTCCAGGCGCTCGGGGACTGCCGCGGCGCGATCCCCGAGTACCTCCGCTTTGCGAGCGTCCACCCGCGATACCCGCAGACCTACCGCAATCTCGCCCGGTGCTACGAGCAGCTCGGCGATCCCACGATGGCGCGGCTCTTCGAGGAACGGTTCGCGCGCGAGAGCGCGCGGGAGGGCCCGCTGCCGCCGTTCTACCGCTGAGCGGCGGGTTGCGCCCGCCCCTCGCCAGGGCGCCGCTCGAGGACGATCACGGCGGAACCGATCGGCGTCGCCGGTCGGTAGTTCTCCGCGATCCACGCCCCCGTGCGCACGGCGTAGTCGAGCCCGAACCCCGCCTTCCCGTACTCGGACGTGTCCTGCAGGACGGCGACGACGACGTCGGGCGGCGACTCCCGCCAGCGGCGCACCGCCGCTTCGTCCTGCGCGACGGTGTGAATCTCCATGGGCAGGTAGGAGAACATCGCGTCCACGGTGGGCCGCTCGGCGAGGAACGCCATCGCGGCGCCCTGCGGGACGCAGGCGACCGTCGCCGTCGGCGGAACGGCGGCGAGCGCCCTCACCGCTCCTGCCAGGTCCCGGTCGAACTCCGGAACGAGGAACGACCCCCGGGGCGTCTCGACGGCCACGGCATGGCCCTCGTACGCGGCCGCCGTCGTCCGCCACGCGTCGGCGCTCGCGCCCGCGAGCAGCCCCACGACCGCGCAGCCCCAGGGCAGCGCCGGGACCTTCGACCAGCGCGGGAGCTCCCTCGCCGAGAGGGCCGCGAACGCCAGGAGCGCGGGCGGGAGCAGGTAGAACCCGTAGTGGTGGGGGGAGGCGCGGAGCGCGATGCGCAGGAGCGCGACTGCCCCGAACGTCGCCACCGCGAGCATGGGGACGAGCGGCGCGCCGTCGCGGCGACGCCTCAGCACGGCTCCCGCCAGCGCGCCCGCCGCGGCGAGCAGCAGCAGCGGGAGCGCGCGGAAGATCTCCGTGACGCCGATCCAGCGCGCCACCCCGGCGGCGACGAGCGCGACCCCTCCGCCGACCGCGAGCGGCTCCGGGAGCGCGCGCGACCGCGCCAGCCTGAGCGCGCCGACCCAGGCGACGGCCGCGACCGCGAAGAGAGCGAGGCCCGAGCGAACCATCGCGGCAAGCGATTCTCCGGGCTCGAGCAGCCCGCTGGTCCGTACGACGTAGGCGCGGGAGGCTCCGCTCCCGAGCGCCGCGAGGTTCTCCGTCCAGACGCCGGTACCGCGCAGCACGACGAGGCCGCCGTAGACCGCGGCGACGGCGAGCGCTCCGAGGCCGTACGCGATCCAGCTCCGCCTCGACATCGCGCCCGCGCGGACGCGAGCGACCACGACGACGAGGTGAGCGGCGAGGGCGGGGACGGCAGGCTCGAGCTTCGAGAGGAGCGCGAGCGCGAGCGCCGCCACCGAGAGCGGAAGATCCGCCCGCGACGCGCCGGAGGCGAGATGCCTCAGGAGGAGCCAGAGGCTCGCCGTGGCGCAGACGATTCCGTACGTCGCCGCGTAGGTGTACGGCAGCGCGAACTGGAAGATCGGCACCGGCGCGAGGTGCTGGAACGCGCACACGTACACGAACGAGATCGTGAGGGCCACGGCCACGCCGCGCGGTACGAGCGCGGAGGCGATGGCGCGCAGGAGGAGCGCCATCGCGACGGCGGAGCAGATCCCCGCCCAGACGAGCACGTCGGCGTGGACGCCGAAGGCCCGGTAGAGCAACGCATTGACGTGTGGCGCGAGCGGACCGTAGTACCAGCGCAGATCGGAGTAGAGCCGCTCACCCTCGGCGAGCCTGCGGGGCAGCTCGAGCTCGCGGCCGGTGTCGAAGAGGAGGGATCCCCAGCGCCCCCAGCCCGCCCGGACGGCGTGCGCGAAGGCGAGCGCGACGACCGCGAGCTCGCCGGCGGCGACCAGCGCCCTCCGACGACGCGTCGCTCCAGTCGGGCGCTCCATCCGTCAGTGGACCTGCTCTCCGAGCCGGGACAGCCCCTCCTGCGCCTGCTTCTTGAAGAGGACGCCGAGGAGGCGCCTCGAGGCGAGGGCGCGGCGGTAGGCGTCCACCGCGTCGCGCGGGCGGCCCATCGCCTCGTAGATCATCCCGTAGAGGCACTGCACGTCGACGAGCTCCGCCCCGTCGACGCGCGACAGCGCGGCGAGCGCTCCGGCGTGATCCCGGAGCTGCGCGAGCCGCAGCGCCGTGAACAGGTCGAGGTCGGGGCTGTCGGGGGCGATCCGGCGGGCGCGCCGGAAGTACTCGAACGCGAGCTCGTACCTTCCGTTCACGAAGTAGTACCGCCCGAGGCTCCGGGTCAGGTGGAGCGAGGATGGGTTCGCCTCCAGGTCCGCGCGCAGCAGGCTCTCGTTCGTGCGCCAGTCGGCGGCCCGGGCGATCGTCATGCCCGAGAGCGCGGCGACCGCCGCGGCCGCCGCCGCCGCGAACGCGCCCGCGCGCCGCCTCCGGACCACCTCGACGAGCACCCACGCCGCGGCGAGAGCGACGCCCAGCGCGGGGAGGAAGAGATAGCGATCGGCGACGAGGTTCGGCGCCGGGAGCAGCCCCGCGACCGGCACGATGGTCACGAGGAACCAGGCGCCGCCGAACGCGGGCACGGGCCAGCGGCGCGCGCCGAGGGCGATCGCCATCGCGAGCGCGAGGACCGCGGCGAGCGCGAGCAGCCCCACCCCCTCGGAGAGACTCCGCACCGGGGTGAGCCCGTGCGCGATCGTGAGGGGGCCGCCGAGTAGGAGCATCCTGAGGTAGTAGAAAGAGACCTTCGCGTACGTGAGCGCCCGCACGGCGAGCGGCTCCGGCTCCGAGAGCAAGGTACCGGCCTCCAGCGCCAGCCGCGCCGTCCACGTGCCGATCGCCGCGGCGAGGATCGCGAACCCCAGCACCTCGAGCGCCCACCTGCGGTCGCGGCGGACGTCCGGAAGTACGAGGAGGAGGATCACGCCGGGCGCCACGACCGCGGTCGCCTTCGAGAGCATGGCGAGGGCACACGCCGCGAGCGAGGCGAGGTAGAGCGCGACGCGGCGAGACTCGCGCCAGCGCACGAACGCCCAGAGCATCGCGAAGAAGAAGGCCCCCGAGACAACGTCCTTTCGCTGCGCGATCCCGGCGACCGACTCGACATGCACGGGGTGGGCGGCGAACAGGAGCGCGGCGACCAGCGCGGCGCCTCGGGGCGCGTCGATCCAGCGCCTCAGTATCGAAACCAGGAACCCGTAGCAGAGCGCACACCCCAGCGCGTACCACACGATGTTCGACAGGTGGTACCCGCCGGGCCACATCCCGAACAGCTCGTAGTCGAGCATGTAGGTGACGTCGCGCACGGGCAGGTACTCGACCGAGTTGGGCACCGAGGTGAACACCGCACGCAGGTTCTCGAGCGTGAGCCCGTGGACCGACCGGTTGTAGATGAGGAGCTCGGGGGTGTCGAAGTCGAAGTGGCCCCACACGCAGCCCGCATACAGTACCGCAACGAGCGCGACGACGGAGGCGGCGTGGACGCCGGGCGCCGCGCCGAGAACCGCCTCGATCGCCGTCCGCATGCGCGTGGGCGTTTCGGGTCCCATGTCCGGATCCATCGCGCGCATCGCATCACAGGGCCGCCGCGGCGCGCAAGCGGCCCCCGATGCGCGACGCGGGCCGAGTTCGCCCCGGAGGTTCGCGCCCGGACCAGGACGCGACGACGAGGCGGCACGCCGGGCACCGTCGTCAGCGCAGAGTACGGCCGATCGCCTCGGCCGCGGCGCGGTGCGCCTCCCGCCTCGGCGAGAGCCCGAGCCGGTCACAGGCGAGCGCGGCGTTGTGGGCCGCCTCCTGGTTCCGCGGATTCGCGCGGAGCGCGGCGAGGTAGTGCGTGCGCGCGGGAGCAGGGCCGCGAACGGATGGAGGAACGCGAGCACCCACGCGATTGCCTCGACGTGCACCGGGTGAACGGCGAACAGGAGCGCCCCAGCCAAGATGGCGCGAGGTGGGGACGCCGGGAACAGCTCACGGCCGAGCGCGAGGACGAGCATGCTCGCGGCGGCTTGCGCCGGCACGACCGTCGCGTGCCAGGCCCAGATGTCCCTGCAGGAGCCGGCGGTGGATCTCCCGCCCCTCGGCGGAGATGAGCGACTCGAGCTCGCTGTGCGTCTGGAAAGATCCGCACCCGATCTGGCGAAGATCTCTCCGTTCCGAAGCGCAATCGAAACGTGGGTGAGCGGCTGGTCCCGGCTGATCTACCGCCTCCACCACGAGCCGTTCCGGCCAAACGCTGGGACATGGGAGTTCCCGACGTCGGGCCCGCTCTCCGGCGCGAACCAGGCGCTTCCCTGGATCGTGTTCGAGCGCGGCCGCACGACGTTCGACGCGGAGTTCTCGTCCTGGCGCATCGAGCGGATCGAGCCCATGATGCCGTTCCGTTATCTCGCATCAGGTGTGGGCTGGGATGCGCGGCGCGGCGCCCGACTGGATGCATGGGTTGCTCGTCGCGCTCGAGCGAGCCGCCTCGCCCTGGATGAGGCACCTCGGCATGTTCGCTCACATCGTGCTGCGGCGGGTCCGATGGGTCGCGCGCGCGGGTACACCGACGGCGTTAGTGCCCCACGTGACAGCTCTGACATAGCGCGTTGAACGGCTTCCTCAGCACGACCTTCCGCTGGTGCGGGTCGTGGCAGGTGTGGCAGCCGAGGTTCCCGCCCGCGAGAAGCGGCAGGTCCTTCACCGCCTTGTTCTGCACGACGTCGACCGGGTGGTTCCCGTGGCCGAACGAGTGGCACTCGCGGCAGAGCGCGTTCACCGGCTTCACGAGCGCGAGCGACGGCTCGTGGCAGCGCTGGCAGAGCGCCTTCCCCTTGTAGTCGTGCGGGCTCTCCAGGCCCGCGACCTCGGCGGCCGGGTAGACCTCGAACGCGGACCTCGGCGGAGCGGCGGCATCGGCCACGCGCCCGGCGTCCGGCGCGCCGTGCGTGCACGAGAGGATCGCGCCGAGCGCGGCCGCAACCGGCGTGAGACTGAGGCGCATGGCCTCACGTTACCACACGAGCTGCACGCCGAGATCCTGCAGCGCCTCGTCGCGGCCGAGGACCGGGAGGTTCTCGAGGAGGCTCTGCGCCGCGAGCATCCGATCGAAGGGATCGCGGTGCGGCTGCGGCAGGGCCCCCGCGCGCTGCGCGTGCGCGACGGTGATCGGCAGCTCCGTGAGCCCGACCCGGTCGAACCAGCCCGGCATGTCCTGCACGAGCACGCTCGCCTCGGGCAAGCGCCCGAGCCGATGCTTGGT
>DASSSJ010000198.1:0-9380 GCA_035708485.1 Anaeromyxobacter sp. | reverse complement strand
CTGCGCCGCCGCGTCTACCTGCTCATGGCGATCGGGATCTTCTTCCCGCTCGTGGTGTGGCTCGCGGTGATCCTCTGGTGGACGGAGCGGATCGACGAGCGGCTCGCGGCGGGGCGGCTCGGCGCCGCGAGCGCCGTCGCCGCCCACTTCGACGCCGAGCTCACCGACGACCTCGAGGTCCTGCAGCGGCTCGCGGCGGCGGTGGCGCCGGCGCTCACGGAGCGCGGCACGGATCCGGAGCGGCGGCTGCTGCGCGAGACGCACCACCAGCTCCGGCACCGCGAGTCGGTGTTCCTGCTCGACGCGGGCGGCCGCGTCGTCGCCGAGGAGCCGCAGGGCTCCGTCTCGCTCGCCCCCGCGAGCGGCGACCCCCTCGTGGCGGAGGTCATCGCGTCGGGCCGGCCGCGGCTCTCGGGCGTCGTCGCGGAGGAGCGCGGCAGCGTGGTGCGAGAGCTCGTGCCGATCCGCGACTGGAAGGGGGACGTGATCGGCGTCGCGGGCGGGACCTTCCGGCCCGAGAAGCGCGATCTCGAGAAGATGCTGCGCTTCCTGCGCCGCGGCCAGGCGGGGTTCGCGGACCTCGTGGACGAGCGCGGACGGATCGTCGCGAGCACCGAGCCCGGCCGCGCCGGGCGCGTCAGCGAGTGCTGGAAGCGGTTCGGCCGCCTCGCCACCGAGAAGAAGTCCTTCGCGGCGCGGTGCGCGGACTGCCACGCGGAGGAGGGCGTCGGGCTGCGGCCGGACGAGCACCTCACCTTCGCCGCGGTGGGTGGTGCGCCGTGGGGCGTCGTCGTGCGCCAGAAGGCCTCCGAGGCGCTGCCGTCGGAGGGGCTACCCTGGTACGCGGTGCTCGGGATCCTCGTCGCGCAGGCGGCGCTCGCCGGCGCGTTCGGATGGGGCGCGTCGCGGAGCGTCACGCAGCCGGTCGCTGTCCTGACCGAGCACGCGGAGCGGATCGCGAGCGGGGAGCTCGCCTGGCCCATCCCGCGCCTCGGCGAGGACGAGGTGGGCCGGCTCGGGCGCTCGCTCGAGCGCATGCGCCACAACCTGAAGGCGAACATGGAGCGCGTCGAGGAGGCGAACGCCCGCCTCGAGCACCGCGTCGCGGAGCGCACGAAGGCGCTCAACGCGGCGAACGCCGAGCTGAGGGCGCGCGAGGAGGCGCGCGGGCAGCTCCTCCGGAAGGTGATCACCGCGCAGGAGGACGAGCGCAAGCGCATCGCCCGCGAGCTGCACGACGAGACCAGCCAGGCGCTCGCGGTGCTCGCCATGGGGCTCGAGGCCGCGCAGGACGCGATCCGCTCCGGGAAGACGCCGCGCCTCGACGAGGTGAAGGCGGTCGCGGTCTCCGCGCTGGACGACGTGCACCGGATCATCCTCGACCTGCGCCCTTCGGTGCTGGACGACCTCGGCCTCCTCTCCGCCATCCAGTGGTACGCCGACCGGGCGCTCGCCACGCGCGCCATCTCCGTCCGGTGCGAGTTCGGCGAGATGCGGCGCTTCCCCCCCGAGATGGAGACCGCGCTCTTCCGCATCTGCCAGGAGGCGATGAGCAACGTCGCGCGGCACGCGCAGGCGACGGCGGCGCTCGTCCAGGTGGGGATCGAGGGCGGCGAGATCGTCATCGACATCGAGGACGACGGCAGGGGCTTCGACCCCGAGGCGGCGGCGCGGCGCGAGGGGCGCCGCCCGTGGGGACTCATGGGGATCCGCGAGCGCGCCGAGATCCTCGGCGGCACGGCCACGATCGAGTCGGCGCCGGGGCAGGGGACGCACGTGGAGGTGCGCATCCCGCTGCCGCCGCCCCCGGTGCCGGCGTCCTCGACCGCGACCTCGCCTCCGACGCCGAGCCCGACCGCGACCGCGACCCCGACCGCGACCGCGACCACGACCCCGACGGCGACCACGACCCCGACGGCGACCGCGACCCCGACCGCGACCCCGACCGCGAGCCCGACCGCGAGCCCGACCCCGACCGCGAGCCGGAAGGACCCCGCATGAGCCAGAAGATCCGCGTCCTCATCGTGGACGATCACGCGATCCTGCGCGAGGGCGTGCGCGCGCTCCTGCAGCTCCACCCCGATCTCGAGGTCGCCGGGGAGGCGTCGAACGGGACCGAGGCGATCGAGGCGGTCGCGCGGCTCGATCCGGACGTCGTCCTCATGGACATCGCCATGCCGGGGCTCGGCGGGATCGAGGCGGCCCTCGAGCTGCGGAAGCAGGGGCGGCGCGCCAGGATCCTCATCCTCTCCCAGTACGAGGACCGGGAGTACGTCCGGCGGCTCCTCAAGGCGGGCGTGTCGGGCTACGTGCTCAAGAAGTCGGCCGGCGCGGAGCTCGCGAACGCGATCCGCGCGGTCCACCGCGGCGGGCTCGTGCTCGACCCGGAGGTCGCGCGCACGGCCATGGAGGACGCGAACCCGGCGACGCCCGGGGCGGCCGACCCGTACGACGCCCTCACCGACCGCGAGAAGCAGGTGCTGAAGCTCGTCGCGGAGGGGAAGAGCAACAAGGAGGTCGCCGAGGTCCTCGGCATCAGCGTGAAGACCGCGATGAGCCACCGCGAGCACGTCATGGAGAAGCTCGGCGTGCACAACCGGACGGAGCTCGTCCGGTTCGCCATCAAGAAGGGCGTGATCCGCGTCGACGAGTGAGGCGGTGACGCTGCGACCGCGTGGGCGGGACGCCGCGGGGGGGCCGCGCCTCGCCGGGCGCGGGAGCGATGACCGCCGCCGCACGGACTCCGCGGCCGGCCGGTGCGCCGCGCTGCGTTCGATCACCCAGGGTGGTTGGGGGTTTTCCCTCACCCGCCGGATCGTGCGCGCCCTCCCGATCGCGGGAACGATCGGCAGAATCGGGACTTACGGCCCCGGCGCGGACGGGCGGCGCCGTCGGACTGGAGGTTGCAGAGTGGCCGCGCGAGGGGAAACGCCGTGCGAAGGATCTCGGGGATCGGCGCCGTCGCGGGCGGCGCGTGGGTCGCGCTGCAAGCGCTCTCGGCGATCCGGGACGCCGGCGCCGGGATCCCCTCGTCGAGCCTCGCCGCGGCCGGCGTGGTGGCGGCGGCGCTCGCCGGCCTCGCCGCGCTGCGGACCGCGTCGTGGGCGTGGCGCGGGCCGGTGATCGTCCCGCTGCCGGAGGACGACGTCGTGGTGTGCTGCCCGCCGGAGGCGGAGGCGATCCGCGCCGCCGCCCAGCTCCGCGGCACGATGGGCGGCGCCGGCCACGTTCACCCTGGCCGCCTCGTGCTCCCTGCGGCCGCGTGGGCCTCGGCGGCTGCCGCCGCGCTCGCGGGGCCGGAGCTGCTCGACGCCGCGCCGTGGATCGCGGTCCTCGCCGCGTCGGCCACTGCCGCGCTCGCCCTCCCGGCGAGGGCCTTCTTCTACCGGGAGGCCACCGGCGGGCGCGTCGTGCTGCACCCCGCCTCCTCGCGCGAGGAGCTGCTGCGCTCGCCCCGCGCCCGCGCCGCCGTCTCGGGCGAGGGCGGCGCGCCCTGACGGGCCGCGCGCCGCGGCGGCGCGGCGCGGTCGCCCGAAAGCAAGCGGGGCCGGCGGCGCTCGCCACCGGCCCCGTCGCTCGCTCCGGCGCTGCGCGGCTACTTCTTCTCGCCGCGCTTCGCCTCGATCTCCCTCTCGAGCTTCTCGATCTCGGCGCTCTTCGGCGCCACGCCCTTCTTCTCCTCGCCGGGCTTCCCGGTGAAGTGGGCCTCGCCCGTGGCGAAGCCGCCCGGGGTCATGGTGGAGGCGAGCTCCGTGGCGCCCTGCCTCACGCCGCCCGTGATCTTCTTCACGATCGCCCAGCCGAAGAGCGCGAACCCGATGAGGGGGAGGAAGACGAGGAACAGCGCGCCGAGGACCGGGACCACGACGAAGAGGAGCGGGAAGGGGAGCTTCACGTACTTCGCGTCCGCCGGGCCCTTCAGGCGGCCGCCCTCCGACGCGACGACCTCGACCTCCCAGTTCCTCGGGTTCCAGTAGTAGCCGCCCGCGACCTGCATTCCGCCCGTGTACTTGGCCATGACCTTCTCCTTCTCGCCTGCGTGGATGGTGTGACGTTCCGGTTCGACACGCTCGCCGCTAAGCCCTGCGCCTCCGCTCGATCTCCTCGGCGAGCGCGTCGAGCGCGTCGCCGCGGGGCGTCGGCCCCTTCTCCTCCACGCCGGCGTGCTCCGGCGACTTGCCGGTGAAGTGCGCCTCGCCGGGCTGCCAGCCGGGGCTCATCGTGGCCGCGAGGTCGCTCGCCGAGGCGCGGAACGCGCCCAGCACCGAGACGCCGATCGCGCGGAAGAGCATCACGAAGCCGATGAGGGGGAGGAACATGAGGAAGGTGGCGCCCAGGATCGGGACGAGGAGGAGCGCCACGGCCGTGGGGACCTTCACCCAGCTGCCGGCGCCGGCCGGGAGCCTGCCGCCGTCCTCCGCGATGGGCTCCACGTGCCACCGCGCCGCGTTGAAGTAGTAGCCGCTCCGCACCGCGCTGCCGCTCTGGTAGGTGTTCGCCATGGTGTCTGGCTCCTTTCGAGAAGCAATATCTCGCAGCGCACGTCCAATCGATATTGGGACGATTGCCCAGCCCGGCGGGAAAAAGTCCCGGGGCGGGGCGGGCGCGCGCCGGGGACCGGCTCCGCGGGCGCCGGAGCGGGCGGGGACGGCGGACCGGGGGCCGGCGGCACGACGCGCCGGAGAAGGGATCGGGTGGATGCCCGAGATGCGCGGGTCGAGCTCCCGATGCCGCGACGCCGCGGATCCGGGGGCGAGCCGCGTTCGACGGTGCGCAAAGCAACGGCTGCGCCGCGCGACGGCGAGCGCAAGCCGTGCGCGCGCGGGCGCGCGGGAGCGGCAGTGCGAGGCGCCCCCGCACGCGTGACATGCGTCAAGTTCGGAGCACGGGGGGAAACCCCCCGTTGGAGTCGCGTTGCCGTGGAATCGTCGGGTCTTGCGGCGCCGACGCCGTACGGAACGTCCGGGCGCGGAGGAGTGCACCATCCACTTACGTCGCGCCCGAAAGCGGGGCGCGTCGCTTGCAGAGCCGAGGGCCGGAAATGTGGATCGGGCCACACGTGTACGCATGGCTTGCGCTGTGCGTCGGAGTGGACGCGAGTGCGACCGCGCCCGCCAGCGCAAGGGCGACGCTCTCGCCGGCACGCGCCGACGCCCGCACCAGGAGTACGATTCCGGCTCGACCCGAGCTCGCCCCGGTTCGGCTGGGCGTGAGGGCCTCACGCGCACGCCACCCGCGGTGTGACGTGAGGACGCGAAGAGTGGAGCCGCCGAGATGACGACCTTCCAAGCCCCCGCCGTCCTCGCTCGCGCCGCCCGGCGCTGGTTGCTGCTGTCGGCCGCGCTCGTCCCGCAGCTCGCGGCGGCGCAGGCCACGACCGCGGTCGGCGACGCCGCGAGCCCGCCGAGCGCCACCGTGGCTCCCGGCGCCGCCGCGCGCGCCCTCGACGCCTTCACGCTCCAGACCACGGCGGGGACGGACGTCGTCACCTCGGCGACCGTGACGCTCGCCGCGGGGAGCTGGGTGGCCCTCGCCGCCGTCTCGATCCAGAACACGAGCGCCTGCAACCAGGCGACGCCGCTCGGCACGAACGCTCCGGGCTCGAGCGTCGTCACGATCGCGCTCGCCGGCGTCACGGCGACCCCGACGCTCACCACCTATCACGTCTGCGTCACGCCGAAGGCGCACGCCGCGATGCCGACCCCGCCCGGCGCCGAGCACGCCGTCACCGGGACGGTGACCGCCATCTCGTCCACGAACCCGGCGACCTACGCGGACGCGACGAGCGCGACGATCACCGTGGACAACAGGTCGCCCGGCAACGCGACGTGGGGCGCGATCACGCCCGCGAGCAACCAGGTGACGCTCGCCTGGACCGCCCCCGCGGACGCCGACTTCACCCAGGTCGTCGTGCTCCGGAACGCGAACGCCCCGGTCGTGGACGGCCCGGCGGAGGGCGCGATCCTCGCGCCCGGCGACCTCCTCCCGAACAGCCGCGTCGTCTGCGTCCAGGCGGCAGGACCGTGCGTGGACGGCGGCCTGACGAACGGCACGCCCTACTACTACCGGGCGTTCGCGAAGGACGGGAACGGGAACTACGCGATCGGCGTCTCCGCCGGTCCCGCGTACCCGGGCACCAACAACCTCCCGGTCGGCTCGGCGGACGGCGCGCGGCCGATGGTGTCGATCCTGAACCCGGGCGACGGCGCGGTCGTGAGCGGCAGCACGCTCCAGCCGTTCCGCGTGCAGGCGCGGGTGTGGAGCCCGTCCCTCGCCATCCAGGCGGTCGAGCTCACCACGAACGGCGGCGCGTCCTGGGCCCCGCTCTCGAAGTCCGCGAACTACGGCGGGACCGCCACCTCCGGCGTGTGGGAAGGCCAGCCCACCCTCGCCGCCGGCTCCTACTCGCTCGTCGTCCGTGCGCGCAACGACGCCGCCGCCTGGATCAACTCCGCGCCGGTGGGGGTGATCGTGAAGGCGCCCGGCACGGGCGACGGCAGGATGCTCGTCCGCGACAACTCGAGCCAGCTCTGCTCCGACTGCCACGCCCACAAGGCCCACGGGTCGGAGACGGTCGGGACGGCCTACGGCTCGTGGTCCACGGTCTGCCGCGACTGCCACACGCCGCACGGCACGACCAACATCTTCCTCGTCCCGACGCAGATCACGCCGCCGCCGCGCGGCGCGGCGGTCACGCCGGCCAGGGACGTCGTGTTCCACGACAGGAACGTGCTCGAGAACGCCTCGAGGACCGGGCCGTGCCAGGTCTGCCACGCGCAGACGAAGTACTACCGCGCCGACGGCACCTCGCCCGGCGGGACGCACTACACCGGCGACTGCGCGCGCTGCCACAAGCACGCCGACGGCCTCAAGGCGAAGTGCACCACGTGCCACGGCGACGCGACCGAGACGCGGCCGCTCGGGCCCGGCGCCGACACGCTCGCGTACGCGGCGCCGCCCGTGGTCGCTCCGGAGGCCGTCGTCTTCGTTCCCGACGGCGGCGTCCACCTCTCGCACGCGAACCGGGCGACCTGGCGCGCGACCGTGCTCGCCTGCGCCGAGTGCCACGCGACGCCGAACGACCACCAGGGCACGACCGACGTGCAGTGGGGCACGCTCGCGACGGGGGGCGGGACCGTGACGGTCGCGCCGGCGACGGGCGCGATCACCTCCCAGTGGATCACGACCCCGAGCTGCACGAACTACTGCCACGGCGCCTCGCTCGCGGGCGGCGGCGGCGCGGTCGCCGCGCCGGCGTGGGACGCCCCGGGCCCCGGCGGCGCCTGCGGCGACTGCCACGCGAGCCCGCCGCCGCTGTCGTCGCTCGCGAACCAGGATCACCCGCAGAACGCGGCGTGCGCGTCCTGCCACGGCACCGGGTACGCGCAGCTCTCGCTCGACCCCGTCGCGAAGGTGACGCACCTCGACGGGACGCTCGGGAAGCCGGGCAACGGCTGCACGGCCTGCCACGGCGACCTCGCCGGCCTCTCGGGCGCCGCCCAGCCGAACACGAACCTCGCGGCCGCTCCCGGCTACACGCCCGGCACCGGCGTCGACACGGAGGGGCACACCGCGGTCACCTTCCCGGGCGTCGGCGCGCACGAGGCGCACGTCAAGACGGGCGTGATGGCCGCGAAGTCCTGCGAGGTCTGCCACGGCTCGAAGCCGGCCGACGGGAACACGAGCCACGCGAACGGGACCATCGCGCTCGGCTTCACCTCGCCCGCGAACGCGAACGGCGCGCCCACGACGCCCACCGCCTTCGACGCCACCTGGGAGGTCACGCCCACCTGCACGAACTACTGCCACTCCAACGCGACGCCGCTCGGCGGGGCGCTCGCGCAGCAGACGGTGACGTGGACGAGCGCCACCGGGATGGGGTGCACGTCGTGCCACGACGCGGGCGGCGCCGCGAGCGCGCTCTCCGTCGCGCACCGCAAGCACACGAGCGCGACGACGTACGCGTACGGCTGCGAGCGGTGCCACACCTCGACGACGAGCGACGGCACCGCCATCACCGGGCCCGCGAGCCACGTGGACGGCGGCCGCACGCTGGCGTTCAACGCGAGCCCGCTCGATCAGGCCGGCGCCTTCTACCGCGGCACGGCGACGACGCCGAACCACACCTGCACGAACACCTACTGCCACTCGAGCGGCGTCGACCGGGCGCCGCCCTTCGCGACCGGCAACTCCATCGCCTGGACCGCGACGTCGAGCTGCGGCTCCTGCCACGCCGGCGGGAGCGCGATGGCGACGCGGTCCCACGCGGCCCACGTGAACAACGGGACGTACCTCGGCACGAACGTCGGGTGCGCGGGGTGCCACGACACGGCGGCGAGCGACTCCGCCATCGCGGCCGGGAAGCACGGCCAGCACGTGAACGGCCTGGTCGAGACGACCGGGACGAGCTACGCCGACGGGACCGCCGACGGCGTCGCGAACGGCTCCTGCGGCACGAGCTCCTGCCACTCGAACGGGACCGAGAACCTCGTCCTCGCCGACTACAGGTCCGTCCAGTGGGGCGTCACCGCGCTCGCGGACGACTGCAAGGGCTGCCACGGCACGGAGGTGGGCTCCATCGCCGGCGCGCCCTGGTACGCGAGCTCCACCGCGTCGGTGAAGACCCGGAACAGCCACCCGAAGCACGTCGGCTCCGCGAGCGACTGCGTGACCTGCCACGCCGGGACGGTCACCGCCCTGGGCGCGCTCATCCCGAGCGGCACGCTCCACCTCGACGGGCAGGGCGAGGTGAGCGGCGCGGGCATCGGGTCGTACGACCCGGGGACGGAGAGCTGCTCGACGGTGACCTGCCACGGGACGGGCACGCCGGTGTGGGGCGACCCGGCCACGGCGACCTGCGCGAGCTGCCACCTCACGACCGCCGCCGACCGCGACAGCTGGGTGATCGACGACGGCACGCCGGCGCTCGTCAACGGCGGCGAGTGGACCGGCTACGGTCACGGCTCGACGTCGACCACCGGCAACTCGTTCGCGGAGTTCGCCGCGGTCGCGTCGAGCGACCGGTGCGCGTACTGCCACGACACCCAGAACGCCTCGGCCAACCACAAGCAGGCCGGGAACCCCTTCCGCCTCCGCGGCGCGGCGGGCGTCGGCGGCGCGACGCAGCCCTACGATCCGACGACGAGCGACGTCACGCGGATCGCGGTGTGCATGAACTGCCACGACAACACGAACGCGAACGGCGTGGATCCCGACGGCGCGGGCGGGCTGCCGCTCGTGGGGCCGGCGACGGCGCGGATCGACTCGTACCACCACGCGACCAAGCACGGGACCGGCAACGACGGCGGCCTGCGGTGCTGGGACTGCCACGACGCGCACGGCGACGGCGCCAACATCAAGATGATCGGGTCGGACGTGCT
>DASSSJ010000197.1:0-44760 GCA_035708485.1 Anaeromyxobacter sp. | reverse complement strand
TGCGTCGAGCATCGCAGCGACGAGCCCGCCCGAGATCGGCCGGGATCGTGCGCCGCAGCAGCTCGACGCAGACGGGTGGCGCCATGACGACCGTGTCGTTCGACCTCGACGCGCACGGCCGGCTCGTCCCGCAGTCCGACGAGGCCCGGCGCGCGCTCGCCGACCGCGCCGGCCGGTTCCTGCTGCTGCCGTCGGCGGGCGACCTCCTCGTGGCGCGCCGCACGCCCGCGATCGGGGGCGCCGCCCCGCGGCCGCGCTGCGTCCTCGCCGGCGACCTCGGCGGGTTCCCCATCGCCGACCTCCTCGCCTTCGTGCACCAGTCCCGGCTCTCCGGCGTCCTCACGGTCGTCGCGGACGGCGCGGAGCGGTCGGTCGCGTTCCAGGAAGGCGAGGTCCGGAGCGCCCGGTCCTCCGCGCACGGCGAGCGGATCGGCGAGGTGGCGGTCCGGCTCGGGTTCGCCACGGAGGCCCAGGTCGCGCGGGCGACCGCGGGCGGCGGGCCCACCGGCAAGGCGCTCGTGGACCAGGGGGCCCTCTCCGCGAGCGACCTCTGGAAGTGCCTCCACGAGCAGGTGAGCGTGGTGTTCCACGGGATCCTGCTCTCGCCGTCCGGGACCTTCTTCCTCCTCGACGAGGATCCGGCCGAGCGGCACGGCACCCCGCTCGCGGTGAACACGCAGTCGCTCCTCATGGACGGGATCCGGCGCATCGACGAGCTGTCGCTCTTCAGGGCGCGGATCCCCGGCCCGGCCGCGTTCCTGCGCCGCAGGGACCCGCCGCGCCCGGTGACGCTCCGGCCGACGGAGAGCTCGCTGCTCGCGCTCGTGGACGGCCGGCGCACGGTGGCCGAGATGGCGAGCGCCGCCCACGTGTCCGAGTTCGACGCGACGAAGGTGCTCTACCACCTCGCCGAGGCGGGCTACGTCGAGGCCGTCGCCGATCCGCTCGCCAGCGCCGCGCCGGCGGACCGGATCCCCGCCCTCCTCTCCGGCCTGAACCGGCTGCTGCGCGCCGTCACCGCGGCGATCCCGCCCGGCGCCCGCGCGGAGTTCCTCGACGCGGGCCGCGCCTTCCTCGCGCAACCCGAGGGGCCCTTCGCGCCGGTCCTGCTCGGCCTCGCCCCGGCCGCCGACGGCGCGCTCGACGAGGCGAGCCTCGCCGCCCGCGTGGCCGCGCTCGACCGGCGCGCCCTCGCGCGCCTCCACCCGTCCGGCGACCCGGCCCGGGTGCTCCTCGGGGCGCTCCGCGAGGCGCTCTTCTTCTGGCTGTTCCAGGCGGGAGAGCGGATCGCGCCCGACGCGGACGAGTCGCTCGGAAGGACCGTGAAGGCGAAGCTCGCGGCGCTCGAAGGGCTCGCGTGACCGAGCTGCCGTACGCGACCCCCGACCTCCCCGGCTCGGGCGGGACGCTGCGCGCCGCGCCCGAGGACTTCCGCGTGGACGAGGTCCCCGCTTACCTGCCGTCCGGCGCGGGGCCGCACCTCTACGTGCGGATCGAGAAGCGCGGCCGCACCACCCCCGACGCGCTGCGGGCGATCGCGCGCGCGCTCGGCGTGCCGGAGCGCGACGCCGGCTACGCGGGGCTCAAGGACCGCGACGCCGTCACGACCCAGTGGCTCTCGTTCCCCGCCGCGCGCGACCCGGCTCCGGCCTCGCTCGACGGGCCGGGGCTGCGCGTCCTGGAGCTGTCCCGCCACGCGAACAAGCTCCGCGCCGGCCACCTGCGCGCGAACCGGTTCGCGGTGGTCGTGCGCGGCGGCGACGCCGGGCGCGCCCGCGCGGCCGCGGAGGCGCTCGCGACCCGCGGGCTCCCGAACTTCTTCGGCCCGCAGCGGTTCGGGAACGAGGGGCGCAACGCCGCCGTCGGGCGCGCGCTCCTCCGCGGCGAGCGGACCCCCGAGGCGGCCCGCGCCGCGCGCGACCGGTTCCTGCGCCGGCTCTCGATCTCGGCGTACCAGTCGCTGCTCTTCAACCGCTGGCTCGCCGAGCGGATGGCGGACGGCCTCTTCGCGGCGGCCCTCCGCGGCGACGTGATGAAGAAGCTCGACACCGGCGGCCTCTTCGACTGCGCGGACCCGGCGGCGGACGGCCCGCGCGTCGCGCGGTTCGAGATCGCGCCCGCCGGGCCGATGTTCGGGCACAAGCTCAGGCCCGCCGCCCACGAGGCGCTCGCGCGCGAGGAGCGGATCCTCGCGGCGGAGGAGATGGCGCTCGCGGACTTCGCCCGCGGCCGCGGCGAGGCGGAGGGGACGCGGCGCGCGGCGCGGCTGCGCGTCGAGCCCGCGGTCGAGCCGCTCGAGGGCGGGTACCGCGCCTCGTTCGAGCTGCCGAAGGGCTCCTACGCGACGGTGGTGCTGCGCGAGCTGACGAAGACGGACGCCGCGGTGGACGAGCCGGACGAGGGCTGAGCGCCGGCCGCCGTCGGCTCGGCGCCTCCACCGAACCACCGCGTGGCGCGGCGCTCCTACTCCATCGAGACGATCCGGAACTCGGTGCGCCGGTTCTGGGCCTTGCCCCTCGCGGTCTTGTTGGACGCGATGGGCTTCGTCGGACCGAAGCCGATGGCCTCGAGCCGGTCGGGCGGGATGCCCTTCGCGACGAGGTAGTCGCGGACCGCCTCCGCGCGGCGCTGGCTGAGGCGCATGTTCATGGCCTCGCCCCCTACGCTGTCGGTGTGCCCCTCGATCGAGACGCGGATCTTCGGGAAGTCCGTCAGCGCCTCGACGACCTGGTTCAGGAGCGGGAACGAGTCGGGCAGGACGCGGTACTTCGCCGTCGCGAAGTGCACCTGCTGCTTGATCTCGATCTTCTCCTTCTTCACCTCGACGAGCGAGTAGAACTTCGGGCAGCCGTCGGGCGGCGCGCCGAACTTCTGCGGACACTTGTCGACGCGGTCCACGATGAGGTCGCCGTCGGTGTCCACGTCGGGGCAGCCGGCGTTCTCGGCGAGGCCTGCGACGGCCGGGCACTTGTCCTGGTCGTCGTTCACGCCGTCGCCGTCCTTGTCCGTCACCGGACAGCCGCGGTTCTCGAGCGTGCCGGCCTCGTTCGGGCAGGCGTCGGCCTTGTCCACGATGCCGTCGCCGTCGTTGTCGGCGTCGGGGCAGCCGTCCTCGTCCTGGAAGGCGTCCTTGTCCTCCGGATCGAGCGGGCAGCGGTCGATGTCGTCGGGGACCGCGTCGCCGTCGCTGTCCTTCGCGATCGGGCAGCCCTGCGTCTCCTTCGTGCCCGCCTCGCCCGGGCAGGCGTCCTCGGAGTCGGGGATCCCGTCGCCGTCGGTGTCCGGGCAGCCGTTGAACTCGGGCCGGCCGGGCAGCTCGGGGCAGGCGTCGTCGAGGTCGGGGATGCCGTCGCCGTCCTTGTCGGTCTTCTCGATGACGAGGACCGCCTTGGGCGGCGGCTCCGGCTCGGGCGTCTTCTTCGCGACGGTGACCTGCGTCGGCCCGCACGTCTTCGAGAGCTCGAGCGCCTTCTTCACGCTCTGCTCGGCGAGCTTGACGTGCTCCTGGGCGCGCGACGCGTGGCCGTAGTCGGTCTCGACCTCGGCGAAGTCGACGTTCGCCTCCGCGAGCGCGAGCTCCTTCGGCGCGCAGCGCTGAGCGCCGGAGCGCTTCGCCTTCTCGATGTCGGCCCGCACCACCGCCATCCCCTGGCGAAGCTTGCCGCCGGTGGCGCAGCCCGCGGCGACGGCGAGGAGCGCGGCGACCACCGCCCGGCGCTTCACGGCGCCTCCTCGGCGCGGTTCGAGGCGGCGATCGCGTTCTTCCTCGCCTCCGTGGCGAGGTCGCGCGCCTTCCCGGCGAACCGCGCGGCGGCCTCGTACTGGGACCGGCCCGAGACCTCGCGGGCCTTCTGGAGGTACGCCTCCGCGGCGGTGAACTCGTACGACGAGGTCTGCGGCGCGCCGGCGGCGCGCGCCGACTCGATCGCCACGTCGGCGTCGATCAGCGCCGCGGTCGACTGGATCGGCCCGCAGCCCGCGAGCACCGCGAGCGCCGGGAGGGCGAGGAGGAGCCGCACGGAAACCCCTTTCGTCGAGGCGTTTCGACGCTACCCGCGGGGGGCGGGAGAGTCAAGGAACGCCCGGCAGGACGGCCGGTTGACGCGCGATCGCGCGGGCGCGCCCCGTCCACTCGTCCCACGCGATGCCGAGGGGCCGCCTGGCGGCGGGCGAGGCATGCGCCGCCCCAGCGGTGAAGCGAGCGGGCGCGTCGGGGCGCCGCGGTCCACCTTCCGTTCGAGGAGGGAGGTCGTCCTATGGGGATCATTGCCTGGATCGTCTTCGGGTTCATCGTGGGGCTCATCGCCCGGGCCGTCGTGCCGGGGCGGCAGGGCATGGGATTCGTGATGACAACGCTGCTCGGCGTCGCCGGCTCGCTCATCGGCGGCCTCGTGGCGACGGCGCTGTGGGGGACCGGATCCGCGGCGCGGTTCGAGCCGAGCGGGTTCATCGGCAGCCTCATCGGCGCGATCCTGCTGCTCGTCATCGGCGGGATGGTGATGGGGCCGAGGCGGCGGACGGTGTAGACGCCGCGGCCGGTGCGTCGCGCAGGTCGGCGTGCCGTCGATCACGCCGACCTGCGCGTTCACGGGCAGAAGGACGGCACCGTCGCGAGGCCGCACGATGGCGTGAAGTCCGCGCTCATGACGAGGCTCGGCGGCGGCGGGTTCGGCGACCAGCGGTTGTTCTCCGCGGGCACCTCGTTGTTCGGGAGCTCCGTCGTCGAGTACACGAAGTAGCCGCTGCCGGGCTTCACGAAGACGTTGCTCGCCGTGCAGTCCGGGGCCGACAGCGGCCATCGGTCGTCGGAGTAGACGCCCACCTGATCGACGCTGTTCGCGCAGAGCGTGTTGCCGTGGAGCTCGAACCGGGTCGGCATGTTGCCCCAGAGCAGGAGCCCTCCGGCGATCCGGCCGTTGCCGTAGACGGAGTGCACGTTCGTACCCGTGTTCTTCCTCAGGCGGCTCGACGAGATCCGTACCGTGGAGCTCGGCCCGAGGTCCTTCACGAGGACGCCGACCTCGCCGTTGTCGTGGACGTCTGCGAGGTGCAGCCGCAGGTCGATGGCGCGCGGGCTCAGCGGCGCGGGCGCGGCCCGGACGCCGTGCCGTGCGTTGCTCTCGATCTCGAGGTGCACGTCGCCGCTGCCGGTCGTCTTGCCCTGGAGGACGAGCAACCCGCCGAGGACCTCCGCGCCGGACTCCCCGCAGCCCTGGATCGCGCCCCCGGTGATGGTGACGCCGACGGTCGGTGACGCGGCGTTCACGCGCACGCCCGACTTCGTCGCGCCGCTCACGACCAGCTCCGACGCGGTGAGGCCGCACCCGCCCGTGACCGTGACGCCGTGCAGGAGGAAGCCCCCGCCCTCGACGCGCACGTCGTTCGCGACGGCGGGCGCGCTCCCCGTCCCGCACGCGACGACGATCCCGTCGCCGGTCGCCGACGCGCTCCTCAGCGTGAAGCCCTCGACGACGGCGCCGCTCTCGAGCTCCAGCACGTTGCTCGCCGTCTGCGGATCCGCCCTGACGACCCACGCCAGCGGCGCGGGCGGCGAGGACGCGGTCGCGAGGGTCACGCCCGCCGGGATCCGGATCGGGAACGTCTCTCCCGCGAACACGAGCGGCGCCTCCGCCGTGGCCGCGCCGACCGCCCGCACGACGGCCGGCGTCCCCGGGTGGACGGCCGGCCAGGTGTCCCGCGCGTACGCGAGGGCCGCCCCGATCGTGCCGAACCGGCAGGCGGCGGGCTGCGCCGCGCCCGTCGGGACGACGTCCCCCCGCGGCGCGGCGACGTCCACCACGATCTCGGCGGCGGGCGCGGGGCAGACGCACGCCGGCGCTCCGCCCGGATCGCCGCAGGCGAGGCCGCTCGCGCCGCAGTCCTCGACGACCTGCCACACGCCGCAGTCGTCGCCGCCGACGCAGGCCTCGCGGAGCGCCCCCGCGCACCGCCGGCCGCCCGGCGTGCAGAACGTCCCCGCCGCCACGCACCCGCCGACGTGCTTCGAGCAGATCAGGGCCGGCGTGCACGCCTGCCCCGAGGGGCAGTCCGTCGCCTCGCCGGGGACGCGGCACGGCGCGCCCTCCACGTCGACGCTGCACGCGGCGAGCGCCAGCGCGAGCGCGGCGGCGGCGAGCGCGCGGCACATCAGAACTTCCCCTCCACGAAGAAGAGCGTCACGCCGGCCGCTGCGGCGGCGCCCGCGACCGCGTACATCGCGTTCGCCTTGCGCGCGTTCGACTCCGCGCCGCTCGCGTACCGCTGCGCCTGGGACCCGTCCGGATCGGTCATCGACGCGAGCGCGTCCTCGTCCTTGCTCGCCGACCACCCGAAGTACGCGCCGGTCGCGGCCGCCGCCGCGGCCGCGCCGGCGGCGATCCAGGTGTAGACGCGCCGCTTCTGCGGCGGGCGCGAGGCGGCGGCGGGCGCGACGGGGACCTGCGGCGAGGGCGGCGCCGCCTTCAGGGCCGGCGGCGGAGCGGGCGCGCTCGCCGCCGCGCCCGCGCGGGCCGGCTTCAGCACGACGTCCACGACGCGCGACGCGCCGAGCGCGAGCGCCACCTCCTCCGCCACCGGCTCGTAGCCGTCGAGCGACAGCGCGAGCGCGTACGTCCCCGGCGGCAGCAC
The DNA here is from genome assembly GCA_035708485.1 of Anaeromyxobacter sp. Classification (GTDB taxonomy): domain Bacteria; phylum Myxococcota; class Myxococcia; order Myxococcales; family Anaeromyxobacteraceae; genus Anaeromyxobacter. Next base: position 38,133 of record DASSSJ010000197.1, on the reverse strand, counting down.
CGTGTGGAGCGGCGTCTTTCCGCGCGCCTTCCCGTCGAGCCGCAGCTCGGCGCCGGGCGGGTCGGTGTACACGAGCAGCGCCTGCACGCCCGCCGCGGCGAGCCGCTCCTCGATCTTCCGCATCGACGCGCGGACGGAGGCGCGGTCCTTCGCGTCCGGCACCTCGCGCAGGTAGTCCTCGTACGCGCGGAGCGCGCCGGGCCACTCGGCGAGCTTCTCGCGGCACTGCGCCACGTTGAAGTGGATCGCCCCGTGCGGCTTCAGCCGGTAGGCGGCCTCGAACTCGTCGATCGCCTCGCGCCACCTGCCGGCGCGGTACAGGTCCGCGCCCTTGCGGAACCGCGCCTTCGCCTCGGCGGCGTCGTCGGCGCGGGCGGCCCCCGCGAGCAAAACGGCCGCGAGCAGCGCGGCGAGCAGGCGGCTCATTGGAACGGATCCTTCAGCTTCCCCTCTTCCGCGTACGGGTCCTTGAGCGCGCGCTCGCCGCCGTCCTCGGGCGCCGGCGCGCCCCTGCTCGCCCTCGGACGGGCGGGGCGCGGCTCGTCCTGGATCACGGAGACGCCGGGCTGCCGCGGCGCGGGCCCGACGAGCACCGGCCCGGGCGGCGTGGTGACGTCGACCGGGACGATCGCGGGCGCCGGGGAGGCGAGGGATCCGGGTGCGCGCGCGCGGCGCGGGGTCGGTGACGCGGTCGGGGTCGGGGCCGTGGTCGGGGTCGGGGTTGCGGTCAGCGTCGCGGTCGGGGTCGGGGCCGTGGTCGGGGTCGGGGCCGTGGTCGGGGTCGAGGCCGCGGTCGGGGTCGGGGTCGGGTTCGCGGTCGCGGTCGGGGTCGCGGTCGCGGTCGGGGTCGGCGTCGCGGTCGGGGTCGCGGTCGCGTTGACGTTCGCGGTCGCGGCCGCCTTCTCCCTCGCCGCCCGCCACCCCCATCCCGCCGCCGCCGCCGCGAGCGCGCCCGCCACGATCGCGAGCACCGCCCCCGCGCCTCGGACGCGGCGGGCGCGCCCGAGGTCCTGCCGCGTCTCGGGCAGCGCCACCGTCTCGCCCCGGGGCCGGCTCGGCCGCGCGGAGCCGCTCGGGCCCGCGGGAGGGCGCCCGTCGAGCGGCGTCGTCCGCCAGCGGAGCTCGCGCGCGATCGCCGAGCGGATCCACGCGACCTCGCCCGCGAGCTCGTCCATGGACTCGAACCGGTCCTCCGGCCGCTTCGCGAGCGCGCGGAGCACGAGCGCGTCCACCTCCGGGGGGATCCCCACGACGCGCCAGCTCGGCGGATCGGGCGCGCGCGTCCGGTGCGCGTCGAGCGTCGCGCGCGGCGTCGGCGCCTCGAGCGGGAGCGCTCCCGTGAGCATCTCGAACGCGAGCACGCCGACGGCGTAGACGTCGGCGCGGCGATCGACGTGGCCGCCGCTCGCCTGCTCGGGCGCCATGTACTCGGGCGTGCCGATGATCGCGCCCGCCCGCGTGATCCGCTCGCCGATCCCGGGGACCTGCGAGATCCCGAAGTCGATGACCTTCGCCCGCTCGCCGCCGTCCGGCCGCCGCACGAGGAAGACGTTGTCCGGCTTCACGTCGCGGTGGACGACGCCGCGCGCGTGCGCGGCCGCGAGCGCCCGGCAGATCTGCTCGAGCACGTCGAGCACGCGCGGCACCGGGAGCGGCCCCTCCTCGCGGATCACCGCGCCGAGGCTGCGCCCGTCGAGCGCCTCCATCACGTAGTAGAGCGACCCGTCCTCGTCCGCGCCGAAGTCGAGGACGTCCACGACGTTCTCCTGCCCGATGCGGCTCGCGGCGATCGCCTCGTTGCGGAAGCGGTCCACCAGCTCGGCGTCCGAGGTGAGCTCGGCGCGGAGGACCTTCACGGCGAGCCGGCGCTCCAGGACGGTGTGCTCGCAGAGGTAGACGGTCCCCATCCCCCCCTCTCCGAGGCGGGATAGCACCCGGTATCGGTGGCCGAGGACTCGCCCGACCAGACGGTCCTTCGCCCCGCCGGGCGGAGCGGCTGGCGAGTACGGCGCGGCCATGCGCGATCGACGGTAGGCTATCATGGAACGCCTGTGCGCACCGAGAAGGGGACCCCCGAACCGTGGCCGAGATCGTCATCCTGACGGGCGAGAACACCGGGAAGGTCTTCCCCCTCCCGGACATCCCGACCGTCGTCGGCCGCTCCGCCGAGGCGCACGTCCAGCTCACGGATCCGTGGATCTCGAGCATGCACGCGATGTTCGAGCGGCGCGGCGACGAGATCTGGGTCGTCGACCTCGACAGCCGCAACGGCACGTTCCTCGGGGAGGACCGGATCGCCGAGGGGCGCGTCGCCGACGGGACGATCGTCCGGTTCGGCCGCACCGAGGTGCGGCTCCAGCTGCGCGCCGGCGGCGGCGCCCCCGCGGAGCCGCCCGAGGCCGCGCGCGCGCGCGATGCGCTCCGCCACACCGTCCGCGCCGACGGGACGCTCTCGACCCGGAGCCCGCTCGCGCGCGAGCGCGAGGAGGATCCGTACGCGCTCGCGCCGCGCCCCGCGACCGTCCTCCGCATGGCGGTGGACGCCGCGGGCATCGACGTGCTCCCCGGCGCGCCCGACCGGCTCCGCGCGGCCCTCGACGCCGCGGCCCGCGCCGCGCTCGAGGCGGGCGGCGTCGTCACCCGGCTCGCGGGGGTCGGCGTGCTCGCGCTCTTCGGCCTGTCCGGCGCGTCGCCCGACGACGCCGTGCAGGCGATCGCCGCCGCCCGGGCGGCGCGGCGCGGCGTGCGCGCCGCCGGCGGGCTCGACCTGCGCGCCGCGGTCGAATCCGGCCCCGTGCTCGCCGGAAACGCCTCGGGCGCCGGGTTCGAGCTCGCGGCGCTCGGTCCGACCGCGGAGCGCACCGAGCGCCTGCTCGCCCGCGCGACGCGCGGCGAGATCCTCGCGGGGCCCGGGGTCGGCCCGGTGAGCGGAGTCGTCCGGGTCGGCCTCGTGCGGCTCGGCGAGGCGGACGTCGAGGTGTTCCGGGCGACGGACGAGCACGAGCAGGGGTAGCTCGCCTGCCGTTCTTGCACCAGGTGCCGATTCGGCAGTAAAAGGCCTGCATGACGCGGGAGCGACCGTGACGGCGCAGGCCCGGCAGACGGCGCGGCGCGCGTGCCTCGTCGTCGCGCCCGGCGGCGCGCCGGCCCTCGTGGAGGCGCTCCGCCGCGCGGGGCTCGCGCCGGTCCTCGCCTCCGGGGAGCGCGAGGGGCTCGCGGCGATGGACGACGGGCCGCTCGCCGCGGTGCTCGTCTCCCAGGCCCTCGGCGCCGCGGCGGCGGGCGCCCTCGTCGTCGCGGCGGGCCAGCGGGCCGACGCGCCCGCGATCGTGCTCGGCGCGACGGGCTCCGTGCAGGAGGCGGTGGACGCCATGCAGCTCGGCGCCGCCGACTACCTCCCGCCGCCCCACGACCCGCACGACGCGGTGCGCCGGGTGGACGCCGCGCTCGGGCGGCCGTCGCGGCGGGCCGAGGCGGCGCCCCGCGGCGTCCTCCCCGGCCTGGTCGGCTCCTCGCCGGCGATGCGCCGGCTCCACGCGAAGATCGAGCGCATCTCCCGCTACAAGAGCAACGTCCTCCTCCTCGGCGAGAGCGGCACGGGCAAGGAGATCATCGCCCGCGCCCTCCACGAGCGCGGCCCCCGCCGCCACCACCTGTTCGTGCCGGTGAACTGCGCGACGCTCGGGCGGGAGATCCTGGAGAACGAGCTCTTCGGGCACGAGCGCGGCGCGTTCACGGGCGCGAACGAGCGCAAGCGCGGCCTCTTCGAGCTCGCCGACGGCGGCACCTTCTTCCTCGACGAGATCGCCGAGATGGACGTCTCCACCCAGGCGAAGCTCCTGCGCGTCCTCGAGCGGAGCGAGTTCCGGCGCGTCGGCGGCACCGGGAAGGTGAAGGTGGACCTCTCGATCGTCGCGGCGACGAACCGCGACCTCGAGGAGGCGATCGCCGCGGGGCGCTTCCGCGAGGACCTCTACTACCGGCTCAAGGTGGTGACGCTCGTCGTCCCGCCGCTCCGCGAGCGCCGGGAGGACATCCCGGCGCTGGTGGACGCGTTCGTGGCGGACTTCAACCGGCGCACCGGCGGGCGGATCGCCGGCGTGGAGCCCGCCGCGCTCCGGCTCCTCGCCGAGCGCGACTGGCCCGGCAACGTGCGCGAGCTCCGCAACGCCGTCGAGGGCGCGTGCGTCCTCGCCACGGGCGACGTCGTCACCGTCGAGGATCTCGGGGAGCACGGCGCCCCGCCGGCGTCGCGCGGCCGCGCGCCGGCGGCCGCGCCGCGCCGCCCCCGGCCGGCCCCGCCCGAGGCCGGGGCGCCCGCGGCGGGCTCGATCGCGATCCCGGTCGACTGCTCGCTCGAGGAGGCGGAGCGGCGGATCGTGCTCGCCGCGCTCCGCCGCCACGGCACGCGGGCGCGGACGGCGCGCGCGCTCGGGATCGGCCTGCGCACGCTGTACACCAAGCTCGCGCGGTGGGGCGACGCGGAGGATGCCGAATCGGCATGACCCGCGGGGCGCGGCGGCGGTCCCCCGGCGCGCGGGTTCCTTGGTCTTCCGAAGGTTGCGGAGCAAAGCGGCCGCTGGCGCGGTTCCTGCTCTGGAAACCCGCCACGGTGTCGCCGACCGCCCGGACCCCGCCGCCCGTCCTCCTGCTCGCCCGCCCGGGCCCGGAGCGCGACGAGCTCTTCGCCGACCTCGACCGGCGCGAGGACCTCTGCCTGCTCCGCGTGGCGACGGCGGCCGCCGCCGCGCGCGCCATCGAGGAGATGCCCGTCGCGCTGCTCGTGGCCTGCCCGGAGACGCCCGCCGCGGCGATCGACGCGGCGCTCGCGAGCCTGGAGCGGGCGCGCCCGGGGACGCCGGTGCTGGCGCTGCGCGCGCGCCGGGCGCCGGAGCCGGCGTCGTGGAAGGCGCGCGGCGTCGCGGTGCTGCGGCTCCCGCTGCTGCCCGGCGTCCTCTCGCGCTCGGTCGACGTCGTCCTCGGGATGAGCGGCGCACGAAAGGAAGGAAGGTAGGAGATGCAGCTCACGTCGCGCGAAGCGGCCCGCCTGCTCGGCGTCGCGGAGCCCACCCTGGAGCGGTGGATCCGCGACGGCGACCTCGCCGCGACGCGGGTGAACGATCGCTACCGCCTGAACCGGATCGACCTCCTCGAGTTCGCGGCGGCGCGGAACCTGGACGTCTCGCCCGCCCTGCTCGAGGACCTCGAGCAGCAGGCGCTCCCCGGCCTCGCCGACGCGATCCGCGCGGGCGGCGTCCACCGCGAGGTGCCCGGCGAGGACAAGGCGGCCATCCTCCGCGCGGTGGTCGAGCGGCTGCCGCTGCCCCGCGGCGTCGACCGCGACGTGCTCCACCACGTCCTCCTCGCGCGCGAGGCGCTCGGCTCGACCGGCCTCGGCAACGGCATCGCGCTGCCGCACGCCCGGAACCCCATCGTCCTGCGCGTGGCGCGGCCGGCGGTCGCGATCTGCTACCTCGCGCGGCCGGTGGACTTCGACGCGCTCGACGGCAGGCCGGTGCACACGCTCGTCACCCTCGTGTCGCCCTCCACCCGCGCCCACCTGCACCTCCTCGCGCTCGTCGCGGCGGCCCTGCGCGATCCCGGGGTGCTCGCGAAGCTGGACGCGCGCGCGGGGGCCGCGGCGCTCGTCGCCGAGATCGCGCGCTTCGAGGCCGACCTCGCCGCGCGCCGCGCCGGAGCCGCGAACCGGTGAGCCTCTACCTCGCCGCCCTCGTCGTCCTCGCCGCGGGCGCCGCCGCCGCGCTCGCCGCCTCCGCGCGCCCGCGGCTGGCGCTCGGCGTGGGGAGCGCGTCGGCGGCCGCCGGCTGCGCGCTCGGCCTCGCCGCGTCGCTCCCCGCCCTCCGCGCGGCGCCGGTCGCGCTCGACGCGGCGTGGCAGGTGCCGAACGGCGCGATCGCGCTCGGGCTCGACCCGCTCTCCGCGCTGTTCGCGGCGGCGGTGTTCGCGCTCGGGCTCGCGGCCGCGGTGTTCGGCGCCGGCTACCTGCGGGGCCGGGAGCGCGGGATCGGGCCGTTCTCGTCCTTCTTCAACCTCCTCCTCGCGTCGATGGCGACGCTCGTGGCGGCGCGGCACGCGGTCCTGTTCCTCGTGGCCTGGGAGGTCATGACGATCTCCTCGTTCCTGCTCGTGTCGCTCGAGCACGAGGACGCGGGCGTCCGGAGCGCCGCCCGGACCTACCTCGTCGCGTCGCACCTCGGCACCGCGTTCGTGTTCGGGCTGTTCCTCGCCCTCGGCGCCGCGGCCGGCTCGCTCCGCTTCGAGTCGTTCGCGGCGCTCCGCGGCCCGGGCGCGCTCCCCGCCGGCCTCCTCTTCGCGCTCGCGGTCGTCGGCTTCGGCACGAAGGCGGGGCTCGTGCCGCTCCACGTCTGGCTGCCCGAGGCACACCCCGCCGCGCCGAGCCACGTCTCGGCGCTCATGTCCGGCGTGCTCGTGAAGATGGGCGTCTACGGGATCCTGCGGACGCTCACGTTCCTGCCGCCCCCGGCCCTCTGGCAGGGGTTGCTGCTCGCGGCCGCCGGCCTCGGCGGCGCCCTCGCCGGCCTCGCGCTCGCCCTCGGCCAGCGGGACCTGAAGCGCGTCCTCGCCTACTCCACGGTCGAGAACGTCGGGATCGTGGCGCTCGCCGCCGGCCTCGGCCTCGCCGGCGCGAGCCTGCGCGCGCCGGCCGTGGCGGCGCTCGGGATCGCCGCGGCGCTCCTCCACGTCTGGAACCACGCGCTCATGAAGGGGCTCGCCTTCATGGGCGCGGGCGCGCTCGTGCACGCCGCCGGGACGCGCGACCTGGAGCGGATGGGGGGACTCCTCCGGCGGCTCCCGGCGAGCGGAGGCCTCCTCCTGCTCGCGGCGGTCGCGCTCGCGGGGCTCCCGCCCCTGAACGGCTTCGTCTCCGAGTGGCTCCTCTACCTCGGCCTCCTGCACGGCGGCGCCGCGCCGGGCGGCCTCTCCCTCGCCGCGTGGCTCGCCCTCGCCGCCCTCGCCCTCGTGGGCGCCCTCGCCGCCATCGCCTTCACCCGCGTCCTCGGGGTCGCGCTCCTCGGCGAGCCGCGCGGCGCCGGAGCGGCGCGGGCGCACGAGGGCGGCCCGCTCCTCCTCGCGCCCCTCGCCGCGCTGGGCGCCGCGAACGTGGCGATCGCCCTCTTCCCCGCGCAGGCGATCGCCCTCGTGGTGCCGGCGGCCGCGGCGGTCCTCGGCGCGCCGGTGGCGGAGGTGGCCGCCGCGCTCGCCCCGGCGGCGGGCGCGCTCGCCGGCCCGATGCGGATCGGGCTCCTCGCCCTCCTCCTCGTCGCCGCCGCCGCCGCCGCGGCCTCGCGGGCGCTCCTCGCGCGACGGAGCGTCTCGGCCTCGACGACGTGGGGCTGCGGGCACTCGGCCGGCAGCCCCCGCGTCCAGTACGGCGCCGCCGCCTACGCGGAGCTCGCGGTGCGCGCCCTCGTGCCCGCGGCGCTGCGGCCGCGCGCCGCCCTCGAGCCGCCCTCGGGGCCGTTCCCGGCGGCGTCGCGCTTCTCGCTCTCGGGGGAGGACCCCGCGACGGCGCGCGTGTTCGCGCCGGCGTTCGCCCGGATCGCGGAGGCGTTCGCGCGGCTGCGCCGGTTCCAGCAGCCGCGGCTCAACCTCCAGCTCGCCTACACGGTCGCGACCGTGATCGCGCTGTCCGCGCTCCTCCTCCTGCACCGGCGGTGGCCGTGACGATCGCCCTCGTCCTCGCCGCGATCGCCCTCCCCGCCGCGAGCGGCGTCGCGGCGGTCCTGCTGCGGGCGCGCCCCGCGGCCGCCCAGCGGCTCGCGTGCGCCCTCGTCTGCGCGGGGTCGGCGGCGGGGATCGCGGCGGCGGTGGGCGTGCTCGCGCGCGGCGCGCCCGGTGGCGCCGCCGCGCCGGCGCTCGCGCTCGGCCTGGACGGCCTGTCCGCGGCGTTCCTGGCGGCGCTCTCCGCCCTCGCCGCGGCGGGGGCCGTGTACGGCCTCGCCTACCACCCGCAGGCGGCGCTCGGCGGGCGGGCGGTGCGCGTCCAGCTCTTCTACGGCCTCGCGGTGGGCGGGATGGCGCTCCTCGTCGCGGCGACGAACGCGATCGTCTTCCTGGTCGGCTGGGAGGTGATGGCGCTCTCGAACTTCTTCCTCGTGCTCACCGACGACGAGCGCCCCGAGGTCCAGCGCGCCGCGTTCCTGTACCTCGCCGCCACGCACGTCGGCACCCTCGCGCTCTTCGCGGTGTTCGCGCTGCTCGGGCAGGCGGCGGGGTCGTTCGCCTTCGAGGCGTGGCGCGGCGTCCCCGCCGCGGGCGCGGCCGGCGCGCGCGCGTTCGCGTTCGCGCTCGTCGGCTTCGGGCTCAAGGCCGGCCTCGTCCCGCTGCACTTCTGGCTGCCCCCCGCGCACGCCGCCGCGCCGAGCCACGTCTCGTCGCTCATGTCCGGCGTGGTCGTGAAGATGGGGCTCTACGGGCTCCTGCGCGTCGCCGGGCTCCTCGACGCCCCGCCGGCCGCGTGGGGGTGGGCGCTCCTCGCCGCGGGCGGCGTCTCGGCGGTGCTCGGCGTCGCGTTCGCGCTCGCGCAGCACGACCTGAAGCGGCTGCTCGCGTACCACACCGTCGAGAACGTCGGGATCATCGCGATGGGCGCCGGGCTCGCGCTGCTCGGCCGCGCGCGCGGCGAGCCGGCGCTCGTCCTGCTCGGGTTCTCCGGCGCGGTGCTCCACGTCGTGAACCACGCGCTGTTCAAGGGGCTCCTCTTCCTGGGGGCCGGCGCCGTCCAGCACGCGACCGGCACGCGCGACCTCGACCACCTGGGCGGGCTCGCGAAGGGGATGCGCGCGACCGCGGTCTTCTTCACGGTCGGCGCCGCGGCCATCGCGGGCCTCCCGCCGCTCAACGGCTTCGTCTCGGAGTGGCTCGTCGCGCTCGGGTTCCTGCACGGGGTCGGCCGGCCCGGCGGCGACGCGCTCGCGTTCGTCGTCCTCGGCGCGCCGGTGCTCGCGCTCGTCGGCGGGCTCGCCGCGGCCTGCTTCGCGAAGGTCGTCGGCGTCGTGTTCCTCGGCAGCCCGCGCTCGGAGCACGCCGGGCACGCCCACGAGCCCCCGCTCGCGATGCGCGCCCCCATGGCGGCGCTCGCGGCGGCGTGCGCCGCGATCGGGCTCGCGCCAGCCGTCCTCGTCGCGCCGCTCCGCGACGCGGCGGCGGCGTGGTCGGGGCTCGATCCCGCCGCCCTCGCCGAGCCCGCGGCGCGCGCGGCCGAGGGGGCGACGCGGATCTCCCTCGTCGCGGCGGCGCTCGCCGCGCTCGCGGCGGTCGCGGTGCTCGCGCGGCGCGGCGTGCTCGCGCGGGGGCGAGCGGCCGCGACCGCGACTTCGACGGCGACCCCGACCGCGACTTCGACCGCGACCCCGACCGCGACTTCGACCGCGACCCCGATCCCGACCCCGACCCCGGCCCTCGTCGAGACCTGGGGCTGCGGGTTCGCCGCGCCCACCGCGCGGATGCAGTACACGGGGTCCTCGTTCGCCGAGCTCCTCGTCCGGCGCTTCAGCTGGGCGATGGTCTTCCGCGGCCGCGCGCCCACGCTCTCGGGGCCGTTCCCGCGCGCCGGCGAGCACGCCCTCCGCACCGAGGTCCCGGACACCGTGCTCGACCTCGCCCTCCTCCCCGCCGCGCGCGGCTGGGCGGGGCTCGCAACGCGGGCGCGCCTGCTGTACCTGCGCCGCGTCCAGTTCCAGATGCTGCTCGTCGTCCTCACGCTGCTCGCGATCCTCGCCTGGGGGTTCGCCTGGTGACCTCGCCCATGCTCCTCCGCACGCTGTTCCACCTGGCCCTGCTCGTCGCGCTGCCGCCGCTGCTGCTCGGCGTGGTGAACCGGACCAAGGCGATCTTCGCCGGGCGCGTCGGGCCGCCCCTCCTGCAGCCCTACCTCGACCTCGCGAAGCTCCTCCGGAAGGGCGCGGTGTACAGCCGGACCACGACCTGGGTGTTCCGCGCCGGGCCCGTGATCGGCCTCGCGGCGGTCGCCTCGGCGGGGCTCCTCCTCGCCATGGGCGGCGCGCCGGCGGCGGTGTCGTTCGCCGGCGACTTCGTGCTGTTCGCGTACCTCCTCGGCCTCGCCCGCTTCTTCACCGCCCTCGCCGCGCTCGACACCGGCTCGTCGTTCGAGGGCATGGGCGCCGCCCGCGAGGTGACCTTCGCGAGCCTCGCCGAGCCGGCGCTCTTCCTGTGCCTGCTCGTCCTCGCGCGGGCGACGGGGACCTGGTCGCTCTCCGGGATGCTCGGCGAGGGCCTCCCCGGCGCGTGGGGCGGCGCCGCGCCCGCCCTCCTCCTCGCGGCGATCAGCCTGTTCGTGATCGCGCTCGCCGAGAACGCCCGCATCCCGGTGGACGACCCGAACACGCACCTCGAGCTCACGATGATCCACGAGGTGATGGTCCTCGACCACGGCGGCCCGGATCTCGCGCTCATCCTGTACGGCGCCGCCCTGAAGCTCTTCCTGTTCGCCGCGATCCTCTCCCGGCTCGTGCTGGGCGGCAGCGGCTCGGCGGCGGTGTCCGAGGTCCTCTTCCTCGCCGGCCTCTTCGTCTTCGCGATCGGCGTCGGCGTCGTCGAGTCGGTGATGGCGCGGCTGCGGATGATCCGCGTGCCGCAGCTCCTCGTCGGCGCGTCGGTGCTCTCCGCGTTCGCCCTCGTGCTCCTCCTCCGGTGACGCCCATGGCCTCCTCGACCGACCTCGTCTTCATCCTCGTCGTCGTCATCGACCTCTTCCTCCTCGCGTCGAGCCGCCTCGGCGCGGCGATCCGGACCGTCGCGATCCAGGGCGCCCTCCTCGCGCTCCTGCCCCTCCTCCTCGTCCGGGAGGAGCACGCGCTCGGCCACGCGGTCGTGCTCGCCATGGGCGCCCTCGCGGTGAAGGGGATCGTCATCCCGCGCATGATGTTCAGCGCCATCCGCGAGGCGTCCATCCGCCGCGAGATGGAGCCCATCCTCGGCTTCGTCCCGTCGATGGTGGTCGGCGGCGCCGGGATCGCGCTCGCCTTCGCCTTCTCGAGCCGGCTGCCGCTGCCCGAGCCCGCCCACGCCTTCCTCGTCCCGACCGCGCTGTCCACCGTGTGGGCCGGGCTCCTCCTCATCGTCTCGCGCAAGAAGGCGGTGAACCAGGTGCTCGGGTTCCTCGTCCTCGAGAACGGCGTGTTCGTCTTCGGCCTGCTGCTCTCCGAGGTCATGCCGCTCATGGTCGAGGCCGGCGTCCTGCTCGACCTGTTCGCGGCGGTCTTCGTGATGGGGATCGTGATGTTCCACATCAACCGCGAGTTCGCCTCGCTCGACACCGAGAAGCTCTCGGCCCTGAAGGACTGACCGTGCTGCTCGTCATCCTCGCTCCCCTCCTCTGCGCGGCCGTCGCCTTCGTCGTGCCCTCGGGCCGGCGCCGGCCGCTCGCGCTGCTCGCGGGCGCCGCCGCCCACGCGGCCGGCGTCGCGCGGCTCGTCGCGGCGCCCTCCGCCCCCGGCCCCCGCGACTGGCTCGGCGTGGACGCGCTCTCGAAGATCGCGCTGCTCACGACGACCGTGCTCTTCCTCGCCGCGGCGGTGTACGCGCAGGGGTACCTCGCGCGCCGCTCCGACCGCCCGAACCGGATGTTCGTGGGCGGGCTGCTCGTCCTGCTCGGCGCGATGAGCGCGGTCGCGCTCTCGCGGCACCTCGGGCTGACCTGGGTCGCGATGGACGCGGCGACGCTCGCGACCGCGCCGCTCATCTACTTCAACCACAACGCCCGCTCGCTCGAGGCGACCTGGAAGTACCTCCTCATCGGCTCGCTGGGCATCGCCCTCGCCCTCCTCGGCACGTTCTTCCTCGCCCTCTCCGGCGCCGCGCCCGGCGGCCCGCGCTCGCTGTTCGTGGACGAGCTCGTCGCCGCCGGCCCGGCCCTCTCCCGCCCGTGGGTGCGCGCCGCGTTCGTGTTCCTCCTCGTCGGCTACGGCACGAAGATGGGGCTCGCGCCGCTCCACGCGTGGAAGCCCGACGCCTACGGCGAGGCGCCCGGGCTCCTCGGCGCCCTCCTCGCCGGCGGCCTCACGAACTTCGCGTTCCTGTCGATCGTCCGCGTCTTCCAGGTGACGCGCGCGGCCGGCGAGGACGCCTTCGCGCGCGACGCCCTCGTCGGCCTCGGGCTCTTCTCCATCGCGCTCTCCGCGGTGTTCGTGGTGGGCCAGAAGGACTTCAAGCGGATGCTCGCGTACTCCTCCGTCGAGCACATGGGGATCCTCGCGCTCGGCCTCGGCCTCGGCGGCGCCGCGGCCGCGGGCGCCTTCTTCCACTCCATGAACAACGGCTTCACGAAGGGCGTGGTGTTCCTCTCCGCGGGGAACATCCACCGCGCCTTCGGCTCCAAGTCCACCGACGACGTCCGGGGCGCCGCGCGGCGGCTGCCGCTCTCAGGCCCGCTCTTCCTCGCCGGGTTCCTCGCGGTCACCGGCTCGCCCCCCTTCGCCCCGTTCTTCAGCGAGTTCGCGATCCTGAACGGCGCCTTCGCCGGCGGGCGGTTCCTCGTGGGCGCGCTCTTCCTCGCCTTCCTGGCGGTGATCTTCGTCGGGATGGGCACGACCGTCCTCGCCGTCGTCCAGGGCGAGCCCTCCCGCCCGGCGGAGCCGGGCACGCGGGACAGCTGGCTCACCGCGGCCCCGCCCCTCGCGCTCATGCTGATCGTGCTCGCGCTCGGCCTCTTCCTGCCCGCCGGCCTGCGGGCCCTGTTCGGCGACGCCGCGGCGCTCGTCGGGGGAGGCTGGTGATGGAGACCCCCGCGATCTCCTCGCGCCGGGCGGGCGACGTCCTCGAGACCTGGAACGGCGAGGCGGTGGACCGCGCCGCGATCCCGGTCGTCCCGATCGCGCGCTTCCGCGCGCTGGTGCTCGGCGTGCTGCGCGCCGGCGGGCGCCTCTCGGCGCTGTTCGGCCGCGAGGAGGACGGCGGCGTCGTCCTCACCGCCGTGCTCGCCGACGATCCGGAGGGACGCCTCGGGCTCGTCTCGGCGCGGGTGGGCGCCTCGTACCCGGCCCTGTCGTCCGAGGCGCCCGCGGCGCAGGCGTTCGAGCGCGAGATCGCGGAGCAGCTCGGCGTCGTCCCGGAGGGCCACCCCTGGCTGAAGCCGCTCCGCTTCGAGCCGCAGCGCCGCGCGGCGCCCGACGCCTTCGGGCGGAAGGACCCGCGCGCGACCATCCCGGGCGAGTACCCGTTCTTCGCGGTGGAGGGCGAGGAGGTGCACGAGGTCGCGGTCGGCCCGGTCCACGCGGGCGTCATCGAGCCGGGCCACTTCCGGTTCCAGTGCCACGGCGAGCGGGTCTTCCACCTCGAGATCGTGCTCGGCTACCAGCACCGCGGCGCCGAGGCGCTCCTGCGCGGCGGCCCCGGCCGGCGCTCCGTGGCGGTCGCCGAGTCGATCGCCGGCGACACCGCCGTAGGGCACGCCCTCGCGTACGTGAAGGGGCTGGAGTCCCTCGCCGGCGCGACGCCGCCGGCGCGCGCGCTCGCGCTCCGCGGCGTCGCCCTCGAGCTCGAGCGGGTGGCGAACCACGTCGGCGATCTGGGCGCGCTCGCGAACGACGTGGGGTTCCTCCCGACCGCGTCCTACTGCGGCGCGCTCCGGGCGGACTTCCTGAACGCCTCGGCGGAGCTCTGCGGCAGCCGGTTCGGCCGCGGCCTGCTCGTCCCGGGCGGCGTCCGGTTCGACCTCGGCGCCGAGGAGGCCCGCGCGCTCGGCGCGCGCGTCCGCGCGTCGTGGGAGAAGGCGCGCGCCGCCGCGTCGCTGCTCCTCGAGGCGCCGTCGGCGCGCGCGCGGTTCGAGGGGACGGGCACGGTGACGCGCGAGGTCGCGGCGGAGCTCGGCCTCGTCGGCCCCGCGGCGCGCGCGAGCGGCCTCGACCGCGACGTCCGGCGCGACCACGCCTTCGGCATCTACCGCTTCGTGCACGTGCCGGTGACCACCGCCGACTCCGGCGACGTCCTCGCGCGCGCCCTCGTCCGCTTCCTCGAGTGCGAGCGGAGCGTCGAGTTCACGGCAGGGCAGCTCGAGCACCTCCCCGGCGGCGACGTGGGCGCCGCGCCCGGCCCGCTCGCGCCGGACGCCCTCGTCGTCACGCTCGTCGAGGGCTGGCGCGGCGAGATCGCCCACGTCGCCGCGACCGACGCCGCGGGGAGGCTCGCGACGTACAAGGTGAAGGACCCCTCGTTCCACAACTGGATGGGGCTCGCCATGGCGCTCCGCGACGGCCAGATCTCCGACTTCCCGCTCTGCAACAAGAGCTTCAACCTCTCGTACGCGGGGCACGACCTGTGATCGACATCCTCAAGTTCCGCCTCGGCTACGGCCGGCAGACCGTCGCGTGGCCCGACGGCCCGCCGCGCTTCCCCGCGCGGTTCCGCGGCCGCCCCGTCCTCGACCCCGCCCGGTGCGGGGACGGCTGCGCCGCGTGCGCGGACGCCTGCCCGACGGAGGCGATCCGCGACGCCGGCAGGCCGTCGATGGCGGTGGACCTCGGCCGCTGCCTCTTCTGCCCGGACTGCGCCGCCGCGTGCCCCAGCGGCGCGATCCGGCTCGGTCACGACCACCGGCTCGCCTCCCGCTCGCGCGAGGCGCTCGTCGTCTCGGGCGACCAGCCCCTCCTCGCCGACGCCCTCGGCGCGGAGCTGCGCCGCACGCTCGGGCGCTCCCTCAAGCTCCGCCAGGTCTCGGCCGGCGGCTGCAACGGCTGCGAGGCCGAGCTGAACGCGAGCGGCAACATCCAGTTCGACGCGGGGAGGTTCGGGATCCAGTTCGTCGCCTCGCCGCGCCACGCCGACGGCATCGTCGTGACCGGCCCCGTCTCCGAGAACATGGCGCTCGCGCTCCGGAAGACGTGGGAGGCGGTGCCGCCGCCCCGGGTCGTGATCGCCGTCGGCGCGTGCGCGATCTCGGGCGGCCCGTTCCGCGGGAGCCCGGTGGTGCAGGACGGCGCGGCCCCGGCGCTGAACGGGGTCCCGGTGGACCTCTGGATCCCCGGCTGCCCGCCGCACCCGATCACCTTCCTCGACGGGCTCCTCCGGCTGCTCGGGCGGCTCGGGCCGCGCGACGGCGCGCCCGCGGCGCCGCGCACGTAGGCGCCGCCATCAGGCTCCGCCGCGCTCGAGCGCGGCGCGGAGCACGACCGCGGCGTGGACGGACCGTCTCGCCGCGCCGTCCGCGATCTGGTGGCGGCAGCTCGTACCGTCGGCGACGACGACGGTGCCGTCCTCCGCCGCGCGCACGGCGGGCAGGAGGCCGTCCTCGGCCATCTTCATCGAGATGCCGTAGTGCTCGGCGTGGTAGCCGAACGAGCCGGCCATCCCGCAGCAGCTCGACTGCACGTGGGCGACCTCGAGGCCGGGGACCAGCCGCAGCGCGGCCTCCGTGGGCGCGAGCGCGCCGAGCGCCTTCTGGTGGCAGTGCCCGTGCACGAGCGCCTTCCTCCAGGGGGACGGCCCGAGCGGCAGCCGCATCCGGCCCGCGGCGTGCTCGGCGGCGACCAGCTCCTCGAACAGGAAGGCCCGCCCGGCGACCGCGTCCGTGTCGTCGCCGGGGAGCACCGCCTTGGCCTCGTCCCGGAGGGTGAGCAGGCACGAGGGCTCGACGCCGACGAGCGGGACCCCGCGCCTCGCGAAGGGGAGCGCGGCCGCGACGAGGCGGCGCAGCTCCTCGCGCGCCTCGTCCACCAGGCCCGAGGCGAGGAACGTGCGCCCGCAGCAGAGCGGCCTCCCGCCGTCCGCCGGACGGAGCACGTGCACCGACCAGCCGGCGGCGTTCAGCACGGCCGCCGCCGCCCGGAGCACGCCGGGGTCGAACCAGCGGCCGAAGGTGTCGGCGAGGAGCGCCACCTCGCCCACCGGGCTCGCGGCCGGGAGCTCCGTCTCGCGGAACGGCCGCGGGTCCCACGCGGGCAGCGAGCGGTGCCGGCTGAACCCCGCGAGCCGCTCGCCGAGGGCCCTGAGGAGGCGGCTCCGGTTGCGCAGGTTCAGGAGCGGACCCACGCGAGAGGCCGCCGGCGCGTAGCGCGGCAGGAACGAGACGAGCCGGTCGCGGAGGGAGATCCCGTGCGCCGCGTGGTGCTGGGCGAGGACCTCGATCTTCATCCGCGCCATGTCCACGCCGGTGGGGCACTCGCGCTTGCAGGCCTTGCAGCTCACGCACAGCGAGAGCGAGTCGAGCATCTCGGGCGAGGTGAGCGCGCCGGGCCCGAGCTGCCCCGAGAGCGCGAGGCGGAGGACGTTCGCGCGCCCGCGGGTGACGTGCGCCTCGTCCGCCGTCACGCGGTAGGAGGGGCACATGACGGCCGCGTCGCGCTTGCGGCAGGTCCCGTTGTTGTTGCACATCTCCACCGCGCCGAGGAACCCGCCCCAGGCGGACCAGTCGAGCGCCGTCCGGACCGGGACGGGCGCGTAGCGGGGGTTGAAGCGGAGGAGCGCGCGGTCGTCCATCCGCGACGCGTCCACGATCTTGCCCGGGTTGAGCCGGCCGGACGGGTCGAAGACGCGCTTCACCTCCCGGAACGCCGCGACGAGGCGCTCGCCGAACATGTCGCGGTTGAACTCGGAGCGGACGAGGCCGTCGCCGTGCTCGCCCGAGTGCGAGCCCTTGTACTCGCGGACGATCGCGAACGCTTCCTCGGCGATGGCCCGCATCTTCCGGACGTCCAGCTCCCGCTTCAGGTTCAGGATCGGGCGCACGTGCAGGCAGCCCTCCGACGCGTGCGCGTACCAGGTGCCCGTCGTGCCGTGCCGCTCGAAGAGCGCCGTGAGACGCTCCGTGTAGTCGGGGAGGTGCGCCAGCGGGACGGCGGCGTCCTCGATGAACGAGACCGGCTTCGCGTCGCCCTTCATCGACATCATGATGTTGAGGCCGGCCTTGCGGACCTCCCAGATCTGCGCCTGGAGGCCGGGCTCGGTCACCTCCACCACGGACCCGGCGAGCCCGAGGTCGCCCATGAGCTCGCCGAGCCGGCGCAGGCGAGCGAGCTCCGCGTCGCGGTCCTCTCCGGCGAACTCGACGAGGAGCAGCGCCTGGGGCTCGCCGCGGACGAAGCGCTCCAGGGTGGTCCTGAAGATCGCGATCTCGCGCGCGAGCTCGATCATGGTGCGGTCGACGAGCTCCACCGCGGCCGGCCCGAGCCTCACGATCGGCTCGGTGGACTCCATCGCCCTGCGGAAGGCGGGGAAGTGGCAGATCCCGAGCACCTTGTGGCGGGGGAGGGGCTGGAGCGCGATCTCGACCCGGCGGAACAGCGCGAGCGTCCCCTCGGACCCGACGAGGAGGCGCGCGAGGTTCGGGCGGGCGCCGCCGAGCGCGTCGAGGTTGTAGCCGGACACCCGCCGCTGGATCGTCGGGAACCGCGCGGCGATCTCGTCCGCCTCCCGGCGGTGGATCGCGCCGAGCGCTTCGACCAGGGCGCGCGGGGCGCCGGCGCCGACCTCGTCGAAGCGCGCCGCGCTTCCGTCCGCCAGCACGGCGTCGATCGCGCGCACGTTGTGGACCATGTTGCCGTAGCGGAGCGAGCGCGTGCCGCAGCTGTTGTTGCCCGCCATGCCGCCGAGGGTCGCCATGGCCGACGTCGAGACGTCCACCGGGAAGAAGAGGCCGGCCGGCCTGAGCTTCGCGTTCAGCCGATCGAGCACCAGGCCCGGCTCCACGACCGCCGTCCGCCCCTCGACGTCCAGGGAGACGATCCGGGTGAGGTGCTTGCTGCAGTCCACGACGAGCGCCTCGCCGACGGTCTGGCCGCACTGCGAGGTCGCGCCGCCGCGCGGGAGGAGCGGGACGCCCTCCTCGGCCGCGATCCGGACCGCGGCGAGGAGATCGTCCTCGTCGCGCGGCACGACCACCCCGAGCGGCTCCACCTGGTAGATGGACGCGTCCGTGCTGTAACGGCCGCGCGAGAACGCGTCGAAGAGCACCTCGCCCCGGAGCTCGCGCCGCAGCCGCGCCGCGAGGGCGGGGTCCCCGGGCCGGCGACGCCGCGGGAGCGCGGCCGCCGCGCCGCGCCGCTCGACGGGCGCCTCCTCGACGGTCGACGTCTCGCGCCGCGACTCCACGCGCGCCTCCTGGCGGGGCGGCCTCGCCCGTGCCGGCCGGTCACGCGCCGGCGAGGAACCGCATCGCCTCCTGCGTGCCGCCGGCGGTGTGCGGGACGCCCGCCGCCGCGAGCCCCATCTCGACGCCGGCGAGCGTGCCGACGAGCATGAGGTCGTTGAAGGCGCCGAGGTGGCCGATGCGGAAGACCCTGTCCGCGAGCTTCCCGAGCCCCGTGCCGAGCGACATGTCGAACCGCGAGAGCACCGTCGCGCGGAAGGCGTCGGCGCCCTTGCCGCCGGGCATCATCACCGCGGTGAGCACGTTCGAGTGCTCCTCGGGGACGGCGCACAGGATCTCGAGCCCCCACCCCCGGACCGCCCGGCGCGTCGCCTCGCCGTGGCGCGCGTGCCGCGCGAACACGTTCGCGAGCCCTTCCTCGCGCAGCAGGTCGAGCGACTCGCGCAGGCCGTAGAGGAGGTTCGTCGCCGGCGTGTACGGGAAGAAGCCGCTCGCGGCGTTCCTCAGCATGTCCTCCCAGTCCCAGTAGGACCGGGGCATCCCACCCCTGCGCGCCGCCGCGATCGCCTTCTCCGAGACGGCGTTGAAGCCGAGCCCGGGCGGGAGCATGAGCCCCTTCTGCGAGCAGCAGACCGTCACGTCCACGCCCCACGCGTCGTGCCGGTACTCGATCGACGCGAGCGACGAGATGGTGTCGACGAGGAGGAGCGCGTCGTGGCCGGCGCGGTCGATGGCCTGGCGGACGAGCGGGACGCGGCTCGCGACGCCGGTCGAGGTCTCGTTGTGCACGACCGCGACGGCGCGCACCGCGCGGCTCCGGTCGTCGCGGAGCCGCGACTCGACCGCCGCGGGATCGACGCCGCGCCTCCAGTCGCCCGGCACGAAGTCGACCGTGAGGCCGAGCCGCTCGGCCATCCTCTTCCAGAGCGTCGCGAAGTGCCCGGTCTCGAACATGAGGACCGTGTCGCCGGGCCGGAGCGTGTTCACCAGCGCCGCCTCCCAGGCGCCCGTCCCCGAGGACGGGAAGACGACGACCGGCCCGGACGTACCGAAGACGGGGCGGAGCCCCTCGGCGATCTCGCCCATGAGCCGCGCGAACTCCGGGCCGCGATGATCGATCGTCGGGCGGGCGATCGCCCGCAGGACCCGGTCCGGGACGGTGGTCGGGCCGGGGATCTGGAGGAAGTGGCGGCCGCTCGTCGGCGTGGGCATGGCTCGCTCCGCGTGGGTGGATCGTCAGCGCTCCTCTCCGCCCCGCGGCGGCGCGCCATCCGTCGCCGCGCCGCCCGCCCCCGCCCGCGCCTCGTCGAGGATCCGCTCGGCGCGGCGCGTGTTGAACACGCCGCAGGAGCAGAACCGCGTCAGGTACGCGGCGGCCTCCGCCGGCGTGCGCCGGTTCTCCTTCACCCAGTCGATCATCTTCCGCGCGAACGCGGCCGAGATCATGCCGTGGCCGCACATCGTCGAGAGCTCGAGCGTCCTCGCGTCGGGCAGCTTCTCGAGCCGGCCGCGGAAGCCGAGCGAGTACTCGACGCTGTGCCGCGCGATGCCGACGTCCTGGCAGCAGCGGCGCGCCGCGTCCATGGGCGCCGCGATGTTGATCGAGACGCCGAGGTCCGCCCTCGCGAGCGCCTCCACGAAGGCGCGCATGTTCTCGTACCGGTCGAACACCGCCGCGACCGTCGAGGGGCCGTCGATGCCGGCGAGGACCGCCTCGGGATCCGGCCGCCGGTCGCGGCGCCAGTGGTTCGCGGGCGTCAGGTCCCGGCGCGGGCGGAGCCACCCGCCGTGGGTCGCGTCGCCGACGTTCACCGGGTCGTGCTCGAGCGCGAGGCGGAGGAACCGGCGGTACTTCTCGACGATCCCGTCGTCGTTCACGCCCTTCGAGGCCATCGCGAAGACGATGTAGTCGTCCGTCACCGGCGCGACGTCCTCGCCGGCGTCCCGCGCGTAGTGATCGCTGTAGCGGTGAAGGGTGTTCGTCATGGCGCCGATCTCTCCGCCGGCGGCGCGCGCGGCGCTCCGCCGTCCGTCGCGCCCGGCGCCGTCGCGCGGCCGAGCCCGAGGTTGGTCTTGCCCCGGTAGGCGGGGTAGCCCGCGCGCGCGAGCAGCTCGGCGAGCGGCTCGCTGCCGTCCGGGTGGCAGCGCGTCGAGACGCCCACCGCCACCACCGTGTCGAGCCGCCGCGAGACCTCCCGGACGCGGTCGAGCACGGCCGGCGCGCGGTCGAGCGGGACCTTGATCTCGACGATCGCGGAGAGGACCTTCTCGCCCAGGATGTCCGGTCGGATCGCGCCGGTGGCCGGGTCCGCCATGAGCGTCGTCACCGGGTTCATGGGCTCGAACGCGACCGGCAGCGCGGCGAGCGCCCTCGTCATCCGGTCGATGTCGCGGAAGCGCACGCCGACGCCGGGGCGTCCGAACTCGACGACGAACCCCGCCTCGCCCTCCTTCACGCGGCCGGTGACGTCGTTCGTCTTCACCTCGGCGGTGCCGCGGCCGTGGATGCCGGTCGCCTCGTGCGGCACGAGCGGGTCCGAGAACGCCCGCCGCACGAGGCGCGGCCAGGCGAGGTCCTCGGGCACGATCGCGTCCGTGGGGCAGACGTCCGGCTCCGGGTCGAACCGGAAGCGGGCCCACCGCGCGACGCGGCGAACGGCGCGGACGAAGACCGGGTTGAGGTGCTCCTTCGACATCCCCCGGTAGCAGGCGAAGCACTCGACGCAGGCGTCGGGGTCCACCACGGCGCGCTCGATCGCCGGGGAGACGGCGATGGCCCCCATCGGGCAGACGGGCACGCAGTTGGCGCACGCGACGCATTTCTCCGGATCGATCCGCATGTGCCGTTCGCCCTGGCCCGCCTTCGCAGAAAGGAGCCCTAATTGCCGTTCTCGCCGTGTCAACGCGCGTTCTCCCGGCGACCAGGCCGGGTGCCGCCCGGCGGGGCGCCCGGCCGGGGATCCGGCGTCCCTACGCGGCCGCCGCCGCGCGCCGCCTGCGGGCGAGGGCCCATCGCAGGAGCGGCGAGAGGTAAGCGAGCGCCGCGACGGCGAGCAACGCGGCGGAGATGGGGCGCTCGACGAAGATCGAGAGGCTGCCCCCGGAGATGATGAGCGCCTGCCGCAGCGAGTTCTCCGAGAGCTTGCCGAGGACGAGGGCGAGGACGAGCGGGACGACGGGGTACCCGAGCTTCAGCATGACGTAGGCGAGCACCGCGAAGCCGAGCATCACCCACACGTCGACGAGGTTGTTGTTGACGCTGAAGGCGCCCACCGCCGCGAACACCACGATCCCGCCCATCATGATCGAGTACGGGACGCGCATCATCGCGGTGAACACGGGGATGAGGAACACGTTCATCAGGAGGAGCAGGAGGTTCCCGATGAACATGCTGACGATGAGCCCCCACACGAGGTTCGCGTGCTGCGTGAAGAGGAGCGGCCCGGGACGGATCCCCCACATCATGAAGCCCGCCAGCATCACCGCGGTCGTGGCGGATCCCGGGATCCCGAGCGCGAGCAGCGGGGCGAAGCCGCTGATGGACGCCGCGTTGTTGGCCGCCTCCGGCGCGGCGACGCCCTCGATCGCGCCGCGCCCGAACCGCTCGGGGGTCCTCGAGCAGCGCCGCTCGGAGAGGTAGGCGACGAGCGACGCGGTGGTGATCCCGCCCGCGGGGATGAGCCCGACGAGGAAGCCGATCACGCCGCCCCGGAGGATCGCCCAGCGCGAGGCGACCCAGTCCGGCCAGGTGAGGAACAGGTCGCGCGGACGCAGCCGGCCCGCGACCCCGGCGCCGCCCTCGGTCTGCTCGATCGCGTTGAACACCTCGGCGATGCCGAACATCCCGCAGACGAGGACGACGAAGTCGAAGCCCCCGAGGAGGATCGGCACGCCGAAGGTGAACCGCGGCATCCCGCTCACGACGTCGATGCCGACGGTGGTGAGCAGGAGGCCGATCATCGTGGAGATGACGACCTTGAGCGGGTTCTCGCTCCCGAACACCGTCAGGAGGCCGAACGCCATCATCGTGAGCGCGAAGAACTCGGCGGGGCCGAAGTGGACGGCGAGCCGCGCGAGCGCGGGCGCGAAGGCCATGAGGAGGACGATGGAGGCGGTCCCGGCGAGCCAGGAGGCGATCGCGGCGATGGAGAGGGCCGCGCCCGCCCGCCCCTGCCGCGCCAGCTGGTAGCCGTCGAGGCACGTCATCACGGTCGAGGACTCGCCGGGGACGTTGACGAGGACGGAGGTGATGGTCCCGCCGTAGGCGACGCCGTAGTAGATGCCGGCGAACATGATGATGGCCGACGTGGGATCGACGCCGAAGGTGAGCGGGAGGAGGAGCGCGATCGCGGTCGGCGCGCCGATGCCGGGGAGGACGCCGATGACCTGGCCGAAGAGGACGCCGAAGCCGCAGTAGAGGACGTTGCGCAGCGTCAGCGCCGTGGCGAAGCCGTCGTGCACGTTGTGGACGAGGTCCATGGCGCCTCACCAGCCGAGGAGGCCGGTCGGGAGCGGGACGGAGAGCCATCGCCCGAACACGTAGTGGAGGCCCACCGTCACGGCGGCGGCGGCGCAGGCGCAGGCCACCCACGCGTGGCGGCCCGTGATCCGCATCGTGACGGCGCTGAAGAGGCCGAAGGCCGCGGCGAAGCCCAGCGCCGGGACGAGCAGGAGCGTGAGCGCGATCGCGACGAGCACCTTCACGGCGAGCGCGGTTCGCGGCGCGAGGAGCTCGCCCGCGGCGGGCGCGCGGAGCTCCTGCACCGTCACGACGGCCGCGCAGGCGGAGAGCACCCACCCGATCCAGGTCGGGAGGAAGCCGGGGCCCGGCCCGTAGTCGGAGTCGTACGGCAGCCGGCGCGAGAGGACGATCACCGCCACGCCGAGGGCGAGCGCGGCCAACCCGCCGAGGACTCTCGCGCGCCGCAAGCGGCCTCCGGCGCGGCGTCCTACTTCGCGTCCTTGAGCAGCTCCAGCTCGACGAGCAGCTTCCTGAACTCCTGCTCGCTCTGCGCGACGAACTTCGCGAAGTCCTTGCTGCCCATCCAGCTCGGCGTCAGCAGGTACTTGTCGAGGTACTTCTCCTTCCAGGCGGGGCTCTCCGCGAGCCGCTTCATGACGTTCTCGTAGTGCGCCGCCGCCGCGGCCGGGATCTGCGGCGGCGCCGCCATGCCGCGGAACATCCTGAACGTCACGTCGAAGCCCTTCTCCTTGAACGTCGGGACGTCGGAGAACTTCGCGAGCCGGTCCTTCCTGGCGACCGCCAGCGGCCGCACCAGCTTCGCCTCCCACTGGGAGAAGAACTCGCCCGGGTTGGCCCAGGCCAGGTCGACGTGCTTGCCGACGAGCGCGGTGAGCACCTCGCCCCCGCTGTTGAAGGGGACGTAGCGGAGCTTCACCCCCGCGGCGCGCTCGAAGAGGCGGTTGCACATCTGGTCCTCCTGGCCGGTGGCGGTCCCGCCGATGGTCAGCTCGCCGGGGCGCGCCTTCGCCGCCTTCACGACGTCGTCGATGCTCTTGAACGGCGAGCCGGCCTCCACGATGACGAGCTGCTCGTCGATCGCGAGGCCCCCGATCAGCGTGAGGTCCTTGTACGTCGCCGTCCCCTTGCCCGCGACGAGCGGCGCGGCCACCTGCCCGGAGATGAAGGTGAGCAGCACGTGATCGTTCCCGGGCTGCTGCGCGACCGCGGTCGTCCCGACCGTCCCGCTGCCGCCCGCCTGGTTCACGACGACGAGCGGCGTCGGGTTCAGGTTGCCCTCCTGGATGACGGCCGCGATCGAGCGGCCCAGGACGTCGCTCCCCCCGCCCGGCGCGTACGGCACGACGAGCTGGACGGGCTTCGTCGGCTTCCAGGCGTCCGCGGCGCCGGCGCGCGATCCCGGCGCGAGCGCGACGAGCGCGAGCGTGAGCGCTCCCAGAAACGGCAGGCTGCGGCGATCGTTCTTCGGGGTCATGGTGTGTCCCTCGCGTCCGGCTGCGAACCCTCCCACCCGCCGCGCCGGCGGCCGGTCCAGCGCCCGCCGCGTCGGCGGGAGGCTCGCGGGCGTTCGTCCCCCGAGCCGCCGGGTGAAATGGGAATCGGCCTCGCCGTATTGCCGCGGTCTCGATCGCGCGCAATATCCGACCGGAGCGCGGCGCGCGGCGTCCGGCGCGCCCGCCGCGATCGTCGCGCATCCCCCTGGGTCGAGCCGCCCGAGCGGTGCGGCGGCGCGCCGCGTGCCGGGTCCTTTCCGGGGCGCGCGGCGCCGCCGCCGCGCCGATGCGCGACAATGACCCGCATGGAACCGCGTGAACGGGCCCTCTCCCTCTCGGCGGCCGATGCGGCGAGCCTGCGCGCAGAGCGCGAGGCGCGACGCGCGGCGGCGTTCGTCGCGGCGTTCGTCGGCGTCCCCGCCGCGCTCGCGGCCGGCGCGACGATCGTCCTCGTCGCGGTCACCTCCCTCGTGCTGCTCGCGCCGGTCGTCGCCGCCGTGCTGACCTGGGTCGCGTGGCGGTACGGGCGGCCGATCCCGCCGAAGCCGGACGCGTAGCCTCGCGGCGGACCGCGAGCGGGCGCTCGATGCGCCAGCAACCCGGACGGGGCGTGCGCATCACAGGCCGTGCCGCCGGGCGGCGCGCCACGGCGTATGCTCGCGCTTTCCGTGATCCACGGCCGCCGCCGCGCGCGAAGGCGCCGGGTCCCTGGGTCCGTCGCGGAGCTACGTGCGCGTGCCGAAGCCCAACCCCGGGGACGCTCCGTTGGCGCGCGATCGAGGCGACGACCCGAACACCCCGGCCGCCAGGGCGCGGCGCGCGCTGACGTATCCGGTCGCGCGCTACGCGATCGCGGTCACCGCCACCGCGGCCGCGTTCTTCGCGCGCATCGGGCTGTCGCCGTACCTGTCGGCGCCGTACGTCCTCTTCTATCCGGCGGTCATGGCGGTCGCCGTGCTGGCGGGGTTCGGGCCCGCCCTCGTCTCCACGGCGCTCTCCGCGCTGCTGTCCGTCTTCTGGATCCTGCCGGCCGAGCGGCCGTTCCACGATCTTCCGTCGCGCGACGCCGTCGGCCTGGTGCTCTTCACGGGCGGCGGGATCTTCGTGAGCATCGTGGCCCGGATCTACCGCGACACGCGCCGGCGGCTCGACGAGTACGAGCGGGCGCGCATGGTGAAGGAGCTGGACGAGCGCGTCCGCGCCAGCGAGCAGCGGCTCCGCGCGGTCATGGACACGATCCCCGAGCCGGTCTTCCTGAAGGATCGGGAGTCGCGACTCCTGATCGCGAACTCCGCCACGCTGCGCGTCATCGGGAAGGCCGCGGACCAGGTCATCGGCCGGTCCGATCGCGAGATCTACGACGACCCGGAGGTCGGCGACGCGCTCGTCGCCACCGACCGCCGCGTCATGGAGGCGGGCGTGCCGGCGGTCGTCGAGGAGCGGGTCCAGACGCCGGCCGGGTACCGCGTGTTCCTCTCCACCAAGGCGCCCTTCCGCGACGCGGCGGGGCGCGTGATCGGCCTCATCGGCATCTCCCGCGACATCACGGATCGGAAGAGCGCCGAGGAGGCGCTGCGGCGGAGCGAGGCGATCCTCGCCCAGGCGGGCGCGATGGCGCACCTCGGCGCGTGGTGGATCGACATCGCCGATCCCGACGATCTCGACGCGAGCCCGCTGCGCTGGTCCGACGCGGTGTACCGCATCTTCGGATACGCGCCGGGCGGGGTCGAGGTGACGAACGCGCTGTTCTTCCAGGCGGTGCACCCCGACGACCGCGCTGCCGTCGTGGCCGCGGTGCGCGCGGCGCTCGCGGCGAGGCGCCCGTACGAGATCGAGCACCGCATCGTGCGTCGGGACGGCGCGGAGCGGGTCGTGCTCGAGCACGCGGAGTTCGACTTCGACGACGCCGGACGTCCGCTCCGCCTGATCGGAGCGGTCCAGGACGTCACCGAGCGAAAGCGGGCCGCGGAGGCGCTCCGGGAGAGCGAGCGGAACCTCCGCGACGTCGATCGCCGCAGGAGCGAGTTCCTCGGCGTCCTGTCGCACGAGCTGAGGAACCCCCTCGCGCCCATCCGGAACGCGCTCTACATCCTCGACCGGGTCCCGCCGGGCGACGACCGGGCGATCCGGGCGCAGGACGTGGTGAGGCGTCAGGTCGATCACCTGACGCGCCTCGTGGACGACCTGCTCGACGTCACGCGCATCTCGCGCGGCAAGATCGTCCTCCAGCGCGGCCGCGTCGATCTGCGCGACCTCGTGCTGCGGACCGTCGAGGACTACCGGCACGTGCTCGCGGAGCGCGAGATCGCGCTCGACGTGCGCGTCCCCTCCGACGCGGCGTGGGTGGAGGCCGACGCGACGCGGCTCTCGCAGGTGGTCGGGAACCTCCTGCACAACAGCGCGAAGTTCACGGACCGGGGCGGGCACGTCGACGTCGCGATGACGCGTGAGGGTGAGCGGGTGGCGATCTCGGTCCGCGACACCGGCATCGGGGTGGCCGCCGACATGCTGGGGCGGATGTTCGAGCCGTTCACGCAGGCCGACGACAGCCTGCACCGCGAGTGGGGCGGGCTCGGGCTGGGCCTCGCCCTCGTGAAGGGACTCGTCGAGCTGCACGGCGGGGCCGTCGAGGCGAGGAGCGGCGGCGTCGGGCGCGGGACGGAGATCGTCGTCCTGCTCCACCTCGCGCGCGGCGAGGACGTGGCGCCGCCTCCGCCGCCGGCGGCGCCCCTCCACGGGCGCTCCGCGACCCGCGTCCTCGTCATCGAGGACAACCCGGACGCGGCCGAGACGCTCCGGCAGATGCTCGAGCTGTGGGGGCACGAGGTGAGCGTCGCGCACGACGGGCGGCAGGGCGTCGAGCAGGCGCGCGCGTTCCGGCCCGACGCCATCCTGTGCGACATCGGGCTCCCCGAGATGGACGGGTACGAGGTCGCCCGCGCGATCCGCGCCGATCCCGACCTCGCCTCCACCGTGCTCGTCGCGCTGACCGGATACGCGCTCCCGGACGACCAGCGAAGGGCGCTCGCGGCCGGGTTCGAGCTCCACCTCGCGAAGCCCCTGTCGGGCCCGAAGATCGAGGAGATGCTGGCTCGCGCCGTGGCGACGTCGAGCGCGGGTCGGACGTGACGCCCCGCCCCGGCGTGCGGTCCGGCCGGCGAGCGCCTCAGGGCCCGTGCTGCGCCGGCCGCTCCTCCGCCGAGATCGCCGGCGGAAGCGCGAGCGGCTCGCGCGGCATCAGGATCCAGAGCGCGAGGTAGACGACGACGCCCCAGCCGCCCACGAGGGCGGCGACCACGAACGCGAGGCGGACCGCCGCCGGGGGGACGCCGAAGCGGTCGGCGAGGCCGCGGGCGACGCCGCCCAGCCAGGCGCCCTGCCGCGGGCGCGTCCACTCGCGGGCCGGCGGCGGCTGCGTCAGCCAGCTCGTGCAGTGGGCGCAGCGGGTCGCGCCCGGGGCGTTCTCCGAGCGGCAGTAGGGGCAGAGCACGTGGGCCTCCTTCCGTGTTCCCGGAGTACGCCGGACGCGCCGCGCTATTTCGGCCGCCCGAACAGCCCGACCCAGAAGCTCCTCCCGTGCTTCAGCGGCACGGTCCTGGACCGCTTCAGCGGCAGGCCGTAGTGCTCGAGGAGGCGCGTGAGCTCCTCCGGCGGGACGAGCCTCATCGCCTTCTCGATGATCTGCATCGTCTTGGTCGGCGCCGCCGGGCCCGCGCCGCCGGGGCGCTGGAGGACCACGGAGCAGGTGCCGCCCGGCGCGAGCCACTCCGCGATCCGCCGGACGAGCGGCTCGGGGTGGAGGTACTCGAGCAGGAGCGCCGCGTGGACGAGGTCGAAGCTCGCCGGGGCCGCCCGGAACTTCTCCGCCTCCGCGCAGAACAGCTCGAGCCTCGCGCCGAGGCCGATGAACCGCTGCCGCGCGATCCCGAGGTACTGGAGGTTCACGTCGACGCCGACGATCCGCTTCGTGACCGCCGGGTTCACGTGCTCGAGCCCGTTCCCCGTCGCGCACCCGAGCACGAGCAGCCGATCGGGCTGGGCGGCCGCGTAGACCTCCTCGAAGATCGCCGAGAGGGGCGCGAGCTGGTCCACGCCCTGCGGGCCCATGTGCCGCTCGTAGTCGGGGGCGGGAACGACGGTCCACGGGTTCGGCGTCGTCATGCGCGCCTAACCTACCGCGAATCCCGCGCGCCGCACGTCCCGCCTCCATCCCGGCGCGTGCTACCGTCTCGCACATGCGGGTGCGCGTCCTCGCCGAGGCGGACCTCGAGGCGGCGCTCGACCTCTTCGAGGAGGTCGCCGCGGAGGGGCGCTGGCTCGCGAACGAGGCGCCCGTCGGCCGCCGCGAGGTCGCGGCGCGCTGGCGCGACCTCATCCGGACCGGCGAGGGGACGATCCTGGTCGCCGAGGAGGGCGGGCCGCCCGTCGGGCTCGCCGCGATGGTCGGGCTCGCCGTCCCGGAGCTCGGGATGCTCGTCCGCGCCGAGCGGCGCGGGCAGGGCGTCGGCGACGCGCTGGTCCGGGCGTGCGTCTCCTGGGCAGAGGGGCGCGGCGCGCGCGAGGTCGTGCTGCACGTCTTCCCGCACAACGCGCCCGCCATCGCGCTCTACCGGAAGCACGGCTTCGAGGACCGCGGCCTGCTCCCGGCCGCGTACCCGCGCCGGAACGGCGAGCGGTGGGACGCCATCCGCATGGCGCTCCCGCTGCGGCCCGCTCAGCGCCGCGCGAGCGCGAGCTCCATGTAGAGCGCGCCCGGCACCGGGCGGCGGACGTACGGCGGGATCTCGCGGAACCCGAGCTGCCGGTACATCGCGGCGGCGGCGGACATCTTCCCGGGCAGGGTCTCCAGGCGGAAGGTCGGGAACCGCGCGAGCCGCCCCTCGTCGAGCAGCGCGAGCACGAGCGCGCCGCCGAGCCCGCGCCCGCGGTACGCCGGCCGGACCCAGAGCCTGCGCCCCTCCGCCGCGCCGTCCTCGAGCCGCCGGAGCGCGGCGCACCCGGCCGGCTCGCCGCCGGCGAACGCGAGGAGGAGGCGGCCCTCGGGGGGCGCGTAGCGGCGGTCGATCTCGGCGAGCTCCGCCTCGAACCCCTCGAAGCAGCACGCCGCGTCGACCTCGCGCTCGTACTCGCGGAACAGCGCGCGCGCGAGGTCCCAGTCGGCGGCGGAGACGGCGGGCCGGATGGCGTCCACGGCCGGAGCGTATCAGCGCGGGGCGCCGCGCGCCGCGAGGACGAGCTCGGCGCGGTGCTCGTGGAGGCGCCGCTCGAGCCCGACCGGGAACTGGTGCGGGTTCATGAACCGCTTCACGCCCGCGTGGAACCGGGCGAGCTGGGCGCCGGTGCGGGCGCGCGCCTCCGCGAGGGGCGGCGGCTCGTAGACGCGCCGGCCATCCCGGAAGACGGGCACGAGGAGGTCCTCGCCCGGCGTGCCGGCGGGGATCTCGCGGCGCCGGAGCGGATCGAGCGGGTCCACGATCACGCACGGCTCGGGGAGCCCGAGCGCCTCGTCCCAGATCGCGTCGGAGAGGAACTCCGCGCCGTGCCCGAAGCGGCGCACCTGGAGGAGCCCCGGGATGGTCGTCTTCTCGATCTGCTCGGAGAGCTTGAGCCGCGGGGACCACGGCGCGCCCGGGCCGCTCCGGACCGCCGCGAGCTTGTACACGCCGCCCAGGGCGCCGTCGTCCTGGCCCGTGACGAGCCGGGTCCCGACGCCCCACGTCGCGATCCGGGCCCCCTGGTCCTTGAGGCTCTGGATGACGTGCTCGTCGAGCTCGTTCGAGGCGAGCACCACCGCCCGCGGGAAGCCCGCCTCGTCGAGCATCCGGCGCGCCTCCTGCGACAGCCACGCGAGGTCGCCCGAGTCGAGCCGGATCCCGACGAGCTCCCTCCCCTGCGACCGTAGCCACCGCGCCGCCTCGATCGCGTGGCCGATCCCCTCCCGCGTGCCGTAGGTGTCCACGAGGAAGACGCAGTTCCCCGGGAGGGCGCGCGCGTAGGAGAGGAACGCCTCGAGCTCGGAGTCGTGCATCATGACCCAGCTGTGCGCGTGCGTGCCGCGCGCCGGGATGCCGTAGAGGCGGGCGGCGAGGGTGTTCGAGGTCGCGTGGCAGCCCCCGATGTACGCGGCGCGCGTCGCCGAGAGCCCGCCGTCGATGCCCTGCGCGCGCCGCAGGCCGAACTCGATCACCGGCTCGCCGCGCGCCGCGAGGCAGACGCGCGCCGCCTTCGTCGCGATCAGCGTCTGGAAGTTCACGACCGCGAGGAGCGCCGTCTCGAGGAGCATCGCCGGGATCACCGGCCCGGCGACCCGGACGATGGGCTCGTACGGGAACACGACCGTCCCCTCCGGCACCGCGTCCACGTCCACGTCCATCTCCAGCCGCGCGAGCGCGTCGAGGAACCCGCGCTCGAAGAGCCGCGCGCCGTCCGCCCCGCGCTGCTCCGCCAGGAAGGCGAGGTCCTCCTCCGAGTACCTCCAGTGCTGGACGAGATCGACGACGGTCTCGAGGCCGGCGGCGACCGTGAAGCCGCCCCTGAACGGGCTCCTCCGGAACGAGAGGACGAACGACGCCTCGCGCGCGGGCACGCCCTCCTTCCAGGCCGCGTACGCCATCGTCAGCTCGTAGAAGTCGGTGAGCAGCCCGAGGGACGGCCGGTAGAGCTGGGACGGGACGGGCATGGCGCGACGGATCATGCCTGCTCGCGCGGGCCGCCGCCGCTCGTTTCCGGCCGTCCCGCGGGGTGGCCCTGCCGCAGATCGACGCGGCACCCGTCTCGCCGCTTGCCCACCCGAGCCCGGACGGTAAGTAGCTTTCTGGATCCGGAGGGAAGCGATGGCGGACCCGCTCGGCGCGACGACGACCTTCGAGATCTCACCCGGCAGGACCGGCCGGCTCGTGTCGCTGCCCGCGCTCGAGCGGAAGGGCCTCGGGGCGATCTCCCGGCTGCCCGTCTCCCTCCAGGTCGTCCTCGAGTCGCTCGCGCGCAACGTGGACGGCCACCGCGTCACCGAGGACGACGTGCGCGCGCTCGCGGGCTGGCAGCCCCGCGCCGAGCGCACCCGCGAGATCCCGTTCGTGGTCGCGCGCGTCCTCCTCCAGGACTTCACCGGCGTCCCGCTCATCGCCGACCTCGCCGCGATGCGGTCCGCGGTGGCGCGGCTCGGGAAGGACCCGCTCCTCGTCGACCCGCTCGTGCCGGTGGACCTCGTCGTGGACCACTCGGTCCAGGTGGACGGCTACGCGTCGCCGGAGGCCCTCCGCGCCAACATGGAGCTCGAGTTCGACCGGAACCTCGCGCGCTACGAGTTCCTGAAGTGGGGGACCGGCGCGTTCCGCAGCCTGCGCATCGTCCCGCCCGGGATGGGCATCTGCCACCAGGTGAACCTGGAGTTCCTCGCGCACGGCGTGCTCGAGAAGGACGGCCTCTACTTCCCCGACACGCTCGTCGGCACCGACTCGCACACGCCGATGGTGAACGGGCTCGGCCTCGTCGCGTGGGGCGTGGGCGGCATCGAGGCCGAGGCCGCGATGCTCGGCCAGCCCGTGGCGTTCCTCACCCCCGACGTCGTCGGCGTGCACCTGAGCGGCGCGCTGCGCGAGGAGGCGACCGCGACCGACCTCGTGCTCCGCGTGACGGAGCTCCTCCGCAAGCAGAAGGTCGTCGGGAAGTTCGTCGAGTTCTTCGGCGAGGGCGCGGCCACGCTGTCGGTCCCGCAGCGAGCCACCCTCTCCAACATGGCGCCCGAGTACGGCGCCACCGTCGGCTTCTTCCCGCCCGACGAGCAGTCGGTCCGCTACCTCGAGGCGACGGGCCGGCCGAGGGAGCTCGTGGACGCGTTCCGCGCCTACTACCTCGCGCAGGGGCTCCTGCGGACGCCGCGGCCGGGCGAGGTGGACTACAGCGACGTCGTGGAGCTCGACCTCGGGGCGGTGCACCCCGCCGTGTCCGGCCCCAAGCGCCCGCAGGACCGGATCGACCTCCCCGCGCTCGGCCGGACCTTCCGCGAGCTCTTCGCGCGCCCCGACGCGACCGGCTACGGGAAGCCCGCGGCCGAGCTCGGCCGGCGCTGGCGCTGGGCGCCTCCGACGAACGGCACGCCCCGGCCCGGCGGCGGCCTCCAGGATCCCGACACGCTGCCGGACGGCAGGAAGAAGAACACGAGCACGCTCACCGAGTACGAGATGGTGGACAACCGGCCGACGCCGGACCACGTGACCGATCCGCCCCGCCCGCCCCTCCCCGACGCCGCGGTGGAGGTCGGCCACGGCGACGTCGTCATCGCCGCCATCACCTCCTGCACCAACACCTCGAACCCCGACGTCATGCTCGCGGCCGGGCTCCTCGCCCGCAAGGCCGTCGCCCGCGGGCTCCGCGTCCGCCCCACCGTCAAGACCTCGCTCGCCCCCGGCTCGCGCGTCGTCTCGCGGTACCTCGAGCGGACCGGGCTGCAGCGGGACCTCGACGCGCTCGGGTTCCAGACCGTCGGCTACGGCTGCACGACCTGCATCGGGAACTCGGGGCCGCTCGACCCGCGGCTCGAGAAGCTCGTCGCCGACCACGACGTGGTCGTGGCGTCGGTGCTCTCCGGGAACCGCAACTTCGAGGCCCGCGTCCACCAGAGCGTGAAGGCCAACTTCCTCATGAGCCCGCCGCTCGTCGTCGCGTTCGCCATCGCCGGGCGCGTGGACGTGGACCTCGACCGCGACCCGCTCGGCACCGGCTCGGACGGGAGGCCGGTGTTCCTGCGCGACGTGTGGCCGGCGCCGGCGGAGGTCGCCGCGCTCGCGGGCGCCGCGTCGGACGCGGAGGCGTACCGGGCGAACTACGGCGGCGGCTTCACCGAGAACGCCCGCTGGAACGCGCTCCCGGTGCGCGGGGGCCAGGTGTACGCGTGGGATCGGGAGTCCACCTACATCCAGGAGCCGCCCTACTTCCCCCCGCTCGACCTCGCGCCCGGCACGCCGGCGGAGGTCCGCGGCGCGCGGGCGCTCGCGATCTTCGGCGACTCCGTCACGACGGACCACATCAGCCCGGCGGGATCCATCAAGCCGACCTCGCCCGCGGGCCAGTACCTCCAGTCGCTCGGGGTCCGCGTCGCGGACTTCAACAGCTACGGCGCGCGGCGCGGGAACCACCACGTGATGCTGCGCGGCACGTTCGCGAACGTCCGCATCAAGAACCTCATGGTCCCCGGCGTCGAGGGCGGCGTCACCGTGCACCAGCCCACCGGCCGGCGAACGTCGATCCACGAGGCGGCGGTCGAGTACGCGCGGGAGGGCGTCCCGCTCTGCATCGTGGCCGGCCACGAGTACGGCAGCGGCTCCTCGCGCGACTGGGCCGCGAAGGGGCCGGCGCTCCTCGGCGTCCGCCTCGTCGTGGCGCGCTCGTTCGAGCGGATCCACCGCTCGAACCTGGTCGGGATGGGCGTCCTGCCGTGCCAGCTTCCCGACGGCGTGTCGGCGCAGGCGCTCGGGCTCGACGGGTCCGAGACGTACGACCTGCTCGGCGTGGCGGGCGCGATCCGGCCCCGCCAGGCCGCGCGGCTCGCGATCCACCGGCGCGACGGGCGCGTGGACGGGGTGCCCGTCACCGTGCGGATCGACACGCCGATCGAGGCCGAGTACCACCGCCACGGCGGCATCCTGCCGTACGTGCTGCGGCAGATCCTGGCGCGCGCGCAGGCCGGGTAGCGCTCCGCGCGCGGGTACGTGCAGGTGCGCGTGACATCGCGCCGCGGACGTGCTGAATTCCGGCCTCGATGAGCCTCCACATCGCCCTCGCCCTGTCCGCGCTGGTCGCCTCGATCGTCCTGTTCCTCTCCACGTCGTCGCGCGCCCTCGCGATCGTCGCGCTGGTCGCGAGCGGGCTCGAGGTGGCGATGGCGCTGGGGCTCCTGCACCTCTCGGTGGCGCGCCTGCCCCTCGGCATCGTGCTCGGGTTCGCGCTCGCGGTGCCCGGCGCCCTCGCGTGGCTGCGCACGAGCGCCAAGACCGCGACGTCGGCAGCCGCGATCGTGGCGTTCGTCGGCGCGCTCCAGGTCGCGACGGCGCTCGGACGGATGTAGCAGGCCCGGCTACGGCCGGTAGACTCCGCCGCGGCCGAGCCAGGTTCCCTCGCGCGAGTTGTAGCCGCCGAACACGATCATCGCGTCGCCCGTCCACACGGCGTCGTGCAGGTACCGTCCGACCGGCGCGCCCGCGCCTGCCACGGCAGACCAGCCGCCGGTGGCCGGGTCGAACGTCGCGCCGTTGCCGTAGGTGGAGCTGACGTCGGAGCTCGCCCCGCCCCAGAAGACCACCCGGCCGCCGGCGGCGACCGCGCCCGTGTTGGCGCGCTTCGAGAGCGCGGCGCTCGCGGGGATCGCGGTCCACGCATCGGCCCCGACGTCGTAGATCGCGCCGTCCGCCAGGTCGCTCGAGGTCCCGCGACCGCCCCACAGCACCATCCGGGTGCCGGTCCAGGCGGCGCCGTGGTCGTAGCGGGGCGCGGGGGCGCCCGTCGCCGCGAGCGGGGTCCAGGTGTCGGTCGCCGGGTCGTAGCGCGCCCCGTCACCGAGCTTCCCGGACGCGAGGGAGCTGACGTACCCGCCCCACACGATCATCTCGGTCCCCGTCCAGACGGTCGAGTGTCGCGAGCGCGGCGACGGCGCGCCCGTGAGGCTCGTCGCCGCCCAGCGCTGCGCCGCCGGGTCGTAGACCGCACCGCTGCCGAGGTATCCGGCGCCGTTCTGCCCGCCCCAGACGATCAGCTTCGATCCGGTCCACACCGCGCTGTGCCCGGAGCGCCCGGCGGGCGGGGACCCGGCGCTGCTCAGGGTCGCCCACGTGTTCGAGGCGGGGAGGTAGCGGCCCCCCGTGCCGAGGTACGTGGTCGAGGCGCCCGTTCCCGTGTAGCCGCCCCAGACGATCACCTCGCTCCCGGTCCACACCGCCTTGGCGCCCGCGCGGGGCGAAGGCGCTCCGGTCGTGGGGAGCGCTCGCCAGACGTCCGTCATGGGATCGTAGCGGACGCCGTCGCCGCGCTCGAACTGCACGTCGCCGACGAAGCTCCAGCCCCGCCCTCCGAAGACGAACAGCTCGCTCCCCGTCCAAGCCACGGCGCCGCCGGGGCGCGCGTCCGGCAGGACGTTCGCGCTCATGATCGTCCGCCAGGCGCCGGAGGAGGGCCGGAACGCGCCGCCGGTGTCGAGGTACTGGTACGTGACCGGGGCCGCCGTCTCGCCTCCGAACACCACGAGATCGGCGCCCGTCCACACCGCGGAATGGCCGTAGCGCGCGAGCGGGGCGCCGCCCGTCGGCAGCGCCGACCAGGTGTTCGTCTCGGCGTTCCACCGGCCGCCGGTCTGCGTCTCGTAGAAGCTGTACGCGTGGAGGTGCGTCGTCCCGCCGAAGACCAGCACGTCCTTGCCGGTCCAGACCATGGAGTGCCCCCAGCGCGCGGAAGGGGCGGACGCCGTCGCCACGGGGAGCCACCTGTCCGTCACAGGGTCGTAGCGCGCGCCCGTGTCGAGCACGGCCGTCCGATCGTTTCCGCCCCAGACGACCACCTCGCTACCCGTCCATACGAACGTATGGCCCCGGCGCGCCGCCGGGGCGCCGACGGTGGAGATCGGGCGCCAGGTGTCGGTGGCGGGATCGTAGCGGGCACCCGTCGCGAGCACCGACGTGCCGTCGTCGCCTCCCCACACCACGAGCTCCTTCCCGGTCCAGACGGCCGCGTGGGCCCAGCGCGCGGTGGGCGCTCCCGTGGAGGCGATCGCGGTCCAGCGGTCGTTCGCGGGATCGTACCGCGCGCCGGACCCCGTGCCCTTCGAGTTCCCGAGATATCCGCCCCACACGAGGACCTCGCTGCCGGTCCACACGGCCGCGGCGTAGCTCCGGGCGACCGGCGCCCCCACGGTCGTCATCGGCGTCCAGGCGTCGGTCACCGGGTCGTAGCGGGCGCCGTCCTGGCTCACCGTCGACGTCCCTCCACCCCAGACCACCATCTCGCTGCCGGTCCACACGATCGAGGCGCCGGCGCGCGCCGAAGGCGCGCCGTCCGTCGAGATGGGCGCGACCGTGTCGGAGGCGGGGTTGTAGCGGGCGCCGTCGTTCCAGAAGTTGAACACCGCGCTGCCGCCCCAGACGAGCATCTCCGTGCCGGTCCAGACGGCGCCGTGGCCCTTGCGCTGGGCCGGCGCGCGGTTCGGCACCCAGAGGTCCGGGCCGGGGCGGGTGACGTGATAGCGGTTGGAGGCGGCTCCACCCGCAGTCACGACGTGCACGCGCTGCTGGCCCGCGGTCACGCCGGCGGGCACGCGCAGCTGGACGGAGGTGTTGGTCCACGCGTCGACCGTCGCGGGCGCTCCGCCCACGAACGCCGATCCCGTCCCCGCGCCGAAGCCGTCGCCGGTCACGGTGAGCAGCGCCCTCTCCGACGCGGCGACGCGCGGATCGACGCTGCGGATCCACGGGAGGACGCGGTAGCTCGCCGCCGCGAGCGCGCTCCCGCCGCTCGGCGTCACGACCACCGCGTGGTCGCCGGGCGCGTAGTCGTCGACCACGAAGATCACGATCTCGTCCGGGCTCCAGCGGTCGACGACCGCGGCGCGTCCGCCGACGGTCACGGAGCCCGCGACGTCGCCGAAGCCGGCGCCGCGGAGGAGGACCGGGACGCCCGTCGATCCGGCGGCGGGCTCGAGCGCCACGATGCCGGGCGGGAGGCAGGCGCCGGCGACGCAGAAGGAGCCCCCGGCGCAGGCGCCGCAGTCGAGGGTGCCGCCGCAGCCGTCCGGCGCCGCGCCGCACGCGCGTCCGGCGGCCTCGCACGTGACCGGCGTGCAGCCGCACACGTTCGTGACGCCCCCGCCGCCGCAGGTCTGGGGCGCCGTGCACGATCCGCAGGAGAGCGTGCCGCCGCAGCCGTCCGCGACCGACCCGCAGCTCGCGCCGAGGGCGCCGCAGGTCGCGGGCGTGCAGCCGCACACGTTCGCGGCGCCGCCCCCGCCGCAGGTCTGGAACCCGGTGCACGAGCCGCACTCGAGGGTGGAGCTGCACCCATCGGAGAGGGTGCCGCAGTTCTTCCCCTCCGCGAGGCAGGTCGTCGGGACGCAGGCGCCGCCGCCGCAGACGAAGGGCGCGCTCCCTCCGCACACCAGGGGATCGGCGCAGGTGCCGCAGCTCAGCGTCCCGCCGCAGCCGTCCGGCGGGGCGCCGCAGTTCGCGCCGAGCGCGACGCAGGTCGTCGGCGTGCAGCCGCACACGTTCGCCACGCCGCCCCCGCCGCAGGTCTGGGGCGCCGTGCACGGCCCACAGGGGAGCGTGCCGCCGCAGCCGTCCGCGACCTCGCCGCAGTTCACCCCGAACGCGGCGCAGGTGACGCGGGTGCACCCGCACACGTTGGGCGCGCCGCCGCCGCCACACGTGTCCTCGGGCGCGGCGCAGCTGCTCCCGCACTCGAGCGTGCCGCCGCAGCCGTCGGCGGCAGCGCCGCAGTCCGCGCCCAGCGTCGCGCACGTCTGCGGCACGCACGGGTCCGGCGAGCTCGAGGACGAGCAGCCCTGCTGCGACAGCACGGCCACGACCACTGCGACGGCGCGGAGTCGGCGGATCGGCATCGTTCCCCCCCGAACGAGGCGGCTCGCTCGAGTCGAACCAATAGCGTAAGCGAACGCTCACGGGCAACGTGCGCGTCCCGCCCACAGGAGCGCAGCGGTCCACGCCGACGGCGGCGCGCGGCGGATCCCGGCGCGACCCGCCCGCGAGCGGCGAGGCGAGCGGCGCCGGCGAGCGGCGCCCGTCGCGCCGGGGTGTCAGACGGCGCCGCTACCGTGAGCGACGCCGCAACAGGCGCGGCGCTGAAGACACCCGGAGGACCCGAGATGGCCGTGAAGGTGATGGTGGCCCCCGCGATCGCGAGCGGGCGGATCGAGAAGAGCGCGCGCCCGGTGCGCCGCGCGGCGGATCCGGCGAAGCCGAAGCCGAAGCGGCGGCGCTCGGCCGTCTACGACGCGGACGGGAACGAGGTGTTCATCACCCTCCTGTGCCTGAAGTGCCACAAGATGCGGCCCCTCTCGCAGTTCGGCCTGC
>DASSSJ010000196.1:0-26262 GCA_035708485.1 Anaeromyxobacter sp. | reverse complement strand
AGGTGGACCCGCGGTCCGAGCGGCTCCCGCTCAAGGTCCACGCGGTCATGCGCCTCGGCGCGCGCGGCTGGGAGAAGGTGCCGTTCGAGCGGATCGACGACCCGCTCGCGCTCGCCGGCATCCCGTCCTAGCCGCCCTCAGGCGCCGAGGCCGAGCCAGCAGACGAGGAGCCCCGCGCTCGCGACGAGGACGAGCAGCACGAACGCGGTGACCGCGATCTCCGGCGCGGCCGACGGGGCGTCGGGGTCGGGGTCGAGGTCGCGGTCGTGCGTCGGGCTCGCGGTCGGCTCGTCACCGCCCGCGCGCCCCCGCCCCCGCGCTTTCCACGAGCGCGAGCTTCTCCCGCCGCGTGAGCCGCTTCAACGCCGCCTCGCGCCGCAGCGCGCTGCCCCGGTCCGCGGCCCGCTCGACGTGCACGAGCGTCACCGGGAGGCGCGAGCGCGTGTAGCGGCTGGCGCTCCCCCTCGCGTGCGCCGCGAGCCGGCGCTCGAGGTCGTTCGTCGCGCCGGCATACAGCGACCCGTCGCGGCAGCGCAGGAGGTAGACCCACCACCGCTCGCGCCGGCGTCGCGCCCGCGCCGCGCGTTCGCTCGTCGCGAGGCCGTTCGCCCGCGCCGGGCGCCGCGCCACCGCGCTCACCGGCCTCGCTGCGCGCCGCGCCTCGCCTGCTGCATCGCCACGAACGGATTGGACGGCTTCCCCATCCTGGACTGCGGGTGCGCCGGCTTTTCCTCCGGTCCCGCGGGGTGCTCCTCGGGGGAGGGCAGCGGGTGGCTGCGGTGCACGGGCTTGCCGTCCTTCTTGCGCTTCTTGCTGACGGGCATCGTCGGGCTCCGGGTCGGAAGGTCTGCACCCATCCGTACCTCCGTCCGCGCCGCGGCGCAACGCGCCCGCGCGCGCCGGTCCGCCGCGGGAATTCGAGGCCACCGAAACCAAAGGCGAGCGCGAGGCTCTGAGTGCGCGTGACCCCACACGCTTCGGCGAGGCGCGGTGCGCGCCATCCCTCCGGCCGGCCCCTCCTCGTCCTCGCGGCCCTCGCCGTCGCGGGACCGGCGCGAGCGGCCGACTCCCTGTCGCTCGAGGACGCCATCCGCGCCGCCTGGTCGCGCCACCTCGGCCTGGCGGCCGGGGCGGCGCAGGTGGAGGCCGCGCGGGCGGACGCCGCCGCCGCGACCGCGTCCCTGCTCCCCGCCCTGCAGCTCTCCGCCCGCGGCGTCCGCACCGACGAGCCGCTCACGGCGTTCGGGATCAAGCTCGACCAGGGGCGGATCACCGCCGCCGACTTCGACCCGGCGCGGCTGAACGATCCCGACGCGATCACGGGGCTCGGCGGAGGCGTGACCCTCACGCAACCCATCTTCGCGGGAGGCCGCATCCTGGCCGGGCGCCGCGCGCTGCGCGCAAGCGCGGCCGCCGAGGCCGCGAGCCAGCAGCGGCGGTCCCAGGAGGTCGCGGTCGCGGTCGTCGAGGCCTACTTCGGCGCCGGGGTGGCGGGGGAGGGGCTCCGGTTCGCGGACGACCTCCTCGCGCAGGCGCGCGAGACCGAGCGGTTCGTCGCGCTGCGGAACAAGGAGGGGCTCGCGCTCGACGCCGACGTCGCGCGGGCGACCGCGTTCCGGGCGCAGGCCGAGGCGGACCGCGCCGCGGCCGCCCAGCGGCTCGAGTCGGCGCGCTCCGCGCTCGTCCTCCTCGTGTCCGACGACGCGGCGGGCGCGGCGCTCGCGAGCCCGATCGAGGCGGCCGGCGCGCCGGTGGCGGCCGGCGGCGTGGAGCGGCCGGACCTCGCCGCCGCGCGGCTCCGCCGGGACGCGGCCGAGGCGGGCGTCGCCGCCGCGCGCGGGAGCCTCCTCCCGGAGGTCGGCGCGCAGGCCTCGCTCGAGACCCTCCGCACCTCCGACCTCGACGACGGCGCCTCCTGGTTCGGCGTCGGCGTCGTCGCGAAGTGGCAGCTCACCGTGGCCGACGGGGCCCGGCTGCGCGCCGCCCGCGCCCGCGCTCGCGCCGCGGAGGCGGCGCTCGGGTGGCAGGCGCGCGCGGCCGCCCGCGAGGCCGCCGAGGCACGCCGCGCCGTGGAGACCGCCGACGCCCGCGTCCGCTCGGCGCACGAGGCGGTCGCCGCGTCCGAGTCGGCCCGGTCGCTCCGGGCCGCCCGCCACCGCCAGGGGCTCACCCCGCTCACCGACCTGCTCGACGCGGAGGCCGGCCTCGCCGGCGCCCGCGCCCTCCTCCTCGCGAGCCGCCTCGACGCGCGCGTGGCGCGCGCCCGCCTCGCCCTCGCCGACGGCTCGCCCGTCGAAGGACTCCAGCCATGAAGAAGATCGCCGTCCGCACGCTCCCCGCCGTCCTCCTCGCGCTCCTCTTCCCGGCCGCCGCCGCGGCCGGCCCGGCGCGCGCGCCGCTGCCCACCGCGAAGGTCCGCCTCGTCGCCGCCCACGCTCCCGGCGCGGGGCGCTTCGTCGCCGGGAACGTCCTCGCCGCCCGCCGCGCGACGGTCTCGACGCGCCTCTCCGCGACGGTGAAGGCGGTCCACGTGGACGAGGGGCGCGCCGTCCAGGCCGGGCAGCTCCTCGTGTCCCTCGCCGACGAGGATCTGCGCGGCGCGCTGGAAGCCGCGCAGGCCGCGCTCGCGTCGGCCGCCGCCCACGAGCGGCGCATCGTCGGCCTCGCCCGCGAGCGGGCCGCGACGCCGAGCGAGGTCGAGGCGGCGCGCTCCCAGCGCGCCCAGGCGGACGCGGCCGTGGCCGCCGCCCGCGCCAACCTCGCGCACGGCGAGATCCGGGCGCCGTTCGCCGGGACCGTGCAGGCGCGGCGCATCGATCCGGGCGACCTCGTCGGCCCCGGCCAGCCGCTCCTCGAGCTGGAGGGCGGCGGGCTCGAGCTCGTGGCGAGCCTCTCCGAGGAGGAGGCGCGCGGCCTCGCGGTGGGCTCGCAGATCCGGTTCCAGGCGGGATCGGCGCGAGGGCAGGCGGTCGTGACCGCCCTCACCCCCGGCGGCGACGCGCTCTCCCACCGCCGCGGCCTCAAGGCGCGCGTCACGGTCGCCCCCGAGGCGCTGCGGAGCGGCGCCTTCGCGCGGCTCGAGGTCCCCGGCGCCGGATCGGCCACCTCCGCGGTGTGGGTCCCCCGCTCCGCGGTCGTCGAGCGCGGAGACCTCACCGGCGTGTTCGTCGCCGCGGGCGGCAAGGCCGAGCTGCGGTGGCTCTCGATCGGCGAGCCCGTCGGCGAACACGTCCCGGTGCGCGCCGGGCTCCGCGGGGACGAGCCCGTGATCGACGCGCCGGGCGCGCTCCGCGACGGCCAGGCGGTCGAGGTCGTCGATGCGCGCTGATCCCGGGCTCGGCCTCGCCGGGAGGATGGCCCGGCCCTTCCTCCGATCGAAGCTCACCCCGGTCGTCGTCCTCGGCTCGATCGCGCTCGGCCTCGTCGCGGTGGCGCTCACGCCGCGCGAGGAGGAGCCCCAGATCGTCGTCCCGATGGTGGACGTCATCGTCCCGATGCCGGGGGCGACGCCGCGGGAGGTGGAGACGCAGGTCGCGACGCCGCTCGAGCGGCTCCTCTGGGGCATCCCCGGCGTCGAGTACCTCTACGGCACGAGCCGGCCGGGCATGGCGCTCGTGACGGTCCGCTTCAAGGTGAACGAGGCGCTCGAGCCGTCGCTCGTGAAGGTGCACCAGAAGCTCCTCGCGCACCCCGAGCTCGCCCCACCCGGCGCGCTGCGCCCCATCGTGCGGGCGCTCACGATCGACGACGTCCCGTTCCTCACCCTCACGCTCCACGCGGAGGAGGAGCTGCCCGCCGGCGAGCTGCGCAAGCTCGCCGAGGAGGTCGCCCGCGAGATCGCCGACGTCCCGAGGACCGCGAACGTGCAGGTCCTCGGCGGAGCCCGCCGGGCGGTCCGCATCGAGCCCGACCCGGAGCGGCTCCGCGCGCTCTCCGTGTCGATCGGAGAGATCACGCAGGCCGTGCAGGCCTCGCAGGCCCAGCTCCCGGCCGGCGCGCTCGTGGACGGCGGCAGGCGCGTCGTGCTCGAGGCGGCCGGGTTCTTCCGCAGCGCCTCGGAGCTGCGCTCGATCGTCGTCGCCGTCCGGGGCGGCCGGCCGCTCTACCTCGAGGACGTCGCGGCGGTGCACGACGGCCCCGAGCCGGAGCCCGCCGTGGTGCTCATGGGCGAGAAGGGGAAGCCCGGGTTCGAGCAGGCGTCGTCGATCGTCGTCGCGAAGCGGCCGGGGACGAACGCGACCGAGCTCGCCGGGACCGTGCTCGCCAAGGTGGAGGACCTCCGCGGCCGCCTCATCCCCGCGTCGGTCCAGGTGACGGTAACGCGGAACTACGGCGAGACGGCCGGCGAGAAGTCCTCCGAGCTCATCGACCACCTCCTCATCGCCACGCTGTCGGTGATCGCGCTCATCCTCCTCGCCATGGGCTGGCGCTCGGCGGTGGTGGTCGGCGTCGCCGTGCCCGTGACGCTCGCGCTGACGCTCGTCCTCACCTGGCTGAACGGCTACACGCTCAACCGCGTGACGCTCTTCGCCCTCATCTTCTCGATCGGCATCCTCGTGGACGACGCCATCGTCGTCGTCGAGAACATCCACCGCCACCTCTACCTGCCGGGGCCGAGGCGGAGCTTCGCCCGGATCGTCCTCGACGCGGTGGACGAGGTCGGCAACCCCACCATCCTCGCCACCGTCGCGGTGATCGCGGCGATCCTCCCCATGGCGATGGTGCGCGGCCTCATGGGCCCGTACATGCGCCCCATCCCGGTGGGCGCGAGCCTCGCGATGATCTTCTCGCTCGTCATCGCGTTCGTGGTCTCGCCGTGGGCGGCGATGCTCGTCTTCCGCAAGGAGGCCCACCTGCCGGAGACGGACGCGACCGGGATGCACCCGGCCGATCCGGAGCGGGACGCGCCCGAGCCGGAGAAGGACCTCCCCGGCGCCCACCCCGAGTCGGCGCCGGAGACCCGCCTCACCCGGTTCGACCGGCGGATCACGCGCGCCCTCCTCGGCTCCGGGAAGATCCGCGCCGCCTTCGGCCTCGGCGTGCTGGCGCTCCTCGGCGGCGCGATCGCGCTCCTCGGCGTCGGCGCCGTCAAGGTGAAGATGCTCCCCTTCGACAACAAGAGCGAGGTGCAGGTGCAGCTCGACCTGCCCGCCGGCGCGGCGCGGGAGGAGTCGCTCGCCCTCGGCCAGCGCGTCGCGCGCCGGCTGCTCGCCGAGCCGGAGGTGAAGGACGTCCAGGTCCACTCCGGGGTGGCCGCGCCGTTCACGTTCGTGGGCATGGTCCGCCACAGCTTCCTCCGCGAGGCGCCCGAGCAGGTGGACCTCCAGGTGAACCTCGTCCCCAAGCACGACCGCGACGCGTCGAGCCACGCCGTCGCCGTCCGGCTGCGCCCGGAGATCGAGCGGGTCCTCGAGGGGACCGGGGCGCGCCTCGAGCTCGTCGAGATCCCGCCGGGCCCGCCGGTGCTCGACACCCTCGTGGCCGAGGTGTACGCGCCCACCGCCGCCGAGCGGGAGCGGCTCGCCCGCGAGGTGCGCGACGCCTTCGCGGCCGTGCCCGGGGTCGTGGACGTGGACTCGACGCTGAACGCCACCGCCCCGAAGGTCTCGCTCGCCGTGGATCGCGAGAAGGCGGCGCTCAAGGGCGTGCGGCCCGCCGACGCCGTGAACACGCTCGCCGCGGCCGGTCACGGCGCCGAGGTCGGCTCCTTCCACGTCGAGAAGGGCGCGCGGCTCGTGCCGCTCGTCCTCCAGCTCGCGCCGCCGCACCTCACCCGGCTCGACCAGGTCCTCTCGCTCGAGGTCCCCGGCGCGAGGGGGCTCGTGCCGCTCTCCGAGCTCGTCCGCGTGGAGCAGACCCGCGAGCCGGCGGAGATCCACCACAAGAACCTGAAGCCGGTGGCCTACGTCATGGCCGAGCTCGCGAACGAGATCGAGAGCCCGCTCTACGCGCTCCTCGCGCTCGAGGAGAGGCTCGCGGCGCTGCGGGACGACCGCGGCGAGGTCGTGGCGCGCCACGGCCTCTCGCACCCCGAGACCACCGAGCACGCCGCGATCAAGTGGGACGGCGAGTGGCACATCACGCTCGAGGTCTTCCGCGACCTGGGCCTCGCCTTCGCCGCGGTCCTGCTCCTCATCTACGTCCTCATGGTGGGCTGGTTCCAGAGCTTCTCGATGCCGCTCGTGATCCTCGTCCCCATCCCCCTCTCGCTCGTGGGGATCCTCCCCGCGCACGCCATCGCGGGGTCCTTCTTCACCGCGACGAGCATGATCGGCTTCATCGCCGGCGCGGGGATCGTGGTGCGCAACTCGATCATCCTCGTGGACTTCGCCGAGCTGAAGCTCCGCGAGGGCATGCCGCTCGCGCTCGCGGTCGAGGAGGCGGTGGTCGTCCGGTTCCGAC
Organism: Anaeromyxobacter sp.; assembly: GCA_035708485.1. GTDB lineage: Bacteria > Myxococcota > Myxococcia > Myxococcales > Anaeromyxobacteraceae > Anaeromyxobacter. The sequence goes on along the minus strand of DASSSJ010000196.1, from coordinate 19,860 downwards.
CGATGCTGCTCACCGCGGCCGCCGTGATCGTCGGGAGCGCGGTCATGCTCGCCGATCCGATCTTCCAGGGGCTCGCCGTCGCGCTGATGTCGGGCGCCGTGGCGGCGACCCTCCTGTCGCGGTACGCCGTGCCGGTGCTCTACTACCTCGTCGCCCGCGGCGGGCGGGCGGCGGACCTGCAGCGCGAGGGATCGATCGCGGCGGTCGGCGCCGCCCCGGCCCGGGCGGAGGCCTGCGCCTGACGCGCCGCTCAGGCGGCGACGCCGGCGAGCCCGCGGCGCGGCGCGAGGGCCGCACCGGCGGCGCGCACGGCGGACAGCGCGCCGCGGACCGCGGAGCCGGCGCCGTCGAGCCAGGTGCGGGCCAGGGCCTCGGTCCGGCTCGCGAGGCCGGCGACGACCTCGGCGGCGGCGTCGTGCCCGCGCGCCCGGTCCAGGACCGCGTCGGCGCCGAGCCCGAGCAGCCGGGCGCGGAGGCCCGACGCCGGGTCCGCCGCGAGGACCACGATGCCGAGATCGCGCTCGCCCCCCGCGCAGCGGACGAGGTGCAGGAGGGCGGCGCCGTCCCGGCCAGGGAGGTCGGCGTCGACGACGAGCACGTCGAGGTCGAACAGCTCGTCCGTCAGGATCTCGATCCCGCTCTGCGCGTCGAGCGCCGCGCGCACGTCGAAGCCGCGGGCCTCGAGGGCCGAGCCGAGGAGCCGCAGCACGGTGGGATCGTCGTCGAGGAGGAGCGCCCGGGGCCGCCTGGAGGTCGTCGCGTTCATGCCGTGATCACGGTGCACGCGCCGGGCCTATTCACCTTCCGGCGACGGCGGCGGACGCCGGCGGACCGCCGCCCGGAACCCCTGCCGGACCGCGGGGTTGTCCGGGCGTGAACCGGGCTCACGCCGTGAAGCTGCGCTGCGTGACGGCCGTCACGTGGTCCCCGGGCCACGTCGAGCCGTGGTATTCCGGACACGCCGTCCCCTTCCAGGAGGAAGCCACCGTGCCGAAGACCCAGGAGAACCTCGCCACCGCCTTCGCGGGAGAGAGCCAGGCGAACCGCAAGTACCTCGCCTTCGCGCGCCAGGCGGAGAAGGAGGGGCTCCCCCAGATCGCGAGGCTCTTCCGCGCCGCCGCCGAGGCCGAGACGATCCACGCCCTCGGCCACCTCGGGAACATGGGGGGCGTCGGCACCACGCTCCAGAACCTCGAGGCCGCGGTGAAGGGCGAGACCTACGAGTTCACCGAGATGTACCCGCCCATGGTGGAGCAGGCGAGGGCGGAGGGGCACAGGGCGAGGACCATGCTCGACTGGGCGAACCGCGCCGAGAAGGTGCACGCCGGCCTCTTCCAGCAGGCGCTCGACGCGATGAAGGCGGGCGAGGACCTCTCGCGGATGGAGGTCTACCTGTGCCCCGTCTGCGGCGACGTCGAGTTCGGCGTGGCGCCGGAGAAGTGCCCGATCTGCGGCGCGCCCGCCGCGAAGTTCCAGAAGATCGGCTGAGCGCGGGGTCCCGGATGAGCTGCCGGATCGAGTTGCCGCGGGCGCTCGGGGCCGCGCTCGCGGCGATCCTCGCCGCGGCGCCCGGCGCGGCGAGCCCGGACGAGGTCTCGCCCGGCCCGGAGGACGCGGTCGTCGCGGCGGCGCCCGCCGATCGCGCCGAGGTGGAGCGGCTCCGCCGGGAGCTGCGGAGCCGCGCGGCGCAGGTCGAGTCCGGCCGCGGCCGCCTCCTCTTCGCGGAGACCGGCGGGCCGTACGGCAAGGAGCCCGGCCCGATCGTGCCCGTCGCCGATCCGGACTCGTGGCCCGACGACGCCGCCACGAGCTGGATCGTCGTGCTCGACGAGCGGCGCCGCGTGCGGCTCCTGCAGGAGTCGCCCGTGAGCTGGTCCGGGGACTGGTCGCTCGACCTGACCCACGTGTTCGACGCCGAGGGGCGCACGGTCGCGTTCCAGCGCTTCTCCGGCTTCTTCAACTCGGGCTGCAGCGAGGTCGCGCGCGAGCGGTCCGTCGCGTACTTCGACGGCCGCGGGCGGCGGCTCGCCCGCGAGTGGCGGCTCGAGAACGGGAAGCGGAGGCTGCTCTCGCCGAAGGGCTGCCAGTTCCCGTACCGGAACGAGTACGCGATCCACCGCGACGCCAGGAGCGCGGTCGACGCCGCGCGGCTCGGGCAGGCGCTCGCGGCGGCGGGCGCGGTCGTCCCCCGCGCCGGGCCGTGAACCGCTCGTGCAGATCGTCCCGCGTCAGCGGCGTGAGGCGCCGCGCCCGCGCCGCGCCCGTCCGGGCCGAGGGCCGAAGGGCGGCGCGCGCGACAGGCTCTCCGGGGAGACCTCGAGGTTCGCGACCACCTTGAACGGCTCTTCGGCGGGCGCGGGGGCGGCGACCGCGAGGGCGACGGCGGCGACGGCGACGGACAGGCTTCGCATGGCGTCCCTCCGGCTCACAGGCTGGGCTGCGCGCCGACGAAGAAGAGGTGCGTCGTCTCGGTCGGCTCGGGGATCGGCGAAGGGACGGGGCCCTCCTCCGGGAACGGCGCGTACGCGAAGCGGTTGCCGTCCACGAGGTGGTACTCGACCTTGAGCGCGACGCGACGACGCCGCGCTTGACGCGGAGGCGGGCGCGCGCGGATCGTTTCCGCCGCTCGCGCGTTCCACGCTCCGGAACCGCCGGGAGACGCCATGACCCTCGCCGCCCTCGCCCTCGCCGCCGCCCTCGCGACCGGGCAGGTCCCCGCACCGCCGACGGCGCCGCTCCCTCCGGCGGCGCCTCGGACGGTCCAGGTCACGGGAGAGGGCCGCGCCTTCGCCGCGCCCGACGTCGCGCGCGTCACGATCGGCGTGCAGGCGCGCGACGCGGCGAGCGTCGGACGCGCGAGCGCCGACGCGACCGCGCGGATGAAGCGGGTGCTCGCCGCGCTCGAGAAGGGCGGGGTCGCCTCGAAGGACGTCCGCACCGTCCGCTACGACGTCGAGGTGCAGCGCTCGTTCGAGCGGTCCAACCGGGGGGCGGTGACGGGGTACCTCGTCTCGAACCAGGTGGCGGTCACCGTCCGCGACCTCGCGCGCCTCGGCGCGCTGCTCGACCAGGTCGTGACGGCCGGCTCCGACGCGATCGAGGGGCTCTCCTTCGAGAAGGAGGACACCTCCGCGGAGCGGGCGCGCGCGCTCGAGGCGGCCGTCGCCGACGCGCGCGCCAAGGCGGCCGCGCTCGCGAAGGCCGCCGGCGCGGCGCTCGGCGACGTCCTCCGCGTCGTGGAGTCCGCGCCGGGCCCGATCCCGCTCCGGCAGGAGCGGCTCGCGGTCGCGCAGGCCGGCGCCGTCCCCGTCGCCACCGGCCAGCTCGAGATCGTGGCGTTCGTCGACGTGACGGTCGCGATCCGCTGAGGCGCCCGGCGCCTCGGGCTGAAGGGATTCGAACCCCTGGCCTTCGGCTCCGGAGGTGGCTTCACGCAGCGTGCAGGGGATCAGCGCCGCGCGTCGAGCTCCGCCAGGAACACGGCCGGGACAGCGATCCTGAGCCCGGCGTAGCCGTCGAGCGGCGTGAGGTGGCGGGTGTTGCCCGTCACGACCCAGCGTGCGCCGCCGGCGAGCGCGGTGGCCAGGTACACGTCGTCCGAGGGGTCGGACTTCACCTTGTCGATCGCCGGCAGGAGCTCGGTCGCGACCATGTGCGCGCTGTCCATCGCGCGCTCGATCAGAAGGCGGGGATCCGTTCGGAACTTCCCCGCCAGCTTCGGATACGCGATGACGCGCAGGCACTCGGCCACGATCGGCGGAGACCAGACCAGCTCGAAGCCGTTCCGAAGCCGCGCGCGGCGCAGGAGCTCGGCGCACTTGCCCTCGGAGAGGGCGGCGGTCACGACGACGTTGCAGTCGAGGACCGCTCGGATCACCGGGCTCTCGTGGCCCGCTTCGCCTCGTCGACGAGCGAGAGCGCCTCGTCCTCGGTCAGGCTGCCCGGCTTCGCGCCGGCGAGCTGGTCGCGCAGCTGCAGCGCGGCCACGTCGCGGCGCAGCTCCGCCTCGATGATGGCGCGCCCCCACTCCGACGCGTCCTCACCCTTGGCGGCGGCGACTCGCTTGATGGCGGCGAGGGTCTTCTTCGGGACCCGCATGCGGTAGACGGCGTCCTTGCGCATGACGCGAATGTAGCCACATCGGGGCTACACTTCAACGCCGCCTCAAACGAGACGTGTCACCGTCGTGCTCTCTGGGCTGCGCCCGGCTGCGGCGAGGTCCTCCGCCTCGAGGACGGCCTTGCTGGCGACCGCGATCCGCTGCGGCTCGGCACACTGTTCCGCAGCCTCGCGAGCCAGTGCCGGTTTGCTGGCACGAAGCTGGGTCCGGTGAGGATCGCTCCGCGTTGAAGGTCCTTGGTACAGTCGGGTCCGGAGGAAGAAAGAGACGGCCGGGAGCCTCGACGGAAAGCATCGAAGATCCCGGCCTTCGGAATGGCGCGCGGTAAGGGATTCGAACCCCTGGCCTTCGGCTCCGGAGGCCGACGCTCTATCCAGCTGAGCTAACCGCGCTTGCGGAGAGCCGTATCTAGTGCACCCCTCCCTGGAAGGCAAGGAGGTTCGCGGACGTGCGGGGCTCCGGCGGGCCGGCCAACGGCGCCCGCTCCGGAGCCGCGAGGTGCGGCGGGCCGCCGCATCGTGCTTGAACAACGTGCATCCCACATGGTAGCAAACGCGCCACCGTGCCCCAGATCCACACGCTCGAGCAGCTGCTCAAGGCGACGGCGCTCGTCGCGTCCGTCATCTCGATCCTCATCCTCATCTGGTACCTCGCCCGCCGGCCGCCCCTCGGCCGGATGACGAAGGTCCTCCTCCTGTTCGGCCTCGGGATCATGCCGCTCGGCGTCGCGCTCACCGGCAACATCGCCGGGTTCGAGTACACGCTGAAGCGCGAGTTCTGCGGCTCGTGCCACGTGATGCTGCCGTACACGGAGGACGCGGCCGACCCGGCGTCGACGAGCCTCGCGGCCGTCCACAGCCGCAACTACAGCTTCGGCGAGGAGAGCTGCTACACCTGCCACGCCGACTACCAGCTGTTCGGCGCGATGACGACGAAGGTGAACGGCCTGAAGCACCTCTTCTACTACGTGACCGAGTACGCCAACACCGGTCCGTACGGCGAGGGCGGCAAGCCGATCCACATGTACAGGCCGTTCCAGAACACGATGTGCACGCGCTGCCACTCCACCACCGCGCCGAGCTGGCTCAAGGTGGAGGACCACGGCGGGATGGTCGAGGACATCCGCAAGGGCGAGGCGAAGTGCGTGGACTGCCACACCGGCGAGCAGATCCACCCGCGCGCGTTCGCGCACGGCGGCAACGGCAAGGCCCCGGTGGCCGCGGCCGAGCCGAGGCAGGAGGAGAGGCCGTGATCATCTCCAAGCTCACCATCCGGCGGCTCGTCCTCATCTCGACCATCACCACGCTCGTGTCGCTGGCGCTCATGGTGATGGGCATCGTCTTCCCGCGGCCGATCCTGCTCGTCCTCGCGATGAGCCTGGGGCAGCTCTTCGGGACGCTCTCGCTCGCGCTCTACCTGCTCGCGATCGTCCTCGACCTGCAGGGCGTCGGCGAGCACGACGAGATCGCCCCGCACCTCGGGTTCGACAAGGCGGACGAGGGCGAGACGAAGTAGCGCCGGCGGCGCCGGGCGGCGACCCTACCCGAGCGGCCAGCAGGTGCAGTCCGCCGGGTTGGTCGACGTGCAGGACTGCCGGTTGGCGTCGCCGCAGAACCCGGTGCAGCAGGGGACGAGCGTCGAGCACGGCTGCGACATGGGCGCGCACGACACGACGTCGCAGAAGCAGGCCGTGACCGCCTGCTGCGAGCCGCACGCGACCTTCCCCTCGACGGCGTCGAGGGCGAGGCACGACAGCCCGGTGCAGCACTCGTTGCCGCCCGCGGTGCAGGCCTGGAGCGGCTCCTTGCACTGGACCGGCGCCGTGCAGACGCCGTTCGTGCACGTGTCGGCCGCGTTGCAGCAGCCGACGATCGGGGCCACGGTGCTGCACGCCTGCCCGGTGTTGCCGCAGACCGGCCCGGCGTCACCCTTGCAAGTGCCGCTCGTCGAGCCCGGCGGGACCACGCAGGTGAGGCCGGAGCAGCAGTCGGCCGTCACCGTGCACGCGTCGTTCTCGGGCTGGCACGGCGGGCGGCAGATCCCGCTCGCGTCGCAGATCGACGAGCAGCAGTCCGCCTCGGACGTGCAGGTCGCGCCGTTCGGCTTGCACGACTCGCACGTCCCGCCGAGGCAGAAGCCGACGCAGCACTGCGTGGTCTGCGTGCAGGCGTCGCCCGGCATGGCGGTGCAGCTCCCGCCCTCCTTCGCGCAGACCCACCCGATCTCGCCGACGTAGCGGCAGAGCGAGCCGTCGCAGCACTCCCCCTGGACCGGGGTGTAGTTCTGCGGCGGAGGCGGCGCGGTCGAGCACCTCGCGCCGCTCGGGAGGCACTGCGTCGGCGGCTCGGTGCAGCGGAGGACGCCCTGGGCGTCGGGCACGCACGGCGCGAGCCCGCAGCACTGGTCGCGGAACTGGCAGATGTCGCCCGCCGGGATGCAGCACTGCGGATCGTTGCCGTCCCACCCCGTCGGGCAGGGGCCCTGCGAGCAGTCGTTCGTCATGCACCCGCCGAAGCAGCGCGGGATCCCGTTCATGTCGTACTTGCAGACGTCCTTCTTCCCGTAGCAGCAGTTCTGCGACGCGCTCGCGTTGAGCCCGCAGATGTCGCCCGGCGGGTTGCACGAGCCGCCGTTGTCGCAGACGTGGTCCACCGGATCGCACTCGACGTACTGCGACGGCGACGTCGGAGGGAAGTTCACGTTGCAGCACGCGTCGGTGGTGTCGCAGTAGTTGCCGTTCAGGCGGCAGCCGCCCGACGGCTGGCAGGCCTTCGCCCCGGTGCCGAGGTCCACGCACCGCTTCGTGCAGCAGCCCGAGTCGCTCGTGCAGGGATAGCCGTCCTGGCCGCAGCCGCCGGGGGCGTCGTCGCAGCGGCCCGCCTGGCCGGGCTCGTTGGAGCAGAGACCGGAGCAGCAGTCCTCGGACCGATAGCAGACGTCGCCGAACGCGTTGCACGAGGCGACCGGCATGCACGTGCCGTTCTTCAGGCCGCCGCTCGCGCCCTGGCAGTTCTTGGAGCAGCAGTCGGCGGCGTACGCGCAGGCCTCGTTCAGCGTCGCGCACGTCTGCCCGGTGTCACCGGCGGGCGGCGGCACGCACTTCGAGCCGAAGCCGCACACGCCCGAGCAGCAGAGGTTGTTGGTCGGCGAGCAGGGCTGGTCGAGCTGCAGGCAGACCGCCGAGGAGCAGGTCGCGCCGGGGGTCCCGGCGTTCGGGCAGATGCGCCCGCAGCACTGCGCGTCGGAGCTGCACGGGTCGCCCTCGTAGAGGCAGGTGCCGGCCACCGGCTCGCACCGCCCAGCGGTGCACACCTTCGAGCAGCACTGGCTGTCCCCGTTGCAGACGCCGCCGTCGTCCACGCAGCCGGAGATCGGGGGCACGGCGCAGGTGTTGGACGGGTTGCAGAACCCGGAGCAGCAGCTCGCGTTCTTGTCCGCGGCCGTCGTCCCGGTGCAGGTCTGGCTCAGCAGGTGGCACCCGCCGCCGCCCGACGTGCACACCTTGGAGCCGGACGCGCCCTCGCAGAACCCGGAGCAGCAGTTTTCCGGCACGTTGCACGACTCGCCGATCGCGGCGCCGCAGCTCCCGGGGTCCACGCACTCGTGCAGCGTCGGGGAGCACGCGGCCTGGCAGCAGTCGGAGGCCCCGCCGCAGATCGCGCCGATGGCGCCGCAATCCGACGCGACGCAGGTCCCCGACGCGGCGCACCTGCCGGAGCAGCAGTCGGCACCGATGCTGCAGGCCTCGTCGAGCTGCGCCTTCGTGCACGCCGGGACCGTCGTCGTCTCGCTCTTCTTCTTGCAGGCCGGCGTGGCCAGCGCGAGCACGGCGAGCGCCGACACGACGAGTGTGGAGAGCTTCGACGCACGCATGGGTGCCTCCCTCGGCGCGGCGGCTCGCGCCGCTGCACGCTGGACGTACAGTGTTCCATGGTTTCCGCTCGCCTTCCATGTGGTTGCCGGTGCGCGTCACGGATCGTCGCAGTCCCTTCCGCGCGGGACGTCTCCTTGACCCTCGGCGGCGGGGCCTGCTAGTGAGATGGGGTTCTCCCACATCGGAACACGGGAGACGTTTTCGAGAGGGGTCGCTCCCCATGGCCATCCGGGCGATTGCGGTCGAGGACGACGAGGCGGTCGCGAAGCTCATCGCGTCGGTGCTCGCATCGAACGGGTTCGAGGTCTGCGGGACCGCGGCCACGGGCGAGGACGGCGTCGCGCTCGCGCGCCGCGAGCGGCCGGACGTGGCGCTCATCGATCTCGGGCTGCCGAAGATGAGCGGCGAGGACGTCATCGCGACGATCCGGCAGGAGCTCCCCAAGACCGCCTGCATCGCGCTCACCGCGGTGGACATCCCGGCGCGCGTGCTCGGCGCGATGCGCGCCGGCGCGAGCGGCTACATCCTGAAGCCCTTCCACGCGAGCGAGCTCGCGCGCTCGATCGAGGAGGTGCTCTCGGGCGAGGCGGCGCCGATCAGCCCGCGCGCCGCGAAGGTGCTGCTCCAGGAGCTGCGGGGCGATCCGCCGGACCAGCGCGCGAAGGACGGGCCGGCGCTCTCGAAGCGCGAGCTCGAGGTGCTGCAGCTCCTCGTCCACGGCCACACCTACGCGGACGTCGCGCAGGCGCTCGGAATCGCGGAGGGCACGGTCCAGACGTACGTGAAGCGGATCTACGAGAAGATGGACGTGTCGACGAAGGCCGAGGCCGCGCTCCTGGCGGTCGCCCGAGGGCTCGTCCGCCCCTGAAGCGACGCGCGGGGCGGACTGCCTGGGCCCGCGCTTCAGGCCGGCCAGGGCGCCTTTCGAGGACGCGACGCGCGCCGGCCCGCCTCCCCGCCGGCCCGCCACGCGTGCCCGGTGGATTCCGTTCTGCTATGGAGTAGCGGATCCGCTTGGACAGATCCGGGGTGAGTGCGGCACGGTGGCCCACCGCGCCTTGACTTCCCTCGATCGACCCCTATAATGAGGCCCTTTTCGCGGCCCGCAAATCTGCCTAAATGCGCGTCAACATTGACGAAATCAAGGACGTCGGCCTCGACCGGAGCTGGGACGTGACCCAGGCGCGCCTCGACGAGATGCTCGCCGGCGACCGGGCGGGCTACCGCGCGCGCGGCCCCGTCCACGTGGACGCCCGGCTCGAGAAGCTCGGGCGCCGCGTCCGCGTGGAGGGCGACGCCACGGCCGCGCTCACCGCCGCGTGCAAGCGGTGCCTCGCGCCGGTCTCCGTCGACGTGCCGGTCGAGCTCGATCTCACGCTCGTCCCGGCGGACGAGCGTGACGGCGACGCCGACTCCCCGTCGCTCGCCGAGAGGGACCACGAAAAGGGCCAGAAGGGCGGCAGCTTCTCCGCCGAGGACGCGGAGGAGGAGACGTACACGGGCAAGGTCATCGACCTCGACGCGCTCGTCCGCGAGCAGCTCCTGCTCTCGATGCCCGAGTACCCGGTCTGCGACGAGCAGTGCAAGGGACTGTGCCCCGTCTGCGGGGCGAACCTCAACGATCGCGAGTGCGGCTGCGATCGCCACGTTCCGGACCCGCGCTGGGCGGGGCTGAAGAACGTGAAGCTGTAGCGGCCGCACGCCGGAGGAGGAGCACGCCGTGGGTCTCCCGAAGAAGAGGACGAGCAGCACGCGCCGCAACCGGCGCCGCGCCGCGAACTTCAAGCTGAAGCCCGTGAACGTGACGAAGTGCCCGAAGTGCAAGGAGCCGGTCGTCGCGCACCGCGCGTGCCCGTCCTGCGGCACGTACAAGGGCGAGCAGATCACCGAGGCGCAGTAGGCGCCCCGCGATGACCGAGCGGATCGCGCCCGTCGCAGTCGATGCGATGGGGGGAGACCACGCCCCCGGCGCGATCGTGCAGGGTGCGATTAACGCAGCGCGTAAGGGGCTCGGCGTCGTCCTGGTCGGCCCCGAGGCGCGCGTGCGCGAGGAGCTCGTTCGCCACCGCGCGGGTCACCAGCTGCCGATCGAGGTCCACGACGCGCCGGAGGTGATCGAGATGGACGATCACCCCGGCCAGGCGATGCGCCGAAAGAAGCGCAACTCGATCCGCGCCGCGTTCGAGCTCGTGCAGTCGGGCCGCGCGTGCGCGATGGTCTCCGCCGGCAACTCCGGCGCGGTCATGGCGGGCGCCATCCTCGTGCTCGGCCGGCCGGCCGGCGTCGAGCGCCCCGCCATCATCACGGCGCTCCCCGCGCTGAAGGGCGCGCCGATCATGCTCGACATGGGCGCGGTGGTGGACGCGAAGCCCATCCACCTCGTCCAGTTCGCGCTCATGGGCGAGGTCTGGGCGCGCCGCGTCGGCGGCGTCGCCCGGCCGAGGGTCGCCATCCTCTCCAACGGGGAGGAGGACTCGAAGGGGACGGAGCTCACGCGCACCGCCGCGGCGGCGCTCCGGCGCTCCGCCATCGGGTTCGCGGGGTACTGCGAGGGGCGCGATCTCCTCACCGGCGAGTTCGACGTCATCGTCACCGACGGCTTCACCGGGAACGTCGCGCTCAAGACGATGGAGGGCACCGCCAGGGTCGTCGGCGAGTACCTGAAGCGCGCGCTCCGCAGCTCGACGACGGCCAAGATCGGCGGCCTGCTCTCGAAGACCGCGCTCGAGGGGATGAAGAAGCGGCTCGACTGGCGCGAGGTCGGGGGCGCGCCGCTCGTGGGCGTCAACGGCGTCGGCTTCATCACCCACGGCCGGGCCGACGCGCACGCCGTCGAGATCGCGGTGCGGCGCGCGGGAGACGCCGCGCGGACGCACTTCACCGACGAGATCGCGCAGGCCGTGGCGCCGTCCGAGGCGCTGCTCGCCGCCGTGACGGACGGCGCCGGCGCCGAGCCCAACCCCCACCCGGTCCGGCGATCGTCGCCGGCCGACGCCTGACCCAGAGGACGTCCATGCGCTCCATCATCGTCGGCACCGGCTCGTACGCCCCCGACAAGATCCTGACGAACGCCGATCTCGAGAAGATGGTCGAGACGAACGACCAGTGGATCGTCGAGCGGACCGGCATCAGGGAGCGCCACATCGCGGCGCCGGAGCAGGCGACGAGCGACCTCTCCGTCGTCGCGGCGCGGCGGGCGCTCGAGATGGCGCGGCTCGACGCGAAGGACGTCGAGATGATCGTGGTCGGCACGGTCACCCCCGACTACCCGTTCCCGTCCGTGGCGACGCTCGTGCAGGCGGGGCTCGGGAACAAGAAGGCCTTCGCGTTCGACGTGTCGGCCGCCTGCGCCGGGTCCATCTACGCGCTGGCCGTCGCGGACCGCTTCGTCACCACGGGCGCCGTGAGGAACGCCCTCGTGATCGGGGCGGACACGCTCTCGCGCATCACCGACTGGAAGGACCGCAACACCTGCATCCTGTTCGGCGACGCGGCCGGCGCGGTGGTCCTCAAGGCGTCGGACGATCCGCGGCGCGGCCTCTCGACCGCGAGGCTCCACGCCGACGGCGCGTACGCCTCGATCCTCTACCAGCCCGGCGGCGGCTCGCGGATGCCGATCACCGAGCAGGTCCTGAAGGATCGCAAGCACTACCTCTTCATGAAGGGGCAGGAGGTCTTCAAGGTCGCCGTCCGCGCCCTCGAGGAGAACTGCCGCGAGGTGCTCGCGGCGGAGAAGCTCGCGCCCTCCGACGTCGCCCACGTCATCGCGCACCAGGCGAACAAGCGGATCCTCGACGCGACGCTGCAGCGGCTCGAGATCCCGCCGTCGCGGTGCTGGATGAACCTCGAGAAGTACGGCAACACCTCCGCCGCGAGCCTCCCGACGACGCTCGACGAGGCGAACCGCGCCGGCTGGTTCAAGCCCGGCGACGTGATCCTCCTGATGGCGATCGGCGGCGGGCTCGCCTGGGGCGCCGGCATCCTGCGCTGGTGAGGGGAGAGGGTCGAACGATGGGCAAGCTCGCATTCGTCTTCCCCGGCCAGGGCTCGCAGGCCGTCGGCATGGGCGAGGAGCTCCACGGCGCCTTCGCCGAGGCGCGCGCCGTGTTCGACGAGGTCGACGCCGCGCTCGGCGAGCGGCTCTCCGCGCTCTGCTTCGAGGGGCCGGAGGAGAAGCTCAAGCTCACCGCCAACACCCAGCCCTCGATCCTGACCGTCTCCGCCGCCGCCGCCGCGGTCCTCGCGCACCGCGGGATCGTCCCCGACCTCGTCGCCGGCCACTCGCTCGGCGAGTACTCCGCGCTGGTCGCGGCCGGCGCGTGCGGCGCGGCGGACGCCGCGAAGGCGGTCCGCGCCCGCGGGACCTTCATGCAGGAGGCGGTGCCGCCCGGGAAGGGCGCCATGAGCGCGGTCCTCGGGCTCGATCCGGCGAAGGTCCGCGAGCTCTGCGCCGCCGTCCAGGGCGAGACGGGCGAGGTGGTCTCGCCCGCGAACTACAACGAGCCGGCGCAGACCGTGATCGCCGGGGCGGCGGGCGCGGTCGAGCGCGCCGGCGTGAAGCTCAAGGAGGCCGGCGCGAAGCGGGTCCTGCCGCTCCCCGTGTCCGCCCCCTTCCACTGCGCGCTGATGGAGCCGGTCAAGGCGCGGCTCGAGCCCGTGCTGCGCGGCATCGCGTGGCGCGCGCCGCGCCGCCCGGTCGTCACGAACGTCGAGGCGAAGGCGAACGCCGACGCGGCCCGGATCGTGCCGCTCCTCGTCGAGCAGGTGACCTCGCCCGTGCGCTGGATCGAGTGCGTCGAGGAGCTCGTCCGGCTCGGCGTGACGCGGCTCGTCGAGGTCGGCCCCGGGAAGGTCCTGTCGGGGCTGGCGAAGCGGATCGACAAGTCCGTCGAGGTGTGGAACGTGGAGGACCGCGCCTCGCTCGAGAAGACCCTCGCCGCGCTGAAGGCCTGAGGACGCGCCATGACGACGACCTACGACTTCCAGGGCAAGACCGCGCTCGTCACCGGCGCCTCCCGCGGGATCGGGCGCGCCATCGCCGTCGCGCTCGCGCGCGGCCGCGCGAACGTCGCCCTGAACTACGCGGGGAACGAGGCCGCCGCGGCGGAGGCGCTGAGGCTCGTGCAGGAGGCGGGCGCCCCGAAGGCGAAGCTCTACCGGTTCGACGTCGCCGACCCGGCCGCCTGCGCCGAGGCGGTCGAGGCGATCGTCTCGGACCTGGGCTCGCTCGACGTCCTCGTGAACAACGCCGGCATCGCGCTCGACCAGCTCGTGATGCGGATGAAGGACGACGACTGGAACCGCAGCCTCCAGGTGAACCTCACCGGGAACTTCAACCTCATCCGCGCCGTCGCCCGCCCCATGATGAAGGCGAAGCGGGGCGCGATCGTGAACGTCACGTCGGTGATCGGCGAGATGGGGAACGCCGGGCAGGCGGCGTACGCCGCCGCCAAGGCCGGGCAGATCGGGCTCACGAAGTCCGTCGCGCGCGAGCTCGCCTCCCGCAACATCCGCGTGAACGCGGTGTCGCCGGGGTACATCGAGACGGACATGACCGCGGGCCTGCCCGAGGCGGCGAAGACCAAGATGAAGGAGCTGATCCCGCTCGCGAGGCTCGGCGCGGGCGAGGACGTCGCGAACGCCGTGGCGTTCCTCGCGAGCGATCAGGCATCGTACGTGACCGGCGAGGTCCTGCGGGTCAACGGCGGGATGTACATGTAGCCGCGCTCCACCGCGGCGAACGGCGAACCACCCAACGAGGAGGCAACATGTCGGCAACGATCGAGCAGAAGGTGAAGAACATCATCGCGGACCAGCTGGGCGTGGGCGAGGAGGAGATCAAGCCCGCCGCCTCGTTCATCGAGGACCTCGGCGCGGACTCGCTCGACATCGTCGAGCTCGTCATGGCGATGGAGGAGGAGTTCGAGGTCGAGATCCCCGACGAGGAGGCCGAGAACATCAAGACCGTCCAGGACGCGGTGAACTACATCACCACCCACAAGAAGTAGCCGGCGCGTCCCCGGGCCGCGCGTCCGGGGAGAGCGCCGCGCGAGCCGCGCAGGGGGCGAGGCCGTGGGCCTCGCCGTCCCGAGCAACTCGTTCCGTCTCAGAGGTGCCGCATGAGCAGGCGTCGTGTCGTCGTCACCGGGCTCGGTCTCGTCTCCCCCGTCGGCATCGGGGTGGAGGAGTCCTGGAGCGCGCTCGTCGCGGGGAAGAGCGGCGTCGGGCCGATCACCCTCTTCGACGCGTCGACGTTCCCGACGCGGATCGCGGCCGAGGTGAAGAACTTCGACCCCGCGAGGTTCATGGACCGCAAGGAGGTCCGGCGGAACGACCGCTTCATCCACTTCGCGATGGCGGCGGCCGACATGGCGGTGAAGGACGCCGGCCTCGACATGGCGAAGGAGGACCCGGAGAAGGTCGGCTGCATCGTGGGCGCCGGGATGGGCGGCCTCGGCACCATGGAGGAGGAGTACCGGACGTTCCTCGAGAAGGGCGTGCGCAAGATCGGCCCGTTCTTCATCCCGAGCCTGATCATCAACCTCGCGCCCGGGCAGATCAGCCTGAAGTACGGCATGAAGGGCCCGAACTTCTCGCCGGTCTCCGCCTGCGCGACGGGCAACCACTCCATCGGCGACGCGATGATCTACATCGAGCGCGGGCTCGCCGACGTCATGGTGACGGGGGGCTGCGAGGCCACGATCACGCACCTCGGCATCGGCGGCTTCTGCGCGGCGCGCGCGCTCTCGGAGCGCAACGACGCGCCCGAGAAGGCGAGCCGCCCGTTCGACAAGCGGCGCGACGGCTTCGTCGCCGGCGAGGGCTCCGGCATCCTGATCCTCGAGGAGTACGAGCACGCGCGGAGGCGCGGCGCGCGGATCTACGCGGAGCTCGCGGGCTACGGCGCGACGGCCGACGCGAACCACATCACGTCCCCTGCCCCGGAGGGCGAGGGCGGCCAGCGCGCGATGCGCATGGCGCTCCGCGACGCGGGCCTCGCCCCCGAGCAGGTCGGGTACGTGAACACGCACGGTACCTCGACGCCCCAGGGCGACGTCGCCGAGTGCCAGGCGATCAACAAGGTCTTCGGCGATCACGCGCAGAAGGGGCTCATGGTGTCGTCCACGAAGTCGATGACGGGCCACCTCCTCGGCGCGGCGGGCGGCCTCGAGGCCGTGGTCACCGTGCTCGCCATCGCTAGGGGCGTCCTGCCGCCGACGATCAACGTCGAGGAGCAGGACCCGGAGTGCAAGCTGGACGTCGTCCCGAACCAGGCCCGCGAGCGGCGCGTGGACGTCGCGATGTCCAACTCGTTCGGGTTCGGCGGCACGAACGCGGTGGTCCTGTTCAAGCGCGTGTAGCCCTGCCGGGGTCCCGCGGGCGCGGCGCCCGCGCTCGTATCGACCGTTCGTGAACACCGCATGGGGTCGGCCCGCGCGGCGCGCCAGGCGGATGCCCGCACGCCTGCACGGCGCCGAACGGGTGCGCATATTGGCGGGCGGAGGCGACATGCCGCTCGACGGTACCTGCATGCCCCGCGCGCGCGCTCCCGCGTCGCCACCCGCCGTCGCCGGGCGCCGTGGCCCGTTCTGGCGTGGCGCCGCCGGCGCGATCGCGCTCGCCGGCTGGACGGTGGCCGGCGTCGTCCTGGCCGCGCTCGCCCTCGCGCCGGCCGCGCTGCTCGAGGAGGGCCCGCGGCGGACGGCTCGATCGCGGGCGCTCGGGCCGGGGCGCCCGCCGCGCGGCGCCGCCGCCGGCGAGCCCGCCGGCGCCGAGCCGCCCGTCGCGGCGGCGCGCGCCGCGGGAGAGGCGTTCCCCGGCTGAGCCGGCGAGCGGGACGCGTGCGCATCGGGATCGTCACCGAGTACTACGCGCCCAGCGTGGGCGGGATCCAGGAGCACGTCCGCCACTTCGCCCGCGAGGCGCAGCGCCTCGGCCACCACGTCACCGTCGTGACGGGCGCGATGCCGGACCTGCGCGGCCCCGTGCCCGCGCCGCACCCGTACGATCCGGCCGTGGTCCGCGTCGGCCGGAGCGTCCCCGTCTACAACAACGGGGGGGTGGGGCGCGTCACCGGCGGCCGCCGCGCCTCCGGCGCGGTCGCCGAGGTGCTGCGCCGCGGGCGCTTCGACGTCGTGCACGTGCACGCGCCGCTCACCCCGGTGCTGCCGCTCCTCGCGATCCACCACGCGGAGGCCCCCGTGGTCGGCACGTTCCACACGAACTGGCGGCCGGGGCTCGCCTTCCGGCTCGCGCGGCGGAAGCTCCAGCGGTACGTGGACCGCCTCGACGCGACCGTGGCGGTGTCGCGCGCCTGCCTCGGCGGGCTGCGGTGGCTGCGGGTCGAGGCGCGCATCGTGCCGAACGGCGTCGACGCGCGGGCGTTCGGCGCGGGCCGGCCGATCCCGCGGCTCCAGGACGGGAAGCTGAACCTGCTCTGGGTCGGACGGATCGAGCGTCGGAACGGGCTCGACCGGATGCTGGCCGTGCTGCACGAGGTGCGGCGCGACGTGGACGCGCGGCTGCTCGTGCTCGGGGACGGCCCGCTCCTCGAGCGCACCCGCGCGCGCGTGCCCGCGGACCTGGCGCCGCACGTCGTGTTCGCCGGGCGCGTCGTGGACGAGCGGCCGGACTGGTACGCGAGCGCCCACCTTCACTGCGCGCCGACCCGCATCGCGAGCTTCGGCGTGACGCTGCTCGAGGCGATGGCGGCGGGCGTGCCGGTCGTCGCGTCCGACATCGACGGCTTCCGCGAGGTCCTGCGGCACGGGGTGGAGGGCGAGCTCGTGCCGCCCGACGACGCGGGCGCGTGGGCCCGGGCGATCGTCCGGCTCGCGCGCGATCCGGCGCTGGCCGCCGCCTACGGCGAGGCGGGCCGCCGGACCGCCCGCCGCTACGACTGGCCGATCGTCGCCCCGCAGGTGCTCGGCGTGTACCGGTCCATCGGCGTCGAGGGGTGAGACGTGCCCTGGCGGAAGCGCCTGCTCGTCGTCGCGATCGCCGCCGGCGCGGCGGCCCCGCTCGTGCTGGCCGGCGCCCGGCTGCGCGCGGGCGCGCCGCTCGAGGCGCTCGCGTGGGCCGCGGCGTTCGCCGCCGTCGCCCTCGCGCTGCTCCACGCGTTCTGGCCCGCCTTCGACCTCGCCCGGCGGACGCTCCGGCGGGGGCCGCGCGGCGCGCGGCTCGTCGCGCTCACCTTCGACGACGGCCCCTCGGACGACACGCCGGCCGTGCTCGACGCGCTCGAGCGCGCGGCCGTGCGGGCGACGTTCTTCGTCCTCGGCGAGGCGGCGGAGCGCCGCGCCGATCTCGTCCGCGAGATCCACCGGCGGGGCCACGCCGTCGCGCTGCACGGGCACACGCACGCCCCGCTCGTCCTCGCCGGGCCGGCGCGCGTGGCGCGGGAGCTGGACCGCTGCCGTGCCGCGGTCCGAGCGGCGGGCGTCGAGCCCGCGCCCTGGTTCCGCGCGCCCCACGGCTGGAAGGGGCCGTTCCTGGGGCGCGCGCTGCGGGCGCGCGGACTGCGGCTCGTCGCGTGGACGCGCGGCGTCTGGGACACGGAGCGGCCGGGCGCCGACGTCATCGCCGACCGCGCCTCGCGTCGCCCGAGAGGCGGCGAGATCCTGCTGCTCCACGACGGGTGCGGGACGCCCGGGCTCGATCCACGCCGCGACCAGACCGCCGCCGCCGTCCCCGAGATCGCGCGGCGGTGGCGCGCGGCCGGGTTCGAGTTCGCCCCGCTGGACGCGCTCGCCGGGGCGCCGGGCGCCGGGCCGGCGCCCCCCCGCGCCGCGGGCGGGCGGGGTGAGGACGCGCCGGGGCCGACCGTCGAGGTGCGCCCGCCGTCTCGCGCCCTCCGCGCGGCCGGGCTCCTCGTGGCGCTCGCGTGCGCCGCCGTCGCGGCGCGGCGGGTGGACCTCTCGGCCGTCCTGGCGAGCCTCTCCCGCGCGAGCCCGGCCCTGCTCCTCGGCGCCGCCGCGGCGAACCTGTGCGCCATCGCCGCGCACGCGTCGCGGTGGCGGGCGGTCGTGCGCGCGCCGGGGGTGAGGGTTCGCTGGCGCGACGCGGCCGCGGCGCTGCTCGCCGGGTTCGCGGCGGGGATCGTGCTGCCGGCGCGCGGCTCCGACGTGCTGCGGGCGCACCTGCTCGCCCGGCGCGCCGGGATCTCGACCGCCTCGGTGATCGCCGCGTCGGCGCTCGACCACGTGGTCGGCGCCACGGCGCTGGTCGTCGCCGCGTCGGCGCTCGCCCCCGCCGTGGCCTTCCCGTCCTGGGCGGTGCGCGGGCTCGCGGCCGTCGGCGGGATCGCGGCCGTCGCCGGCGGGGCGGCGTGGCTCCTCGGTCCGCGGCACGGCCGCGTGCCTCGCTCGACGGGCGCGGGGGCGCGCCTGCGCGCCGGTCTCGCGGCGGTGCGGGAGCCGCGGGCGCTGCTCGCGGCGGTGGGGTGGGGGCTCGCAGGGTGGGTCGCCGAGACGGCGATCGCCCTCGCGACCCTCGCGGCGCTCGGGCTGCCGCCCACCCTCGCCGCCGCCGCGCTGGCGGTGGTGGCCGCGTCCGCGGCCGCCGCGATCCAGCTCGCCCCCGGGAACGCCGGCTCGTTCGAGCTCGCGACCGCGCTCGCCGTCGGGGGCACCGGGATCGCGCCCGACGCGGCGCTCGCGTTCGCGGTCGCGTTCCACGCCGTCCACCTCGTTCCAGTCGCCGTGCTTGGCGGGCCGGTGCTCGTGCGCGAGGCGCTCCGCGGGGGGTGAGGGGGGCGGGGGGAGGTCGGGGGCGGGGTCGCGTCGAGGTCGGGGTCGGGGTCGAGGTCGGGGGCGCGGTCGCGGTCGCGGTCGGGGCTCGGGGTCGCGGTCGGGGTCGCGGTCGGCGTCGGGGTCGCGGTCGGCGTCGGGGTCGCGGAGAGGGGCGCGTCAGGACGAACGGCGCTTCTGTCTTGGAGCATGCTCGTGCCACCGCCTTCGGCGGTGTCACTGCGCATGCCATGTCGATCTCACGCGCCGTTCCCCCGCTCGCGGGGCGGGGGCGTGGGGCTCCAGGCGCGGTCATCGGTGCGGCTCCTTGGTCGGGGGCGAAAGCCGCACCGATGACCGCAAACTGTCTCCAGATCCCTCAGTCACCGTCGCCTCTTCCTCCTCGTTCCCCGTCGCCTCTTCTCCCTCACCACCGTCTCGTCGCTTTCGGTGTCGCTCGGGAGCTCCTGCTCGCCGTGCTGGCTTGCCGCATCTCCGATGGGAAGCTCCGCGACGAGGCAACCCGCTCGGCCAAGTCCGCGTGTCTCAACATCGCCGAGGGCGCGGGGCGCGTGTCCCGCGCGGACAAGGCCCGCGTGTTCGCCATCGCCCGCGCGGAGACGGTCGAGGCGGCCGCCGCGGTGGAGATCGCCGCCCTCTGCGGCGAGGTCGCCGAGGCGCCGGCGCGCGAGGTCGCCGGCCTCGCGCACCGGCTCGTGGCCCTGCTCACGTCCGCTCGCGCGCATGAGCCCGCGGAGGACCGCGCGGAGGCGGAGCGCCTCCGCGTGGATCTCCGCGGAGCGAGACGCATCGACCGCGCCGATGGCGTCGGCGAGGTCCACGGCGGCGACCGCCTCGTGGAGGGACCCGTCCGCCAGATCGAAGAACTTGCGACGGACGGCGGGACGGTCGGAGGGGAGTCCCTCCGCGAGGTTCAAGAACGCGCTCTTCGCCGCGCGGGTGGCCTGGTCACGGAGCTCGGAGTCACGGATCGCAGCGGCGTGGATCCGCGCGGCGAGGCCTCTCGCGAGGCGGTAAGCGTCGAGGGACTGGAACGGGAATCGATTGTCGTCGGGCATCGCGGCCGGGAATCGATTGTCGTCGGGCATCGCGGCCTCCTTCGCCCGAACCAGGAGGCC
>DASSSJ010000195.1:0-13737 GCA_035708485.1 Anaeromyxobacter sp. | reverse complement strand
CTCGAGCTCCATCACCCGCGCCCGCAGCTCCTTCTCGCGCCGGAACCGCTCCGAGACGTCGCGCACGATCGCCACGGGCCCGAGGATCGTCCCGGCGTCGTCGCGCACGAGCTGGATCGTGAACTCGATCGAGAGCGGCGCGCCGTCCTTGCGGAGCGCGGGGACGGCGAGCGTCTCGGTCGCGTACCGCGTCACGCCGGTCTCCATGACGCGGTCCCAGTTCGCCCAGTGCCGCGCCCGGAGCCGCTCCGGGATGATGAGGTCCATCGACCGGCCGACCGCCTCGGCGGCGGTCCAGCCGAAGATGCGCTCGGCGCCGGCGTTCCAGAGCCGGAAGATCCCTTGCCGGTCCGTGAAGAGGATCGCGTCCCCCGAGCCCTCCACGATCCGTGCGGCGAGCTTCTCGAACGCGGCGCGATCCATGCGGTCCTCCCACGGTCCTGGCGGGTCGGGAGGTCATTCGCGGCGCGGCGCTCGCGCGCCCCGCCCGCATGGGTGACGTCGTTCCGTCCTTCCGGTAGGCTCGCGTGCACCGTTCCACCCTCGCGCCGGAAGGAACCATGCGACAGATCGCCGCGCTCGTCGCCGCTGTCCCGCTCCTCGCGTCCGCGCAGCAGGCCCCGCCCGCCACGACCTGGACCACGGATCCGCCGCCCGCCGCCGCGCAGCCGGCCCCGGCGCCGGAAGCCCAGCCGGCGCCCGCGGCCCAGCCGGCGCCCGCTCCCGCGGCCCAGCCCGCGCCCGCGTCCGCGCCCGCGGCCCAGCCCGCTCCCGCGCCCGCGGCCCAGCCGGCTCCCGCCCCCGCGCCCGCGGCCCAGCCGGCCCCCGCGCCCGCCGCCCAGCCGGTGCCGGCCGGTTATCCGCCGCCGCCGCAGGCCGCCCCGGCCGCGCCTCGCCCGCAGTACCCGCCGCAGCAGCAGCCGCGCCCTCCGAAGACGCGCGACCGCTGGTACATCGGGTTCGGCTTCGGCGGCGGAGACGGGGAGCTCGCGAACGAGATCCTGACGTCGAGCTTCGACGAGCTGCACCCGGACCCGACCAACCTGTTCATGAACTTCAAGGTCGGCGCGACGCTGTCGCCGACGCTCCTCCTCGGGCTCGACATCGGGTACATGGGGTCGGGGTCCGACCAGGGAGCCGTCACGAGCTCCATCGGCATCGCGAACGTCGACGCGATGGCGACGTGGTTCCCGACCGGGCGCGGCTTCTTCCTGAAGGGAGGATTCGGCCGGTCCGCCGTGGCGCTCGTCGTGGACGACGGCTTCGGGAGGACCGACCTCGGCGCGTCGGGGTGGAACGTCGCGGGCGGGGCCGGGTACGCGTGGTGGCTGGGCAAGCAGTTCAACCTCACCGCGAACCTCGACTTCTCGCGCCAGTGGTACGAGGAGAGCGCCGAGCTGAACGTGGACGAGTCCCAGTTCTGGTCGCTGTGGATCGGGTTCGACTGGTACTAGCGGGGACGATCCGCGCTCAGTCCATCGACCCGAGCGGCAGGATCGTCCGCCCGTAGACCTCGTTCAGGACCTGCGCGGCGCCGATGTAGATCGCGCCCAGCCCGCAGGCGATGCCCTCGTACCCGGCGACGCGCGTGAGCACGGCGCTGCCGGTCGCGTCCGCGATCGCGAGCAGGAAGAAGAGCAGCGTCAGGGCGAAGAAGACGAGCATGATCGCCCGGTTCATCTTGAGGGTCGCGACGAACATCACCACCGTGAAGAGCCCCCACACGAACAGGTAGGCGGCCATCCCGCTCCGGTCGGACGCGTCGGCGAGCCCGAAGCGCGGCAGCACGATCAGCGCGACGAGCGAGATCCAGAAGAACCCGTACGCCGTGAACGCGACCATGCCGAACGTGTTCTTCTTCTTCCACTCCAGCACGCCCGCGACGAGCTGCGCGAGCCCGCCGCCCACGAGCCCCACCGCGAGGATCGCGCTGCCGATCGGGACGAGCCCGGCGTTGTGCAGGTTGAGCAGGACGGTGGTGAGCCCGAAGCCCATGAGCCCGAGCGGCGCCGGGTTCGCGGTCGTGTCGCGGATGATCTCGGCGATGACCGCCGCCTGCCGCACCGACGTGGGCGTGCCGGGCTGCGGCGCGGGAGCCTGGGCGGCCTCCTCCTCCGCCCGGCGCCTCGTTCGCCTCTCGGTCACCAACATTGCGTCCGTATAGCAGGGACCGCGCGAGGCGGATAGACGATGCGACGATCTTGCGCAATCGAGTTGACGCGCGTCCAGCCCGCGCCGCCGCCGGACCTTCCTCCGGAGGGCGCGGCGCAATGGGTGCGCGCACCGGCTGCGTCCGGGGCCGCCGCAACCTTGTGAGCCCGGACCGCGCCGGGCTAACATCGCCGAATCGTGGCCGAAGCCGCACCTCAGAGCGCCGTCACTTCCGAGTTCAAGCCCCACCTGTTCGGGAAGTTCTTCCTCCTGCAACGGCTCGCCGTCGGCGGGATGGCGGAGATCTACCGCGCGCGCGTCCCCGGCGCGCGCATCCCCGGGGAGGCGGGCGGGTTCGAGAAGGAGCTCGTGGTGAAGCGGATCCTGCGCGCGCGCTCGCAGGACCAGAACTTCATCAAGATGCTGGTCCGCGAGGCCATCCTCACGGTCCAGCTGACGCACTCCGCCATCGCGCAGGTGTACGAGTGCGGCACCGTCGACGGGAACTACTTCATCTCGATGGAGCTCGTGAACGGCGTCTCCATGAAGGAGATGATGCACGCGTTCGTGCGCGCCGGCGCGCAGCTCACCCCCGAGCAATCGATCTTCCTCGTGCTGCAGCTCTTGCAGGGGCTCGCGTACGCGCACCGGAAGACCGACCCCGCGGGCAACCCGCTCAAGATCGTCCACTGCGACGTCTCCCCCGACAACTGCCTGCTGTCGTGGGAGGGCGAGGTGAAGCTCCTCGACTTCGGGATCGCGCGCGCCGCCACCGGGCTCTCCAACTACAAGGAGGGCATGCTGATGGGGAAGCTCGGGTACGTCGCGCCCGAGCAGGCCTCGCTCGAGAAGAGCTGGGACCACCGCGTCGACGTCTTCGCGGCGGGGATCATCCTCTACGAGCTCCTCACGAAGCAGAAGCCGTTCCCGAAGGCGACCGACGTCGAGTCGCTCATCCAGTCGCGCAAGGCGAAGGTGGTGCCGCCCACCGCGCTCGATCCGCGCCTGCCGAACGACGTGGACGACATCATCGCGAGGGCCCTCGCCTACGACCCGGAGCGCCGCTACCCGGACGCGCGCAGCTTCGCCGACGCGCTCGTGGACGTGCTCTTCCCCACGCCGCACTCGTCGATCCAGGACCACCTCGCGAGGCAGATGCAGCAGGTCTTCGCGGACAAGGTCGCGCGGGCGCGCCAGGCACGCGCGCACGACCCGCTCATCATGAAGGTGCTGTACAACGCCGCGCAGCAGGAAGGGACCTCCGAGCTCCAGCCGATCGGGACCCCGGTGCCGGGCGGGTTCTCGACCGTGGACACCCGGGTCACCCCGCGCGCGACCGCCGCGCCTCGCCGGCGCGCGAGCCGGCCGCGCGCCGTGATCACCGACGGCGTGTCGCTCTGGAAGGCCTCCCTCGTCGGCCTCGCCGTCGCCGCCGTCGCCGCCGCGGGCTTCCACTACGGGATCCCCTGGATCCGCCCGGGCGCGGTCATCGTCACGTCCGATCCGCCGGGCCTCGCGATCGCCCTCGACGGCGCGAAGACGTCCCTCGCGACGCCCGCCGTCGTGGAGGACGTGGTGCTGTCGCGCCCGCACCAGGTCACGCTCTCCGGCGCGGGCGTGAAGGAGACCACCATCCCCGTGCCGCTCTCGCCCGGCAAGCTCGTGGCGCGCGTCCACGCCCGGCTCGAGTCCACCATCGGCGCGATCACGGTCGAGAGCGACCCGCCCGGCGCGAGCGTCCTCCTCGACGATCGGCCGGCGGGGACCACCCCGGCGACGATCCGGGACGTCCGCCTCGACAAGCGCCACCGCATCGACCTCGTGCTCGCGGGCTACGAGATCGACCAGTTCGTGGTGCTCCCCGAGAAGGACGGCCGCAGGTTCGTGCGGAGGCTGTCGCGCGGCGAGGGCAAGGGCAGGCGGCCGGCGACGCCGTAGGAAGGGGCGATGAAGCTCGTCATCGAGGACGAGGCGGGGACGCGGTCGATCGTCCCGTTCGCGGGCGAGCCGATCGTGGTCGGCCGCGCGCCCGAGGGCGTGACGTTCCGGCTCACGGACCGGAACGTCTCGCGGCGCCACGCGCGCTTCGTCCTCCAGAACGGGAGCGCCTTCGTCGAGGATCTCGGCAGCCTCGTCGGCACGCGCGTCAACGGCGAGCGCATCACGGGCAAGCGGCGGCTGCGGGACGGGGACCTGGTCCAGATCGGCGACTACGACCTCGCCGTCCTCCCCGAGGCGACCGCCATCCCGGGCGCCGGCGCGCCGCCCCCGCCGCTGCCGTCGCTCGCGCGCGTCGGCGACCCGAACGCGGTCACCGCGCGGCTCCCGATCACGTCGGAGCTCGCGGCGCCCCCGCCGCCGCCCGCGCGGCCGCCGGCCCCGGGGAGGACGGCGCGGGTCGCGATCGCCGCGGGCGTCGTCGCCCTCGCGCTCGGGATCGCGGCCGGGCTCTACGTGGGCGCCGCCTTCGAGCGAGCGCCGCCGGCGCCCGCCGTCACTCCCCCCTGAACCGCGGCGCGCGCCGCTCCTCCCAGGCCCGGCGCCCCTCGCGGAGGTCGGCGCTCTCGAAGGCGCGCCGGCGCAGCTCCGCGATCTCGGCGCGCTCCTCGTCCGAGAGGCTCCGCTCGTGCGTCGCCTCGAGCAGCCGCAGGATCCGCTTCATCCCGCGGACGGCGAGGGGGGCGTTCCCGGCGATCTCCTCGGCGAGGGCGAGGGCGTCCGCCTCCGCCGTCTCCGCCGGCGCGACGCGGTTCACGAGCCCCCATGCGAGCGCCGTCTCCGCGTCGATCGCCCGCCCCACGAAGAACAGCTCCCGCGCGCGCGCCGAGCCGACGAGGTCCGCGAACCGGCGCAGCCCGCCCTCCGGGTAGACCACGCCGAGCTTCGCCGGCGTCATCGCGAGCTTCACCCCGGCGCGCGCGACGCGCAGGTCGCAGGTGACGGCGAGCTCGAACCCACCCCCGAAGGCGAACCCGTTCAGGAAGGCGACGGTGGGGCAGGGCAGCGCCGCGAGCGCGTCGGCGGTCCGCTCCACCGCCTCGTCCGGCCGGTCGCCGCGGCGGGAGGTGAGCGCCATCTCGCCGAGGTCGAACCCCGACGAGAACGCCTCGTCCCCCGCCCCGCGCAGCACGAGGCAGCGCACGCCGTCGGCGGTCGCGCGCGCGCACGCCTCCTCGATCTCCTCGAGCGCCTGGAAGTCCAGGGCGTTCCGCTTCGGCGGGTTGTCGATCACGAGGACGCGGGCGAGGCCGCGGTCCACCGCGCGCACCTTCTCCATCGGCGACCTCCGCGTGGGGGGCCCGAACCTAGCCCGGCCGTGCAGGGCGGGCAACCCGCCGGGCGCCGCCGGGGCCGTCCGCCCCGCGCCCCGACGGGCCACCGATCCAGGGGCTCGCCGGGCGGCCGGGCGGCCGCACCTTGGCGAGGTGTCGTGGGATCTCGCCGTGCCGCTCGCCGCCGCCGGATCCGGCGCCGCGTGGGCGCGCGTCGCGGCGGTGCGCGCCGGCGACGACCGCGCCGGGTCCACCCTCCTCGCGCTCCTCGGCGGCGCCGCCGCGGCGGGGCTCGCCCTGGCGGCGTACGAGCTGTCCGCCCTGCTCGGCCTCGACCTGCGCTGGGGCGCGATGGTGTCCGGGGGCTCGGGCGCGCTCCTCACCGCGGCGGCCGTCGGCCTCGTGGAGGAGGGCGCGAAGCTGGCCGGGATCCTCCTCGTCGTGCCGCGGGGCGTGCGCCGCGCCACCACGTTCGCCGCGGCGGCGGGCGTCTGCGCCGGCTTCGCGGCGCTCGAGACGGTGGTGACGCTCGGCGGCGCGGTCTCGACGGAGGCGCTCGCGCGCGCGGCGTTCGGCCCGGTCGCGCACGCGCTGCTCGCGGCCCCGCTCGCGGTCGGCGTGGCCGTGGGCCCGGGCGCGGGCCGCGGCCGCTGGCTCGCGCTCCCGCTGGCGCTCCTCGCGTCGGCCGCGCTCCACGCGCTCGCCGACCTCGGCGTCGCGCTGCCCGGCGCCGGCCGCCTCGCCTACGTGGCCGCGCTCGCCGTCCCGGCCGTCGCGCTCTTCCTCGCGGCGCGGTGCGCCCGCGCCGCCGCCGCGAAATGAAAGGGTCCGCGCGAGGCGGACCCTGTTCACGCACGAGGAAGTACCGCTGTCCTCTTCTTACCGGCGGGAGGCCGGCATCGCGTCTGACGGATCCATGCCCACATCGGATCCTTCCGTCAACCCCTCGCGCCCGCCCCCCCCACCGGGGGCGGCCCGGCGCGGCGAGGCGGCGGCGCCCAGGCGGGGATCGAGGAGCGTCCGGATCGCGCCGACGACGTCCTGGTAGCTCACGGGCTTCCGGAGGAACAGCGAGACGCCGAGGCCCGCCATCCGCTCCCGCTCGCGCTCGCCGCCCGCGGTGATCACGACCACGGGGAGCGTCGCGAGGGTGGGCTCCGCCCGGATCTTCTCGACGAGGGTGATCCCGGACAGCACGGGCATGAAGACGTCGGTCACGAGCACGTCGACGCCCGGCGGCCGCAGCAGGCGATCGAAGGCGGCGGCGCCGTCGCTCGCCACCTCGATCCCGAGCGCCGGGTAGCCGTCGCTGTCGGACAGCCGCCGGAGCGCCGCCGCGTACATCGAGGCGACGAGGGCGTTGTCCTCCACGAGCAGCACCCGGAACGACGGGTCGGCACCGCGCGGCGCCCCGATCTTCCGCGCGACCTCCTGCAGCCTGGCGCGGTCCTCCCGCCGGTCGGCGGGCACCCGCACCGCGACGCCGCCGGGCGCGCCGAGCGTCGCCACGCGCCTGCGGACCACCTCGACCTGCAGCTCCACCGGCTCGAGCAGCTGCGGGAACGAGACGACGAGCGTCACCCGCTCGCCGGGCTCGAACTCGCGCTCGGTGCGGATGAAGAGCCCGCCGGCGGAGAGGTTCTCCGTGTAGTCGAGGACGCTCTCGGCGCCGACGTACTGCACCGCGAGGATGAGCGGGAAGCGGGGGTGCGCGCGGCGCTCCTGGGTCACGCGACGCATTCTCGGTCATTCGCGACCTCGAGTGCACGGCCCGAGTGCACCATGAGCACATGACGCGCCGGGGTGCGCGCGCGCCCACCCCGCGGCGGAGGCGCGGCCGGTCGCGCCGGCCCGGCGTCCCTTGACGAGCCCCCGCGTCGTCTGAGCTAATCGCACTTTCCCCACCCTTCCGCACCCGACTCGAGGACCGCGATGGAGACGAAGATCGTCCTGGGCGAGAACCAGATCCCGACCCACTGGTACAACGTGATCCCGGACATGCCCGGGCCGCTCGCGCCCGTGCTCCACCCCGGGACGGGCAAGCCGGCGACGCCTGACGACCTCCTCCCCCTCTTTCCGATGGGCCTCATCGAGCAGGAGGTCTCCGGGGAGCGCTGGATCAAGATCCCGGACCCCGTCCGCGAGGCCTACCGCCAGTGGCGGCCCTCGCCGCTGTTCCGCGCGCGGCGCCTCGAGGCGGCGCTGAAGACGCCGGCGAAGATCTACTACAAGTACGAGGGCGTCTCGCCGGCCGGGTCGCACAAGCCGAACACGGCCGTGCCCCAGGCCTACTTCAACAAGCTCGCCGGGACGAAGCGCATCGCGAGCGAGACCGGCGCCGGCCAGTGGGGCTCGTCCATCGCCATGGCGTGCCAGATGTTCGGGCTCGAGTGCACCGTCTACATGGTGAGGGTGTCCTACGAGCAGAAGCCGTACCGGAAGTCGATGATGGAGCTGTGGGGCGCGAAGGTGTTCGCCTCGCCGTCGAGGGAGACGAACGCGGGCCGCGGGATCCTCGCGAAGGACCCGGACAGCCAGGGCTCGCTCGGCATCGCGATCTCGGAGGCCGTCGAGGACGCGGCGACGCACGAGGACACGCGCTACTCGCTCGGCTCCGTGCTGAACCACGTCTGCATGCACCAGACGGTGATCGGGCTCGAGGCGAAGGAGCAGCTCAAGCTCGCCGGCGACTACCCCGACGTCGTCATCGGCTGCCACGGCGGCGGCTCGAACTTCGCCGGCATCTCCTTCCCCTTCGTCGCCGACAAGGCGGCCGGCAAGAAGGTCCGCGTCGTGGCGGTCGAGCCGACCTCCTGCCCCACGCTCACCAAGGGCGTCTACGCCTTCGACTACGGCGACACCGCCAAGATGGCCCCCATCGCCAAGATGTACACGCTCGGTCACGACTTCATCCCACCGGGCATCCACGCCGGCGGGCTGCGCTACCACGGGGCGTCCCCGCTCGTGTCGCAGCTCGTGAACGCCGGCGTGGTCGAGGCGCGCGCGGTCCCGCAGCTGGCCTGCTTCGACGCGGCGGTCCAGTTCGCGCGGACCGAG
Source organism: Anaeromyxobacter sp. (assembly GCA_035708485.1). Taxonomy (GTDB): domain Bacteria; phylum Myxococcota; class Myxococcia; order Myxococcales; family Anaeromyxobacteraceae; genus Anaeromyxobacter. Next base: position 5,257 of record DASSSJ010000195.1, on the reverse strand, counting down.
CTCCACATCCCCGCGCCCGAGTCGTCGCACGCGATCCGCGTCGCCATCGACGAGGCGCTCCAGGCGAAGCAGGAGGGCAAGGAGCGGACGATCCTCTTCAACCTCTCCGGCCACGGGCACGTCGACATGGCGGCCTACGACGCGTACTTCGCGGGCAAGCTCGAGGACTTCGAGTACCCGGCGGAGAAGGTGAAGGAGTCGCTGAAGGCGCTGCCGAAGGTGGCGGTGTAGCCGCCCGGGTCCTCGCGAAGAGGCCGGGGGCCGCGGCGACCGCGCCGAACGCCGACCCGTGAAAGACGCCGGCGCCGGACGGCGCCCGGACGTCCCGGACCGGGCTGCCGCACTCACGGAGCGTGATGGAACCCGTCCGGGCCGGGCCGGCCGACGTCGGGAATGCTTAACTCTGCGCTCTCGCTCTCCCAAGGAGGACGCGATGAACCGTCTCGCAGCCGTCGCCGCGCTCGCCCTCGCGGCGGCAGGTCCCGCCGCCGCCCAGAACCGGATCTCCATCGCCACGGGGGGGACCGGCGGCGTGTACTACCCGCTCGGCGGCGGCCTCGCGGGCGTGCTGTCGAAGGCGATCCCGGGGGTCGAGGCGACCGCGGAGGTGACGAGCGCGTCGGTGGACAACATCAAGCTCGTCGGCGCGGGGAAGGCGGACGTCGCGTTCACGCTCGCCGACACCGCCGCGGACGGGTTCAACGGCGTCGGCAAGTTCAAGGAGAAGGTCCCCGTCCGCGCCCTCGCCGTCCTGTACGCCAACAAGAGCCAGTGGGTCACCGTCGAGGGGACCGGCGTCGAGAAGATCGAGGACCTGAAGGGGCGGCGGATCGGGACCGGCGCCCCCGGGAGCGGGACCGAGATCATCGCGCTGCGCATCCTCGAGGCGTACGGGATCGACCCGGAGAAGGACGTCACCCGCGAGAAGCTGTCCGTCGCCGAGTCGGTGAACGCCCTCAAGGACCGCAAGATCGACGCGTTCTTCTGGTCGGGCGGCGTGCCGACGGCCGCGGTGACCGACCTCGCGGCGACGCCCGGCATGAAGATCAAGCTCATCGACCACGCCGACGCGATCCCCGCGATGGTGAAGAAGTACGGTCCGCTCTACGTGAAGGGGACGATCCCGGCCGGCTCCTACCCCGGCCAGACGAAGGGCGCGGTGGTGGCCGACGTCTGGAACCTCCTCGTCGTGAACGAGAAGATGGACGAGAAGCTCGCGCACGACATCGCGAAGGCCGTCTTCGAGAAGAAGCCCGACCTCGCCGCGGTCCACGCCGAGGCGAAGAACATCGAGCTCGCGAAGCAGTACGAGGTGGGCTCGCCGGTGCCCTTCCACCCGGGCGCGGAGCGGTACTTCTCGGAGAAGGGGCTGAAGCCGAAGAAGAAGTAGCGGCGATGGCCCGCACGATCCGCCCGCTCGCCGCCGCCCTCGCGCTCGCGCTCGCCGGCGTCGCCCCCGCCGCGCCGGACGGCGGCCTCGTGCTCGTGCTGGAGAACGCGGAGCGCGGCCGGCGGGTGGCCGTCGCGCTCCCCCCGGGCGGGCGCTTCTCGGTGACCTCGCGCCACTCCATGTACGACGCGCCCGTCACGGAGACGTTCGTGCTCCGGGAGGACGGGCGCATCGTGCTCCGCCGCGTCTCCAGCTCGAGCGCGGCGGTGCGCGAGTACCTCGGCCTCACGGCGGCCGGCGAGGACCACGCGGTCGAGCGGGTCCTGCCGGAGATCGTCTTCCGCATCGCGATGGGCGAGCCGCAGCGGCTCCGGGCCGGCGGGCTGGACCTGTCGTTCCTCGAGCTCGGCCAGCACGGCGACCGGCTGGTGATGCGCGCCGCCCCGCGCGGGGACGAGCGGCGGGGCGCCGGCCGAGGTCGCGGCCCCGTGGCCGGGCCCTGAGGGGGCATGGAGACCACCCGCCCGCCGAGCGACGTCGTCGTCGGAGACGAGGCGCGCCGCAAGGCGGAGGCCATCGTCGAGAAGGAGGAGGGCGCCGCGCGCCGGCTCACCGGCCGCGCGGACCTGATCGTCACGGCGGGTGCCGTGGCGATGTCGCTCTTCCACCTCTACACCGCGTGGGCGATCGTGACGTCCCAGAAGCTGCGCGCGATCCACCTGGGCTTCGTCCTCGCCCTGCTCTTCCTCGTGTTCCCCGCGGCGAGGCGGTTCCGCGACCGGATCCGCTGGTGGGACGTGGCGCTGTCGCTGCTCGGCGTCGCGTCGATCGCGTGGATCCTCGTCGACTTCGAGGACTTCATCGAGCGGGTGGTCACGCCGTCGCGCCTGGACCTCTTCTTCGGCGTCGCGCTCATCCTCCTCGTCCTGGAGGCGACGCGCCGCACCTCGGGCGCCGTCCTCACCGGCGTCGTCGCGATCTTCATCGTCTACGCCTTCGCCGGACCGTGGCTGCCGCGCCCGTGGACCCACCGCGGCTACGACTTCGAGCGGCTCGTCCCGCAGCTCTACATGACGCTCGAGGGGATCTTCGGGGCCCCCATCGACGTCTCGTCCACGTTCATCATCCTCTTCACGATCTACGGCGCCGTGCTGCAGTACTCCGGCGCCGGGGAGTTCTTCATCGACTTCTCGCTCGCGGTGACGGGCGGCACGCGGGCGGCGGCGGGGCGCACCATCGTGCTCGCGTCGTTCCTGCTCGGCGCGCCGTCCGGGAGCGGCGTGGCGACCACGGTGACGATCGGATCGGTCGCGTACCCGATGCTCGCGCGGTCCGGCTACGCCCGGAACGCCGCCGGCGGGCTCCTCGCGGCGGGCGGGCTCGGCGCGATCATCTCCCCGCCGGTGCTCGGCGCCGCCGCCTTCCTCATCGCCGAGTTCCTGCAGCTCTCGTACCTCGACGTCGTCTTCATGGCGACGATCCCGACGGCGCTCTACTACCTCGCGCTCTTCCTCATGGTGGAGCTCGACGTGAGGAAGTTCGGCGTGGCGGCCGCGCCGCTCGGCCCGAAGCGCAGCGCCTGGGCGATGGTCCGCACGCACGGCTTCCACTTCAGCTCGCTCGTGGCGGTCGTCGTCTTCATGGTGCTCGGGTTCACCCCGATCGTGGCGGTCTTCTGGGCGACGATCCTCGCCGCCGGGCTCTCGTTCCTGCGCCGCGACAGCGCGCTCACGCCGATCCCGCCGCCCGGCGAGCCGCTCCGCCGGAGCCGGCTCGTGCAGGCCCTGCGGGGCGGCTCGACCGGCGTCCTCGCCGTGGCGGCCACCTGCGCGTCGGCGGGGATCATCGTCGGCGTGGTGACGCTCACCGGCCTCGGCCTCAAGTTCAGCTCGATCGTCATCGAGCTCGCCGGCGGGAGCCTCGCCCTCACCGCGGTGTACACGGCGCTCGTGGTGTGGGTGGTCGGCCTCGCGGTGCCGGTCACCGCGAGCTACATCATCTGCGCGGTGATCGCCGCGCCGGCGCTCACGAAGCTCGGGGTGCCCGCCTTCGCCGCGCACATGTTCGTCTTCTACTACGCGGTGCTCTCGGAGGTGTCGCCCCCCACCGCGCTCTCCCCCTTCGCCGCCGCGGCGATCACGGGCGGCGACCCGTACCGCACGACCCTGCACTCGTGGAAGTACACGATGCCGGCCTTCCTCGTGCCGTTCGCGTTCGTCCTCCACCCGGCCGGCGCGGGCCTGCTGTTCCAGGGCGGCCCGCTCGAGATCGCGCGCGTCGCGCTCCCCGCCGCGGCGGGGATCGCCGCGCTCGCCTGCGGCGTGCAGGGCTTCATGTTCCGGCGCACGACGCCGCTCGAGCGGCTCGCCCTCCTCGCCGCCGGGCTCCTCCTCCTCTACCCCGCCGCGGCGCTCGACCTCGTCGGCCTGGCGCTCGCCGCCGCCGTCGCCGGGCTCCAGCGCTGGCGGCGCGCGCCCGTGTCAGCCGCCTAGGCCGGGCATCCCGAAGCCGAGCCGGCCGAGGTCCTCGAGCAGCGCCGCGCGCGGCGCCGGGGCGAGCGGGACGAGGGGCGGCCGGAGGACCTCCCAGCTCGGGTCGCGGGCGTGGTGCGCGACGATCGCCTTCAGCGCGGGGATGACCGGCGCCCGCTCGACGGCCGCGCGGACCGCGTTCACCTCCTCCTGGAGCCGGTCCGCCGAAGGGCCGCGCCACTCGCGGAAGAGCCGGTCGACGGCGCCCGGGTTCACGTTCGCCGTCGCGGTGATGCACCCGACCCCGCCGCCGCGCAGGTTCTCGAGGAGGAACCGCTCGCTGCCGACGAACACGTCGAACTCGCGGCCGGCGAACCGCTCGAGCATGCGCCGCGTGCCGGCGAGGTCGCCGGAGCTGTCCTTCATCCCGGCGATCGCGCCGGGGTACGCGTCGAGCAGGCGCTCCACGAGCGCCGGCCCGATCCCGACCTGCGCGACGGGCGGGATGTGGTACAGGTACACCCTCAGTCGATCGTCGGCGACGCGCTCGACGAGCTCGGCGAACGCGCGGAAGAGGCCCTCGTCCGGCACGCCCTTGTAGTAGAAGGGCGGCAGGACGAGGACGCCGGCGCAGCCGCGCCGCACCGCGTGCGCGGTGAGCCGCACGGTGTCGGGCAGCGCGCAGCAGCCCGTCCCGGGGACGAGCCGGTCGGCGGGGATCCCGCCCTCGAGGAGCGCGTCGAGGAGGCGCTCCCGCTCGTCCACCGAGAGCGAGTTCGCCTCGCTCGTCGTCCCGAACGGCGCGAGCGCCGCGCACCCGTGCGCGAGCAGCCAGCGGCAGTGCGCGACGAGCCGCGCCGGGTCGGGCGCGAGGTCGGGGTGGAACGGCGTCAGCACCGGCGCGAGGACGCCGGCGAGCCGTCGGGGGTCGGGAGTCGGGGTCGGCATCTCGGAGTCTCTCGGGTCGGGGTCGGGGTCGGGGTCGGGGTCGAGGTCGGGGTCGGGGTCGAGGTCGGGGTCGGGGTCGAGGTCGGGGTCGGGGTCGGGGTCGAGGTCGAGGTCGGGGTCGAGGTCGGGGTCGGGGTCGGGGTCGCGGTCGGGGTCGCGGTCGGGGTCGAGGTCGGGGTCGGGGTCCGCCGCCGCCGCGGCACCCGGTTCGCCGGAGCCCCGAGCCCGGGCCCGAGCCCGAGCCCGAGCCCGGCAGCTTCGGGTGCGGGCTCGTTCACGGGATCGACGCAAGCGAGCGCCGCCATCATCAGATCACCCCCGCCCTCCTCAGCTCCTCCACCTCCCCCTCTTCCATCCCGAGCACCTCCACCAGCACCTCTCGCGTGTGCTCGCCGAGGCGCGGCGGCGGCCCGTGTCGGACGGGGGTCCGCGACAGCCGGATCGGCGA
>DASSSJ010000194.1:0-4841 GCA_035708485.1 Anaeromyxobacter sp. | reverse complement strand
CCGGTGCGCTCCTTCCGCTCGGATATCCTCGCGAGCACCGCCTCGGTATCCGGACGGCTTGCGAGCTCGATGAGCTTCCCTCTCAAGTACTCTTGGAGCGAACGGCCCGACGCCGCCGCGCGCGACGCGAGCTCGTCGCGGGTGCGGTCGGGTACATCCCTGATCGTGACGGACGTAGGCATGCCGCTATTATGGTGGTGCCGCATGCAGTATGCAAGCGCTCGACGCTCATCCACGACCGGACGGTCCGTGTGCTGGCGAGGGACGGGCGGATCCCGGCCGTGAGGATCTCGTCGGGTGCGATCAGGGTGCCGATGGTCCGCACGCGGGCCGAGGGCATGCACCCGGCCCAGCGGCGTGCCTCGGCGCGGCTGAACCCAGCGGGCAGCTCCAGCTCGGGGAGGCGCGCGAACAGCCGCGAGCGCGCGGGAGAGAGGTACAGGAAGTCGACCAGCGCCTTCTCTGGCGACGCGAGGCGCACGCCAGCGCGGTGGTCCATCGTCGCGCCACCAAAGAGCTGCGGCCCGACGTGGTGAACGCTGAAGGTGCCGACCCGCGTGCCGATCTGGGCCGTCCTCCCGAGCGACACCGACCGTCTACGTGCAGAAGCTGGCCGAGACCCGACGGCGGAAGAAGCGGTCATGAACGCGCGAGCGCCGACCGGAACGCGGCCTCGACAAGCCTTCGCGAGGGCACGCCCGCGAGACCGTATAGCCGTCAGCCTAGGCCGACGCCCGTCGGCGCCTCCGGATCAATGTCGATGCCATCCACGCGGACAGTCGGCGATCCCGGGAATGACCACCGGGCGGCGTCCTCTGTCGTCGCGACCGTGACGGACTCAATCTCCGCTCCAGGGGCGGTCTGCGCGGCGATCTCCGTCACCAGAGCGAGCGCGTGAACGCCGTGCCCACAGCCCGGACTCATGAGGACTTGGATCTTCATCCCGCCCGAAGGCTACCACTCAGCGGCGTCCGCGTCGGCACGTTCACGGCTCTTGTGAGCGCCAGCACAGGCCGACGAGGCGCGAGCAGGCTTCGAAAGGGCGCGCGAGGCGAGGCCTACAGCCACTGCCACAGGATCTGCTTCTCGAGCAGGACCTTCCCCGCGTGCCAGAGGCGGCTCGGAGGCCGCACCTTCACGGCTGGCCGGGGCTCGCCGTAGAAGTCGCCGGCGCCATAGCCCGCCTTGCCTCCACCGGTCTCGATGAAGCACGAGCCGTGGCCGTCGAACCGCGCCTCGTGCCCCTTGCCGCCGAGCTCGCGCGCGATGTTGCGCGCGACCACCTCGGCTTGGTTGTGGGCGAAGACGCCGGCACGGGGAAGGGGCTTCCCGATCGACAACGGGATCATCGTCACGTCGCCGAGCGCGTAGACGCCCGGGAACCGGGTCGCCATCGTCTGGCGATCGACGCGGGCCCAGCCGCCCTCGTCGACGAGCCCCGAGCCCGCAAGGGCGCGAGGCGGGCGGATGGACGGGACGTACACGAGGAGGTCGAACTCGGCGCTGGCGCCGTTCGCGAACTCGATGCGCCTCCCCTGCACCCGCGTGACCTGGTGGTCGGGGTGATACGCGATGCCCTTCCCCTCGACCATGCCGCGGACGGCTGCTGAAACCTCTGGGCCCGCGACGCCCATCGGGCCCGGCTCTGCAGAGTAGACGGCCAGCTCGACCGAGCCCCGGATGCCGCGTCGCCTGAACTCGCCGTCGAGCAGCATGGCGGCCTCGTAGGGGGCCGCCGGACACTTGTACGCGGGCGCCGCGGTCAGGACGACGATCCGGCCGCCGCGGAAGTCCTCGAGCGCCGAGCGCAGGCGCGTGGCGCCCGGCAGCGTGCAGAAGGTGTGGCCCGCGTCTGCGAGGCCCGGGATCGCGTCGAGCGCGAACTCGGCCCCCAGCGTGACGATGAGCCGGTCGCCGCGCAGTGTCCGGCCGTCGACCACTGCTTCCCGGGGCCCGGGCTCGACGCGCTGGACCTCTCCGCGGACGACCTCGATGCCCTTGCGCTGCAGGCGCTCGAGCGGCCGGGCGACCTGCGATGGCGTGCGAGCGCCGGTCATGACCCAGAGGAACGACGCCGCGAGCGTGAACGCGGGCTCCCGGTCGACGATCACGATCCGGTGCTCCCTGGGGAGGCGGCTGCGGAGCGCGTTGGCGGCCACGACTCCGCCGATCCCGCCGCCGAGGATGAGGATGCTCTCGGCCACGATGGCACCTCCGGTTCGGGCGCCGCTGCCGGCGAGGCGAGCGGCTTGAGGTTCCCGGGAATGTCAACTACTCTAGAATAGTCTTGATTAGTGATCGGTGGACGCGTCGCCCGCAAGCCCCAGAGCGAACCTTCGTGGGGCGTTCGACGAGGATGACGACGTCCCGCCGCCGCTACCCGTCGGTCGATCCGCCGGAGAGGAGCCGTCGCCCATGCCAGCCCGGAGCCCCGCCCGCCGCTTCAAGGACGCCATCTACGAGCAGTTCGCCCGCGTCGGAAAGGCGCTCGCGAGCCCTCACCGGATCGAGCTCCTGGAGCTGCTCGCGCAGGGCCCCCGCACCGTCGAGGCGCTCGGCCGGATGGCGGACATGAGCCTCGCGAACACGTCGGCGCACCTCCAGGTGCTGCGCTCCGCCGGGCTCCTCGATTCGACGAAGGACGGGCTGTTCGTGACCTACCGCCTCGCCGACCCGAAGGTCGCGGATCTCCTCCTCTCGATACGCAAGCTCGCCGAGATGCGACTGGCCGAGGTCTCCAAGATCACGCGCGACTTCCTCGCGGAGAACGCGCTCCTCGAGCCCGTGGACGAGGCCGCGCTGCGCAGGAAGGTCCGGGACGGAGAGGTGACGGTGCTCGACGTTCGACCCACCGAGGAGTTCGAGGCCGCCCATATCCGAGGCGCGCTCTCGGTACCGCTCCCGGAGCTCGCGAGGCGCCTCTCCGAGCTGCCGCGGAGGCGCGAGGTGGTCGCCTACTGCCGAGGTCCGTACTGCGTCCTCGCCGTGGAAGCGGTGAAGCTCCTCCGCAGGAAGGGATTCAAGGCGGCGCGGCTCGAGGAGGGCGTCCTCGACTGGGCCGCGCTCGGGCTGCCCCTCGAGGCGAAGACGGCGTGACGGGCGGCGCGACGCCGCTCGACTACACCGCGTGGCGCACGAGCCGGCTCGGCGCCATCACCGAACGGCTCGAGCGCGCCGCCGTCCGCGAGCTCACCGGCCCCCTCGCAGGGCTCGCTGTGCTGGACGTCGGCACGGGCGACGCCGCGCACGCGCTGGCGCTCGCGGGCGAGGGAGCGCGTGTCACCGGCGTGGACGTCTCCCTCCCGGCGCTTCTCGCCGCGCGTGCGAGGAAATGGAGATCGTCGAGGGGCGGAGCGCAGCACGCTCGACGAGCTGACGCAGCTCACGGTCGCGGCCGACAAGGTCATCGTGTTCTGAACGGTGCCGTCGGGGGAGCGGCACTCGTTGCGCCGCTCCACCCGGGCGCCGGCATACGAGCGGACCACGATGCGCCGGTTCCTCCCGCGCACGTACCTCGAGGCCTCCTCCGACTCCGAGTCGCATTCCCGATGGACGATGCCCTCGTCCAAGGGATGGTGCTCCACGCGCCCGGGGATCGAGATCACGCTCCCGCTCACGCCTCGGCTTGCCCTGCACGCGACCTGGAAACGGCGCGGCGAGGTGACGGTTCACCTGCTCATCTCCGGGCGAGATCGAGGCGGCGACGGGTTGGCTAACCGAGGGCGTGGTGGTAACGACAGCGGGCGTGCCAGGGATTCCCCTCATCGACCACGACACGGCCGAGGCCTCCGTGTTCGAGCCCGGCAACCTCCTGGAGGGAGCGAGGCGGCTGAAGAGCCTCCCTCGGGGACGCGTCCCGGTCGGCTGCCTTCTCGACATGGACGGGGAGCTCGTCGAGCGCCTCGCGGCGTCCGGCCGCGCGTCGCCGGACGCCTCGTGGCCCTGCTTCCACACGAAGCTGTATCGCTGGAGAGCGCGCGAGGGCGAGATCGGCGTGATCGGCGGCACGGTCGGCGCGTCGTTCGCGGTGCTCGTGGCGGAGGAGCTGTTCGCCTGGGGCTGCGAGGCGCTCGTCACGATCACCTCGGCGGGTCTCGTCGCTGCCGACACCTCGCCGCCGTTCTTCGTGCTCGTCGAGCGGGCGCTCCGCGACGAGGGCACGAGCTACCACTACCTGCCGCCGGCGCGGTTCGCGGAGGCAGACCCCGGGCTGACCGAAGCAGTGGCACATGCGTTGTCGAGAACGTCCGCGCCGGTCGTACGCGGGGCGTGCTGGACCACGGACGCGCCTTTCAGGGAGACGAGGTCGCTCATCGAGGCACGCCGGGCCGAGGGGATCCTCGCGGTCGAGATGGAGGCCGCGGCGCTCCTCGCGATGTCGCGCGCCTTGGGGAGGCCCGTCGCTTGTCTCGCGCACGTCACGAACGCGATGGCGACGCGGCCGGAGGATTTCGAGAAGGGCGGACACGGCGGCCAGGAGGAGGCGCTCGAGCTCTGTGCTCGCGCCGTGGCCGCGGCCGTCGCCCACGCCCGGCGTGGCCCGACCGGAAACCAGGTGCCCAACTCCGGTTCCGAACCGCGGTGACGCATCCCGATGACCGAAGGCGCCGGAGTTGGACCCACCGGCGACATCGGGGTCGGGTACACGGTTGGTCATCGCAACCGGGCTGCACGACGGGCCCGGCCCCGCCGCCCGATGACCGTCGAGTCACTCGCCGTGACGGGTGCCATCAAGCCGATCCCACACTCGGCCACTCGCCTCCGGAGATCACCGCGGCCGTCTACGACCACAGCGACCTCGAGTACTTCCGCGCGGAGGTCGAGCGCGCCCTCTCCTTCGC